>NZ_JBNPTX010000002.1:0-707115 GCF_051167875.1 Bradyrhizobium sp. HKCCYLRH3097
GAGCGCCATCCGTCGAGTGCCCGCTGGACATCGGGAAGATCACGGTAGCGCCTGAAGGCAAACACCTCGGCCTTCAGACTACGGTGGAAGCGTTCGTTCTTGCCGCGGCTCTGAGGATGGTAGGGCCGGCTGTGGATCGTTCGAACGCCGAGCTTCAGAAGCCAGACCGTCAACGCGGTCCAGGGGTCTTCGAGGGTAAATCCCCAGGGGCCACCATTGTCGACGAACATCGCATCCGGCAGTCCATAACGGCGGAACGTCGTCTCCAAATGTCCTTTGACCGTAGAGCCGCGCTCGTTGTCACAAGCCGCCAGGCACAACGAGAAGCGGGAGTGATCGTCCAACGCTGTCAGCGGATGACAGGACACACCGTTCTCCAGCGCACTGTGCCCCTTGAAGTCCATCTGCCACAGCTGATTGGGCGCATCCTTCTCGAACCGCGTGTAGGGCTGTCCGGGCGCGCCTGCAGGCTCGACCACTCGATCGTAGCGGCGCAGGATGGTGTGCACGGTGGATATCGCCGGGACAGCTTGACCATCACGCTCAAGACACCGTGCGAGCTTGCGCGCGCCCCAGGCCGGGTGAGCATCGCGCAATGCGACAATCTGCTGCTCGGTCGCAGCCGCGGTGCGCTCCGGACTTCGATGAGGCCGCCGCGACCGATCCGCCAGCGCCGTGTCCCCAGCGTCATGCCGCTGGATCCATTTGTAGCCCGTCTGAGGGCTGATGCCGAACCGCCGACACAGCTCCCGCCGGTTCGCCCCTTCCTGCTTGGCAAGCATCACAAACTCTCGTCGCTGGTCCATGACAGACACCTCTCGCCACGGCATCGCTCGCCCCTCTGCTTGACGAATCGAGCCGATTTTGAAGTATCAACCATCTCCCCGAACACCCGTCAGCTATGTCACCGGGCTGAACAGAAGCGAAGCAATCCAGGATCCCACGAGGACTCTGGATCGCTTCGTCGCTTTGCTCCTCGCGATGACGGAGAGACATGACTTCGCGTTCTCGCCGTGCCAGGTGCACCCGAGCTTTGACGTTCATTCCGCCCTCCTCAGTGAGAGGGCGCAGGGAAGGCCGGGTGCAGGCCGCACCCATGGCCCGCCTGCGAAAAAAAATGCAGGCGGCAGGAACCACAGGATTGGCCGAACAACCGGCCTTCCCTGCGCGACGGTTTCTACCGGCTTATACGCGCTCTCCTCGGTGCGCCGGGCCTTCTGGCCACCGTCATCGGCGCGACGCCTTGAAGGCATCGACACCCACTTGACCTCAGCGTCGGGAGGTCAGGACCACACGATTTCGCCGTCCGCCACAAAACCCGTCGTCTGCGCAAAAGCGCCGGGCCCGTGACGTCCATCGCATCCCGCCCTCCACGCCCGTGACGACCGCGAAGCGCCCCTCTCGTGAGGACAGGACGCATGCAGGAAAACAGAAATTCCGAAATGGCGAAACAGGAATATTTTTCACGGCAGGACTGGACAAGGGTGATGCCGCTGATCCCGTGCGCAAATTTAGGTTTTGCGCGCATGGCCGTTTTGGTGTCAAAACGGCCGCGTCGTGGCTCGGCCATGTGCGCGCCGTGCCCGTCGGGCGACTCGGAACGTGACAGGAGCGAAGGAAGAGGGGCTGCATGCCGGAGCAGATCGGTCGCCACGACAAGCTCGAACAGGCGCTCCTGGCCCTGGATGATCGCGCCATGGTGCTGGAGGAGCTCGACGGCTTCATCGCCGGCCTGCTCGTGCTCCCTGAGCCGATTCCGCCGGGCGAATGGTTCGCGGCGGCCTTCGGGCTCGGCAAGGGCCGTCGCTCCGTGTTCACCGGCATCGACCATGCCAACGAGGTGCTCGGGCTGGTCATGGACTATCACCGGGAGATCGCGCTGACGCTCGCGCATCATCCGGAGCAGTACCAGCCGCGCTTTCCGATCGACGGCTTCAACGGCGAGGTCGTCTGGGAGCTGTGGATCGACGGCTTCGCGGCGGCCACGAACCTGCGTCGTGACAGGTTCGATGCGTATGAGCGGGTGGGCGGCGAAGTCGCCATGGCTGCGGTCGGTCTGATGATGATGATCGGTGCAACTCTCGACGAGAACCCGGATCCCGTCGAATATCGAAATCTCAGTCGCAACGCGCCCCAGAATATCCGCGAGGCGGTGCTGACGCTGCATCAATACCGGCAGAGCGGGGCTCCGCTGCCCGCGTCCACCAGCTTCGCCCGGCAGCCCAATCCCTTCGCGTCGTTCGGCAAGGTCGGCCGCAACGACCCCTGTCCCTGCGGTTCCGGCCAGAAATACAAGCGCTGCTGCGGCGCGAATTGATCGGCCACGACACGGTCTTTTTTGTTGCAACAATCGGGAGCGGTGCAAAGATGCGCCGCCGTGCGCCGGATGCGCCGGCCAATGAGAGTGACTGAGGAAACGACATGAGGATGGTGTTCGGCAAGGCGCTGGCCGTGACGGCGGCGCTCGCGATCGCAACGACGGCCCTGACCACAGCGGATGCGCATGGTCCGACCCGGCGCAAGGTGCAGGAGCACGTCGAGATCAACGCCGCGCCCGCCAAGGTGTGGGCCGTGATCGGCAACTTCCAGGACATGAGCTGGCTCGGCGTGGTCGACAAGACCGCGGGCGACAAGGGCAACGAGATTGGCGCCACGCGCAAGCTGACCCTGAAGGGCGGCGCTACCGTCGACGAGGAGCTCTACAAATACGACGCCGAGAAGATGAGCTATTCGTACCGCATCACCGCCGTCGACGTGAAGGTGCTGCCGGTGACGAACTACTCGTCGACCATCGCGGTGACGCCGAGCGCGGACGGCAAGGGTAGCGTGGTCGAATGGACCGGCGCGTTCTACCGCGGCTTCCCCAACAACGATCCGCCACCGGAGCTGAACGACGAGGCCGCGGTCAATGCGGTGACCGGCCTGTACAAGGGCGGGCTCGAAGGACTGAAGAAGAAGGTGGAAAGCGGGAGCTGATTGGATACGACCATGTCGCCAAGTCAGCGCTGCGCTCCCTCTCTCCGTTCTTACGGGGAAAGGGTTGGGGTAAGGGGCTGCCGAACGGGTGGTGTGGGTGGTGGGACCTGTGCCCCCTCACCCGGATTGCATCTGGCGATGCAATCCGACCTCTCAGCGCGAGCGAAGCTCGTCGCGGCCCCGCATCCGCCTTCGCTCTGCGAGCTACGGCGGACAAGAGCGGGGCGAGGTGGGTACAAGGCAAGGCGCTGCACCACTCATCGTCTCCCAGATCCTATTCGAGCGTTTCTGCTCGCAGCCTTGCTCGTCTGCTGCGCCAGTGCCCATGCCGAGGAGGCCTTCGTCACCAACCAGCTCAGCGACGATCTGACGATCGTCGACCTCGCGACCTCGAAGCCGGTGGCGACGATCCCGATCGGCGGCAAGCCGGCCGGCGTCGCGGTGGCTGCCGACGGACGCTTCGCCTATGTGGCGAGCCCGGACGACAAGAGCGTGAGCGTCGTCGACGCTGTCGCGCGAAAGGTGGTTGGACGGGTCGAGGTCGGTGGCGGGCCGCTCGGCATTGCCGTGACGCCGGACGGTTCGACGGTCTACGTCGCAGACTGGTACAACGCCGCAATCCGCGTGATCGATGCGAAGACCCGGACCGTGACCGGCAGCATCGCGGTCGGCGCCTCGCCGTCGGGGCTTGCGGTGACACAAGACGGCAAGCTGCTGCTCTCCGCCGACCGCGATGACGACATGGTCTCGGTGATCGACACGGCGACGCGCCAGCGCCTTGCGACCATCAAGGTCGGCACGCGGCCGTTCGGTGTCACCATCGACGCCGAGGGCAAGCGCGCCTACACGGCAAATGTCGCCTCCAACGACGTCTCGGTGATCGACCTCGCCGAGCGCCGCGAGATCGGCCGGGTCAAGACCGGTTTGCGGCCCTATGCGGTGGCGCTGGCGCAGGGCAGGGGCTTCGCCACCGACCAGTATGACGGCACGGTCAGCGTGTTCGACCTGGCGAGCCTGCAGCCGCTCAAGCGCATTAGCGTCGGCGACTATCCGGAGGGCATCGAGGCGACCGCCGACGGCCAGCGCGTCATCGTCGCCAATTGGGAGAGCAACATTCTGAGCGTCATCGACGTGGCCGCGCTGAAGGTCACCGGAGAGATCAAGGTCGGCGACGGTCCGCGCGCATTCGGCGCGTTCCTGCGGCGGTGAGCAGGTCCGCCGGTGGCGGAAATGGAGTTGCATCTGCAGCCTCCGTCACTGCGAGCGCAGCGGCGCAGCGAAGCAATCGAGGCCGCGCGAAGACTCTGGACTGCTTCGCTGCGCTCGCAATGACGCGGTGAGGTTATCGAGGCTCGTCACTATCCCTGCATGTCGCCGGCGGCGCTGATGCAGGCTACGAATCTCGTCTGGCGGGCACCACCAACCGCTCCACGATCTCGTCCATCCGGGTGAACAGCATCTCCGGCTGGTGGTCGCGCAGCGCCTGCTCCGCGGCATAGCCCCATGTCACCGCGCCGAAGGCGATGCCGGCGGCACGCGCCGCCTCGATGTCGCGGGTCTCGTCGCCGATCGCGATGGCCTCTGCCGGGTCGACGCGCAGCCGCTTCAGCACCCGGCGAAACTTCCGTGCCTTGCCGAACACCGAGGCCGAGCAATCGAAATCGGCGAACAGCCCGGCGCGCGATCCGAGCTTCTGCCGCGCGTTGGCCTCGCTGTCCGACGAGACCAATGCGAGCATGGTGCCGTTCGCGGCAAGGGTGTCGAGCATGATGTCGACGCCTGCGAACAGCGGGATGCTCGCTGCATGCGCCGTCTTCAGTTGGCGCACGTGGCGCGCGATGAAGGGCAGCTTCCAGCGCGGCACCTGAAGGAAATCGAGGATCTCACGGGTCAAGGCATGGCGGAGCCCGTCGATGTCCTCGTCCTTCACCTGACGAAAGCCGAAGCGCTGCGCGACGACGTTCACGTGGGTGCGAAACCACGGGAAGCTGTCGGCGAGCGTGCCGTCGAGATCAAAGATGACGAGAGAGTAGGGCATCGCGCGAGGTGAGCGTGGCGAGGAGTTGATGATCGTCGAGGCGTGTCGTCCTGCGACAGCCCTGCGCCATAGCAATGGGAGGGGCGGCGCGCAATGAGATGCGATCATTGCGTGTCGCAGCTCCACGGTGACGTTCGATGATCAGGGGTTGAACATGTTGTGATGTGCACCTGGAGATAACGCGGTCTATCATCCCGGTGGGCCGGCGGATCATGGTCTGCCTGCCCGATTTGATCGAAATTGTTTTCATCATTCAAGCCAGAGAGATTTCACATGGCCCTCAACAAGGTTGCTGCAGCGTATCTGTCCTACTTCGCCTATATCGACGACGCGCTCGATGTGGTTCAGCCGAGCGATTTCGTGGCGATGCTGAAGTCCGTCCCGTCGGGTGCGGCGAACGGTCCGTGGTCGCTATGCTGGGGCCCGGCGGTCAACAACGGCGTGCTCGCCTATGTCGCGCAAGGCAGCGACGGCAGCTACGCGGTGGCGTTCCGCGGCACCGATGTCGATGGCTCGGTCGCCGGCGCGTTCGAGAACGTGCTCGCCGATGCCGATGCTGTCTTCCAGGTGCCGTGGCTCTATCCGCAGCAGGCCGGAGCGCCGCTGCAGATCAGCGCCGGAATCAACGACGCGCTGGCGCTGGTCATCGCGCTCACCGATCCCACGACGGACCTGTCGCTGCTGGACTATCTGCGCGGCCTTGCGTCCAAGCAGAACCTGCAACTGATGGTGACCGGGCACAGTCTCGGCGGCGCGCTCGCCGTGGTGGCGACGGCGTGGCTGCAGGACCAGTTGCCGAAGCTGAACTCGTCGCTGACGTTCACGCTGTGGCCGCACACCTTCGCGGCTCCGACGATGTGGAACGCGGGCTTCGCGACGACCTTCGCAAAGAGCTACACCTATTACGCGGCGGTCAACAGCAACGACATCGTGCCGATGGCCTGGGCCAACCTGAACGGAATTCTCGGTACCTATCCGCCGCCGGCGCCGGTCCTGAAGGACACCAACTACTACTCGATCTACAAACCGCTCGAGTGGCTCAGCGCAGCGATCCCGACCTATACGTCGATTGCGCCGAGCAATCCGGATCTGTTCACGATTACGCCGATCGTCGAGGCGAACGACTCCTGGACCGCGGAAGCCGGCTACATGCATTCCATGCAGCTGCAGTATTTCCCGCATGCGACCGGCACGAAGGCGCCGCTGCTGCCGGGAGTCACCAAGACCGGCGTGGCGCGGCCACGGGCGGTCGCCGTCGCGGCCTGAGCGCCGCAGGGCAGCTCTTGCAGGGCTGGGTTCGCTCAGTCCTGCAAGGGGGGCTCGGTGCGTCGGCCAATCAACCTTTCATCACGTTTTTTGTGAGTGTGCGCTGCAGGAACGCCTTGCGCCGTGCGGTGGTTGACCCGCACAGAAGCAAGGAGAGAGACATGCAACGCACGATCAAGATGGCCGCGCTGGCCGGAGCCACGCTGGTGATCGGCACCGCCGCGGCGTCCGCGCAGGGCTATGCCCGTTTCGGCGACTCGATGGCCTGGGTGCCGCCGGCGCAGACCTCCGATTCCGAGCCGGTGTATGGCGCCGCGCCGGCGCCGGCCTACGCGCCGGGTCCGGTGGCTGGCCCAGTGGCCTGGGGCCACGGCTACAACGGCACCAACCATCCGACCCCTGGCTCGACCCAGGGCGACGTCGGTCCGTCCGGCAACAACAACGGCACGCTGACCGGCGCCTACCGGCAGTGGTAGTTGCCATCTCGCGCTGAAGTGAGTCGATCAAGCCCGCCGCTCCGACAAGAGCGGCGGGTTTGTCGTCCGAGAGGGCGCCCAGTCGCTTGCGAGGTGATGCGACCAGCATTCCGGATCATCTGATCGCGGCAACGTGAGCGCCACGTTGTGTCGCACACATGTTGTGGCGGGTGGCGGAACTGCCGGGGCATGACGATGGTTTGTTCCTCGATGAATTGGGAACAACGGAGCAAGTTCATGACACGCACGTTTGGATTGGCAGCGCTCACCGCCGTCACGCTGGTCGCCGGCACGATCGGCGCCTCGGCCGGCGAATACGGGCCGGGCGGCTACGGCTATGGCGGCCAGGTCACCAGCACCTATGCCTACCGCGACTCCTTCGCCTGGGCGCCAGGGCCGGTCTATGAGGAAGGCTACGTCGCCGTCGCGCCGGGCCCGTATGACGGCCCGGGCTGGGGCGCCGGCTACAACGGCACCAACCACCCGACCCCGAGCTCGACCCAGGGCGACGTCGGCCCGCGCGGCAACAACAACGGCACGCGGAGCGGGTATTACCGTCAGTGGTAATCTGAGTTCGTTGCAGAAACATCGAGCCCGCCGCTCTGCAGGGCGCGGCGGGCTTTGCTGTGATGAACCGGTATCGACCACATGCGTCATTGCGAGGAGCGCAGCGACGAAGCAATCCAGAGTCGCGTACGCGGCCCTGGATTGCTTCGCTTCGCTCGCAATGACGATCGATACAAGGGAATTGAGGGCAACTACTCCGCAGCCTCGCTCGCCGCGCCGCGGCCGCGCTTCTTCGGCTTGGCCGACTTCTCCAGCACCGGCTTGAGGAACTGCCCGGTGTAGCTGCGCGGCGCCTTGACGATATCTTCCGGCGGGCCCCAGGCGACGATCTCGCCGCCGCCGTCGCCGCCTTCGGGGCCGAGGTCGATGACCCAGTCGGCGGTCTTGATGACCTCGAGATTGTGCTCGATCACGACCACCGTGTTGCCCTGCGCGACCAACTCGTGCAGCACCTCCAGCAGCTTCTTGACGTCGTGGAAGTGCAGGCCCGTCGTCGGCTCGTCCAGGATGTAGAGCGTGCGGCCGGTGGCGCGCTTGGACAGCTCCTTGGCGAGCTTGACGCGCTGGGCCTCACCACCGGACAGCGTGGTGGCCTGCTGGCCGACGTGGATGTAGTCGAGGCCGACGCGGCGCAGGGTCTCGAAGGTGTCGCGCACCCGCGGCACCGCCTTGAAGAACTCCGCGGCCTCCTCGACGGTCATGTCGAGCACGTCGGCGATCGACTTGCCCTTGAACAGGACGTCGAGCGTCTCGCGGTTGTAGCGCTTGCCCTTGCAGACGTCGCAGGTGACGTAGACGTCGGGCAAAAAGTGCATCTCGATCTTGATGACGCCGTCGCCCTGGCACGCCTCGCAGCGGCCGCCCTTGACGTTGAAGGAGAAGCGGCCGGGCTCGTAGCCGCGCGCCTTGGATTCGGGAAGGCCGGCGAACCATTCGCGGATCGGCGTGAACGCGCCGGTATAGGTCGCGGGGTTGGAGCGCGGCGTGCGGCCGATCGGCGACTGGTCGATGTCGATGATCTTGTCGATATGCTCCAGCCCCTCGATGCGGTCGTGCGGCGCGGCGGCCTCGTTGGCGCCGTTGAGCTTGCGTGCGATCGACTTGTAGAGCGTGTCGATGAGAAGCGTCGACTTGCCGCCGCCGGACACGCCTGTGATCGCGGTGAACAGGCCGAGCGGGATCTCGGCCGAGACGTTCTTCAGATTGTTGCCGCGGGCATTGACGACCTTGATGGTGCGGCGATGGTTCGGCGGCCGCCGCTCCGGCACCTCGACCTCGAGCTCGCCGGTGAGATATTTGCCGGTCAGCGACGCCGGATTGCGCATGATCTCGGTCGGCGTACCCTCGGCGACGATGTGGCCGCCATGGGTGCCGGCGCCGGGACCGATGTCGAGCACATAGTCGGCGAGCCGAATCGCGTCCTCGTCATGTTCGACGACGATGACGGTGTTGCCGAGGTCGCGCAGCCGCTTCAGCGTGTCGAGCAGGCGGGCATTGTCGCGCTGGTGCAGGCCGATCGACGGCTCGTCGAGCACGTAGAGCACGCCCGTCAGCCCCGAGCCGATCTGCGACGCCAGGCGGATGCGCTGGCTCTCGCCGCCGGACAGCGTGCCGGAGGAGCGCGCCAGGGTCAGGTAGTTCAGGCCGACGTCGAGCAGGAAGGTGAGGCGGTCGCGGATCTCCTTCAGGATGCGGGTGGCGATCTCGGTCTGCTGCGCATTGAGCTGCTTCGGCACCTCGGCGAACCACTCGCCGGCCGCCTTGACGGAGAGGTCGCTGATCTCGCCGATGTGCTTGCCGCCGACCTTGACGCACAGCGCCTCGGGCTTCAGCCGAAAACCCTTGCAGCCGGCGCAGGGCACGTCGTTGAAGTATTTGCCGAGCTCCTCGCGCGCCCATTCGCTCTCGGTCTCGCGGAAGCGGCGCTCGATGTTGGTGATGACGCCCTCGAACGGCTTCTTGGTGTCGTAGGCGCGGACGCCGTCCTCATAGGTGAACTTGATCTCGTCGTCGCCGGAGCCGTGCAGCAGCGCGTTCTGCGTCTTCTTCGGCAGATCCTTCCACTTGGTGTCCAGCGTGAACTTGTAGAACTTGCCGAGCGCGGTCAGGGTCTGCAGGTAATAGGGCGACGACGACTTGGCCCAGGGCGCGATCGCGCCCTTGCGCAGGGTGACGTCCTTGTCGGGAATGACGAGGTCGGCATCGACGTGCTGCTCGACCCCCAGGCCGCCGCATTCCGGGCAGGCGCCGTAGGGGTTGTTGAACGAGAACAGCCGCGGCTCGATCTCGGGGATCGTGAAGCCGGAGACCGGGCAGGCGAACTTCTCCGAGAACAGGATGCGCTCGGGCCCGCTCTTGTCGTGGATCTTTGCGGTTTTCTTTTTTTCCTTCTCCTCCGCCGGCGCGGCCGAGGCGGGAGCGTCTGCGAACTCGATGACGGCCAGGCCTTCGGCGAGCTTCAGCGCAGTCTCGAAGCTTTCTGCGAGACGCTGGCCGATGTCGGGGCGCACGACGATGCGGTCGACGACGACGTCGATATCGTGCGGGAACTTCTTGTCGAGCGTCGGCGCCTCGGCGAGCTCATGGAAGGTGCCGTCGATCTTGACGCGCTGAAAGCCCTTCTTGAGATATTCGGCGAGCTCCTTCTTGTACTCGCCCTTGCGGCCGCGCACGACCGGCGCCAGCAGATAGAGGCGGGTGCCCTCGGGCATCGCCAGCACGCGGTCGACCATCTGCGAGACGGTCTGGCTTTCGATCGGCAGGCCGGTCGCCGGGGAGTAGGGCACGCCGACGCGCGCCCACAGCAGGCGCATGTAGTCGTAGATCTCGGTGACGGTGCCGACTGTCGAGCGCGGGTTCTTCGAGGTCGTCTTCTGCTCGATCGAGATCGCCGGCGACAGGCCGTCGATCTGGTCGACGTCCGGCTTCTGCATCATCTCCAGGAACTGGCGGGCATAGGCCGACAGCGATTCGACGTAGCGGCGCTGACCCTCGGCGTAGATCGTATCGAAAGCGAGCGAGGACTTGCCGGAGCCGGACAGCCCGGTGAACACGACGAGCCTGTCGCGCGGGATCTCGACGTCGATGTTTTTCAGATTGTGCTCGCGGGCGCCGCGGATGGTGATGGCCCGCAGGCTCGACTGGTTGGCTTGCGCGCGCTGCTTGGCCTTGAGCACTTCATCCATGACGATCGTCCCACGGCGCAGAGTCGCGCCATCGTTGCAGGCGCGTTTCGCCGGAAGCCGGCCATCGGACGCCAGGGGGAAAAGGTATGGTCGGAACGTAGGAAGAACGGAGCTGGATTTCCAGTGCCGTCAGCGAATCATCAACAATGCGCTCAGGGAATGGCAGCGACTGGCAGGAGGCTGCCGGTTCCGTCCTGGTTTGTGCACGATCCCACAAAGAAAAAGCCTCCGCTCTGGCAGAGCGGAGGCTGTGTGCGTTGGCCCGGAGGCAAAAACTTAGAAGTGGTAGTTGATGCCGACCTGACCGGAATGCACGTTGAGGGTGCCGGTCGTGAGCGTGCCAAGGCCGGTGAAGGTGTAGTTCTCGCCACCGAAGCTCTTGTAGAGGTACTCGCCCTTCAGCGACCAGTTCGGGGCGAACATGTACTCGACGCCAGCGCCGACGGTCCAGCCGGAGTGGATCTTGCTGTCGGCAGCGGCGAAGCCGGGGGCCGTCAGCGAGATGCGGTTGTCGGCCCAGGCGTAACCACCGGTCGCGTACAGCAGGGTCGGGCCGAAGGCGTAGCCGATGCGGCCGCGGACAGTGCCCCAGTCGCGGATCTTGGACTCGGCGTTGACACCGAGCGCGCCGACGTTTGCGTTGATGTCGGCCCAAGCGGCGTCGGCCTCGAGGCCGAACACGACAGCACCCTGCTGCCAGTTGTAGCCGACGGTGCCGCCGGCGAAGCCGCCCTTCATAGCCGCGAAGTCAGCGTTCTCGTTGGCGTAGCCGCCCATGGCACCGATGTAGAAGCCGGTCCAGGTCAGCACCGGCGCAGCAACCGGGGCCTTGGTGTAGGTCGGGCGCGCGGCAAGATCAGCGGCGGCAGCGGGAGCGGCCAGGGCGGCCAAGGCCACGGTCGCGAGCAGGATCTTCTTCATTCCAGTCTCCAGTTTATTTTTATTCCTCGAAGTCCGCATCGCACCGATAAGCTTACGCACGAAACAGACTCACCCGTTCAAGTTGACGAGGTTCCTATAGCCCGGTTCCGTACGGATTACCGTCACCCTGAAGACACACTCGCGCCCAAACCGCGTTTTTACGGCCAAGTTCCAGAAAGCCTATGTCACTCAATTACTTGGTTCCGGGTGTGGCGAGCCGGCAAGGTGGCATCAGGGCAACAAAAAAGGCCGGCTTTCGCCGGCCCTTCTCGGAACCTGTCGGTTTGCAGGCATCAGTACTTTGCGATGACCGGGCCGCCGAAGTGGTAGCTGAGGCCGGCCTTGACCGTGTGAACGGTGTCCTTCCACTCGGAGCGGTTGAGCGCCGCAGCGCTGTACTGGATCGTGCTCTTGCCGAAGTCGAGATAGTTGTACTCGAGCTTGGCCGACCAGTTCGGCGCGAACATGTATTCGGCGCCGGCGCCGACCGTATAGCCCCAGCGGGTGGTGTTCTGGCTGAAGACGTTGCCGGGCACGCCGTCATAGCGATGCTGCAACTGGCCCACCGCGGCGCCGCCACTGACGAAGAACAGGGCGGGACCGGCGGCATAGCCGAGGCGGCCCTTGATGTCGCCGAAGCTGGTCAGCTTGGTGAAGAAAGTGTCGCCGACGCCGGCATTGACCACGGCGGAGCGGCCGTTGATGTCGGCCCAGTGATAGTCGCCTTCGAGGCCGAACACGACGTTGTCGACCTGCCAGTTGTAGCCGACCACGCCGCCGACGAAGCCGCCATTGGTGTTGTAGTTCTGGGTGCCCAGGAAGCCCGGCGCATTGAAGCGGCCGAGGAAGGTCTCCTTGCTGGTGCCCCAGCCGCCGCCGCCCTGGATGCCGGCGTAGAGGCCCGACCAGCTCAGGATCTGCGCGACCATCGGCGGCGCCTTGGTGTACGGGCGGGCCGCCATGTCGGCCGCCGACGCGGATGTGGCGGATGCGATGCCGACGAGCGCCGTCGTGATCACAAGCAACTTCTTCATCAAATTCTCCCCCGGGAGGTTGGAATGACAAGCGATGGGCAAGTCATACACAGGGCATCCCGGAGAGGCTGTAACGCGCCCGCCACAGAAATTAAAAAGCGTTATATATCATATATTTAGCACAAAAACGCCGCGACGCTGCCGGGCTGTTGACACGAAAAAGGCCGGCGCGACGGCCGGCCTTTCCGAATGCGTGCGAGCGGCGGCTTTTTTCAGTAGCGCGTGCCCATCGGCGCCCCGAATCGATAGTTCACGCGGACGGTCGCCATGTCGATGTCCTGCTTGATGGTATCGACGCGCGACAGCACGGTTGCGGTGGCCGGGAAGCTGATGTCGCGCGAGCCCATGAACAGGTGGTCGTACTCGACGGCGACCGACCAGTTCGGCGCGAAGCCGAACTCGACGCCGGTACCGACGGTGCCGCCCCAGCGGGTCTCACTGGCGGAATCCAGCAGCGTGCCGACCGGGAAGGGCGCGGCCGCATTCGCCGTGCCGGTGTATTTGTTGTGGGTGACGGCGGCGCCGCCCTTCACGTACCAGAGCACGTTGCCCCAGGCGTAGCCGACCTGGCCGGTGAACAGGCCGATCGCATCGGTCTTGGTGGTGTTGGTGATGCCCGCGGCCAGCGCAGCCGTGCTCGCATTGGACGACTTCAGGTCGGTCCAGTTGCCCTGGGCCTCGACGCCGAACACCCAGCTCGCCGCCTGCCAGCGATAGCCGACCTGGCCGCCGATGAGGCCGCTCGAGGCGTTGTGGCAGCCTTCGGACTGGGTCGGCACGACCGCCACGCCGCCGACGCGGTTGAGCGTCCAGCAATTGTGGCTCCAGTCGGCGCCGCCATTGACGCCGAGGTAGAACCCGGCCCAGCTCGGCAGCGGCGTGACATAGGCCGGCGGCGGCGCCTTGCTGTAAGGGCGCGTCGCGAAGTCGGCCGCCGAGGCCGGCGCCAGTCCCAGCGCCGCGGCGCTTGCGGTCAAGATCAAGGTCGTCTTCTGCATTCGTCTCTCCCCAGTCCCAATACACCACGCTCCGGATCCCTCCGATCCGGGCCCACGCGAAGGTGGCCTGTGGCTGGTTGTAAGGGAGACTGCTTTCCAAACTCGTGACCGGGACGAGCCGCGTGGCGGGATGTACCGATCGTGCTTAAGCGCGGGTAAAGACGGCGACTGCCAGTGCCGACGGGGGAGCTGTGTCACAGCGTGAGTGACGACAGGCCGGGCAAGCGCCGCCGCGTGAGATCCCGAGTGTCAGCCCTCGAGGGTCAGTGCTTGGAAACGACGGGACCGCCCCAGCGATAGTTCACGCGGACCGTCGCCATGTCGACGTCCTGGCCGACCGCATCGGTCCGGCCCGCGGCTCCAAGGGGAACACCCGAGAAGCCGAGGGTGCGGTTGCCCATGAACAGGTGCTCGTATTCGGCTGCGACCGACCAGTTCTTGGCGAAGCCGACCTCGACACCAGTCCCGACCGCAGCCCCCCAGCGCGTGGCGCTGGACACGTCGAGCACCACGCCCGTGGCCGTGGAGAGGCCGTTGTACTTCTCACCCGCGACCGCGGCGCCACCCTTCACGTACCAGAGCACGTTGTTCCAGGAATAGCCGATCTGGCCGGTGAACACGCCGATGCCGTTGATCTTGGTCTGGTTGGTCACGGCCGGGGCGAACTGGCTGGTGTTGCTGCCCTTGAGGTTGGCCCAGTTGCCTTGACCTTCGATGCCGAACACCCAGCCGCCAGCCTGCCAGCGATAGCCGATCTGGCCGCCCGCCAGCGCGCCGGTCGCATCATGGCAGCCTTCCGCGTTGGTTGCGGCCACGCCGGCAAAGCTGACCTTGTTGGTCCAGCAGGTGCGGGCCGCTGCGCCACCGGCATTCAGGCCGATATAGAAGCCACTCCAATCATAGATCGTCGTGATCATCGCAGGCGCTTTGGTGAAGGTGCGCGCGGGCAGATCGGCAGCGATGGCCGGCGCAATCCCCAGCGCCAGCGAAGTTGTCGCCCCCAGCAACAGCCTTCTCATCGCATTCCCCAAACCACGTCCGACGCCCGCACGCACGCTCTCACCAACGCCCACCCGCCGGACGTTGATAGCTCCTTCCGCCGTAAAAAGCCGTCACCCAAAGGACACAACGGCTCGGCAAGTGCCGGTTCTGGCACACAAAAAAGGCCGGCGCGAGGCCGGCCTTTCGACATATTCGCTTTTTGCGTGCAATCAGTAGCGCGACACGATCGGGCCGCCGAAGTGATAGGAGACGCCCGCCTTGACGGTGTGCACGGTGTCGCTCCACTCGGAGCGATTGGCCGGAACCGCGCTGTACTGAATCGAGCTCTTGCCGAAGTCGAGATAGTTGTATTCGACCTTGGCCGACCAGTTCGGCGCGAACATGTACTCGGCGCCGGCGCCGATCGTCCAACCCCAGCGCCAGTTGTTCTGAGCGAAGCTATTCGCCGCGCCACCATTGAGCGCTGCGTCGTAGCGGTGTTGGAGATCGCCGACGGCAGCGCCGCCGCTGACAAAGAACAGCGCCGGACCCGCAGCCCAGCCGAGGCGGCCCTTGATGTCGCCGAAGCCGCGCAGCCTGGTGAAGTAGGTATCGCCGAGACCGGCGTTGACGACGCCCGACCGGCCGTTGATGTCGGCCCAGTGATAGTCGCCCTCGAGACCGAACACGATGTTGTCGACCTGCCAGTTGTAGCCGACCACACCGCCGACGAAGCCGCCGCTGGTGTCATAGTTCTGGGTGCCGGCAAAGATCGCCGTATTCGGCGCCCCGAAGAAGGTCTCGTTGCTGCGGCCCCAGCCGCCGCCGCCCTGCAGGCCGAGGTAGAAGCCGGCCCAGGTCGGAAGCGGCGCCGGCGCCATCACCGGGGCCTTCGTGTACGGGCGGGCGGCGAGATCGGCGGCTCCCGCCGGCGTCAGCGCCCCCAAAACCATCAAGCTGACAGCTCCGAGAAAAATTCGTTTCATCCCAAGTCTCCCGCGTTGGGCGTCTCCAAAATGGTCCCCGGAGACGCTCGTCTGTGAAGTTGGTGCGACCACGCTTGCGGCCCCAATCCATCCTCAAATATACGCGATTCAACCCTGGATACCGTCTCCCAAAAGCCACAGCCGAGGAGGAAGTGAGGCCGGCTAACTTAATGAAAGTTAATCCCTTTTTCGTGAATAAGGGAACTTTTTCCGGGTTCCATTGCGAGAACTTGCGGTTCCATCGAGTTCCGTGGAACTCGACGCACGGTTGTAGACATATGCGCGCGAACAAAACTGGAACAATGGCCTTCCGCCTGCTATATGTGGATAAGCAATGGACAGGGCGGGTGGACCGCGCGGCAACCGTATAGGGTCCGCCGCGAGAGGAAGGGTTAGCCACCGGACGCCGTGAGGCCGGTGTGGACGGCCGGTCCGATGATCGAGAACCGCGGGAGAGTGGTGATGGCGGGTAGTGTGAACAAGGTGATTCTGGTCGGCAACCTCGGCAAGGACCCCGAGATCCGGCGCACGCAGGATGGGCGGCCGATCGCCAATCTGAGCATTGCGACGTCGGAAACGTGGCGCGACAAGGCGACAGGCGAGCGCAAGGAAAAGACCGAGTGGCACCGCGTGGTGATCTTCAACGAGGGTCTTTGCAAGGTCGCCGAGCAGTATTTGAAGAAGGGCGCCAAGGTTTACATCGAGGGCGCGCTGCAGACCCGCAAATGGACCGATCAGAGCGGTGTCGAGAAGTACTCGACCGAGGTCGTGCTGCAGGGCTTCAACTCCACCCTGACGATGCTCGATGGCCGGGGCGGTGGTGGCGGCAGCTTCTCCGATGACATGGGTGGCGGTGATTTCGGCAGCAGCGGTCCGTCGATGGCGCCGCCGCGCCGCGCGGTTGCTTCGGCGGGCGGTGGCGGACGCAACAGCGACATGGACGACGACATTCCGTTCTGAGGCGCGCGCGGACGCTGCTGATGCGAGCCGGCTTGCCCGTGTCTGGACGGCAGGCCGGCGGTCATCCGAGGGGGCCGGCCGGGGTGCTGCAAGCGATCGTGCGAGGTTGGTACGATGATGGAGGCTGTGGCAAGGACCCTCGACTTCTATTGGCTCGCCGAGGGCCTGAAGCGCGAGTTGCGCCACAGCTGGCTGTCTGACGGGCGCCGCGAGAGCGTGGCCGAGCATAGCTGGAGCATGTCTCTGCTCGCGTTGCTCGTGCACCGTCATCTCGAAAGACCGGTCGAGATCGATCGCGTGCTGAAGATGATCATCGTCCACGACCTCGTCGAGGCGCTGGTCGGAGACGTCCCCTTCTTCGAGACCGGCAGCCGAAAGGATGCCAAGGTCGCCAAGGAGCGCGAGGCGATCGAAGTCATCCGGTCGCGCTTGCCCGGGGGAGGCGGGCAGGAGATATTCGACCTGTTCCATGAATTTGAGGCGAAGCTCACGGCGGAGGCCAAGTTCGCCGCGGCGCTCGATCACCTCGAGGTTCAGATGCAGCACAACCTTGCCGATCTTGGGACCTGGGAGCCCGTCGAGTACGATCTCGTCTACACCAAGATGGACGCGGTATGCGCCCATGACGCCATGCTCGTCGAACTGTGCGGGCTGGTGAAAGGCCAAGCCGAAGCCAAGATGCGTGCTGGCAGCGTGGATGTCGACGCAATCAAGGAACGTCTGCACGAGCTGCGGGCTGCGATCTAGCTCTGGGGGCTGCCATGAGCTTCGCGCCGCTGCTCGACGCCGAGCCCGCCGTCCAGCTGCACGCCGTCGCCGCGATGACGGCGTTCGCGCTCGGGCTCGTTCAGTTCGCCGCCCCGAAGGGGACCGTGCCGCATCGAACGGTCGGCTGGATCTGGGTCGCGCTCATGGTTGCCGTTGCAGCCAGTTCGTTCTGGATTCACACCATCCGGTTGGTCGGTCCATGGAGCCCGATCCACCTGCTGTCGATCTACACGCTGGCCGTGCTGCCGCTGGCGGTGTGGGCTGCGCACCGGCACCGGGTGGCGGCCCATCGCCGGGCCATGATCATGCTGTTTTCCGGCGCCCTGGTGATCGCCGGACTGTTCACGCTGCTGCCGGGACGTATCATGCACAAGGTCGTCTTCGGGCCGTAGCCGAAACGGTTCCCGGAGCCTGCCATGGGCGGCCGCGGCAGCCGGTTAAGTGACTGGAAAGGCGAGCAGAAAAAGCGCTCTTCGGATCGCCTTGGGGGTGGCCTGCGGCACGCTCCTGCGCTATATGATTCCAAGCGATTTTCGCGTGTCAAAACCGACCGGTATCCCCTTTGTCCGATAAAGAAGATGAGAAGCCCGGCGAGCCGGGCGGACCTTCCGACATTCGTCCCGTCTCCATCCTCGATGAGATGAAGCGCTCCTACCTCGATTACGCGATGAGCGTGATCGTGTCGCGAGCGCTGCCCGATGCGCGCGACGGCCTGAAGCCGGTGCATCGGCGCATCCTCTATTCGATGTACGAGCAGGGGCACACGCCCGACAAGAAATACGTCAAGTCCGCGCGCGTGGTCGGTGACGTCATCGGTAAATACCATCCGCATGGCGACCAGTCGATCTACGACGCCATGGTGCGCATGGCGCAGGACTTCTCGATGCGCGTGCCGCTGATCGACGGCCAGGGCAATTTCGGCTCCGTCGACGGCGATCCGCCGGCCGCCTACCGATACACCGAAGCGAAGCTCGCCAAGTCGGCGATCCCGCTGCTCGACGACATCGACAAGGACACCGTCGACTTCCAGCCGAACTACGACAATTCGGACAAGGAACCGTCGGTTCTTCCGGCCAAATATCCGAACCTGCTGGTCAATGGCGCCGGCGGCATCGCGGTCGGCATGGCCACCAACATCCCGCCGCACAATCTCGGCGAGGTGATCGATGCCTGCATCGCGCTGATCGACAATCCCGCGCTCACGATCGACGAGCTCATCAACATCATTCCGGGGCCGGATTTCCCGACCGGCGGCATCATTCTTGGACGCGCCGGCGTCCGCTCGGCCTATCATCTGGGCCGCGGCTCGATCATGATGCGCGGCAAGGTGACGATCGACACGATCCGCAAGGATCGCGAGGCGATCATCATCTCCGAGATTCCCTACCAGGTGAACAAGGCCACGATGGTCGAGCGCATCGCCGAATTGGTGCGCGAGAAGAAGGTCGAAGGCGTTGCCGACCTGCGCGACGAGAGCGACCGCGACGGCTACCGCGTCGTCGTCGAGCTGAAGCGCGACGCCGTGCCGGACGTCGTGCTCAACCAGCTCTACAAGTTCACGCCGCTGCAGACGAGCTTCGCCGCCAACATGCTGGCGCTCGACGGCGGCCGCCCGCAGACGATGACGTTGAAGGACCTGCTGACGATCTTCGTCGCGTTCCGCGAGCGTGTCGTCACGCGCAGGACCAAGTTCCTGCTCAACAAGGCGCGCGACCGCGCCCACATCCTGGTCGGCCTCGCCGTGGCCGTAGCCAATATCGACGAGGTCATCCGGGTCATCAGGACCTCGCCCGATCCTGCGTCCGCGCGCGAGGCGTTGATGTCGCGCGACTGGCCGGCGCGCGACGTCGAGGCCATCATCACGTTGATCGACGATCCGCGTCATCGCCTCGCCGAGGACGGTACCATCCGGCTGTCGTTCGAGCAGGCCAAGGCGATTCTCGACCTGCGTCTGCAGCGCCTGACCGCGCTCGGCCGTGAAGAGATTTCCGACGAACTCGACAAGCTCAAGGTCGAGATCAACGACTATCTCGACATCCTGCGCTCGCGGGCGCGGGTGCAGGGGATCATCAAGGACGAGCTCGCCGCGATCAAGGCGGAGTTCGGCACGCCGCGCCGCACCGTGATCGCCGAGCAGGAAGGCGAGGTCGAGGACGAGGACCTGATCCAGCGCGAGGACATGGTCGTGACCGTGTCGCATGCCGGCTACACCAAGCGCGTGCCGCTGTCGGCCTATCGGGCGCAGCGCCGCGGCGGCAAGGGCCGCTCGGGCATGCAGACGCGCGAGGAGGATTTCGTCAGCCGGCTGTTCGTGGCCTCCACGCACACGCCGGTGCTGTTCTTCTCGTCGCGCGGCCAGGTCTACAAGGAGAAGGTCTGGCGACTGCCGATCGCGGCGCCCAACGGGCGCGGCAAGGCGCTGA
Source organism: Bradyrhizobium sp. HKCCYLRH3097 (assembly GCF_051167875.1). Classification (NCBI taxonomy): domain Bacteria; kingdom Pseudomonadati; phylum Pseudomonadota; class Alphaproteobacteria; order Hyphomicrobiales; family Nitrobacteraceae; genus Bradyrhizobium; species Bradyrhizobium sp. HKCCYLRH3097. The sequence goes on from NZ_JBNPTX010000002.1 coordinate 19,580, forward strand.
TCAACATCCTGCCGCTGGAGCAGGGCGAGCGCATCACCACGATCATGCCGCTGCCGGAGGATGAGTCCTCCTGGGCCAATCTCGACGTGATGTTCGCCACCACCGGCGGCAACGTCCGCCGCAACAAGCTGTCGGATTTCGTCGACGTGCGCCGCTCCGGCATCATCGCGATGAAGCTCGACGAGGGCGAGGAGATCGTCAACGTGCAGATCTGCACCGAGCGTGACGACGTGCTGCTCACGGCGTCGGGCGGGCAGTGCATCCGATTCCCCGTCACCGACGTGCGCGTCTTCACCGGGCGGACCTCGATGGGCGTGCGCGGCATCGCGCTCGCCGGCGGCGACAAGGTGATTTCGCTGTCGATCCTGCGCCATGTCGAAACGACCTCGGACGAGCGTACGGCGTACTTGAAGATGCGCCGGGCGATGTCGGGCGATGCCGCCACCGAGGAGCCGGTCGAAACCGAGGGCGAGGAGGCGGCCGCTGGCGCGATCCAGTTGTCGCAGGAACGCTATGTCGAGATGTCGGCCCAGGAGCAGGTGGTGCTGACCGTCTCGGTCAACGGCTACGGCAAGCGCACCTCGTCCTACGAGTACCGCACCACCGGCCGCGGCGGCAAAGGCATCGTCGCGATGTCCGTCAACAACCGCAACGGCAAGCTCGTCGCCTCATTCCCGGTCGAGGATGGCGATCAGATCATGCTGGTGACGGACAAGGGGCAGTTGATCCGTTGCCCCGTCGACGGCATCCGCATCGCGGGACGCTCGACCCAGGGCGTCATCGTGTTCGACACCGCCGATGATGAGCATGTCGTGTCGGTGGAGCATATCGGCGAGGAGGCCGAGAACGGCAACGGGGCGAGCGAGCCGGCGAATGGCGAATAGGGAGTAGCGAATAGGGACGAATCAGGTTTCGGGCTATTCGCTATTCGCTATTCGCTATTCGCTATTCGCTATTCGCTATTCGCTCTCTCCTCACTGCGTCCGGTCGACTCCGATGATCCGCGCCTCACGAATGGTCCCCCGGGTTCCGGCGCTGCGCAGGCAGCCCGCTTCGAAGTTCGGCCAGGCCTGCTGCGAGCAGTCGCGGCCGATCGGTCGAATGTCCAGGCGGTCCGCCTTGGCGAGCGGACGCGGCACGCTGGCTTCGACCTGAGGAGCGAAGCCGGGCAGGAGGGTGATGCCGGCAGCCACCAAGCCGGCCGCTGCGACTGCAGATAGCGCTTTGATCATGACGGTCCCCTGTCTGGGCCGTTCGGCCCGTTGTTCGTTAAGGATTTGATAATCAGTTCGGGTTTCGAGACGTCTTCGCGGAACGGGCGAATTGGTTTCGTCTCGGCGCGAGCGTGTTTCGTGTCCCGAGTTCCGATGAAACAATCGCGGTAGCCGACCACAGTTCCGGCTCCCCGGTGTCGCAACCCATTTCGTTGCGGTGCGGTCTCTCGGCCGCTCTTTGCCCATCACAGCCACGCCAGCGGGCCTGACGGCGGCTTGCCGGCCTGTTCCGGGCGGTATAGGACGGGCGCATGCAACGCATTGCGCTCTATCCGGGCTCGTTCGATCCCGTCACCAACGGCCATCTCGATGTGGTCCGGCAGGCCGTTCATCTCTGCGATCGCCTGATCGTCGCGGTCGGCGTGCATCACGGCAAGAAGCCGCTGTTCTCGACCGAGGAGCGGCTGGCGATGGCGCACGAGATCTTCGGTCCCGTCGCAGCCGCGGCGGGCTGCGGCTTCGAGGCTTCGACCTACGACAATCTGACCGTCACCGCCGCGCAAAAGGCCGGTGCGATCATGATGATCCGGGGCCTGCGCGACGGTACCGATTTCGACTACGAGATGCAGTTGGCCGGCATGAACCAGACCATGGCACCGCAGGTCCAGACGGTGTTCGTTCCAGCCTCGGTGGGTGTCCGTCCGATCGCGGCCACGCTGGTTCGCCAGATCGCCGCCATGGGCGGCGAGATCTCGCATTTCGTGCCGCCGTCGGTGGCCGAAAGTCTCAAGGCCAAGTTCAAGTGATCCTTCGGGCACCGGCCGCTTCCGGCGGTGCCTTCCTCGCCTCATCGTCTCATGTCATCGGAGTTGCCATGATCCGCGCTCTCGCTTTCGTCTTTGCTCTCGTGTTCGCATTGCCGGCGCTGGCCCAGTCGCTGCCTGCCGGCCTCGACAAGCAGAATGCCCTGGTCATCGACACCACCAAGGGCCGCGTCATCATCAAGCTGCGCACCGATCTGGCGCCACAGCATGCCGAGCGACTGAAGACGCTGGCGCGCGAAGGCTTCTACAACAACGTGCCGTTCCACCGCGTCATGGACGGCTTCATGGCGCAGACCGGCGACGGCCAGAACTTCAATGGCACCGGCGGCTCGAAGTACCCGAACCTGAAGCAGGAGTTTTCGAGCACGCCGTTCAAGCGCGGCACCGTCGGCATGGCGCGTCGGGGCGATAGCGTCGATTCTGCCAACTCGCAGTTCTTCATCTGCTTCGGCGATGCGTCCTTCCTCAACGGCCAATACACCGTGATCGGCGAGGTCGTGCAGGGCATGGACGTCGTCGACAAGCTCAAGAAGGCGCCTCCGGGCTCGTCGGGCGGTGCCGTCACCGATCCGGACAAGATGGTGAAGGTTCAGGTCGCCTCGGACATCAAGTAGGCAGGCAGAGCGGGGGCATGCCCGGGTCTCGCGCCCGGGTTCCCCCGGGCCTTAAGGAACCTTTTGCCACGTCGCGGAGGCATGCCGATTCTGCCGCCCCGTCACATCGACAGGGCCGGTGGCTTCAGCTTTAAGCGCATTGGGTCTATTCTGGGCCAGCATCGCGGGCCTCGTCGTGCTCGGATTGCCGTCAGGAGGGGTGACGGCCGCACATGGGAAGGCGCCGCGACATTTCAGACCCAGGATTTGCTTTGTCCTGACCCCCGTCAATTCTACAAAAACCGAGAGACCAGAATGGCTGTGACCGAAAATACCTTGATCCTCGAGACCACTCAGGGCCCCGTCACGATCGAGATGCGTCCCGATCTCGCGCCCGGCCATGTCGCGCGCATCAAGGAGCTCGTTCGTGAGGGCTTCTACGACGGCATCGTCTTCCACCGCGTCATCGACGGCTTCATGGCGCAGACCGGCTGCCCGCAGGGCACTGGCACCGGCGGCTCCGGCAAGAAGCTGAAGGCCGAGTTCAACGCCGAGCCGCATGTTCGTGGCACCGCCTCGATGGCGCGTGCGGCCAATCCTGATTCTGGCGACAGCCAGTTCTTCATCTGCTTCGACGACGCCCGCTTCCTGGACAAGCAGTACACGGTCTGGGGCAAGGTCACCGAGGGCATGGAGAACGTCGACAAGATCAAGCGCGGCGAGCCGGTGCAGAACCCGGACAAGATCGTGAAGGCCTACATGGCCGCCGACGCGGCTTAGACTTTGCGATCCTCACGGTGAGGCGCGTGCGCAGCACGCGTCTCGCACCATGAGGCAGACAGTCGGGCCTTCATCCTTCGCGACGCGTGCTGTCGCACGCGTCCCGGGATGAAGGGCCGATGGTCGTCCCAGAACGACGATGCGCACCGACCTGTTCGATTTCCGTCTTCCCCCCGAAAACATCGCGCTCCGCCCGGCGAGCCCGCGCGAGTCCGCGCGCATGCTGGTGGTGCAAGGCGACGGTGTCCTACGCGACCGCACGGTCGCCGACCTGCCGGACTGGCTGGAGCCCGGTGATCAGCTCGTCGTCAACGACACCAAGGTGATCGCGGCGCAGCTGTCCGGTCGGCGCATCAGCCGCGAGACCGAGGCGAAGATCGAGGCGACCCTGATCAAGCGGCTCGACGGCTCGCGCTGGCAGGCTCTGGTGCGGCCCGCCAAGAAGCTCGCGCCAGGCGATACGATCCGGTTCGGCAACGAGGGCAAGGTCTGCCTGCTCGGGCATCTCGACGCCACCGTCGAGGCCAAGGGCGAGGAGGGCGAGCTGACGCTGTCCTTTGTGTTCCATGGGCCCGCGCTCGACCAAGCGATCGCCGATCTCGGCCGGCCGCCGCTGCCGCCCTACATCGCCGGCAAGCGGCCCGCAGACGAGCAGGACGCGACAGATTATCAGACAATGTTCGCGGCCAAAGAGGGCGCGGTGGCTGCGCCGACGGCTGGGCTGCATTTCACGCCGACGCTTGAGCAGCGGCTGCGCGAGCGTGGCGTCGGGCTGCAGCGTGTCACCCTGCATGTCGGCGCCGGCACGTTCCTGCCCGTGAAGGTCGATGACACCGAAGGCCACCGCATGCATGCGGAGTGGGGCAGTCTCACGCCGGACACGGCGGCCGCATTGAACGAGGCGCGCGCCAAGGGCGGCCGCATCGTCGCGGTCGGCACGACGTCGCTGCGGCTCGTGGAGAGCGCGGCGCAGCCCGACGGCACGATCGCGCCGTTCGAGGCGGAGACGTCGATCTTCATTACGCCCGGCTATCGCTTCCGCGCGGTCGATATCCTGATGACCAACTTCCATCTGCCGCGCTCGACGCTGTTCATGCTGGTCTCAGCCTTCGCCGGCTTGGAGACGATGCACGCGGCCTATGCGCATGCGATCCGCAGCGGCTATCGCTTCTATTCGTATGGCGATGCGTGCCTGTTGTTTCGTCAGCCAGACGAGCGCATCGTCGAGCCGTAGGGTGGGCAAAAGGCCCACCCTGCAAGTTCGCCCTGAGAGCTACGCCATCGCCCGCTCGGGCAGGAGCTCGGCGATCTGCACCGCATTGAGCGCAGCGCCCTTGAGCAGCTGATCGGCGGCAACGAACATCGCGATCGAGTGGCCTGACGGATCGGACAGATCCTTGCGGATGCGGCCGACCAGCACGTCGTCCTGGCCGGAGGCGTCGACGGGCATCGGGAAGTAGTTCTTGGCGCGGTCGTCGACCACGCGCACGCCGGGCGCGGTCGCCAGGATGCGGCGGACGTCGTCCTCCGAGATCGGCTTCTCGCATTCGAAGGTGATGGATTCACAATGGGCGCGCAGCACCGGCACGCGGACGCAGGTGACGCCGATGGCGATGCCTTCGTCCTCAAAGATCTTGCGGGTCTCGTTGATGACCTTGGTTTCCTCGTCGTTGTAGCCGGTCTCAGGATCGATGGCGGTGTTGTGGCTGAACAGGTTGAAGGCGAACGGATGCGGCATCACCTTGGGCGCATAGACCTGGCCGTTGAGGCTCGCGCGGGTCGACTGCACCAGCTCGTCCATCGCCGCCGCACCGGCGCCGCTGGCGGCCTGATAGGTCGAGATGATCACGCGCTTGATGCGATTCTTCTGATGGATCGGCCACAGCGGCACCAGCGCCGTGATGGCCGCGCAGTTTGGATTGGCGATGATGCCCTTGTGGTCGCGGATTCGGCGGGCGTTGATCTCCGGGATCACCAGCGGCACGTTCGGATCCATGCGGAAGGCCGAGGAATTGTCGACCACGACGGCGCCAGAGCGCACGGCGATGGGCGCGAACTTCTTGGAAATGCCGCTGCCGGCCGAGAACAGCGCGATGTCGACGCCCTCGAAGGAGCGTTCGGTCAGCTCCTCGATCACGATGGTCTGGCCGCGGAAGGTCAGGGTCTGGCCGGCCGAGCGGGCGCTCGCCAGCGCCTTGAGCTGGCCGACGCGGACGTTGCGGCGGTCCAGGGTGGCGATGAATTCGGCGCCGACGGCGCCGGTCACGCCGACGATGGCAATGGTGGGATCGTGGGACACGTCTCAAGTCTCCGGTTGAAATTCGGGCAATAAAAAAGCCCCGGACCTTCATCAGGCGGGGCTTCGGTTCGAAGATGGTCGCAATCGAGTTCGACTACGCGCGCACGCCTCCCGAGGCCCTCGTGGGCTTGGTCTTGGTGGTTTTCGTCGTGCGTTTGGTCGAGATCGACATGGCGCGGGACCATAGGGGCGGTCGGAACCGCCGTCAACGGCCGAAATGGACGAAAACGGCGCCATCGCGGTTGAATCGGGGGCCATCCTGACGCAATAAGCCGGCCATGAGCTCCTCGGCCAGCGACCTTCCCAACCATTTCGAACTGCTCGGCAATGACGGCGCGGCCCGCACCGGCCGGCTGACGACGCCGCATGGCGTGGTCCGCACCCCGGCCTTCATGCCGGTCGGCACCGCCGGCGCCATGAAGGGCATCCACTGGCGCGACGTCCGCGAGGCCGGCGCCGACATCGTGCTCGGCAACACCTATCACCTGATGCTGCGGCCCACGGCGGAGCGCATCGCCGCGCTCGGCGGCCTGCAGCGCTTCACCGGCTGGGGCGGGCCGATGCTGACCGATTCCGGCGGCTTCCAGGTGATGTCGCTGTCGGGTTTACGCAAGGTGACCGAGCAGGCGGTGACGTTCCGCTCGCACATCGACGGCGCGAAAATCGAGCTGTCACCGGAGCGCGCCATCGAGGTGCAGCGCCTGCTCAACTCCGACATCGCGATGCAGCTCGACGAATGCGTGCGGCTGCCGGCCGAGCGCGACGATATCGAGCGCGCGATGCGGCTGTCGCTGCGCTGGGCCGAACGCTGCCGCCGCGCGTTCGAGAGTGCGCCGGCAGGCTACATGCTGTTCGGCATCGTGCAGGGCGGCGATGTGCCCGCACTGCGCGTCGCCAGCGCGCAGGCGCTGGTCGACATCGGCTTCCACGGCTATGCGATCGGCGGCCTGGCCGTCGGCGAGCCGCAGGCGGTCATGCTCGAGATGATCGAGGCGACCGCGCCGGTGCTGCCGGCCGACCGTCCGCGCTACCTGATGGGCGTCGGCACGCCTGACGATCTCCTGGAGTCGGTCCGGCGCGGCATCGACATGTTCGACTGCGTGCTGCCGACCCGCAACGGCCGCCACGGCGTCGCCTACACACGCTTCGGGCCGGTGAACCTGCGCAATGCGCGTCATGCCGATGATGACAGGCCGCTGGATGAGGAGAGCCCGTGGCCGGCGGCGCGCAGCTATGCCCGCGCCTATCTGCATCATCTGATCAAGGCCGGCGAGGCGCTCGGCGCCACGCTGCTGTCGGAAATCAACATTGCCTACTTCCAGCAATTGATGGCCGGGATGCGCGCGGCGATCGCACAAGGGCGCTTCACGGAATTCTACGAGCGCACCAAGGCCGATTGGGCGCGCGGCGACATCGCCCCGCGCGCCGGCTGACGGCCGCTTCAGGTGAAGGCCGCCAGCTCGTTGTGAGCCCGGCCCTATGCGCCGGCCCTCTTGAAATTGTGCTGATCATGCATTGCCGACCTGCCCGACGGTCGCGTTATCCTCAGCGACGGAACGGCCGCGACATCACGTCGCGGAACTCTCTCGCCCTGGCGCCGTTCAGTTGCAGACCGTTCAGTTGCACACGAAGCGGCTTTTCACGGAGTGCTTGGTGACGAAGCCATAGCCGCAGGTGTCGCAGGTCCAGAGATAGCTGATCGCATTGTCAGCCAAATATGCCGACGCCTCCGCGGCAATCATGGAGTCGGAGCAGACCGGGCATGTCGGCAGATCGCAGCCGCGAGGATTCGGGCGTGCGGTTGCGGTCGACACGAGATCAGCGAGTGCTGACATATTGACCTCCTGGACGATCTCTTTGTTGGCGATCTCTGCTTGAACGACGTCAATTTCGAAAAGGGTCGATTTCGAACGAGTCGCGTTCGAACGGGTCTATTCCGACGAGTCCAACTTTCGCGGATATCAAGTCCGTCACACAAAGAGTTTGTTTGGGTGGTCTGTTCTTATGTCTATTCTACAACGGTGCTGTCGTTTGGCACGAACGCCCCGATTGTATCACTCCGAAGATGACATCTTGCTGATGTCCGCCCGGGTTGCAGTCGACCTGCACCGTGAATCTTCGTCCGGCTGAAATCAAGCATACACCGAGTTTATTGACCTTGTCGCAACACAAATGCGTTGGTTTTTCGCAATTTAGCCACGACTTGTTGTGCGCCGCGATCGTCCTAAGATCGCGCAAACGTGCTTGCGCAGCGCAACAGGCTCGCTGAAGATGGTCGGAAGCGTTGTCGACGTCGCGCGGGGCGCGCAGAGGAGTGATTTCATGGAGTCGTCAGCACAGCGTCCCGGACGCGGGCGCGTATTTGATTCAATTGTCGACGCGTTCGGCAATACGCCGATTGTGCGGTTGCGAAAGCTGCCGGAGCAACATGGCGTCAAGGCGACCATCCTCGCCAAGCTGGAATACTTCAATCCCGCCGCGAGCGTGAAGGATCGGATCGGCGTCGGCATGATCCTGGCGATGGAGCAGGCCGGCGTGATCAAGCCCGACACCGTGCTGATCGAGCCGACCTCGGGCAATACCGGCATCGCGCTGGCCTTCGTTGCTGCGGCGCGCGGCTACAAGCTGAAGCTGGTGATGCCGGAGTCGATGTCGGTGGAGCGGCGCAAGATGCTCGCGTTCCTCGGCGCCGAGATCGTGCTGACGCCGGCGTCGCAGGGCATGAAAGGCGCCATCGCCACCGCCGAGGAGCTGTTGCGGACGACGCCGAACTCGGTGATGCCGCAGCAGTTCAAGAACCTCGCAAACCCGGACATCCATCGCCGCACCACCGCCGAGGAGATCTGGAACGACACGGCGGGCAATATCGACGTGTTCGTCGCGGGCGTCGGCACCGGCGGCACCATCACCGGCGTGGGCCAGGTGCTGAAGTCGCGCAAGCCCGGCATCAAGGTGGTCGCGGTCGAGCCGGAGGAGAGCCCGGTGCTGTCGGGCGGCCAGCACTCGCCGCACAAGATCCAGGGCATCGGCGCCGGCTTCGTGCCCGACATTCTCGACCGGTCCGTGATCGACGAGATCGTCAAGATCAACAGCACCACCGCCATCGAGACCTCGCGCGCGCTGGCCCGCAACGAGGGCATTCCCGGCGGTATCTCCTCGGGCGCGGCGATTGCGGCCGCGATCGAGATCGGCAAGCGACCGGAAAGCGCGGGCAAGACGATCCTGGCGATCGTGCCCTCGTTCTCCGAACGTTATCTGTCCACCGCACTGTTCGAGGGGATCTGACCATGGCCGACCAGCCGCGGCGGCCCCGCACGCTCGCTGACGCCCGTACCGAGGCCGAGGCCGCGTTCAAGAAGGTGACCACCAAGCCGGTGGAGGCGCCGCCGAAGAAGGCGGCGGTTCCGGGCGTGCGCGAGCAGGTGACGTTGCGGATCGACCAGGACGTTCTCGAGCACTTTCAGTCCGAAGGGCCGGGCTGGCAGGACCGCATCAATGCGGCGCTGCGCAAGGCGGCAGGGCTCTGAGGGCCGGCTGCATTCTAACGAACAAGCCCGGAGCTCGTGCTCCGGGCTTTTTTTACGCGGGAAAGACGAAGACGTTTACCGGCGGAGCGCGCTGCCGAGCACACCGCCCATCATGCCACCGATGAAGGCGGCGCCGGCGGCGTTGCCCGCGTTGTCCTGCGGCGGCGGATTGCGATAGACCGGCGCACCCTGCGGCGGCGGGCCGCCGGCCGCGACGTTGCCCGCCGGCTTGGCGCGGCGCGGCCTGGCCTCATCGCCGACTGCGGCGGTCGCCGGCGCCGGCTGCGGCTCTGCCAGCAGCGCCTTGTGCTGCAGCTTGGTCAGGAATCCGGTCGACGGATAGCCTCGGGCCGCCTGCCAGCGCTTCATGACGCCGCGGGTCTGGTCGTCGAACACGCCCGTCATCTTGGTGTCGAAGCCAAGACCGGTCAGCCGCCGCTGCACGTCGCGGCGCTTGGTCTTGTCGAGGCCGATCTGATCCTCGCTGACCTGAGTGCCTTCCTCGGTATAGGTGGCGGGATCGACGCCCTTGGCGACGTTGCGGGTGGCGGTGTTGATGGCCCCGCTCTCGATCGCGGCGATGCGCGCCATCGCCAGCGACTTGAACTGCCCGTTCGGGTAGGTCGAGAGATAGGCGTTGAGCTCTTCCGGCTTGTTGGAGTCCTTCACCGAGCGCCAGAATTCGAGCTCGGCTTCGCCTGCGGTCACGGTGGCCGTCGCGACGGCCGGCGTCGTGCCGGCCGTGGCGGCCGTTGCAGCGGGGGCAGCCGCCGGGTTGAGGTAGACCGCGCCGATCAGGTTGGTATGCCCCCAGGGCAATTGGCCCTTGCTGGTCTCCTCATTGACCTGGGCGCGCACGGCGGTCATGGCCTGCTGAATCTCGACGCCGGGCTGGGCGATGTGCGAGATCAGCGCGCGGGTAAACGGGCTGTTGGCGCCGGCCTCGCCGTCGAGGGCGGTCTGGCCCGGGCCGGTGGCGAACGCGATCAGCGTGCCCTCGCCGGACTTCATCTCGGCCAGACCGGTCTGCACCGACACGCTGCGGGTTGGCGAGTTCGACTTGATCTTGGCGGCGAACGGATTGTCGCGGCAGGCATCGAGGAACACCAGCTTGACCTTGGCGTCCCCCATCGTCTGGTCGAGCGTCACGTCGATATTGATGGCCGAGCCCAGTTTGACGTCCATTTCCGACTTCAGGTCGGCGTCGACCGGCAGCAGGTAGTTGGTGCCCGCAATGGCGATGCCGTGCCCGGCGTAATAGAACACCGCGATGTCGGCGCCCTGCGCCTTGCGACCGAAATCGAGCAGCTTCTCGGTCATCTTGTCGCGCGTGAGATTGGTGCCCTCGACGACGTCGAAGCCGACGTTGCGCAGGGTGGCCGCCATGGCCTTGGCGTCGACCGGCGGGTTCGGCAGTTGAGCCACGCTCTTATAGGCGCCGTTTCCGACGACGAAGGCGACGCGGCGGTCGGCCTTGGCGGCTTCAGCGGTCAGCGCCATGCAGAGCAGGGACAGGGCGACGGTGAGATAGCGCATCAGGAGATCCCCCAACGATCAAGCGAAGCGTTCACTGCAGCATTTGTCGCGGATCGGCGCGAAAAGTCTTGTTCCCAGGCAAAAAATCACGCTTCCGCCACAAACCAGTTCGCGGGTGTTGCGCCCGATCCACGACGATCGCGTGTAGCGCGCCGGTTCCGTGATCCGGGTCACGCCGCTTGAGGGCTCCCCGGCGCCTCAGGTCCCAGCCGAACTGCCCATCGGCACGGCCCGAGGCTGCGGCGGACGCAGGTTCAGTAGGTTTCCGGCGAGAATCAACGCAGCGCCAACCACGGTCAATCCGTCGAGACGCTCCGCATAGACCAGCCAGCCGACGGTGGCGGTCAGCGGAACGCGGAGAAAATCCATGGGCACCACGATGGTGGCGTCGGCGTAGAGCAGCGCCCGCGTCATGCAGAAATGCGAGAAGGTCCCACAGAAGGCGACGAGGAGGATCCAGCCCCAGGTCGCGGCCGAGGGCGGCGTCCAGAATACGAGCGAAGGGATCAGGCCGGCGATGGATTGCACGACCAGCATCCAGAAGATGATCGACACGGTGGGCTCGGTGCGCGTCAGCAGCTTGACCAGCGCGATCGAGATACCGAAGCCGACCGCGGCGGCCAGCGCGATGAGCTGTCCCGGATTGATCGCCCCGGTATCCGGGCGGACGATCACGACGACGCCGACGAGGCCGAGCCCGATCGCCGCCAGCTTGAACAGGGTGATGCGCTCGCCGAGGAAGGCCGCCGCCAGCAGTGCCGTCCAGATCGGCATCGTGAACTCGATCGCCACCACCTGGCCGATCGGGATCAAGGTGAGCGCGAAGAACCAGCCGAGCTGCGCGCCGTAATGGACGAGGTTGCGCGCCGCGTGCTGCTTGAGGCGCGAGGTGCGCAGCCTGGCAAAGCCGCCGCTCAATGCGATGACCGGCGACAGCATCACCAGGCCGATCAGGCAGCGCAGCTCCATCAGCTCGAACACGTTGAGCTCGCGCATGGCTTCGCGTCCGGCCACCGCCATCACCAGCATCAGGCTGAGCCAGCCCGTCATCCACAGTGCGGCGATCAGTTTCGAAGCGGGACGATTCATGAGGTGGCGGGGAGAGGGAGGAGGGCGGCGAAGGCGGGCTGTATCACCTCGCGTGCAGAGCAATGCAAATGAAATCAACGGTGCAGTGCACCAACGCCGCTGCAGGCTTTGCCCGCGACGGACGCGTGTCATCGAGAAAAACGTGGAGTGTGGCTGTGTTTCGTCCTAAAGCGACCGCCGCGATACAGCCCAAGGCAGCCAGAGACACGACATGACCGAACGCGCCGCTTCAGCCGACTTCGTGACCGCCTTTGCCACCGGCTGGCCGGAGCGGGAGCCTCATCTCATGGTGCTGTCGCTGACCACCCATAAAGGTGTGCAGGACTTCGCCATGACGCGGGAGCAGGCGCTGCTGGTCGCCAAGACCATCAAGCGCACCGCCGCGCAGCTTGCTCCGGCGCCCTCTGCAGGTGCAATCCCCGGCGCCAAGCGTGGCGGTTGATCGAGATCACCGCGACAGTGAAATGTTGGCTGCGCGGAACTGGCTGTCGGCCCGGATCGACACGGACTGCCTCTTGCCGCGGGTGGCGAGCGCGATGTTGGCGTTGAAGCCGGCGGTGGTCGCGAGCAGCTGGAAGTTGCCGCCGCCGCCACGGCCCTGCAGCACGCCATTGATGCCGCGGCTGGTCTCACTCCAGGTCCCCGAGATGGCCGAGCCCTCAGCGATCACCTCGGCCTGCAGCCCGAACTTGTAGGCATCGCTGGCGCAGGTCAGGACGAGCGTCATCCGCGATCCCGAGACGCCGTAATTGGCCCGGCACCGGATACGCTCGGTTGAGCCGTCCTCAAGGGCAACCGTGCCGCTGCCGCCCCACGTTCCGGCCATGCCGGTGAAGGGGCCCGGATCGGCGTGTCCCGGCGAAGCGGTCATACCCGCTGTCAAAACGACGGCGGCGGCCGCGGCCCGCCGCACCATCTTCAGGAGCGTGTGCGCGCCGTTACAGGCGCGAAGCCTGCCAGCGGCCGCTACAGGGGATGCCGGCCGAGGCGCCGTTCCACTTGCCCGAGCCAGAATTGCCGTTGAGCTGCCCATTCGCATATGCGCCATTGATGGAGACCTTGACGAGGCCTTCGCGTCCAATCGAACCCGACACATTGGCGCCAGCCGCAGAAATCTTACCGTCTGCGACGATCAAGGTCGAGCTGGCCGTGGGCTCGCAGCTGCCACTGTTGGTGACAATCGTCACCTGCCACTGACCGTCATAGGGCGACTGGGCGAATGCGGGGGCGGCCGAGCTACCCACCAGGATCGACGCGGCGAAAGCCATTCCAATGCGGTCGAGACGCATGAATCGTTGTCCCTCAATGTCGTTTGATTGGTACCTTATTTGGAGGAATTGTGACGAAAATTTGCCGCAGCGCCGCAACGAATTTTTATCGAGCAACTTCAGTCCATTAACGATTAATGCGGAACCCGGCTTTGAGCCATTCGGGCGGCATTGTGCGCAAACTGCGCTTTCGCCCACCCCATGAGCGGACGACCGCCCACATCCTTCCGCTGACCGCCCATGCTGCCGTTCGCAGGGCACCGCGAAGGCGCCAGCGGGGAGGATGTCCACAACTTATCGGGGCGATGCGATCAGATGTTCAGTGCGGGGTGAGGCTGGGCGCGTTGGTCGCGAACTGCTCGTCCTGCGGCTTGGCCGGAATCGTGCCGGTCGCCTTGGCCGATTCGACGACATCGCCGAGCAACTTGAGCCCGAGCGGTGCGAGAGCGCGCTCCCACAGCTCGCGCGCGGTCTCGCCCTTCTTGACGAAGCACCATTCCTGGGCGGCGATGGCGCCGGCATCCATGCGGTCGGCGAGGTGGTAGATGGTGCCGCCCGCGATCGGATCGCCCTCCTTGATGGTCCACTCCACTGCGGCGATGCCCCGGTGGCGCGGCAGCAGCGAGGGATGGTAGCCGATGCCGCCGAGCCGGGCGGCTGCGACGGCCTCGTGGGTGACGCGGGCGTGGCTATGTGCCGTGACGATCAGGTCCGTGTCGGGGGCGATCTCACCGGCGGGCACGACCTTCGGATTGGCCTGGACCACGACCTCGATCCCGGCTGCTCGCGCCGCGGCTGCGAGCCGGTCCTCGCCATCATGAACGACGACCCGCGCGATCTCGATTCCTCTCTCGCGCAGCATGTTCAGTGTGGCGACACCGAAATGGCGGGAGCCGACGAGAGTGATGCGCATGGTCAGGGATCTTCCACGGTTGGGGGCTGGATCCGGTCGGGCTCTGACCGGATGAAACGGGTCAAACCAAGCCTTGGCCTCCAGGTCAAGCGCCTGCTGGGCCGTCGTCACAGTCTGGCTTCGTCCGGCCGGTGGAGGCGCTGGGGGGATTCAAACGGGAAAGGAGAAAGCTGCTGCGAGCCAGAGTTGGGCGGGCGCTTCAACCTCGCCGAATGCCGTGGGGCGCCATCAAGGTGCAGGCCGAGATGACCGTGGCGGATGACACACCCTCGTTGGGACCGGCGGCAGCGTCAGATGGACCGCGAGGCAGGACCGATGCCCGAAACTCGCCTAAAGGTTGTGTCCAGACCGGTGCCGCATCGCGGCATGCCCGTCGACGGGCCTCAAACCCACAGGAGCGAACTATCAATTGAACTGATAAGGACAACCGAAGGTGCTATCCTGGTGACTCATGGGTTCGATCTGGCCGGTCTGCGAACGCAATTCGCCTCAGCCAATGGCTGAGTGGATAGATAAACCTTTGATTGTGTAATTAGTTGTCGGTCTGCGTATTAAAACTGACGCTTCTGCATATGACGAAGATAATTTCTTAAAGGCCACGGAGCACAATGCTCCGGCCGCTCCGCCGCGCGGCCGGATAGCCGGGTGCCGCGCCTGTCACCAATCCCTGGGCAACAGCACCCGGTTATTTGCCGGCGGTCATGTGGATTCCGGCGGCGGAAGGTCGATGCCGAGGGCTTCGCAAAGCGGTCCGAGATGTTTCTCGTAGCGGCGCCAGCTTCCGATCGACCGGCGGTAGATCGGCTCGCGCACCTGCATCAGGCTCGCCGTGCGCACCATGCGCTCGGTGCGATGGAAGTCGAGGCAGGCATCCTCCCAGTCGAGGCCGCAATGATCGAGCACGCGGCGCGACACGCCCTCGAGGTCGTCGACCAGATCCTCGTATCGAACGTCCATCAGGACGCCGGGCGGCAGCACCTGGTGCCAGTGTTCCATCACGCCCTCATAGCCCCGGTAGTAGTGGCCGAGCTCGGTCAGGTCGTAAGCAAAGGGCTGTGAGCCGGTGAACAGCAGCGAGTAGCAGGAAACGCAATTGTCGAGCGGGTCGCGCCGCGTGTTGATGATCCTGGCGCGCGGGAACGCCGCATGGATCATCCCGACGAACAGGAAGTTCAGCGGCATCTTGTCGACGATGCGCTCGGCCTCGGGCGCCAGCGTCCGAACGCGGGCGGTGTACTCCTGACCGATCTTCGTCATCTCCTCGGGTGGCAGCAGCGTGATCAGATCGGGATACGCCGGAACGACCTTCTGGCGGTTGGCGCATTCGCCGACGAGATCCTTGAAGGTCTCGAGCTCGCCCGCGCCGAAGACCTTGGAATGGCTGGCCAGCACCTGCTCCATCAGGGTGGTTCCGGAGCGCGGCATGCCGACGATGAAGATCGGGGCCCAGGAGTCGTCGCCGTGCCCTGCAACCATGCGAAAGAACTCGGGCGTGAAGCGCGCCGCGACATTTTTCATCATGCCGAGCCGCTGCTCGGAGTCGTAGTCGAAGGTCTTGCGCTTGAGGGTGTTCGCCTTGTGCAGATGCGAGAAGGCCTGGTCGTAGTCCTTCAGGTCGGACAACGCCTTGCCCATCGCGAAATGGGCTGCGATTTGCTTCTCCTGATCGAGACGGTCGACGCGTTCGAGGAGCTGCCGCAGACCAGGAAGCCGGCTGTCGTCCGGCTTGAACTTCGACATGTTCGCGAGATTGAGATGGATCGGCGCGTCGTCCGGCGCCAGCTCCAAGGCCTTCTGGAACGCCGCCGTCGCCTCGTCGAAGCGGCCGAGCGCCTGGTAGGCGACGCCGAGATTGTTGTAGGAGCCGAAGCGTTCCGGCTTGATCTTGATGGCCAGCAGGTTCTGCTCGATCGATTCCTCGAGCCGGTTGAGCTCAAGGAAGGCATTGCCGAGATTGCCATAGGCGTCGGCATAGTCGGGCCGGCTCGCGATCGCCCGCTTGTAGTGCTCGATGGCGCGCTCGCGATGGCCCTGGCGCAGCAGCACGTTGGCGATGTTGTTGTGGGTCTCGGCGTGTTCAGGACTGAAGTCGAGAACCTTGAGATAGTGCTTCGCCGCCTCGATATCCTTGCCCGCCGTATAGAGCAGGTTGCCGAGCGCAAAATGCGCATCGAGGTGCTGCGGCTTGTTGTCGATCGCCCGCCGGAGCAGGGCCATCGCCTCGTCGATCAGCCCCTGGTTCTGGCGCACCATGGCGAAGGCATAGAGGATGCCGGCGTGGCCCGGCGCCAGCGCAAGTGCCGTCTCGTAGTGCTGGACGGCCGTCTCATAATGGCCGGCGGAGGCCTCGACGGCTCCGATGCTGCCATGGGCCTCGGCGGACTTGTCGTTCACCGCGACCGCGCGCCGGAAGAACTCCTTGGCCTCGTCGAGCCGGTTGGCGGTGGTGCAGACCATGCCGAGCCCGACCAGCGCGTCGAACTGGTTCGGCTGCCCCGCGAGGATCAGCTTGAAGATCGTCTCGGCATCCTTGAAGTCACCGCGGCCTTGCAGCTTCTTTGCCACGGCGGCGGCGCCTTCGGCCAGAGTCTGCAGCGATCCGGCCTGCTGCGAAGCGAAGGAAAGCGATGCTGTCGTCGGCGTCACCACGGGCGGAGCGACGTTCACCGGCTGGGGCGGCTTGGCGCCCGCGATCGCCTCGGCAATCGTCGGCCGCACGGCCTCGCTGCCGAGCGCATCGAGCAGCGGCTTGAGCCGGTCGCCATACATGCGCCAGCGGCCGACCGATCCGGAGAACAGCGGCTTACGGACCTGGACCAGGCTGGCGGTGTTCACCGGACGCTCGTTCTCGTGGAACGACAGGCAGGCATCATCCCAATCGAGCCCGCAATGCGCAACGATCTTGCGGGCATGCGCATCGAAGTCGCGCACCATGTCCTCATACGTCACCTCCAGCATGACGCCCTCTGGCAGCACCGAGCGCCAATGGCTCATCAAGGCGTCGTAGGCCCGGTAGTAGCGGCCGAGCTCGGCCAGATCGTAGGCGAAGGGCTGCGGCTCGGCGAACAGTTGGGTGTAGCAGGACAGGCAGGTGTCGATCGGATTGCGCCGGACGTGAATGATCCGGGCATTCGGCAGCGCGAGATGGATCAGCCCGGCGAACAGGAAGTTCGACGGCATCTTGTCGACGATGCGCTTGGTGTCCGCCGGCAGGTCCGTGAACCGGTCGAGATAGGCGTGCGCGAGGGTCGTGATGTCGGCGTCGGACAGCTTGGCGAGCATCTCCGGATAGTCACCGCGGTCACGATCGGTGAACAGCCCCGCGGCGGCCGCGAAATAGTTGACCTCGCCGGCGCCATGCACGGCGGAATGGCTGGCGAGGAGCTGCTCGACCAGGCTGGTGCCGGACCGGGGCATGCCGATGACGAACACCGGCGCGTGCGATGGATCGCCATGGCCTGCGCGCGCCTGTAGCATGTCCCTGGAGAACACCGCGCGGATGCGCTCGATCTGGCGCAGCGTCTGGTTCTCGTCATAGTTGATGCGGCGGCGCTCGAGAGCATTGCCGGCGTTGAGGTGCACTAGCGACCGTTCGCCGTCCTTGATGTCGGCATAAGCCCGCCCGAGGGTGAAGTGCAGGGCGATGCGCGCATCCTCGGTGAGTGTCTCCGATCTCGCGGCCAGATCCTGCAGAGGTGCCCAGCGCGCGTCGTCGACCGCGAACGGCTTGACCACGCCGTAATTGAGGTGCGTGCCGATACTGCGCGGGTTGACAGCCAGGGCCGATTCATACGCGAGCGCCGCCTCGTCGAGCCGCCCCAGGATCATCAGCACGCCAGCGAGATGGTTCATCGTCGTGGCATCGCGGGGATCGTGGGCGAGGGCGGTTCGATAGCTCGCGACGGCGTCCTCGTAGCGCTGGATGTCGCGCAGCGCATCGCCGCGGTTGCGGTGGGCGACGGCATAGTCGGGGCGCCGGCGTACCGCCTCGTCGTAATGCGCGAGCGCCAGGTCGTGCTTGCCGCGCGATCGCAGCGCATTGGCGAGGTTGTTATGGGCCTCCGGGAAGTCCGGCCGCGCGGCGATGGCACGCTCGTAATGGAAGATGGCGGCAGGGCCGCTCTTCATCTCCAGGTGCAGATTGCCGAGATTGTAGTGCGCCTCTGCGAGCCGGGGGTTCAGGGCAAGGGCCTGCTGATAGGTGTGGATCGCGGCGTCGAGCTGACCGGTGGCCTGCTGACAGCCGCCGATGTTGAGCAGCACGACCGGCGCGTTGGGCTGGATCGCGAGCGCGCGCGAGTAGTGGACAATGGCTTCCGAGTGCCGCCCAAGCATGCGGCAGGCGTCGCCAAGGCTGGCGGCGGCTGCGGCGAAATCCGGCCGCGCGTCGAGTGCGGCCTCGTGATGCGCGAGCGCGCGCTCGTACTGGTCGAGGCGCTGCAAGGCAAAGCCGAGCGCCTGGTGCGCATCGGCGCTGCCCGCGTCCGCAGCCAGCAACAGCTCCAGATGCCGAACCGCGCCGGCAGGATCGCCGAGGCTGGTGAGCGCGCTGCCGAGCAGAAGCCTGGCCTCGGTCGAGGTCTCGTCGAGCGCGACGGCGCGCTGCAGATGCGCGCTCGCTTTGGCGAGGTCGCCGAGGCCTGCGAAGGACTTGCCGAGCGACAGGTGCAGATCCGCGGCGTCACCGGCTTCCTCTGCGGCCTGGTCGAGCAGGTCGCGTGCCTCATGTGTGTCGCCGAGCTGCAGGCGGACCATGGCGAGGCTGCACAGGGTGCGGAAATGACGGGGCTGAAGCGAAAGAACCTTCCGGTAGGCCTGCTCGGCGATGCGCAAGGCTTGATCATTGAGCGCGGCCGCCGACGGCTGTCTGCCGTCGGACGCTGCGGGGACGAGGCGGGGACGGAAGGCGACGGCGAGCTCGTTCATGATGGCAACTTGCTGAATGTTCGACGAATGCCGTTGTCGAGGCGGATTGAAGCGAAACGGAGGCTTAGGTGAGGCCGATCGCAAACGGTCGGCTAGAACCCTTCGAGCAGCGGATGGAGCTTGTCCGGCCCCGTGCAGCGTCGATGGCCGGTGCTGCCACCACGCAACGAGCCGGCGTAGACCCAAGGGATCTGCGCCGGCCAATGTTGGTCAGGTTGCTGAAGGCGTCAGCCCCACATGTGGTGCATCGCGTGGTGGTGGGACATGTCCGGACCGCTCGAGGCTGCTGCCGCCGTTGCGGCCGTGGCCGCGGCTGCCGCCGTGTGGTGGCTGCTATGATGGCTGTGGTGGCCGCCGCAGTGATGCGTCGTGGTGGTGTTGTTGCCGCCGGTGGTTCCTCCGCCGGCCGTTCCACCGCCCGTCGTGCCGCCACCGGTCGTCCCACCACCCGTGGTGCCGCCGCCCGCAGTGCCGCCTCCGGTGGTGCCACCACCGGTCGTGCCACCTCCGCCCATGCCGCCGCCGGGCGTGGTCGTGCTCGTAGGCGTTCCGCCCGTGCCGTTGGCGATGTTCGGATTGGCGCCCGCCGGCATGCCGGTGCCCTGGGCAATGCCATTGACCGCAGTCGCTGTCACGAAGCTCGTCGCTGAGGTCACGTAGGCCGATCCGCCGATCGCGATGTTGTTGCCCGCAATGTCTCCGGCATTGCCGATGTAGTTCGCGGCGGCAGCCTTCAACATCGCCTGATCGGTCGCCAGGGCAGCACCCGTGTCGCCGTTCATGATGCCCATCAATGCCTTGGTGGCCATGATGGTGTCAGACTGCAGAGCTCCGGCGGCGAGCTCGTCGTCGAACCGTCCCTTGAACACCGCCCCCTGCGCCGCATCGAACGCGGCGCCAAAGTTCTGGTAGTTCGTGATCTGGTCGATCAGGGCCTGTGACGCCGTACCTGTTCCATTTGCGACCGCAACCAACTTCGCACCCAGCGTATTGCCCTCGGCGAGGAACGACGCCCAGAAATTGGTCTGCGCCTGATTATCCTGGAACTTCGTGACGGTCCCGGTCAGGCCGCCGGGCATTTCGGAGAACCCGCCGATGTGACCAGGCGCGCCGGTGCCGCCCGCCGCTGCGTTGAGCGCCGCGTCGTTCTGAAACACGTCGATCATGTCGACGATGTTGTCGGCGGAGCCGCGCAGCGCCGTCGGATTGGCCATCGTCTCGGCGACATCGTATTTGTTCAGCTGAAGGTTTGCTTGGCTGAGCAGCGTCATCAGGTGAAGTGTCGTCGTTTGGGCCGCAACGGCGGTTTCACCGGCTTCAATCGCAGCGAGCTTCGCGGGGTCATTCAGGATCGCCTGAAGGCCCTGCGTCACGGCCGTAAAATCAGCCTGGATCTGGTTGATGTTGTTGGCGCTCATGCCGCCCAGCGAAAGGTCAGCGGCGGCATTGAACACCGTTCCGATGGCGGTCAGGTCGCCCGCGGCCGCTGCAGCGAGATTGGTGGCGCTGTCGTTGCCGGCGGGAAGGCTCTGGAACGCCACGTCCATGGCACCCGTGTTGGCCAGGAAGGGAACGTTGTTGAGCGCGGCCGAGAGATGCGCGTCACCCTGGATCTGCGCCAGGATCTGCATCTGCACGTTGTGGATGGTCTGGTCGGCCTCGGCGAGGGTCGCCGGGTTGGTCGTGTTGGGCGCGGCGTTGATCAGCGTCGTGATCTCGTTCGAGACCTGGGTGAGCACCGCGGTGTCGGTCGCGTTGAGCGTGAATGCCTTGCCGCCGATCGTGACATCTCCGGGATTGGCCAGCATCGCGTTGATGTCGTTCTGCACGGCATGCAGGTCTGTGGTGTAGCTGCCGAGGAACGGGTTGGAGTTGCCGCTGTTCTGGGGCGTCGAGAACAGACCGGTCGAGATGCGAACCGCGTCGTTGAACACGACGCCGGCCTGGACGAGGTCGGTCGACGGGTTGAGCGCAGAGGCGCGAACCAGCAGATTGGACGTGCCATTCGCCAGCGCCGTCGGGTTGAAGGTATTGGCTGCCATTGATCATCTCCCCAAGTTTCAACCCGGCGTCTGCTGCTTGGCGTATCGGCAGCACGCGGGCGTTGATCGGGCAGCGACGTCTCGTTCGCTCCTTCGCGGAACGGGCGAAATGTCGCAGCCTCAGAGCACCTGGGAATTATTTGCTCCAATGGGGCCAAAAGAAGCGCCGCGGAGTCCTCAAATATGATGTTGTTCGGGCAAATGGCTCCTGTCGCAGCCGGGTCACGGCGACGGTCGGAAGCTTACTAACTCGTTGATTTCTGTCGTGGCATCCCCGCAACATCGTCGCTCAGCGGCGCTTCGACGCACGGTCCAGACAAGAAGTTGCCCCGATCTTGCGACCGGTCACCGATCTCTCCTTAGAAAAGTTCCAGCGTGACGAGCCTCCGCGGTGCGGAACGGAACGTGCATCTTTGTTGATCTTCCGAGGCCTCCTTCTTCAACGCGTGTCGTCTCGCCCGGCTCATTGTCCTTCTCATTTCCCCCGGGAGCACTGCGCGAGTGGACCTCATCTGCTTGTGCTCCCGGGTATCCGTATCCCAGCCGCAGCGGCTGCTGCGGCTGCCTCGTCAACCCCACATGTGATGCATCGCGTGGAGATGCGACATGTCGGGCCCGGCAGCCGCGGCCTGGCTCATATGCGCGCCCTGGCTTTGATCGTGATGATGGTGATGATCGCTGTGATGCGTGGCGTTGCTGCCGTTGTTGGCCGTGGTACCCGTCGACGTGCCGCCAGCCGCCGTTCCGCCGGTCGACGTGCCTCCGTTCGCCGCGGTGCCACCGGCTGCAGCGCCACCGGCGGCGGTGGTTCCTGCCGCAGCAGTGCCGCCGGTGCCGTTGGCCAGGTTCGGTGTCGCGGTGACCGGAATGGTGCCGTGCGCGGTCCCCTTGATGGAGGTTGCCGCCGAGACCGTCGTGGCCGTCCCAACATAGGTGCCGCCATTGACCGGAATGTTGTTGCCGGAGACGTCCATGGCGTCGGCGGCAAAGCCCTGGCCGGCCGCGGCGACCATCGCCTTGTCTGCCGCAAGTGCTGCGCCGGTGTCGCCGTTGAGGATGCCTTGCAGGCCCTTGACCGCGTTGGCGGTGTCGGCTTCGAGCGTGCCGCTGAGCAGTTCGTTGTCGAACCGACCCTGGAACACGGCCCCCTGGGCGGCGTCGAAATTGGCGCCGAACTGCTGGTAGTTCTGGATCTGCGCGATCAGGGCCGCGCTCGCCTGCGCACCGCCGGTCGAGATTTTCTGCAGCGTGGCGTTGATGGTGTTGGCCTCGGCCAGGAATGCGGCCCAGAAATTCGTCTGTGCCTGGTTGTCCTGGAATTTGGTGACCGTCCCCTTGAGCCCGCCCGGATCCTCGGCAAAGCCGCCCGCATGGCCGGCGTTGCCGTTGCCACCTGCCGCCATGTTGAGGTTGGTGTCGCCCTGGATGATGTCGATGATGTCGAGCAGGTTGTCGGCCGTGCCGCGGAGAGCGGCCTGATTGCCGGTGGTCGCAGCCTGATCATACTTGCCCAGCTGCAGGTTGATCTGGCCGAGCGCTGTCTGCAGATGGATCGTCGTCAGCGCCGCGGCGTTGGCAGTCTCGCCAGCCTCGATCTGCGCGAGCTGGGTCTTGTTGTTGAGGATGGCCGTCAGTCCGTGCTGGACGGCGGTGAAGTCCGCGGTCACCTCGGCAAGGTTACCGGTGTTGATGCCGCCCGAGGCGACCTCGACGGCCTTGTTGAAGACCAGACCAACGTCCTTCAGGCTGTTGCCGGCGGTAGCGGCGGCAAGACTCGCCGGATCGTCCGCGCCCGCGGGCGACGTCTGGAAGGCGACGTCCTGGCCGCCGGTATTGGCGAGGAAGGGGACGTTGTTCAACGCGTTCGCCAGATGCGCGTCGTTGTGGATTTCGCCGAGGATTTCCTGCTGCAGCGCGTGGATCGTCTGGCTTGCCGCTGCCGATGTGCTGGCGTTGGCGAACTGTCCCGCCGCCTGCAGCAGTGTGCCCAGTTGCCCCTCGACATTGGTCAGCACCGCCGTGTCGGTCGCGTTCAGGGCGAAGGTCTTGCCGCCGAGCGTGACCTGACCAGGGTTGGCCAGCATCGCCGCAATATCGGTCTGCACCGCCGTGATGTCGGCCTGGTAGCTGGTGAGGAAGGCCGGCGAGTTGCCGCTGTTGGCGAGGCTGAAGAGGCCGAGCGAGGCGCGCACCGCGTCGTTGAAGACGACGCCAGCCTGCACCAGGTCGGTCGAA
Organism: Bradyrhizobium sp. HKCCYLRH3097; assembly: GCF_051167875.1. Lineage (NCBI taxonomy): Bacteria > Pseudomonadati > Pseudomonadota > Alphaproteobacteria > Hyphomicrobiales > Nitrobacteraceae > Bradyrhizobium > Bradyrhizobium sp. HKCCYLRH3097. The sequence continues at coordinate 42,826 of NZ_JBNPTX010000002.1, forward strand.
TGCTGGATCGCCGTGGCACGGGTCAAAAGGTTCGAGGTGCCGTTGGCAAGCGCGGTCGGGCTGAAATTCACCGGCGTGGCGCCACCAGCCGGCGGCGTCGACGATGAGCCGCCGGTGCCGTTGGCAATGTTCGGGGTTGCCGTGACCGGGATCGTGCCCTGGGCGAGTCCGTGCACCGACGTGGCCGTCGAGACCGTGGTCGCCGAGCCGACATAGGTCGCGCCGCCGATCGCGATGTTGTTGCCGGAAACGTCCATGGCGTCGGCCGCGAAGCCCTGGCCGGCCGCGGCGAGCATCGCCTTGTCTGCGGCAAGCGCAGCGCCCGTATCGCCGTTCAGGATGCCTTGCAGGCCCTTCACCGCGGCCGCCGTGTCGGCTTCGAGCGTGCCGCTCAGAAGCTCGTTGTCGAAGCGGCCACGGAAGACGTTGCCTTGCGCGGCATCGAAATTGGCGCCAAATGCCTGATAGTTCTGGATCTGAGTGACCAGTGCGGCGCTGGCCTGCGCTCCGCCGGTTGCGATCTTCTGCAGGGTCGCGTTGATGGTGTTGCCTTCCGCCAAGAAGGCGGCCCAGAAATTCGTCTGCGCCTGGTTGTCCTGGAACTTGGTGACCGTGCCGGTCAACCCGCCCGGATCCTCCGCGAACCCGCCGGCATGGCCCGGCATGCCGTTGCCGCCCGCGGCCTTGTTCAGATTGGCGTCGTTCTGAATGATGTCGATGCTGTCGAGCAGATTGTCCGCCGTGCCGCGCAGCGCAGCCTGATTGCCGGTTGTTTCCGCCTTGGCATACTGGTTGAGCTCGAGATTGATCTGCCCGAGCACCGTTTGCAGATGGATGGTCGTGAGCGCGGCCGCGTTCGCCGTTTCGCCCTTCTCGATCTGCGCCAGCTGGGTCTTGTTGTTGAGGATGTTGGTCAGGCCCTGCGAGATTGCGGTGAGGTCGTTCGTTACCTCCTGCAGGTTCGCGGTGCTGATGCCGCCGGAGGCGAGGTCGACGACCTTGTTGAAGACGAGGCCGACATCCTTCAGCGTGTTGCCTGCGGTCGCTGCGGCCAAGGTCGCCGCATCATCGGCACCGGCCGGCGTGTTCTGGAAGCCGACGTCCTGGCCGCCGGTGTTGGCGAGGAAGTTGACCTTGTTGAGCGCGCCGGACAGATGCGCGTCGCCGTTGATCTCCTGCAGGATCTCCTGCTGGACCGCGTGCAGGGTCTGATCCGCGGCTGTGATCGTCGCAGCATTCGTGGTCTGCGGTGCGGCCGTGAGCAGCGTCGAGATCTGCGCCTGCACGTTGGTGAGAACGGCGGTGTCGGTCGCATTCAGCGTGAAGGCCTGGCCGCCCAGGGTCACCTGGCCGGGATTTGCGAGCATCGCGGCGATGTCGTTCTGTACGGCGTGGAGATCGGTCGTGTAGCTGCCGAGGAACGGGTTCGAGTTGCCGCTGCCTGCCTGCGTGAACAGGCCGAGCGAGGCGCGCACCGCATCGTTGAACACCACGCCGGCTTGGACGAGGTCGGTCGACATCTTGAGCGCTGAGGCGCGCACCAGCAGGTTCGACGTTCCGTTGGCCAGCGCCGTCGGGTTGAAGGTGTTATTCGCCATAGATCATCTCTCCCCAAGTTCATCCGACGCCCGGCAGGGCCCCGTACCGAAACTGGCCGGACGATGCGGAAGCGCATCGGCCCTGCGTCGGACGTGCTGCGCCGCGCCTCACGCCCGTGCGCCGCTGTGTCGCGCGCTTTTCTGACGCGCGCTACTTTGTCGCACCTCGCTATATGCTCGGAGCAATCGGGCCAAAAAAGGCGTGGGGGAGTCCGCAAATATGTTGTTCTCGGGACATCGCGGATCTGTGACAGATGCGCCGCGATCGCGTGCCAAGTGATTGATTTCTGGCGGCAAGCAGCAAATGCGGGGTGCGGCGATCGGGCGCGAATTGCATGTTGTCGTCAAGATGCTGCCTGCATCTCGCCGGTGAGTGGCCGGTCTCCGGAGATGAGACGCAGGGTTGGTCTGATGCGCCTAAGGCTGCCCAGCGACGAGGGCGCGCGGCATTGTCGCAGCGCGATTGCTGGAAAAACGCCACGATGGATCGTCTGTCCGGGGGAGTGAGAGGCGAACGCGCCTGGGCGTATCGGCCGACCTCGCCGTGCGCCGTTCAGGACGGCGGCGCGGCCTGACGCTGTGCCAGGAGCGCAGTCCTGATCTTCTGCAGCAGTGTAGTGTAGATCTGATTCCAGGCCGGGTCATTCTGCCCGTTCGCGTCCAGCCCTTGCTTGGTCAGGCCCAGGCTGATCCGGTAGACGGCGAGCGCGCCGTCGATGTTGCCGAGTGGAATGAAGGCATCGCCCAGACTCTGGTAGGAATTTGCAAGCGCCTGCTGCAGCGACGGATCGTTGGCGACCGTGTTGGCGAGGTGGGTGATCAGCGCGGTATTGGCGCGACGCTGCTCGAAGGCTTCGGCATGGCGGCCCTGGGCGGCGAGCACGTCCGCCAGCAGAGCGTGGCACCACGCGAGGTCGCGCTCAAAGCTGAGATTGCCGCGGTGAGCTGCGGTCAGCTTCCGGATGATGGCGAGGCTGGCGGAATAGGCGGCATGCGCAGCCTCGAGGTTTCGCTGAACGAACAACACGGCGCCAATGCGGTTCAAGGCGACCGAGAGGTTGCGTTGAAACCCGGCGTCGTCCGGATTGGCTGCGGTCAGGTACCTGACGATGGCGATGCTCTGCTTGTAGTTCTGCAACGCGCCCATGAGATCGCTCGCGGTGGCTGCGTGATCGCCTTCCGCGATGCCGGCGGCAGCCTGATCCAGCAGCCTGCCGGCGGCGACCGTGACGCCGACTGCAAGGCCCCCGCGGGCAACGTCGCCGCACGGTCGCGCCAGCAGTGCTGCGAGCGCGACCGGTTCGTCGCTCTCCACGGATTCCGGCGCCGACTCTGCCCTCGAGGTTCGATGCCGATCAAAGGGCGCAGGCGCCGCCTGCTGCTGAGAGGTGCGCGGTTGCGGATGCAATCCCTGTCCGAAGCCGGGAATTCGGCGCAACATGCCCTCGACCTGCGCGGCCGTGATCAGGTGCGTGCATTCGAACTGTCGGGACGTGCCCTGCCATCGCGGGCACCACAGAAAGTCCTCATGGTCGAAGCGATGACTGGCATCATTCCAGCAACTGTTGCAGGCGTGATGGTTGATGACCCGATAGGGGGTCGCAAACTCGTTGGTCGGGTGGGTGAAGCCGCTGATCAGCACGACCGGAGTGCCGACCGCCCAGGCCAGCCATGACAACCCCGAGGAAAGCCCGATGAAGAATGCGGCATGCTTGAGCCAGCGGGCACGCTCGGGCAGCGGCCGGTCGCCGGTCTGATCCTCGGCTGCGGCGGGAATTTGCGTCCGGTAGGCGCCGTGGCTGCGCTCCGCGGTCTGATCGATGCAGATCACGCGATAGCCGGTCGCGCGGAGGAAGGCCACGATGCTCTGCCAGCCCTCGGGATTGTTCCAGTGCTTGCACGCGGTCGTTGCCTGCATGGCGATGCAGACATAGGGGTCGTCGATGGGACGGCTGTCTTCGCTCAACGCGACGCGAGGTGGACGCTCGGCCGGATCCACGCCGAGAATGTGAGCTGCGGTCCGATGCAGGCCGACCTGCCGGAAATCATAGGGCTGATGGACCAGCTCGGCATCGTCGAAGAACAGCCCGACCGAGTAGGTTGCGTAGTATCGCTCCGGCTGGACCGTCTCGTGGCTGAGGAATGCGATGTCAGGGTAGGCGTCGCGGAACAGCGGGATCAGCGGCTCGCCCATCGCACAGCTCAGGCGGCACCGATGCAGGTCCTTGAACTTCACTGCATAGCTCATCCAGCCGATGATGTCGCCGATCGTGCCGACCGGGAATTGGATCAGGACGTCGCGGTCGGTGGCGTCATAGTCGTGGCACAGCAGCAGCTCGGGCCCTGACCACACTTCGAGCCTGAACGGGACAAAGTAGCGTTTGCTGCTGTTGACGTGCCCAGAACGCAGGTCGATGTCGAACAGGACGTTGGCGGTCTCGAGATCGCTCAATCGGACGTGCCAGGCGTGTCCGGTGTCGGGCAGCATGACACGACAGCCGTCGTTGAAGTCGAAGCGCAGCCCCTGGGGACCCTCCTGGGTCGGCACGGCCGCTGGCGGCGGCAGTCGCGGCTTGCGTGCGTGATCAGACGCCTCGGTGCGGGCGCCGGGCTGGGCGGACGGTAACGCACTTGCCGGCACCATCGCCGGGTCTGAGGTGCGGGGAAAATTTGCAACGTTCATGTCGAGGTGCTGACGCGATCTGCGTTCATTCGTGAGCGATGACGCCGACCGCGGCCGTTCGGTCTTGTTACTCCACGAAGGCGCGGCGCCACTGATCGAGAACCGGCTTCATCAGATAGCTGAGCATCGTCCGGCTGCCGGTCTGAACGTAGACTTCGGCCTGCATGCCGGGCATCAGGTTGACGTTGCCGAGCCGCTTGCGCTCCTCGTCGGACAGCGTGATCCTGACCGTGTAGAAGGTGGAGCCGGTTCGTGGGTCATTGGTGATATCAGGCGACACGAACGAGACCTGGCCGCTCAATTTCGGCGTGGTGCGCTGGTTGAAGGCGTTGAAGTGGACCATCGCATCCTGCCCGGTGTGAACGTGATCGATATCCTTGGGCTGGACGTGCCCTTCGACCTGCAGTTCGTCCGAATCGGGGACCAGCTCCATGACGGTCTCACCCGGCTTGATGACGCCGCCGATGGTGTGGATCGCGAGCTGGTGGATGGTGCCGGAGTTCGGCGCGCGCATCTCGATGCGATCGAGCTGGTCGCGCGCGGCGACGCCCTTCTCGACCAGATCGCCTTCCTTGGCCTGGGACTCGCTGAGGTCCTTGACCACCTCGCTGCGGAAATCCTGATCGATCTTGACGGTCTGGAGCTCGGCTTCGCTGATCTTGGACCTCGTCTCCGCCACGCTGGACACCAGCTGGCCGCGTTCACCGTCGATCCGAGCGGCTTCCCGCTGCAGCGTGGTCAGTCGCGTCAGCGGAACGAGCCGCTTGTCATAGAGCTCCTGCACGCCGGCCAACTCGCCCTTGATCAGCTCGATCTGCTTGTTCTTGGATTCGAGCTGAGACTCCATGCCGCTGATTTCGTTGTTCAGCTGGACGATGCGGCCCTGCAGCAGCTCTTTCTGGCTCTTGCGGGTCGTGGCACGGGCCTTGAACAGCGCGTTCTCCGACGCGATCACGGTGCGGACGTTCGGATCGTCCTGACGTGAGGTCAGAGTGGACGGATAGTCCGGCTGATCGAGACCGTCACGCTCGGCCGAGAGCCGCGCAATCTTGGCGCGCTGCTCGTTCAATTGCTTGGTGATCGCCTGGAGCTGGGCCTGGCTCTGCGTAGCGTCGAGCCGCACGAGCAGATCGCCCGCCGCGACGCGCTTGCCGTTGTCGACCTTGATTTCCGCGACAATGCCGCCGGTCGGATGCTGAATGGCCTTCACGTTGGATTGCACCACGAGATTGCCGGGAACCACGATCGCGCCGGCGAGCGGCACGAGGGTCAGCCAGCCGCCGCCGAGAACGCCGGCGACAAGCAGCACCCGCAAGCCGAGACGCAACTCGTTCTCGAACATGCGGCTGACGCGCGGCACCAGCGATTCGTCCGAACCGTCGTCGAGATCGGCCGCCGTTCCTTGCGTCGCAATGAAGGTCATGCCGGTGGTCAAGGCCGTACCGGCGGTACCGACCAGGCGGCCGACACGGGTTTGCGGAACGGCAGGCGCATGCGCCAGACGGGCGGGAAGGTTCTGCTGCCCGACCGCGCGCGGCGCGCCGACGCCGAAATTGCCGTCGCGTCGTGCATCCTGCAGGTCGAGCAGGGGCGCCGAATTGCTGCCCGCCATGCGCGCGGGCGGATGGCGCGGCGGCGGCGACAGCTCCGGCTCGTTGCCGCGCATCGGTGCGGGCTGCTGCCAGTCCATCTCGCGGATGCCTTCACCCCGGCGTGTCCGGGGCGCCTGGGCGCCGAGACCGAACAGCGACAGCGACGCACCGAGGGCGCGGCCCATGGTGCTGCCCTTCTTCTTCGAACGCGGCTTTGGCCTGCCTGGCGACGGTGGCGGACGCCGTCGCTTCTTGCCGCCGTCCCGTGTGCCGTGGCGCTGCCGCGGGTCCTCGTCGGAGCCGTCGTCGAATGCGCCCTGCAGCCGCTGCAGCTCGAGAATCAATGCATCGCCCTGCGGACCGACCGCGCGAGTCTTCGGTCGCACATAATCGTCGTCGTCGAACGGCCTGAAGTCGTTGATGTGTTTCATTGATCAAGCGCTTTCTGCTGGGGCGGCGCGACGAAGCGAGCGGGCGTTCGGATTTGGCGCCGCTGCGGGAGCAGCTACCCTGGGCGGAGCGGGGGCATGCGCGACGGCGGGTCCCGCGGCCTTGTTGGCTCCGGCGACGCGGGCAAAGATCTCCTGGCAGGGACCGAATGCGATCGCCTTGCCCTCGTACAGCACCAGCGCCATGTTGAGCGCATTCAGCGCGCTGGGACGGTGCGAAATCACGATCACGATGCTCTGGTTCTGCTGCCGCATGATCTGAATGGCGCGGCTGAGCGCGTTCTCGCCGTCGGTGTCCAGATTGGCATTCGGCTCGTCGAGGACGATGAGAAAGGGATCGCCATACACCGCGCGGGCCAGACCCACGCGCTGCCGCTGACCGGCCGACAGCGACATGCCGCCTTGGCCGATTCGCGTCGAATAGCCTTCCGGCAGCCGGAGGATGATGTCGTGCACGCCGGCGATCTGCGCCGCCTTCAGAATCGCATCCGAGCTCGCATTCTCGTCGAAGCGGCAGATGTTGTCGGCGATGCTGCCGTCGAACAGGGCAACGTCCTGCGGCAGGTAGCCGATGTGGCGGCCAAGATCCTCGTTGCTCCATTGGTCGAGCGCTGCGCCGTCGAGGCGGACGGATCCATGCTGTGCAGGCCAGATGCCGACCAGCGCCTTCGAGAGCGAGGTCTTGCCGGAGGCACTCGCGCCGAGCAGTGCCAGACCCGTGCCTGCCTTGATCGAGAACGACACGTTTTGAACAATCGGCCGATCGGTGCCCGGCGCGGTGACCGTCAGCTCCTGTACGGTCAGCTCGCGGAACGGGCGGGGCAACGCGACCGGCGGCGCTTCCGGCCTGGCGGTGGCCTTGCAGATATCGCGCAGACGCGCGATGCCCTGGCGCGCGGCGACCAGCTGTTTCCAGCTGCCAAGTGCGATCTCGATCGGGGCGAGCGCGCGGCCCATCAGGATCGACGAGGCCATCATCACGCCGCCGGAGGCCTGCTCGGAGACGACGAGCGCCGCGCCGATGCCGAGCATGCCCGACTGCAGGATGAAGCGCAGCACTTTCGCGGCGGCCCCGAGATTGGCGTAGACATCGCTCGCGCGAATGTTGTCCTTCAGATAGCGCTCGTTGACGGCGTTCCAGCGTGCCGAGAAGCGATCCAGCATTCCGAGCGCGCGAATCACCTCGGCATTGCGCTGGGTGGCATCGGCGAGAACCTGCCGCGCGGCGCTCGTATCGCTGGCGGATTTGCTCGCCTGACGCGACAACCGGTCGGTCACCAGCGTCATCGAGATGATTCCGGCCGTGCCGATGACGGCCGTGATGCCGATCAGCGGATGAAACAGAAACATGCCGATCAGGAAGATTGGTATCCATGGCATGTCGAGAAAGGCGGTTGGTCCCATGCTCGACATAAAGGCGCGCAGCTGGTCGAGATCGCGCAGCGGCTGCTGCATCAGCATCGGCTTGGTGCCGCGCAGGGGCAGGGTGGCCAGAGCGTGATGAATCGCGTCCTGCAAGCTCGCGTCGAACACGGTCGCCACCCGGCACAGCATGCGGGTGCGCAACGCGTCGAAATAACCCTGAATCAGATAGACGGCTAGAATCATCACCGACAGGCCGACGAGCGTGGCGAGATTCTTGCTCGGAACGACGCGATCATTGACCTGCATCATATAAACCGAGCCCGAGAGCATCAGGATGTTGATGACGCCGCTGAACACGCCGATGCCGGCCATGCGTTTGACAGCCTGGCGCAACCCGCGCGTCACCGGATCGTCGCTTCCCGAGAGAAGGTCGTTGAGGGCAGCCGCGGCTTTCGTTCTCGGGCGGTCTTGAGCCAGACTCATCCAGGCGCGTCTCCCAAACACAGTGCTTCACTCCGCGCTATTGACAGTCGATACCGACGATTTTCCGGCAACAATTGGACAAGTGGGCAATTCCGTCGCAGCGTCGCGGGCAAACGACCGGCACGAGGCGCAATGCGCCGGGGCGGCTCTGAAAAAGTGTGGCATCGTTCAGCGCGATCGGGTCCGTGCGAAATCCGTCCGCGATCGTCGATAGTTGCAGCGTGATAGCAGCCATCGGCTCGCGACGCGTGTCACACATTCGTCCGTCTATCACCTTGGTTCCGTACTCATTGGTCGCGGTCCGGGCCGAATGACGCCACGAAGCCGAATAAATCTTCCTGCGGTGCAACGCACAGGCGTTGTCATCTCGATCATGCGGTATTCGATGATGGTGCGGAGAACGATCATGATGGCGGCGGCAACACAAGGACATGCGGCTCCGCGCACCAATCCAAGACGTGCAGTCAGCTCAGCCGGGCATGGCGGCCGACGATGTGTTCTATCATCGAACGTGCGGCCGCTGTGCAACCGGTGACCCGCCAAGCATCGGGCGCACGAGATCAACATCAACTCCAGGGAGGACGAAGCAGACCAGTCCGCGTGCGATCCGAGCAACTCGTCACCGGCTCGGGCCACGGCAGCTGATCAACCATAGGCGTGATCCAACCGATCACGCTCAAGCGTAGCGGGGCAACGATTGGGTGCAGAACGGCGCCGTAACGCCGAAGTCGGACGAAGTTGCTCACTTAGTAAAGCGTATCCGGGGGACGACAAAGTTGCTGGACGACATCACCATCGAGACGCGTGATGCGGGAATGGATTCGGGTCGAGGGGCGGCCCGCAGGGTTGAATACTTGATCATCCTGCGCCGGATCGGTCCGCTGAGACGAAATACGGTCGCCAGGTCGGCGGTGAATCGCGCCGATCGCGTGCGCGCAGCTCTGGAGGCGCACGCATGAAGATCCGCAAGACCGACTATGGAACGATCATCCTGCACTGGACCCTGGTTGGGGCCACGGTGATCGCGTTCCTGACGGGGCTTCGCATGGCGACCGAAGCGCCTGGACACGCATGGATCGCCAACAATCTCGACTGGCTGCTGCCCCGGCACCGGACCTGGACCTGGCACATGCCGGCTGGGGTCGTGCTCGCGAGCGTCGCCGTCGCCTACATGATCTATATCTCGAAGTCAGGGCTCGGCCGTCGCGTCACCATCGACAAGATGCGCTTCAAGGGCTTGCTCGGCCGCCGGCCGGCGCGGCTGGGCTCGATCAGCGTGATGCTGCATTGGGTGCTTTTCATCTCCATGGCGATCCTGATCGTCACCGGAGGCATGCTCTTCTTCGGCGTAGCCTCCGGCTACGTCACCATGATGATCCACTGGTACGCGACCTGGGTGATCCCGGCCTTCGTGGTGCTGCACGTCCTGGTTCACTTCAGCATCGGCGGAAAGATGCAGCTCTATCGCGTGTTCCGGCCGGCGCCCTTGCCGCCGCCGCCGCCGAAGCTCGATCCCGTCGAACTCCTCACGATGCTGGTCGAGCAGTCGGAAAAGCTGGAGGAAGCGGAGGCGCCTCCGAGGAGGCCGGCGCCAGCTGCGCGGCCTGCAGCGCGTGAGCCGATGCCGGCGCCGCGGCGCATGGAGGAGCCGATGCGGGCCCGGTCCGAGCCGCGTGTGCCGCCGGGTCGCATGCGTCCGCCGCCGACACCTGCCAAGGGCAATTCCCGCCGCCGCAATCCGAGCTTCCAATCCAACCCGTTCATGGTCGCGATCGCCGCAGCCATCGTGATCGGTTCGGCGATGTTCGCCGCCGACTACTACGCCGAGGACACCGTCACGGTGTATCGAATCGCGACATCGGATGCGCCGACGCTTGACGGCGATTCGTCGGATCGTGTCTGGCGCAACATCCAGCCGCACATGGTGACGACCAACCAGGGCGACAATTTCGACGGTACCGGCGAATCGCGCGTCTGGATCAAGGCGGCGCATGACGGCACGTGGGTCTACTTCCTCGTCATCTGGGAGGATCCGACGCGATCGTTGAAGCAGCTGCCGCTGATCAAGAAGGCGGATGGCTGGCATCTCCTGCAGAATGGATTCGACAAGGGCGACGAGAACGATTTCAACGAGGACAAGTTCTCGCTGTTGTTCACGACGCTGCCGATCACCTTGGCCGCGGACCGAACGTTTCACATGAGCTCGCAGCCGATGCCGGACAAGCCGCCGACGCTGTCGGGTCGCGGCATCCACTACACGCCGGCGCCGAATCTCTATGCCGACGCCTGGCTGTGGAAGGCGACGAGCGGCGGCCCGACCGGATGGATGGACGATGATCATTTCGGTCCGCCTGCGGAGCCGACACCGGATCAGGTCAAGGGACTCACGCCCTACAAGGGCGGGTTTGCACCGGATCCGGGGACTGCGAACTATTCGGACAATTTCGTGATCGACAGGGAGGCCGCAAGACTGGGAAATCGGGGCGTGAGACCGAAGCGCCTGCCGAAGGACGTCGCCGCGATGACCGCGGCGATGGGCGAGATCAATCTCGATCCCAACATCGGCGAGAGTGAAGGCTCACGCTGGTTCATGACAGAGGCCGAATCGGTGCCATATTCGGCCGAGGCGGATGCCCAGACGCCGATCGGGACCGTGGTGCCCGGTGTTCTCGTCAGCGGCGAGTTCACCGGTGATCGCGCGGACATCCGTTGCGCTGCGCGTTGGGCCGCGGGCCACTGGACGCTCGAAATTGCCCGCAAAATGGACACGAAAAGCAAGTACGACGTTCCGATCAAGAATGGCGTGTTCATGCGTGTCGCAGCGTTCGACCATACCCAGATCAGACATACCAGGCAGATCCGGCCGATGCGACTTGAGGTGCAGTAATGGGTAAGATTTGCAAGATCCAGTACAACAGGGAAACGTTCTACGCGAATGTGGGCGATATCCTGCTCGACGGCGCCATCAACAGTGGCGTGGATCTGCCCCATGACTGCCGCAGCGGAATCTGCGGCTCCTGCAAAGTGACGGTCATCGACGGCAAGCTGTTCGGCGGCATGGAAGGCGACATGGCGCATGCGTGCCAGGCGCGTGTCGTGTCCGACCTCAAGATCATCACGGAGCCCGTGCCGGATACGGTGACGATGAACTGCGAGGTGGGCGATCTCGTGCGGCTCGCGCCCGACGTCGTCGGTGTCACCCTCGAGATGCCGAAGCCGCTGCGATTCTTCCCCGGACAATACGCCAAGGTCCAGTACCGCGGTTTTCCGACACGCTGCTACAGCCCGACCTATCCGATGGTCGGCGCACCCGATAGCCATCTGCTGTATCTGCACATCCGCATCCTGAAGGATGGCCTGGTGTCCTCGGCGCTCGGCCGTGACATCCAGGTCGGCCATCGCGTCAAGCTGACGGCTCCGCTCGGCACCGCGTTCTTCCGTCAGAAGCATCGCGGCCGGATCATCCTAGTGGCGAGCGGCACCGGCTTCGCGCCGATGTGGGCGATCGCGGTCGCCGCCATCACGGAGAATCCGAAGCGCGAGATCGTCTTCATCGTCGTGTCACGCACCTTGCAGTCGTTCTACATGCATCAGGCGCTGTGCCGCTTGGCGCGCTTCCCGAACGTGAAGATCATCCCGATCGTGTCGGAGCCGCAGAACGTCTCGCCGGCGATTCGCAGCGGCCGGCCGACCGAACACATGCCGGAGCTCACGCCCAACGACGTCGTCTACACCTGCGGCGCGCCGGCTATGACGGAGGCGGTCGCGAAGATGTCGCGCGCGGCCGGAGCGAAGTGTCATTGCGATCCGTTCGTCTCGTCGGCGCAGCCCTCCGAGTCGAGCGGCGGACTCATGGATCGACTGGTCGGGTGGCTCGACAGCCAGCGAGGCCGGCCGGCCATGTTCCAGCCGGCGGAATGAGATCGTTGCGGCCGCGACGCGCGCGGCCGCAGTCCGGCGCTCAGCCGGCCATGAAAGCGAGCAGAGTGCCGGTGGCCGACGCGGGCGGAACGATCAGGCTCGCGCCACTGCGGACCGCTGCCGCGCCCAGAGCCTTTTCGGTGGCGGTCAGATCGTGTGAGGCCAGCACCAGGCCTGCGCCGCCTCGCTCCGGCAGGCCGGCAAGCGACACACCCGGATAGCGCGCTGCGAGCTGGTCCCTGGTCAGGAATACGAAATCGGCGCGGTCACCGCCCGAGGTGACGGTCACGGCGCCGTCGGCTTCGTCCCGGCCGTCGCGATCGATCAGGCGCGACAGGTGAGCCGCGTCCTTGGCCGGGTCCGGCGTCACGATCAGCGCCTGCTTCAGTTGCTTGGCGGCGTTGGCATGGCGCATCAGTTCCGGGATCCACACCGTCTCGCGCGTCTTGTGCTGGCAGGCGAAGATGCGCAGGCCGCCCGGAGCCTCCGCGACGGGCCATTGAAACACGCGGAATTTCGCTGCCGAGATGCTGCCGTCGGGCAGGGGCACCGGGCGCTCGAAATCGATGGGACCAATCGGCTCAAAACCTTTCGCGCGGATTTCCTCGGCGCCGGCCGCGGAATCGGTCGCCGTGAAGGCGATGCGCTCGATGCCTTCGCCGCGCTGGGCAAGGAAATTGCGGGTTGGAACGTTGTGATCGGTCTCGGCGAGGATGCCGAGCAACTCGATGTAGTCAGGATCGAGCATGATGGTGTAGTTGCCGGATCCCATCTTGGCACTGTGCGTGCCGCGCGGAGACAGCGTAAAACCCAGCCGCTTCCATGTCTCCGCCGCGGCGTCGAGATCCTTCACCACGACGACCGCGTGATCGATACCGATGACATTCTTGAGGGCCACGCGTTTGTCTCCTTGCAGCGAACTTGGCATATTGGCGGCCGAACTATGCCCAATCGACCCATGCGCCGCAACCGGCGCTGCAGGGCGCTGGGCGCAAGGCAAGATCGATCTCCGGCAGGGCGGTCGACCAGCAAGAATGAGCTGTCCGCGATGAGCACCACCACAGATTCCGTTCAATGGCCGCCATCCCTTTGGGCGGCGCAGACCCCGCCTGGACCCGACCTGTCCGAGCTTCAGGGCAGTGTGCAGGCCGACGTGGTCATCATCGGCGGCGGCTTCACCGGGCTGTCGACGGCGCTGCATCTGCGCGAAGCTGGGACGGACGTCGCCATCGTCGAGGCGATGGAGCCCGGCTGGGGCGCATCCGGCCGGAACAACGGTCAGGTCATTCCGACGCTGTCACGTCCCGATCCGGATGACCTCGTCGCGCGTCATGGCGCCGCGGGCGAGCGCTTCGTGGCGATGTTGCGCGACAGCGCGTCCAATCTGTTCGATACCGTGAGACGGTACAACATCGACGCCGAGCATGAACAGGCCGGCTGGGTCCAGCCGGTGCATACGCCCGGCCGCATCAAGATCGCCGAGCGCAGGTTCAAGCAGTGGTCGAAGTTCGGTGCGCCGGTCGAGCTGCTGTCGCGCGATCAGGCGCGAGACATGCTCGGCTCGGACGCCTGGCATGGCGGTTTCTGGAACAAGACCGGCGGCCACATCAATCCGCTCGCGCTGGCGCGTGGCTTGGCGCGGACGGTGCTGAGCCTGGGCGGCCGGATCTACGCGCGCTCACCGGTCATCGACTTCGCCCGGCGGGGGGATCGCTGGATCGTGCGCACCGCACGGGGGGAGCTGTCGGCGCGCGCGCTGGTGCTGGCGAGCAATGCCTATAGCGGCGAGTTCTCCAAGGCGCTCGCACCGGATATCGCGCACGAGGTGATGCCCGTGCTGTCGTGGCAGATGGCGACGCAGCCGCTGTCGGACAATGTCCGCAAGACCGTCATCCCGGCGCGGCAGGCGATGTCCGATACCCATGGCGAACTCTATTTTGCGCGCTACGACGCCCGCAACCGACTGGTCACCGGCGGCGCCGTGATCGGCCCCGGCAACAAGGCCGAGCGGCTGAAGGCGCGGGTCGCCGAACGCCTGCAGCGCCTGTGGCCGCAGATCGGCGAGGTCAGGTTCGACTATGTCTGGAACGGCTATGTCGGCATGACCACGGACTACATGCCGCGGATTCATCGCCTCGGTCCTGATGCCTATGGCTGGACCGGCTGCAACGGCCGCGCGGTCGCGCTCACGATCCCCCTCGGTGCGGAGCTTGCGAAAGCGGTGCGCGGCGTGTCGGCGAACGAGCTGGCGCTGCCGTTCACGGAACCGGTCACCATTCCCGCGCACGCCCTGCTGCGTCCGTTCGCGCCGCTGATGCTGCTCTTGTACCGATATCGCGACGCGCGTGAGATCGGCTAAGACGTGGGATGTTCGATCCGGGCGAAGTCGCCGCCCGGAATGGCCTCGAGCAGAGCCTGCGTATACGGATGCTGCGGGTTGTCGAACACGTCGTGCGTGGGTCCATGCTCGACGACCACGCCGTCCTTCATGACCGCGACCAGATCGCAGATCTGGGCTGCGACGCGCAGGTCGTGCGTGATGAAGATGATCGACAGGTCGAGGCGCTCGCGCAGGCTGATCAGCAGCTTCAACACCTGCGCCTGAACGGAGACGTCGAGCGCGGACACCGGTTCGTCCGCGACCAGCACCTTGGGCTTCAGTGCCAGCGCGCGCGCCAGCCCGATGCGCTGACGCTGACCTCCGGAGAACTCATGCGGGAAGCGATCGGCGGCCGACGGGTCGAGCCCCACCAGGCTGAACAGCTCGCGCGCCTCCGTCAGCGCCTGCTCTCGCGAGGTGCCGTGCACGATAGGTCCCTGCGCCACCAGATCGACCGCCTTGCGCCGCGGGTTCAGCGAGGCGAACGGGTCCTGAAACACCATCTGCATCTGCTGGGTCCGGTTTCTGACCTCGCTGCGAGAGAGGCGCGCCCAGTCCTCACCGTCGAGCAGGATCGTTCCTGCGTCGGGATCGATCAGGCGAATGATGCAGCGGGCGAGAGTGGATTTGCCGGAGCCCGACTCGCCGACGATGCCGAGCGTCGCGCCCTTTGGCAGCGCGAGCGAGACGTCCCTGACCGCATGGGTGACGCGCTCGCCGCGGCCGAGGAAGCCGCCGGTGCGATATGTCTTCGAGACACCGGAGATGGTGAGGATCATCCGGTCCGACAGCTTGCGTGCCGGGGGCGCTGCTACCGGCGGTACCGCGGCGATCAGTTGCCTGGTGTAGTCATGCTGCGGCCGTTGTAGGACATCCGCCGCCGCGCCCTGTTCGACGACGCTGCCATGTTGCATCACGACGACGCGGTCGGCGATCTCGGCGACGACCCCGAAATCATGCGTGATGAACAGCACCGCAGTCTTGCGCCTCTGCTGCAGCTCGCGGATGAGCTTGAGGATCTGGGCCTGCGTCGTGACGTCGAGCGCCGTCGTCGGCTCGTCGGCGATCAGCAGCTTCGGATCGAGCGCCAAGGCCATGGCGATCATTGCGCGCTGGCGTTGTCCGCCGGACAACTCGTGCGGATAGGCCTTCGCCGCGCGCGGCGGATCGGGAATGTTGACGTCCGAGAGCAGCGACAGCACGCGCGATTTGATCTCGACTTTCGACAGATCGGTATGGATGTCCAGGACCTCGCCGATCTGGTCGCCGATCGTGCGCAATGGATTGAGCGCGGTCATCGGCTCCTGGAACACCATCGCGATTTCGGCGCCGCGGATGCGGCGCATCTCGGCCGCCGTGGCGGTGCAGAGGTCGTGGCCGGCAAACAGGATGCGGCCGCCGTCGGTGGTCACGCCGTCCGGCAGCAGCCGCATGATCGTGTTGGCCATCATCGACTTGCCGGAGCCGGACTCGCCGACGATGCAGACGATCTCGTTTTCGGCGATCGAAAGCGAGACCTCCGAGATCGCATGCATGCGGTCGGCGCCTTTCGGCAGACGTACGCTGAGGCGGTCGACGGTCAGAACGGGCTTGGCTGGACTCATCGCTGCTTCAGCCGGGGGTTCAGTGCATCGTTGAGGCCCTGGCCGACCAGCGACACCGCAAGCACGGTGATGAGGATGGCAACACCGGGGATCGCCGATACGTACCACTGCACGCGCAGCACATCGCGTCCCAGGCCGATCAGATTGCCCCAGGAGGCGACGTTGGCGTCGGACAGCCGCAGGAAGGCGAGTGCACTCTCCAGAAGGATCGCAACCGCCATCACGACGCCGGCATAGACGATCACCGGCGGCAGCGCGTTGGGCAGGATCTCGCCCAGCATCAGCTGGGTGTCGCGCATGCCGAGAGTGCGGCCTGCCTGGACGAATTCGCGGCTGCGCAGCGAGAGGAACTCAGCCCGCGTCAACCGCGCCGGCGCCGGCCATGAGACGATGCCGACGGCGATCGTGACCGTCGTCAAGGTCGAGCCGAACACCGCGACCAGCACCAGCAGCAGCACGAAATTCGGCAGTGTCTGGAAGGCCTCGGTGATGCGCATCAGGATGTTGTCGACCCACCCGCCGTAGTAGCCGGCGAGCGCGCCGACCATGATTCCGATCGCCACGGCAATGAACGTGGCGACGCCGCCGATCAGGAGCGAGATGCGGGCGCCGTGAAAGATCTGGGCGGCGATATCGCGGCCGGAATTGTCGGTGCCGAGCAGGAACCGTGGATTGGCGAACGGCCAGATCAGCGGCCGGCCGGCGAGGGCGAGCGGATCGCGCGGATACAGATAGCCGGCGCTGATCGCCATGCCTACGACGATCAGCAGCAGGATCAGGCCCAGCACCGCAGCCGGACTGCGAAAGTAGCGCTTCGCGGCGTCCATGTTCAGCCCTCCGCCGTGATGCGCGGATCGAGCCGCGCGTAGAGCAGGTCGGTGACGAAGTTGACCAGGATCACCAGCAGCGCGGAGACGAAGACGATTCCGAGCAGCGTGTTGAGATCGCGCTGGACCACCGATTCATAGGCGAGGCGCCCAAGGCCGGGCAGCGAGAATACGGTCTCCACCACGACCGAGCCGCCGAGCATCGTTCCGGCCTGGAGTCCGATCAGCGTCACCATTGGCAGCAGCGCGTTGCGCAACACGTGGCGGGTGATGATGCGGGTTTCGTCGAGGCCCTTGGCACGCGCGGTGCGGACGAAATCGAGGTTCAGGACCTCGAGCATGGATGCGCGCATGATGCGCAGATAGATGGCCAGGAAGATCAGGCCGAGCGTCAGCGACGGCAGCACCAGATGGCTCGCAATGTCGAGCACGCGCCAGATCCCGGTGCTGACGGCGCCGATGTCCTCGAAGCCGCCCGCGGGCAGCCATTGCAGATAGATCGAGAACACCACGATGGCCATCAGGCCGAACCAGAACGAGGGCGTGGCGTAGAAGATCAGGCCGACCGTCGAGATCAGCGTATCCGGCCAGCGATTGACGCCGCGCGCCGCGATCACGCCGAACACGAGGCCGAAGAAGAACGCAAAGGAGAGAGCGGAGGTCATCAGCAGCAGGGTCGGCGGCAGCCGCTCCAGGATCACGGCGGCGACCGGCTTGCCGTAGATCGCGGAGAAGCCGAGATCGAGACGCACCAGCCGCCACAGGTAGTTGGCGAGCTGCATCGGGACCGACAGATCCAGCCCGTAGAAGCGGCGCAGCTCACGGGCGGTCGCCGCATCGCCGCCGCCCATCTGAGCCATCATCGCGTCGACCGTATCGCCCGGCGCGAGCTGCAGCAGGAGGAAGACGCCGATCAGGATCAGGAACAGGGTGGGGATCGAGGCGGCGAGCCGCCGCCCCGCAAGGCTCAAGATGCGCATGGCCTTATCCTGACGGATTCCGGCTCAGGCGGAAAGCCACAGATCGTGCCAGCTCGACGATCCCCAGCGCGGCGTGTTCGAGTGGTTGCGCGCCTTGGCCGTGATCACGGTGACGAAGATCTGCTCGATCGGCATCCACACCGGCAGCTCGGTATTGGCCTCGCGCACGAAATCTGCGTAGAGCGCCTTGCGCTTGGCCGGATCGACCTCGGTCGCCGCGTCATCGATGATCTTGTCGATCTTGGCATCGTCCCAACCCCACTGATTGGTCCACGGCGCGCCCTTGGGCTGACCGGAGCGATACCAGACCGTGGTCGAAACCGCGGGGTCGTTGCGGTACTGGTGCCAGCCGGTCGCGAGATCGAAGGCGTGCTCGTCATAGACCTGCTTGAGGAAGCCGCCGCCATCGTTGCGCACGATCTCGATCGCGATGCCGACCTCGCCCAGCGACTGCTGGAGGAAGGTCGCCCACAGCGAGATGTCCTCCCCCCATGGCGCGGGCAGCAGCCGCAGCGAGAAGCGGGTGCCGCCAGCGCCGGGCTTGTAGCCGGCCTCGTCCAGGAGCGCCGCCGACTTGGCCTTGTCGTAGGGATATTGCGGCGTATTGGCGCCGGGGTAGAAGTCGGTCGAGGTCGACGGGATCGGACCGGTGCCCAGCTTGGCGAAATCGCCGAGGAAGTTCTCGATGAAGAAGGGAACGTTGATCGCGTGCGCGATGGCGCGGCGGACCTTCACGTCCGCCAGCTCCTTGCGGCGGACGTTGAACTCGAGCGTATTGGTGCGCGCGTTGCCCGCATTGCCTTTGGTCGAGACGATGAAGCGCTTATCCTTGCCGAGCCGCGCCATGTCGGAGATGGTCAGGCCCGAGAACGGACTGTAGTGCAGCTCGCCTGCCTCCATTTGCGCCGCCGCCGCCGCACGGTCAGTGATCACCTTCCACACGATGCGGTCGAGATAGGGCGCGTTCGGCCGCCAGTAGTCGGCATTGCGCTCGGCGATGATATACTGGCCGCGTTCGTACTTCACGAATTTGAACGGACCAGTGCCAATGGGGGCGAGGTTCGCGGGGTTCTGCCTGATGTCGCCGCTCTCGTAGATGTGCTTGGCCGAGACGTAGCCGAGATCGGGCAGGGCGCGCAGCAGCAGGTTGAGCGGCATCGGCCGCTCGTAGCGAAAGATCGCGGTTTGCGGATCTGGCGTGTCAACCGCAGTCAGGAACAACTGCAGGGTCGATCCGTAGTTCAGGATCTTCTTCCACATGTTCATCGCGGTGAAGGCAACGTCCTCCGACGTGAACGGCTTGCCGTCATGCCAGGTGATGCCCTTGCGCAGCTTGAAAGTGACGGTCTTGCCGTCCGGCGTCGCCTCCCAGCTCTCGGCAAGTACGCCGACCGGCTGGCCGTTGGCATCGAGGTCGACGAGGTTCTCCTGGATCTTGCCGCCGATGATGTAGACGCCGGTTGAAGCCTGGAGGCTCGGGTTGAGCTGGCGTTGCTCGGCGCCGTAGTGAACGTTGAACACGCCACCCTTGCGCGGCGTCTCCTGGGCGAAGGCGCGGAGTGGATTGACCACGTTCGCGGCGATGGCAGCGGAGGTCAGGAGGGCGGTCCGGCGGCTGATCTCGAAACGGCTCGAATTCATCAAGGTCTCCCGAAGGCCAAGCGGGACGCTGGCCGGTGGCGCAATCGGGGCGAAGATTACGCGGATCGCGGGTCCAAGTCATTTGCGAATTGCCATGCAGTTCTGCGGCATTCTCGGCCGGCCCATGCAGCCGGCGGCACCGTGGCATACATTGCTCGTATACGAACGAATGGGAGAAGATATTCGCCGACAGGGACTTGACTGAGGTGGGGATTGCCGGCTGCCACGAACAACCGGAGGCAACTCTGACGCGGCGCCAATAGACTACGCTATCTCAGATCGACGTCATGGGGCGCCTTCGATCGGCAGCCGCAGCTCGAACGCGACACCGTTGTCGCCCGGCCCCAGCGAGACCTCGCCGCCATGGCTTGCCATGATGGCGCGCACGATCGCCAGCCCCATGCCGGTACCGCCGCTGTCGCGCCGGGTCGTGAAGAAGGCATCGAAGATGCGGTCGCGGTTCTCCGGCGAGATCGGATCGCCGTCATTGCTGGCGATGACGATCAGCATCTCTTTGCTCTCCTCGGCCTCGAGGCGGATGCGCCGGGCGCCATGCCGGACGGCGTTGTCGACGAGATGCGTGAGCACGATCAGCACGGTCTCGTTCGGGAGCGCGGTGCTGCGCTCGACCGGGCCGGACGTCTCGATGACAGTCGAGGGGAAACGCACTCGCAGCGTGCCGACGGCCTCGGCTATGCTACCGGCCTCGACCGTCGACACCGTCTCCGCCCGTGCCAGCTCGCGCAAGCGTTGGGCCAGCGCCGCGAGGCGGTCGGCGTCGCCAAGGATGTTGGTGAGGAATTTCTCCTGCTCGGCGCGGGTCAGGGTCTCGGAAGGGCTGGCCAGAGAGTCGAGCAGCAGCTCGGCTGCGCCCTTGATCGAGGTCAGCGGCGATTTGAGCTCGTGCGTCAGATGCGCGGAAAAGCTCCTGATGTAGTTGGAGCGTTGCGCCAGTTGCTCGGCCATAGCGAAGAAGTGCTCGGCGAGCTCCGCGAAGTCGCGGGTGCCGTAATGGGCAAGCGGACGGAAACCCGCGGGATCGTTGCGTCCGATCCTGCCGGCGCGATCGACCAGCTCGCGCATCGGCCGTGTGATCGTGCGTGCCACGACGAGGCCGACCAGCAGCGTCGTGAGGACAATGGTGGAGCCGGCAGCGATGAACTTGCCGCGCTCCTGATAGAGATGCTCGAAGATGTTGCGGGGCGTGCGGGAGGTATAGATGACCCCGGCAACGTGATCGTCGACGATCACGGGCATGGCCGAGAACACATGGACGCCGACGCCGCGGCTGATCGAATAGATCGGTGGCGGGGCCTTGTCCGGAATGCGAATGCGGAGCGCGGCGCTGTAGCGTCCCTTCAGGGCGGCAGCCACCTCGTCGATATGAGCGAGTGATTTGCCCATTTCGTCGCGGCCGGCGATCACGACCCCCTGGGGGTCGAGCACGCGATACCCGGCCAAGGTGACCTTCTGCGTCTCCCTGACGATCGGCAGCAGCCGCGTGCCGATCGCGACGTAGGCCGGATCCGCAGGATGGACCGCGTCGCGGGCGTCCGGGCGGCGGACGAAAAGATCGTTGGCCAGAAGATCGAGCAGGGGGCGAATGGGCGTCACCTCGTCGGACGCATCCGGACGTGACTCGGGCGGGACCTCGGCGCCGAGCGGAACGCCGGTGGCAAGGCGCGCGGAAACCTCCTCGGCGAAGACCGCCGCGAGGACTCGGCTCTGCGCGATCAGTTCCGCCTGTGTCTGGCGGATCAGCTGGTTGTCATAGATGCGAAAGAAGAACAGCCCGACGAGCGGCAAGGTGCCGACCAGCGCCAGCACGCCAAAGACGATCTGTCCCAGCGACGGCCGCCATTTTGCCTTGGGCTTGGGCGCGATCATGGGGTGCCGCAGCGGCCGAGCCGGAAGCCCACGCCATGGACCGTCTCGATCGCGTCCTCGCAATGCGCGGCTGCGAGCTTCGCTCTGATGTTGCGGATGTGGCTGTCAATCGTTCGGTCGGAGACCTGAATGTTGAGCTGATAGGCGGCGGCCATGATCTGCTCGCGGCTGAACACGACCGCAGGACGCGTCATCAGCGTGCGCAGGATGCTGAACTCCAGCGCGGTGAGCGTCAGCGGCATGTCATCGAAACGGGCCAGGTGCTGCTGCGGGTCGAGCCGGAGCCGGCCATGGACGAGCTTCTCCGGCTCGGCCGAGCGATCACCTCCGCCGTTCGCGACCCGGCGGAGAATGACGTTGACGCGGGCGACCAGCTCGCGCGGACTGAACGGCTTTGTCACGTAGTCGTCGCCGCCGATCTCGAGCCCGAGAATGCGGTCGATCTCCTCGTCGCGGGCCGACAGGAACAGGATCGGCACTTGCGAGGTCCGGCGAATGCGCCGGCAGACCTCGAGGCCGTC
Source organism: Bradyrhizobium sp. HKCCYLRH3097 (assembly GCF_051167875.1). Lineage (NCBI taxonomy): Bacteria > Pseudomonadati > Pseudomonadota > Alphaproteobacteria > Hyphomicrobiales > Nitrobacteraceae > Bradyrhizobium > Bradyrhizobium sp. HKCCYLRH3097. Next base: position 64,757 of record NZ_JBNPTX010000002.1, read on the forward strand.
GAACTCCGGCATGCCGACGTCGAGCACGATCAGGTCCGGACGGTCTTCGGTGACCCTGGCCAGCGCAGCGCGGCCGTCGGCGGCTTCCCTCACCGCCATGCCGGCCTTGCTCAAGGCCACGCGCAGGACTTCGCGGATATGCGGGTCATCGTCGACGATGAGGATTCGGGGAGACACGAGCTCTACTCCGCGGCGAGGCATCAGCTTGGTTTCTGCGACACAGGATGTGTATCGAGATAGCGCTGCAGGCGCCAGCCGCGAAAACTCCAGGATCGCCAGGACGCCATGCTGCTTTCCTGTTGCTCAAGGAGCCGATCACGGTCGCTGGCCAGCCCTCGGTCCGTCGGTCGCAACAGCATCGCCCGCTCGATGGCCGGCAGTGCCTCGGGCCCGAGCCAGACGAGATAGGAGCCGTCGACGAGAGGGCCGCTCTGTCCCGCCTCACGACTATGGGAGACATTGAAGTCTGCGATCGGCCGGTCGAAATTGATCAGCGCACAGCCGTAGATGGTCGCCGAGAGCACCAGCAGGTTCATACGGATGAGCCATGCGTTGGACTTGTCGAGAGCGATCCTGAGCACGATGAGGATCAGGCCGATCGCGACCAGGATCATCCATATCAGGGCCGCGATTCGCCAATAGGTCAGAGCATAAGTCTCGATATACATGTGAAGCCGTTGAATCGAGGACACGACCAGCATCACGTTCTGAGCCACCCAGAGATAGACCAGCGGCCGGACCAGTCGCGACTCGTTTGCCGTGGTCTCGGAGCGGACGGCGACGATGACGAAGGCAGCCGCGAGCAGCGCCGTGACGATCAAGGGGTAGGCGCCTCGGTGCGCATAGGTCGCATAGGTCATGCCGTCCGGAAGCGCAGCATGTCCCCACAGATATGCGCCGTCGAGCGCCGTCTGGAGGGCAAACAGGATGTTGAACAGGATCAGCGCCCGGATCACGGTTTCAGGGCCGAGCACGGTCGTCAGCATTGACGGCTGATCGGGCTCGCTTTCGATCGGCGGGCTCGAGGTCGTGGTCCGCTCGCGCCAGCGAAGGTTGACGAATGGCCAGACCATGGACAACGTCACGAGCCAGAAGATCGCGTGCCCCATCGTGAGTTGGGAGGCGACGCGCTCGGGACTGAGGACGGCGAACCACCGCTCAATGACCGGATTGGCTGCTGCGAACAGAGCCAAGAACACGCAGCCGAGTGCCAGCGGAATGCTCCAGACAACGAGAGTTCGCGTGATCATGTTCGCGCGCAGCGTCACGATCGCATCAGGTATCAGTCGAAACGGCCCGATCAGGAGCAACTGCCGCGCGGCGGTCAGCGGAAGCCGGAAGCCGCGCGCGGATCGGTTGGTCGCCAGCGTGATAGCCGACAGCGTCGTGAGCAGCAGGACAGGAAAAGAAAGCAGGTTCAGCTCCTCGATGGCGGGAGCCAGGCCGGCAACGAAGAGAACTGCAGCTCCGACCAGACGGTTTCGATCGGTCTTGGCAAGATTGGCGAGAATGCTCACTGCGGCGAGCGCGGCGAAAAACAGCGGGAATGCCAGGCCGATCGGCCGGCCGTTGTAGAGCAGCGTGTCGGCGAGGCCGACGAGACCGGCAGTGATGGCGAATTTGAGCCACATGGAATCGGGCGCGACGGGCGCAGCCGTCGGCTCGGCGAGAGTCGTCATGGAGGAATCCTTGGTTTGGGTCATCGTTCGGGCCGGGAGGCACAAGCCGATGAGCTAAGCATGACGCCTGCCCATGCAGCAGCTCACGAGGGGATCTGCAGCATTTCAGGATTTGTTTGCAGATTTCGTGCAGACGCGATTCCACATCTGGCGCGGGGGAAACGTGATTGTTACGCAATGGCCGTCTTTCCCCTGGGATGATCGGCTGCACACATGCTCGGACGTATCAGGACCGCGGTTCTCTGGATCCTTGCTCTGCTCTTCATTTTCGTCACGCTGAACAGCAACGAGCCCTATCTGGTTCGGCTGCGGGGCAGCGGCCACGCAGCCCTGCTCCTCATCGGGCTTGCCGTTCCGCTGCTGCTGATGCTCGGCGGTCGGTGGCGGCGGGGGCCCGCCGGACGCGCTCTGGTCGTAGCATGGTGCGTTCCGCTGATCATGCTGACGTCGACGCAGTTCATGTTTGCCTGGCGCAAGTACGAGACGTTCCGGACGCCCCCCGACGTGGCGCATCTGCTCGGCCGGCATTTCATCGTCGGTTACACGGCCGTCGATGACGCAGCCGCGTTGGCCCGACAGGGGTTGATCGCGGGCGTCTATGTGACACACCACAACATCCGCGGCCGGACCGAGCCTCAGCTGCGCGCCGAGATGGCGCGATTGCAGGACGCGCGCCGGAGTGCCGGGCTGCCGCCTCTGCTGGTTGCGGCGGATCAGGAGGGAGGCGCCGTCGCACACCTGTCTCCGACCCTGCCGAACATGCCCGGCCTCGCAACGCTGGCCGATCTGCCGGCCTCGCGGCGCGCGCAGGATGCGTTCGCGATGGGGCGCGCCCAGGGGGAGGCTCTCGCGGCTGCCGGCATCACCTTCAATTTGGCTCCGGTCGTCGACCTTCGCCCGAGCTGGACACGCAACCGACTGGACTTTCACACCTTGATCGGCCGCCGCGCGATCTCCAACGATCCCGCGGTGGTTGGCGACATTGCGCTCGGTTACGTCCGTGGCCTGGAAGCAAGCGGTGTCCGCGCGGCCGTCAAGCATTTCCCTGGTCTGGGGCGCGTCGCAGCCGATACGCATCATTTCTCGGCACAGCTCGGCACGCCGGCAGATGTCTTGGAACGGTCGGATTGGCGGCCGTTCCGACAGGTGCTGCAGGGCTCGCACGCGGCGATGATGGTCGGTCACGTGACGGTTGATGCGATCGATCCAGAGCGGCCTGCCTCGCATTCCAAAGCCGTGCTCGAGGGACTCATTCGCGGCCGCTGGAACTATCAGGGCGTGATCGTGACGGATGATCTCGTGATGGGGGCGATCTACGGCCGCGATCTCTGCAAAGCTGTCGTGGAGGCTCTCAACGGCGGCGCCGATCTGTTGCTGGTGGCCTATGACGGCACCCAGTTCCACCGCGCGCTCGCCTGCGCCAAGGAGGCTCTGGCGGAAGGACGCATCGACCTCGATGCAATCAGCAGGAGCGATGAGCGACTGAAGCGCTGGGCGCCGACGGTTGGCAAATCACAGCCGTCGAATGTGTCTACGGTTATGCAACAGCCTGGAGGCGTGCATCAGAAGATCGTGGACTGAATGGCAGCGAGCCCTCAGCGCGGGCCATTGCCGGTCCAGTTACGCCAAGCGACATTCGAGAGGCTTCGCAGGTCGGTCGCCAGCGGGCGTCGCGTCTGCTTGTCGTGCTGAGCGATGAGGTGCTCGGATTCGCGGATCTTGACCTGGAGTTCCGCAACCTGCCGCTTGGTCTGTTCAAGCGCCTTCGCATCGGCGCTCTCGCCCACCGTGAACCGCGCCGTCTCGATCTGTTTCAAGGTCGCGCGATTCTTTTTGAGCTGGGCGCGATGCCAGGCAACCTTGCTGTCACTGTCCGCAACCATGGTGGACTCCCGCGAAATGCCGCGGAGACTAAACGACCGATTTCTGATTCGCGACAGCTTCGGACCGGCATCGCCAACGTTGGAATACCGATCTGCCGGCCCATCGTCCTGGTGAGTCGAATATGTCCGGTTCAATCCAACCCTGCGGCGCGTCTCATCTCATCAATCAGTTCGGACGCTTCAGCCTTCGTCATCTCCGCTCGCGCGGGATCGGACCGGCCAGCCTGCTCGCTGAGCGTTCTCAAGTAGGAAGCTTGGGCATCCGTCATCGGATCGGCTCCGGACACCCAGTCCTCGGGATCTTTCTGCAGCTGTTCGGCCATGGGGATCTCCCGTTGTTGCCCGGCTTCAACGGGGAAGCTTGCAAAATGTTCCTATTTTGTTCTATTGTGCGATCCTACTCTTGCTCGGGTGCTTCATGCGCGATCTATGTGTGGTTCGAGCCGAAATCGACCGTATGCGTCTCCGGGTCGGGCGGCAGCGCCGTGAAATCGTGCAGCTACGGCGAGCTCGGGCCTCGACGGCGGCCGCCGAAGTGCTTTTGCACCACCTGCTGGAGACGCTTGACCGGCTGCGGCAACAGCGGGAGCGGCTCAAGCTGGAGGAAGCGAGCCGACTGCCTCGCAAGCAGCGCGGCGCCCGGCGCGCATGAGACGCTGGCGGTAAGGCCGAGCGATCCGCCGCTCGTCCGTAGTCCGATGATCAAGCCTGGAACCGACATGGCCGACGATCACCAGAGCCGCAAAGGCCAACCTGCGCCTGGTCACGAGGACGTCCGCATCTTCAATTTGGCCGGTGAGGAGAAAGATTGGTCGGTAGTCCGGCTCCCTCGATCAGCATCGGGCGTGTGAGCTTCGGGCAATACGATGTCCGGCGGCGCGGCGGTAAGCTCTTCCGGTGTGGCCTCGCATGATTTGATCTCGAAATTGTTGTCGAGGATTTTCTCGCCATGCGTGCCGAGCGTGATGAGATCGGCCTGTTCCGCGGCCTCCCAGACCTCGCGCTCGGTGCGAAACGGGCGGGTCATCTGTTCGTCATTCTCAAACAATGCGTAGGGCACGAGCGCCTCCAGATTGCGATCCGCCGATGCAGCGATGCCGTGCCGCTCGACGCCGCCCATCCATTCAAGGCACGGACGTCCAAACAAACGGCGCCATAGGCAGGCTGGTTCCACCCAGGCGAGCGCTGACTCGATCGACCAGTTGTGACGATCCGCCCGGCCTGCCAGGCGGAACATGGAGGCCAGCGCGAGGTTGCCGGCGGTGTCGAATGGCCAGGAGACTCCAATGGATATCAAGGGAAAGAAGATCGCGATCCTCGCAACCAACGGGTTCGAGCAATCCGAGCTCGAAGTGCCGCGCGATCGTCTCAAGCAGGCGGGCGCGACCGTCGAGATCATCTCGCTCGCGCCGGGCGAGATCAAGGGCTGGGATGAGAAGGACTGGGGACGGACCGTCAATGTCGACAAGACGTTGGACCAGGCGTCTGCTTCGGACTACGACGCCGTCGTGCTGCCGGGCGGTCAGATCAATCCGGATCTGCTGCGGCTCGAGCCGAAGGCGCTGCGGTTCATCAAGGAGATCTTTGAAGCCAAGAAGATCGTTGCGGCGGTCTGTCATGCGCCGTGGCTCCTGATCGAGACCGGAATTGCCAAGGGGCGAAAGATGACGTCCTACAAATCGATCAAGACGGACGTTGCCAATGCCGGCGCGCATTGGCAGGACGCGGAGGTCGTGGTCGATCAGGGCGTGATCACCTCGCGCAATCCCGGAGATCTGGAAGCCTTCAGCGCCAAGATCATCGAAGAGGTCAAGGAAGGCCGCCATCTCAAGCGCAGCGCGGCTTGATGCTGAGATCGGAAGCCGGGAGAAAACCCGGCTACCTCAGTGGGACGGGCCCAGCGCCCGAGGGGTCGAACGCTGGGCCGCAGTCCACACGGAGTGCCTCCAGCGAGATGGGGGAACGCCGCCAGAGGCATGGAAATGACTCGCGGCGGGCCGGGTCGTTCCCAATTCCTAGCGCGGACCTTCGCCCGCGGGATTTCGACGAAGCCTCGCAACGTTCAGTGAGGAATCGGAACTTCGCTGCTCATCCCGGGTTTGCCGCTTTTGAACAGGCCGCGGAGAGCGTCGTGAGCGAGAAAGCAAAAATCCAGGACTACAGGGCTCCGGCCGGCGGATGGGGGTCGGTGCACGCGGTCGCCAGCATCCTGACGCAGGAGGAGGTGACCCTGCTTGGCAGCGAGATCCTGCTGAAACAGAACAAGCCAGGCGGCTTCATGTGCGTCAGCTGCTCCTGGGCCAAGCCGGCAAAGCCGCACCCTTTCGAATTCTGCGAGAATGGCGCCAAGGCGACCGCGTGGGAAATCACCGGCAAGACAGTCGGACCGGGGTTCTTTGCTCGGCACAGTCTGACAGAATTGCGGTCCTGGTCGGATCATCAGCTCGAAGAGCAGGGGCGTCTTGCTCATCCCATGCGCTATGACGCTGCGGCGGATCGCTATGTTGCCGTGAGCTGGGACGAGGCCCTTCGCGACATCGGGGCAGAGTTGAACAGGCTCGATCCACGCTCGGTCGTCATGTACACGTCGGGCCGAGCCTCGCTCGAGACGAGCTACATGTATCAGCTTTTCGGCCGCATGTACGGCACCAACAATTTTCCCGACAGCTCCAACATGTGCCACGAGTCGACGTCGGTGGCGCTGCCGGAGGTGATCGGTGTGCCCGTCGGCACGGTGCTGCTGGAGGATTTCGACAAAGCGGATTGCATATTCTTCTTCGGCCAGAACACGACGACAAACTCGCCGCGCATGCTGCATCCGTTGCAGCGGGCGGCGCAACGCGGCGTACCCATCATCACCTTCAACCCGCTGCGTGAGCGGGGACTGGAGCGCTTCACTGATCCGCAGAACCCGATTCAGATGGTGCTCACCGGTGGGACGCGGATTAGCACGCAATACCATCAGTTGCGCGTCGGCGGAGACGGGGCGGCGCTGCTCGGGTTGTGCAAGGCGGTCATTGAGGCGGATGACGCGGCGGTCGCCACGAAGGGCCCGCGTGTGCTCGATGTCGCCTTCATCGAGCAGCACACGTCCGGCTTCGCGGCTTTTGCGACCTTCTGCCGGCAGGCGTCGTGGAGCGATATTGAGCGCTCCTCCGGCCTCGAACGTGCCGCTCTTCTGGAGGCTGCCAAGGTCTACGCAGCCTCTCACGCCGTGATCGCCAATTATGGGATGGGAATTACCCAGCATCGGCATGGCGTCGAAACCGCCAAGATGATTGTCAACCTGCTGCTGTTACGCGGCAACATCGGAAAGCCGGGGGCCGGCATCTCGCCGGTTCGTGGCCATTCCAACGTTCAGGGGCAACGCACCGTCGGCATCTCCGAGAAGACCAAGTTGGTGCCGCTCGACAAGCTTGCCGAGCTCTATTCGTTCGAGCCGCCGCGTTGGGACGGTCTCAGCACGGTCGATGCCTGCCAAGGCATCATCAAGGGCGACGTCAAGGGCTTCGTCAGTCTCGGCGGCAACTTCCTGCGCGCCGTCCCTGAACGCTCGCTGATGGAGCCGGCGTGGTCGAAGCTGCGGCTGTCGGTGCAGATCGCAACCAAGCTCAATCGCAGCCACATCGTCCCAGGCGAGGTGACCTATCTGCTGCCGTGCCTCGGCCGCATCGAAATCGACCGGCAGGCAGGGGGAGATCAGGCGGTCTCGATGGAGGACTCCACCACCTGCATTCACGGCTCGCGCGGGCAGCGCCAACCGGTCGCAGAGACCCTGTTGTCGGAACCAGCCATTGTCGCCGGTCTCGCCAAGGCCACCCTGAAGCCAAATCCGCGCGTCGATTGGGATGCCTGGGTGGGCGACTACGCGCGCGTCAGAGACGCGATCGAGCGGACCTATCCCGAGCAGTTCAAAGACTTCAACAAGCGCCTGTTTGAGCCCGGCGGCTTTCCGCGGCCGCTTGGCGCCCGCGAACGCAAATGGAAGACCCCGACCGGCAAGGCGAACTTCACCGTGCCCAAGGCGGCGCTCAATCCGCCGGAGGAAGGCAATGGCGTGTACCAGCTGATGACCTTGCGCGCCGACGGCCAGTTCAACACCACCATCTACAACGAGGACGACCGGTTTCGCGGCGTCACCGGCGGCCGTCAGATCGTCCTCATGAACGCGAGCGACATGGCTGATCTGGGCATCAAGCAGGGCGAGCCGGTTCGGCTCTCGACCGAGGCCGATGACGGCGTGGAGCGCTCGCTGGGCGGGCTCCAGGCAGTGGCGTTCGACATTCCGCGCTACAGCGTGGCGGCCTACTACCCCGAATGCAACGGATTGATTCCGCTATGGCACTACGCGGAAGGGAGCAAGGTGCCCGCCGCCAAGTCGATCCCGGTCCGGATCTCGCGCGACATGGCCTGAGCTATCCGGAGCGGTCAGCCCGCAGCCCGTTGTCGTGCGTCGCCCGGCGCCGCCGTCGCGCAAGGGCTCGTGATCTCCGGCGGGGTCGCGCCGGGGCGGAGCGGGACGACCAGCCGGCACACCAATCCCTCGGGACGCCAGTCGAACGAGGCGCGCCCACCGAGCTGGCTTTCCACACTGGCCATCAGGCTGCGCGTGCCGAAGCCGCGCGAGGTCGGCGCGCGCACCAAGGGACCGCCGGTTTCAATCCAGATCAGATCCAGGCGCTCATCCTCGATGCTCCATTTGACCGAGAGATGCCCGGAGCGGACCGACAGCGCTCCGTATTTGGCCGAGTTTGTCACCAGTTCGTGCAGCGCCAGCGCCAGCGTCTGCGCGGTCGCAGGCTCGAGTTGCAGATCGACTCCGTCAAAGGCGACCTGGCCGCCGGTTGCATAGGGCGCGAGCTCTTCGGCCACCAACCTACCTATTTTCGCACCTTCCCAGCTTGATAGCGAGAGGATGGTGTGAACGCGGGCCAGTGCGCTGATGCGCCCCTCTACCGCGTTGACATAGGTCTTCACGCTGTCGGCTTTGGTCAGGCGAACGATCGACTGAGCCAAGGTCAGCGCATTCTTGGCACGATGATCGACCTCGCGGGTCAGCAGGTTCTGGCGTTCCTCGGCGCGCTTGCGCTCGGTGATGTCGATCGTGACCCCGCTGACGCGGACCACGCGGCCGGTCCTGTCGGTGGTCGCCGCGGCCGTTCCCACGCACCACCGCTCTTCGCCATCGGGCCGGTGGATCCGGAACTCAGCCTCATACGACGTCGCGCCACGGCTGAATTCCGTGACCACCTGGCGGGCGCGCTCGGCATCCTCCCGGTGCAGCAGCGCCATGATGTTCACGGTGTTCAGCTCGAAGTTCTGCGGCGTGACGCCGAAGATGCGGTACTGCCCCTCGTCCCACATCCAGTCGCCATTGACACCGTCCCAGTCCCACGAGCCCATCCTGCCGGCCGCGATCGCCATGCTCCGACGCTGCTCGCTCTCGACGAGCTTTGCTGTCGATCGCTCAAGCTCGGCGGTGCGGGCCCGTACCCGGTCCTCCAGCTCAAGGTTCAGATGTTCCAGCTCGCGTGTCTTGCGATAGAGCTCGGCAAAAACCTTGATTTTGGCGCGCAGCACCTCCGGCACGACAGGCACCGGCACGTAGTCGACGGCGCCCATCTCATAGCCACGAAGGCGATCGAAGTCGCTCACCTGGATGGCGGAGATAAAGATGATCGCAATCTTCTGGAACCTCGGATGCTCACGGATCATTTGCGCCAGCTCGAAGCCGTCGAGCTCAGGCATGCAGACGTCGACGAGAATCACCGCGATCTCGTTCTTCAGCAGAATTTCGAGCGCCTCGCGACCAGACGTGGCGACTACGAGGTTTTCGCCGAGTTCCTTAAGGATGACCTCGTAGGCCAGCAGCTTCGCCGGCTGATCGTCGACCAAGAGGATGTTGACCTTCGCATGTTCCATCATGATGAGCCGTTCAGCGGTGCAGCCACATGCGGATCGCAAGAAGCAGCTGCTCGGTGTTGACGGGTTTTGCCAGATAATCGGAGGCGCCAGCTTCGAGACACTTTTCGCGGTCTCCCTTCATGGCTTTCGCGGTCAACGCGATGATGGGGAGCCGGACGAAGGCGGGGTTTTGCCTAATGACGCCGATCGTCTGATAACCATCCATCTGCGGCATCATGATGTCCATGAGGACGATCGCGATCGCGGGATTGCTCTGCACCAGGTCGATCGCTTCGCTGCCGGTGGTGGCCGTCAGCACTTTCATGCCGCGGCGTTCCAGCACGCTGGAGAGAGCAAAGATGTTGCGGGCGTCGTCGTCGACCAGCAGCACCGTCTTGCCGATCAGATCCTCGTCGGAACTGTTCAGCTTCTCGAGCATGCGCTGCTTCTCGAGCGGCAGTTCCGTAATCACGCGGTGCAGGAACAACGACGTCTCGTCGAGCAGCCGCTCCGGCGATTCCACGCCCTTGACGACGATGCTCCGCGCCATCGTATGCAGTTCCGCATCCTCTTCGGCCGACAATTCCCGCCCGGTGAAGACGACCACCGGGACGCTCGACAAGAACTCGTCGGAGCGCAATTGATCGAGCACGTCGAACCCGCTCATGTCGGGCAGCCGCAGATCGAGAACCACGCAGTCGCACGGTGCGCTGCGCAGCGTCTCGAGCGCCGCAGCTCCCGTATCCGCCGCGATGATCTCGATGTCGTCGTGATCCAACAGCTGGCGGATGCTGAGCTGCTCGGCCGCGTTGTCCTCCACGATCAGCAGCCGCTTGCGTCGCGGCTTCGCGTATTCCTTGATCTGCGACAGGGCCGCGCTGACGCCTTCCGTTGTCGTGGGCTTGCTGACGAAGGAGAAGGCCCCACGCGCCAAAGCGTGCTGGCGGTCTTCGTCGAGCGTGATGATCTGCACCGGGATGTGCCGCGTCAGCGGATTATGCTTGAGCTGGCTCAGAACGGTCCAGCCGAGCATGTCCGGCAGGAAGACGTCGAGAGAGATCGCGGCCGGTTGATACTGTTTGGCGAGATCCAGCGCCTCGGCGCCGCGGCTGGCGGTCAGGACCTTGAAGCCCCTGTCGCGCGCGAGGTCGATCAGGACGCGCGCGTAGTGTGGATCGTCCTCGACCACGAGCAGGATCGTATCGCCGGGTTCGAGATCGAGACGATCGTCCGGCGGGGGCTCGATCCCGCGCTCTGGCGCGGCCGCTTGCTGTAGGGCTGGAGGTTGAACGTAGGGAACGGGCGATGCCGGACTGATGCGCGGCGCCGTTGCGGGACCTGAATATTTGAGCGGCAGATACAGCGTGAAGGTGCTGCCCTTGCCGGGGGCGCTCTTGAGGTGGATCTCGCCGCCCAGGAGGTTGGCGAGCTCGCGGCTGATCGCGAGCCCGAGACCCGTGCCACCATATTTGCGGCTCGTGCCGGCATCCGCCTGCTGGAACGCCTCGAAGATCAGCTTCTGCTTGTCTTGCGGAATGCCGATGCCGGTGTCCGAGACTTCGAACGCGATCACGGCCGGTGCCGTGTTGAGCACCGGATGTTCTGCGCTCCATCCGCCGAGCGCCGCAGACACCTTCAAGCGCACCCCTCCTTCGGCGGTGAACTTGAAGGCGTTCGAGAGCAGATTCTTCAGCACCTGCTGCAAGCGCTTGGAATCCGTGACGATGCTACGCGCAAGGTTCGGGTCGACGTCGATGTTGAAGGCGAGCAGGCGATTTTCCGCCTCGTGGCGGAACGGACGCCCCACGGTCTCCAGGAGGTTGGTGGTGAGGATCTCCTCGGCGTCGACCGTCACGGTGCCGGACTCGATCTTCGAGAGATCGAGGATGTCGCTGATCAGATTGAGCAGATCGGTGCCGGCGCCATGGATGGTGCGGGCGAACTCGACCTGCTTGAGCGTGAGATTGCCGTCCGGATTCTCGGTCAGCTGCTGGCCGAGGATCAGGATGCTGTTGAGCGGCGTGCGCAGCTCGTGCGACATGTTGGCGAGGAACTCGGACTTGTACTTGGATGTCAGCGCGAGCTCGGTCGCCTTTTCCTCGAGCGCGCGGCGGGCCTGCTCGATTTCCTGGTTCTTGCGCTCGACCTCGACGTTGCGCTCGGCGAGCTGTTGCGCCTTCTGCTCGAGCTGCTCGTTGGTCTGTTGCAGCTCGCGCTGCTGGGTCTGAAGCTCCGCGGCGAGCTGCTGCGACTGCTTCAGCAGTCCCTCGGTCTGCATCGTGGCTTCGATCGAATTGAGCACGATGCCGATGGAGTCGGTGAGCTGCTCGAGGAACGTCATCTGCGACGTCGTGAACGGACTGAGCGACGCCAGCTCGATCACCGCCTTGACCTGGTTCTCGAACAACACCGGCAGCACCACGAGGTTCTTAGGGACGGCGCGGAGTAGGGCGGAGCCCACGGGGATGACGTCGGATGGGATCTCCGAGACCAGCCGCTGGCGTTTGTCGATCGCGCATTGCCCGATCAGCCCCTCACCGAACTGGACGTGCGTCCGGTGAGGATAGATGCCGTCATCGGCGTATGAGGCGAGCAGGCGCAGCTGTGGCGCGGACTCGGTCTCGACCTGGTAGATCACACCGCGGTGAGCGTTCACCAGTGGCGTCAGCTCGGTCAGCAGCAGGCGGCCGACGGTGGTCAGGTCGCGCTGGCCCTGCAGCATGTTGGTGAACTTGGCGAGGTTCGTCTTGAGCCAGTCCTGCTCGGTGTTGAGGTCGGTGGTGAGCCTCAGATTGGTGATCATCGTATTGATGTTGTCTTTGAGCTCGGCCACCTCGCCGCGGGCATCCACCTGGATGGAGCGGGTGAGATCGCCCTTGGTCACGGCGGTCGCGACCTCGGCGATGGCGCGCACCTGGGACGTCAGGTTGGCCGCGAGCAGGTTGACGTTGCCGGTCAAGTCCTTCCACGTGCCGGCCGCGCCGGGCACGTTGGCCTGGCCGCCGAGCCGGCCCTCGACGCCGACCTCGCGGGCCACGCTCGTCACCTGGTCGGCGAAGGTCGCCAGCGTCTCCGTCATGTTGTTGATGGTGTCGGCGAGCGCTGCGACCTCGCCCTTCGATTTGACCGTGAGATTCTGCTTGAGATCGCCATTGGCGACGGCGGTCACGACCTTGACGATGCCGCGGACCTGCTCGGTCAGGTTCGCCGCCATGAAGTTCACGGTATCGGTGAGGTCTTTCCAGGTGCCGGCAACGCCCGGCACCTGCGCCTGTCCGCCGAGCTTGCCTTCGGTGCCGACCTCGCGTGCCACGCGCGTCACCTCGCCGGCGAAGGCGTTGAGCTGATCGACCATGGTGTTGATGGTGTTCTTCAGCTCCAGGATCTCGCCCTTCACGTCGACGGTGATCTTGCGCGACAGGTCGCCGCGCGCCACTGCCGTGGTCACCTCGGCGATGTTGCGGACCTGCGTGGTCAGATTGGCCGCGAGCAGGTTGACGTTGTCGGTCAAATCCTTCCAGGTGCCGCCGACGCCGGGCACAACGGCCTGACCGCCCAACCGGCCCTCGGTGCCGACCTCGCGCGCGACCCGCGTCACTTCGGCCGCGAACGAGCGCAACTGCTCCACCATCGTGTTCAGGGTGTCCTTGAGCAGCAGGATCTCGCCGCGCACGTCGACCGTGATCTTCTTCGACAGGTCGCCCCCGGCGATCGCGGTCGCGACCTCGGCGATGTTGCGGACCTGCGCGGTCAGGTTCGAGGCCATGAAGTTGACGCTGTCGGTGAGGTCCTTCCAGGTACCTGCGACTTCGGGCACCTCGGCCTGGCCGCCCAGTTTGCCTTCGGTGCCGACCTCGCGCGCCACGCGCGTCACCTCCGATGCGAAGGCGTTGAGCTGATCGACCATGGTGTTGATGGTGTTCTTCAGCTCCAGGATCTCGCCCTTCACATCGACGGTGATCTTGCGCGACAGGTCGCCGCGCGCCACCGCCGTGGTCACCTCGGCGATGTTGCGGACCTGAGCCGTCAGATTGCCGGCCATCGAGTTGACGCTGTCGGTGAGATCCTTCCAGGTGCCGGCGACGCCGGGCACGTTGGCCTGGCCGCCGAGCCGGCCCTCGGTGCCGACCTCGCGGGCGACCCGCGTCACCTCGCCCGCGAAACGGTTGAGCTGATCGACCATCGTGTTCAGCGTCTCTTTGAGACTCAGAATCTCGCCGCGCACGTCGACCGTGATCTTGCGCGACAGGTCGCCGCCGGCGATGGCCGTCGCCACCTCGGCGATGTTGCGCACCTGCGCCGTCAGATTGCCGGCCATCGAGTTGACGCTGTCGGTGAGGTCCTTCCATGTGCCGGCCACACCGGGCACCTCGGCCTGGCCGCCGAGCTTGCCGTCGGTGCCGACCTCGCGCGCCACGCGGGTCACCTCACCGGCGAAGGCGTTGAGCTGGTCGACCATCGTGTTCAGCGTTTCCTTCAGCTGAAGGATCTCGCCGGAGACGTTGACCGTGATCTTCTTCGACAGGTCGCCTTTGGCGACGGCGGTGGCGACCTCCGCGATGTTGCGGACCTGGCCGGTCAGGTTCGAGGCCATCGAGTTGACGCTGTCGGTCAGGTCCTTCCAGGTGCCCGCGACTCCGCGCACCATGGCCTGCCCGCCGAGCTTGCCCTCGGTGCCGACCTCGCGCGCCACGCGCGTCACTTCGCCGGCGAACGCGTTGAGCTGGTCGACCATCGTGTTGATGGTGTCCTTCAGCTCCAGGATCTCGCCGCGCACGTCGACGGTGATCTTCTTCGACAGGTCGCCGTTGGCGACGGCGGTCGTCACCTCGGCAATGTTGCGGACCTGCGCCGTCAGGTTCGACGCCATCGAGTTGACGCTCTCGGTGAGATCCTTCCAGGTGCCGGCAACGCCGAGCACGTTGGCCTGGCCGCCGAGCCGACCGTCGGTGCCCACCTCGCGCGCCACGCGCGTGACCTCGCCGGCGAACGCATTGAGCTGGTCGACCATCGTGTTCAGCGTCTCCTTCAACTGAAGGATCTCGCCGGAGACGTTGACCGTGATCTTCTTTGATAGATCGCCGCTGGCGATGGCGGTCGCGACGTCGGCGATGTTGCGGACCTGCGCCGTCAGGTTCGACGCCATGAAGTTCACGTTGTCGGTAAGATCCTTCCAGGTGCCGGCAACGCCTGGCACCTGCGCCTGGCCGCCGAGCTTGCCCTCGGTGCCGACCTCGCGCGCCACGCGCGTCACCTCGGATGCGAAGGCGTTGAGCTGGTCGACCATCGTGTTGATGGTGTCCTTCAGCTCCAGGATCTCACCGCGCACATCGACCGTGATCTTGCGTGACAGGTCACCGCGGGCGACCGCAGTGGTGACGTTGGCGATGTTGCGCACCTGAGCGGTGAGGTTGCCGCACATCGCGTTGACGGAGTCGGTGAGGTCCTTCCAGGTGCCGGCAACGCCGGGAACGATGGCCTGGCCGCCGAGCTTGCCGTCGGTGCCGACCTCGCGGGCCACGCGCGTCACCTCCGACGCGAACGAGCGCAGCTGGTCGACCATCGTGTTGATCGCCTCCTTCAACTGCAGAATTTCACCACGCACGTCGACCGTGATCTTCTTCGACAGGTCGCCATTGGCAACCGCGATCGTCACCTCCGCGATATTGCGGACCTGGCCGGTGAGGTTGTTGGCCATCGAGTTGACGCTCTCGGTCAGGTCCTTCCAGACGCCCGTGACTTCGGGAACCTGGGCCTGGCCGCCGAGCTTGCCCTCGGTGCCGACCTCGCGCGCCACGCGGGTCACTTCGGACGTGAAGACGCTGAGCTGCTTGATCATCGTATTGACGATCGTCGCCGACTGCAGGAACTCGCCGCCCAGAGGCCGGCCATCGACATCCAGCTTCACGGTCTGCAGGAGGTCGCCTTGGGCCACGGCGGCGACCGCGCGAGTCACCTCGCGAGTGGGCCATAGAAGATCGTCGATCAACGTGTTGATCGAGCTCTCCATATCCGCCCAGGAACCGCTGGCGATGCCGAACCGCACGCGCTGGCGCGTCTTTCCCTCGCGTCCCACGACCTGGCCGACGCGCTCGAGCTGCTGCGCCATCCGCTCGTTGGCTGCAATGATCTCGTTGAACGTGTCAGCGATCTTGCCGTCGATGCCGAGATAGTCGCCGCTCATGCGCACGGAGAAATCTCCGGAACGCATGGCCTGGAGGACGCGGAGCAGATCCTGGCTGGCATCGGCCGCCTCGGCTCCGTTGCCGTGGCGACCGAACCCCTGGCGCATGGGCATCGCACCGGCAGCAGCATCATCGCTCATCAAGTTCCCCCCAAGTCAGAATCGTCTACCATCAAGAATCTGAGACACTTATGACGGGCGGCATAGAAGCCGCGGCAACTAATCAAATCAAGCCGGGAGGCCGATTTCTCCGGCTGATGGAACTGGCATTTGCCGGCACAAATGGCTCAACTCCACTCCAGGCGGAACGTTCCAGAATTCTTTTTCTCTCTTGCGAGGATGAGCCGTCCCTTTCCATCGGAACCAAGCCAGAGATTAGCCTTCGCTGGTCGTGCCGAGGGGTTACGAGAAGCACGATTCTCAACTCAGTGTCGTGGCCGCCTTCATGGTCGTCCACCGCCAAGTCCCGCGGCCCGGGAGCGACGGGCGATGCGCCCGCCAGTTCCGCAACGCTCCGACCGCAGCGCAGCAAGCAGCGGGTGCAGCGGGGACCTCGTTGTTCGGAGCGCGGGATGACAATGCAGTCCAGGGCTGCGACGCGATCCCGAAAGGGAAGAGGTCAGAGAGTCAGCAATTCACGGCAGAGCGTTGTGATGCTCGGTCTCACGACCATCTTGCAACTTGGAACAGAACGTACTGCTCTCCGCTTTCGATAGAGAACTGCCGACAGTTCCATGATCATTAATATCGTGTAACACGATTGCATCGGCGCGCGGCGCCCACCAGCTAAATTTGTATGAAACAATCAGATCTTTTCAGAGAGAACGCGGACAACTGCCTCCAGCTTGCGGAGCGCACGCAGGAAGAGCCGGCCTTCCGGCGCTATCGGCGCATGGCCCAGGGCTGGAATGCGCTCGCCCTCCAGCAGGACTGGCTCGACGGCGAGATTGCGCCGCTCGGCGAGCCGAAGGCTGCGCGGCACGAGTAACCAATTAGAATGCAGGAGCGTCCGATGACCCCACGAACGATTCTCATTGCGCTACTGACTGCGTTCAGCTTGGCGTCGGCTGTCGCTGCGTTCACAACGATCCGTCAGGTGCATACGGAAGCGTATACGCTTCCGCAGCCTGTCACCCGCATTTGAGCGAGGCGGGCGGCTTCAGGGCTGCCCGGACCCTCCCGAAGATCCATAGACCTGCCCGTTGGCGTAGCTCGCGTCCGCAGCGGCCAACTGGACGTAGATCGATCCAAGCTCCACCGGCTGGCCAGGACGACCGAGTGGAGTCTGACCACCAAATTTTTCGAGTTTCTCCATAGTGGCCCCGCCTGAGACCTGAAGGGGCGTCCAGATCGGCCCGGGAGCGACGGCGTTCACGCGAATGCCCTTCGGCCCGAGCTGTTTGGCCAGGGACTTCACGTAGTTCATGGTCGCCGCCTTGGTCTGCGCGTAGTCATAGAGGTCGGGAGAGGGATCGTAGGCCTGCTCGGACGAAGTGCCGATGATGACCGATCCCGGCTTCAGATGGGGCAGGGCGGCCTTGATGATCCAGAACGGGGCATAGATATTGGTTTTCATCGTCGCGTCGAAATCTTCGGACGAGACATCCAGGATCGACTGGCGTGCCTGCTGCCGCGCGGCGTTGTTGACGACGATGTCGAGTCCGCCCAGCGCATCGACGGCCTGTTGCACCAGCCGCCGGCAGAACTCCTCGTCGCGCAGATCGCCGGGGATGGCGACGGCCTTTCGCCCCTCGGCCTCGATCAACGCGATGACCTCCTGCGCATCCGGCTCCTCGGTCGGGTAGTAGTTGATCGCGACGTCGGCCCCTTCCCGCGCATAGGCGATGGCGGCCGCGCGTCCCATGCCGGAATCGCCTCCAGTGATCAGCGCCTTGCGCCCGGCGAGACGCCCGGAACCCTTGTAGCTGGTTTCACCGTGATCCGGCCGCGGCGACATCTTGCTCGCAAGACCCGGCCAGGGCTGCGACTGGTGTTCGAACGGCGGCTTCGGATATTTGTCCTTGGGGTCGACGAGCGGTTCGGGCGGGGTTGAATTTGCGGCCATCGTCTCGCGTCCTTTCGCTGTTGCCGAGGTCAGCGATGCGGCCGCAAGCGTTGCGGTGCCTCCGACCATCTGGCGGCGGGACATCGACGTTGTGCGATCGCCTGCCATGCGGTGTCTCCTCTCGAGTGACGTGGTCAACGGCCTGAGACCACCAACGTTTCATTTGGATCGCTGAAAGCACCGTGTCGCGCGCCAGATGCACTGGTCGGCTCTGCGGCCTGTTGGCTCAGGGAGGAACGAACGGGCGCGGCCCGCGTCGTTTTCGATCGAATCGGAGTGGCGTCGGCACTATCCAATCCGACGCCCTTCGTGGATCACCAACCAAGGAGAGCCATCCGATGGCGCAGCAAGGCCAAGGCATCGTCAGGACAGGACGCGGGGAGGATCAGCCCGCCGACAAGGAGCGTGCGCAGCAGGTTCATAGGACCACATCTCCCGATGCTCCGTCCCGCGAGGCGACACGTCATCCCGAGCAGGACAGTAACCTGTCGGCGGGTGACTGAGAGCCCTTCAGGCCCTTGGGAACGGCCGGTGACGGCCGAACGTTATCGATCCACTAGCACCGGGAGGATCACATGACATCGATGCTCGATGAACGCGAATATGGCAACCTGATTGGAAGCGACAAGGTCGAAGGCACGGCCGTCTATGGCGCCGACGACACCAAGATCGGCACCATCGAACGCGTGATGATCGACAAGCCGAGCGGGCGGGTCTCGTATGCCGTCCTGGGCTTCGGCGGTTTCCTCGGGCTTGGCAATGATCACTACCCGTTGCCCTGGCAATCCCTGAAGTACGACACGCGACTCGGCGGCTACGTTACCGGCGTGACCGAGAACCAGCTGCGGGGCGCGCCGAAATATTCCGACGAGCGTGAGTGGGACTGGGGGGATGCCGGGGCGGGGCGCAAGGTCGACGACTATTACGGCGTCCAACTCGCTTAGGACCGTCGCCCTCGTTCATTGCGCGCTGGCGAGGATGCCGACGAACCTCGCGTATCGCGGCCTTGTCCGCGACCCCCGATGAAATCTCAGGCGGCCGGCGGCTGAGCGCCGTTTTCGGCCGCCGATCCAGCCATCATGCTGCGGCGGCTCGATAGCCAGATCGGAATCTCGCGGTAGCAGGTGCCTTTTTCATTCATCTCTGCGACCGTCCACCGGCTCGGATGCCGTTCCTTGCCGACGAAGACCCAGTCATCGGCGATGGGGGGAGGCTCATTCGGCCTCGTCCTCAGCCATGCCGAACGGGCTCCTTTCGGCAAGCGATCCTGCTTCATCTGATAGAGATCATATACTGGTGAACGCATGACGCTACTCGTCCTCAAGCAACCGCAATTCTCAACAGCCCCAGCGTGTCGCGTCGTCGCGGCGGAATTGTGGGAGCGGCGCGGCCAGGCTGTGCAAAAGCACGATCAAGCCTGTGATTGACGGCATCTGCCATATTCTTCGCGTGGCGCGTATCGCTTCGAAAAGGCGACGCGCGGGGCCGTTCAATAACCCCGCGAGTCGGGACCGACGCCGATCGCGTCCGGCAATGAAGAGTCGCCAGCCCGCGACCGGTTGACTGATCAAATCAGAAGAAGGCGTAGCTGAGATCGAGACCGTAGGTGGCGTGGAGGATGAAGCCAAACGCCGTGGCGCCGCAGAGCATCAGGATCGTGCGCAGCTTCTCGGTGTCGATACGGGTCTCTTCGAGATGGGTCGGGAGAGCCTTGATGAGTGTTGTCATTGTGGGACCTCTGTACGCGAAACGAAGACGGAGAGTGAGTTATGAAAAGTATATCCGAGGTTGTTAGATCCCGTTTCTGGGGAGGTGGTTTTTGTAGAGTCCCAGAAGAGTTCTAATTGTGAAAGAGGAACCCAGCATCGTGCAGTTTTTGGGGCAAAGTTGCGGAAAGTAAATGATCAGTAAATTAAATCTGAGGTTGATATTAGTTGCGTGCAGTATTGTTGCACGTCTTGGCTGTTGAAAGAAGTTGCCAGGTTGCGGAGACGCGGCGCCGCACGTTTTTAAGCTTAATTCCTTCAGGGAGGCGGTTTGAGCGTGCTCAGCCTGCGCGGCTCGGTGGCGACGAGCACCATCCGGGCTACGGCGCCAATGCGGTTGCAAAAGCAACTCCAAGTATAGAGGCAGCTCACCTCGACCTCGGCCAATTTGTGGCGAGGTATTAACGGCTATGGCGATGTCGCCACTCGCTCGCCGGTTTCTTTGGCATGACTGGTATCATGTGGGTGGTGACGACGGAAGCCGGTCGCCGAAATCTCGCTGGCGGGTGTGCTCATCATACAACAGCCCCACATTCATCGAGCAGGGATCGCACGGGCGTCTCGGGTCGAGCCCAGTTGAGGCGCCAGCATGATGGGCAGTTCATGAATCATGATGGAGGAAGCGCGCGTGGCATGCCCGCCCTCGGTGATGAAGGCGCGTTGCTAGGCTTGAGCAAAAAGAGAAGGCCCAAGGTTGAGTAGTTACCGACACCCGAGCGGCCGTCGGGTCGAAGGCTGCGTTGGGCAGCGCGCGCGAGCGCGGCGCATGGATCTGGCTTGCTCGCAAGGTGGGCCTGGACGGATGCTGCGCGTTCTCGCTGCTCTGTCGAGCTTTCGATCACGTCCCCATGTCAGTACCGGGATGTCGCGACCGATCGCCAATCCTCCTGATGCGAAGCGGATGACGCCGCAGGCGGAATGGGCGCCGGCCGTGCCCGCTATCCTCCAGCATCCCCGCGTGATGGGCTCCTGAGGCGGTGCGGCAATTCGGATACACCAACCAACAACGGTATTTCCGTGTGTTTCTGAATGTTGCAATTCATTTTGGAACATGTCAGCAGGTAACCTGTTAGGGCGAACGGCCCGCCCAGGCTGCCAGGATGACGCGCACAAAGGTTTTGGAGTACCGGCCGGACATCGATTGGCTGCGCGCCGTAGCCGTGGTTTCGGTCATTGGATTTCATTACGAGCTGCCGGGCTTTGGCGGTGGGTTTGTCGGCGTCGACATCTTCTTCGTCATCTCCGGTTATGTGATCTCCCGGCTCATTTGGACCGGCATTCAATCCGATTCGTTTTCCTTCATTGAGTTCTACGAGCGGAGGGCGAGGCGGCTGCTTCCGGCGCTCTATTTGATGATCGTCGTCACCGGGATGGTCGCGTGGTTCTTGGCGCCTCCAGGCGACTACCGAATGTTCTTCGGAAGCGCGATCTCCACGGTGCTGTTTTCGTCGAACGTCTTCTTCTGGTCGCAGACCGGCTATTTCGATCTACCAACGATCGGTAAGGTTCTCATCCACACTTGGTCATTGTCGGTGGAGGAGCAGTTCTACTTCCTGTTTCCGGTCGTGACTTGGCTCTGGAGCCGGCTGTTTCCCGATCCAACGTCGAAGCCGTCGCTCGGGCTGGTCATCCTCGGAACGATCGCGCTGTGTGTGCTCGACGAGCTTTGGATCAAGCAATCGCCCTCGACCGCCTTCTACATCGCCCCGCTGCGGGCCTGGGAGTTCCTGATCGGAAGCATTACGTTTTTCCTGCATCAATGGTCGCCGGTTGGAAGCGTGACGCGCCTGGCCTTCGCGGCCGCGGGCATGGTCTCCATGCTGCTTGCCGTGGTCATCTTCCGCGCAGAGACCCGCTTTCCGGGATTGCACGCGCTGGTCCCCTGTGTCGGTGCTGCGGTCTACATCGTCGCGTTCAATCAGGAGGAGGGCAGACCCGGGCTGCCGTTCAGTGAGCTCGGAGCATTCCTCGGCCGTCTGTCCTACTCGCTCTATCTTTGGCACTGGCCGGTTTTCGTCCTCGGCAGGGCCGCGCTGCCGCTGGATGTTGCGACCTCGGCGGCAGCTACGGTTGGACTCCTGCTGTGCTCGCTGCTGCTGGCCTATCTGTCCTACGTCATCGTCGAGTGGCCTGCGCGCGCACGAACGGTATGGGTTGGCGTGCGTGGCTCCCCGGTGATCGCGGGTATTGCCGCCGTCATCGTCGCGGTCGGAGTTCACGGCGTCGCGCATGACGGCTACGCCGATCGCTTCCCGCAATCACAAGCACGAATGCTCCGGTACGATTCCCGGACGATGGAGCCGTTCTATCGTGCGCACAGCTGCTTCTTGCAGCCCGATGAGCCGGCATCCGCCTATGACCTCGAGGCGTGCCTGAAGCCGGCTGCAAACAAGCGCAACATTCTGCTCGCCGGCGACAGCCTTGCCGCGCATTATGCCTGGGCGTTGCGCGGCTACCTGTCGTCCGATGCCTACCATCTTCTGCAGCTCACGTCAGGGGGCTGCCCGCCGTTCGTCGAACTCAAGCTGAGCAGCTCGCGAAACTGTAACGACGTCAATCAGCTGCTGCGCGATCAGATCAAGGCGCACCGCTTTGACGCCATCATTCTTTCCGGCAATTGGCGCGCCTATCTCGAAACCTATGGCCGGCCTCCCGCACGGCGCGTCGACGGTTATTTGAACGCGCTGCTGGCGGTCGCTCAGGAAACGGGCGTTCCCGTTCTGCTGCTCGGTCCCTCGATCGAGTTTCCAGCTCCCTTGGCTCCGACGTTGTTCAACCATGAGCAGACGCACGTCCCGATCGGCAATTCGCTGATGCCGAAGGACGCGTCGTTCGAGGCGGACGATCGTCTGAGAGAGATCGCCCGCGCGTATCCGCTCGTTCAGTACGTTTCCATTCTCGACACGATTTGCAGCAAGAGGCGTTGTCCGCTGACGGTTGACGCGGAAACCCCGATCGTCTGGGATACCATCCATTTCACCCCGGAAGGCTCGAGGTTCGTCGTCTCGCAACTCGCGCCGCAACTGGATGCCTTCTTGCGAAGGCTGGAGCAGCCCTCCGAGACCGGAACGAACGAGCTCATGGCTGGTGACGGTCCGGCGGCAACCCGGAACCTCACCCCCTCCCGCGTTCAATGATGGAAGCGATCGAGCACGGGACCTGCGGGAGCCATGAACTTCGGCGGGTGTCGTGCGTTCGCCTGCCGTTGATGTCGGACATTGCCTTCGCGCGGCCGCGAAAGTGATCCAACGTCATCGCGTGCTCAAGCCGTTCGGGACGACACACATGAATCCGATCATCAAGGCGATGGCAGTGCTTGCGTGCGCCGCCTGCTGGAGCACCGCCGCGACGGCCCAATCGGTTCGCTGGAACACCTATAGGATCCCGGAGACCGGCACATCGGTCGACATTCCGGTCTCGATCTTCAGCGACACGGCGGGCCAACCCGAGGGCTACGGCCAACGCTTCCAGACTGCCGACGGCCGCGCCAATCTGACCGTGCAGTCGGTATCGAATAACGCGCGGGAGTCACCTGCGCGGTTCCTTGCCAGGAAGAACCCTCCGCCGAATATTCAATACAAGCGCGTCACCTCGCGATTCTTCGCGGTGTCGAGCTACAAGGGCGACTATGTCTGGTACAATCGCTGCAACTTCGTTGGCGGCTACGTGCATTGCGTGCTGATCAACTACCCCCGGGTCTGGGAGCGCGCTTGGGACGGCATCGTCACCCGCATCAGCCTGTCGCTGAACCGAAGCTGAGGGGGGCGCTTAGCGAAGTCTTCGGCTGGCTGCTTTGATCCACCTCAATGATACCGTCGGGCTCCTCTGAATAAGCTTCGGCTTCATTTCAGCCGCCGCTTACAGATGAGCCAGTCCTTCATGGCCGCAGCGTCCTTCACCGTACGGGCCGAAAGCGCCAGCGCGATCGCCACCATCAGGTGCCGCAGCGCGCAGGACGCGCTGCTGACGGCCAATGCCTATCTGCGTCTCGGCGCCGCCTGCGTCAGCATCGAGATGCCCGGCGGACAAAGCATGAGCCCGGACCGGCTCGATGCGCTGCTTAACGATTCTGGCGGGCGCATCGGCTTCTGAAATCGGGCGTCGGGCGCACCGCCACTCTTCCCTGGCGTGATCGCGACGGCTTGTGCGGGAGCATTCCGGGAGTGCGTCCAGGCTCAGGATGACGACGCTTCGACGCGGTCGTCGGGGAGCGCCGTCCGCCACGAGACATCGGTAATGTAGGGGCCGTACAGGACATCCTGGCGCCGCTGGTAAATGATCGTGAGGGCGACGGCGGCGATGAAACAGATTGCAGTCAAAATGGCTAGTTCGAACATGGTTCAACTCCATCGCCCAGCACGTGGCGGACGAAGGGCGTCGGCGTCAAATGGAAGCCGGCGTTAAGCTGAAGAGGAAAGCTTAATGCACGCGAGGCATCCTGCGTCGCAGGCGAACAGCCAAAGCAGAACCTCTGGGTCCGCGCGGCTGAACCTCGGGTCGAGAGTCCGGCCGCTCGGCGCGCGCTACTCAGCGACGGTCGGCTGACCGGTATCAAGCTCCGGAAACATCGCCCGGCAGCTCAGGCAATAGGATTCGAAAATAAAGCTCAGCAACGTGGACATCGGTAACCCCCATCAGTCGATGTGATGCTGGGCAACTTGCCGGGGGACTGTTTCAGGACGACTTCGTGCGCCCGGCGAAGTGGTTTCGATCGGTGCCAGGAAAGCTTCGTGGTCACAGGACGTCGGCGCGCGCACGCTCCTGAAGATGAAGTTGTTGCAATAGTCCTTCCGCTTCCAGAACCATTCGCCATCGGCGCGCTGATGGATTTCCGGGTCGAAGGCAGACAACGGAAGCAATCTCCCGCGGCTCAGGAATTGGCCCCGATAGCCGAGACCCCGCAGGAGCAAGAATGTCTCCTTCACCCTGTCGAGCGTCGCCAGGCGGCGGTCGCACTCGACCACGATCAACGGCCGGCATCGGCGCAAGGTGCGCTCGGCGCCGCGCAGTACGTCGAGTTCGGCACCCTCGACGTCGATCTTGATCGCAGAGACGTTTGCGGTGTCAGGGAGATAGTCGTCCAGCGACGTCGTCTGCACCTGGATCGCCTTCGAGGTCTCGGCGGGCCGGAGCAGCGAAGCTCCGGGCTGATGCCCTTCGGGAACGAACAGGGTTTTCCTGCTGGAGCACGAATAGACGGCGCGCGGTTCGACGACGACATTGTCGAGCGAGAACCGGGAGCAGAGCCGCGCCAATCGTTCGGCAAGGTCCGGCTGGGGCTCGAAGGCGATGACCCGCCCCGGCGCCGACCACCGTGCCAGCCAGTAGAGAAAACTGCCCTTGTTGGCGCCGATGTCGCAGACGATGTCGCCGCGCCGGATGTGACGGTGCAACTCGGACAGCTCCGTCTTGTTGTCGCGGAATCGGGACCGCAGGATTCTGACCAGAAACCGGGATGCCTCATGTTTCGCCAACCGAGCCCCCCAACGCCATGGCTACGCGCCCGCCAAACGAGGGCGAACTCGGGTGCGCACGCCCTGTCGTTCACGGCAATGCTTCAAAATGGACGAGTGGCGGGGCGCCAAGATGGCGCTGGCGTGGCGACTGGCGATCCCAGCAGGACTCGAACCTGCAACCCGCGGAGTAGAAATCCGCTACTCTATCCAGTTGAGCTATGGGACCGTCGTCACGGCGTGAGCGTCAGGCGATCACGTCACGGGATGAATGCCGCGGGGCCGTGAAGCCCGTCCGGTCGCGGCATCCATAGCAGGGTTCATAGGAAAAATCTTCGGTTTCGCCAAGAGCGGCCGAACCGGATCCGGGCCAGGCGCGACCAAGCGGAGGCGGGAGGAGGGCGCATGCCCCTGGGTCCCGCGCCAGCGGTGGCGGATGAACGGCCGCCGCGGGCTGTGCCGATATGCTGCAGGCTGTGAATTGCCGTTGATGACCCCATTTTTCCGGCCGCGCCCTTTCGCCGATGGCCGCCCCCGCGGTGGGCCGCTATGCTGGCCGCTGCAACCGCCGCCATCAGTCCGTCACCATTTCGCGTCCATTCTCGCCACGAATCGGCCAAACACGGACCGCCATCCGCCCGTGCCGAAGAGCCGGCTGACGACACGTCCAAGGAAACGTCCAAGGAGCTGCCCATGACCGGTCTGGTTCGCGCCGTCGCCCTCTGCGCCACCCTGGTGCTTGGCCTCGCCTCCGCCAGTGCTGCCCTTGCCGCCGACAAGGCGTTCAAGCGCGACGACCTCGCCGATGCCGCGATCAAGCTGGAGGCGCAGATCAAGAGCGAGGCGGGGGCGGTGAACAAGCCGCTGGCGATGCTCCGCACCGATGCCGACGCGGCGCTGCGGCGGAACGACCTGCGGACAGGCCTGCAGATCCTCGGGCAGATCGCGACCGCTGCGCCGGATGATTCCGGCAACTGGCTGCGGCTGGCGCGCACCGTGCTGAACCAGATCAAGCCGATCAATTCCTCGGAGCAGACCTTCCTGCTGGAGCGCGCCTCGACGGCGGCCTACATCGCCTACCAGCGCGCCGGCAATGCCGGGGAGGAAGCCGACGCGCTCGCGGTGCTCGGCAAGACCATGGCGGAGCGCAAGCTGTGGCGGCCGGCGCTGGATACGCTGCGGATGTCGCTCGAACTGCGCGAGGTCGCTGACGTCCGCGGGCAGTATGAGCGGATGCGCGACGAGCATGGCTTCAAGCTGCTCGACTATACCGTGGATTCGGACTCGGCGAGCCCGCGCGCCTGCTTCCAGTTCTCCGAGGATCTCGCCAAGCGCACCGACTTCTCGCCCTTCGTGGCGCAGGCCGGCACCGACAAGCCGGCGTTGACCTCGGAGGACAAGCAGCTCTGCGTCGAAGGCCTCAAGCATGGCGAGCGCTATAACATCAATCTTCGTGCCGGACTGCCGTCGGGCGTCAAGGAGAGCCTGCCGAAATCGGCCGAGTTCAACATCTATGTCCGCGACCGCAAGCCGTTCGTGCGCTTCACCGGCAAGGCCTATGTGCTGCCGCGCACCGGGCAGAAGGGCATTCCGCTGGTCAGCGTCAATACGCCCGCGGTCACCGTCAACGTGTTCCGGATCGGCGACCGCAACCTGATCAACACCGTCATCGACAGCGACTTCCAGCGGCCGCTGTCGAGCTACCAGCTCACCGACCTCGGCAACGAGCGCGGCATGAAGGTGTGGAGCGGCGAGCTCTCGACCACGATGACCTTGAACCAGGACGTCACCACGGCGTTCCCGGTCGACCAGGCGCTCAGCGACATGCAGCCGGGCGTCTATGTGATGACGGCCGCGCCGAAGGGCCCGACCAGCGGCAATGACGAGGACAGCGGCGGCCAGCTCGCCACGCAGTGGTTCATCGTGTCCGATCTCGGCGTCGCCGCGTTCTCCGGCAATGACGGCATCCATGTGTTCGTCAACTCGCTGGCGTCGACCGATCCGGTCGCGCGTGCCGAGGTGCGGCTGGTGGCGCGCAACAACGAGATCCTCGCGACGCGCAAGACCGACGACGCCGGCCACGTGCTGTTCGAGACGGGCCTGGCGCGTGGCGAGGGCGGGCTGTCGCCGGCGATGCTGACCGTGTCGGGCGAGAAGACCGACTATGCCTTCCTCAGCCTGAAGACGTCAGCCTTCGACCTGTCCGATCGCGGCGTCGCCGGGCGCGAAGCGCCCACGGGGCCGGACGCTTTCGTCTATTCCGAGCGCGGCGTCTACCGCTCCAACGAGACGGTCTACCTCACCGCGCTGCTGCGCGACGGCAAGGGCAATGCCATGACCGGCACGCCGCTGACGCTGGTCGTCGAGCGTCCCGACGGCGTCGAGTTTCGCCGCGCGGTGCTGCCGGACCAGGGCGCCGGCGGCCGTTCGTTCAGCGTGGCGCTGAACTCGGCGGTGCCGACCGGCACCTACCGCGTGCGCGCCTTCACCGACCCAAAGGGGACGGCGGTCGGCGAGACCACCTTCATGGTCGAGGATTACGTCCCCGAGCGGCTGGAATTCGATTTGAGCTCCAAGGACAAGCAGATCAAGGCTGAGACTCCGGTGGAGGTGAAGGTCGACGGCCATTTCCTCTACGGTGCGCCGGCCTCCGGCCTGCAGCTCGAGGGCGACCTGCTGGTGACGACCGCGCCCGAGCGGCCGGGGTTCCCGGGCTACCAGTTCGGCGTCGCCGACGAGGAGAGCGCCTCCAACGAGCGCACCCCGATCGAAGGCATGCCGGAAACGGACGAGAAGGGGGCGGCGACGTTCCCGGTGAGCCTGCCCAAGCCGCCGTCCTCCAGCCGGCCGCAGGAGGCGCAGATCTATGTGCGCCTGGCTGAGACCGGCGGCCGCGCCGTCGAGCGCAAGCTGGTGCTCCCCGTGGCGCCCAAGGCGGCGCAGATCGGCATCAAGCCGTCGTTCTCCGGCAAGAGCGTCGGCGAGGGCGACAAGGCCGAGTTCGACGTCGTGTTCGTCTCGCCGGAGGGCAAGACGCTGGCGCGAAGCGGGCTGCGCTATGAGCTGCTGAAGATCGAGTCGCGCTACCAGTGGTACCGGCAGAACTCCTATTGGGAGTATGAGCCGGTGAAATCGACGCGGCGCGTCGGCGACGGCGACGTCACGATATCAGCCAACAAGCCGGCGCGGCTGAGCTTCCAGCCGGAGGCCGGGCGCTATCGCCTCGACGTCAAGTCGGCGGATGCCGACGGCCCGGTGACGTCGCTGCAGTTCGATGTCGGCTGGTACACCGACGGCAGCGCCGACACGCCGGATCTCTTGGAGACCTCGCTCGACAAGCCGCAATACCAGTCCGGCGAGAGCATGATCGTGACGGTCAATGCGCGCACTGCCGGCAAGCTGACGGTCAACGTGCTCGGCGACCGGCTACTGACGACGCAGACCACCGAGGTCAAGGAAGGTACCAACCAAGTCAAGCTTGCGGTCGGCAAGGATTGGGGCACCGGCGCCTACGTCGTCACGACGCTGCGCCGTCCGCTCGATGCGGCCGCGCAGCGCATGCCGGGCCGCGCGCTCGGCGTCGCCTGGTTCGGCATCGACAAATCAGCGCGCACGCTCAACGTGGCTCTGACGCCGCCTGCGCTGGTACGTCCGGGCTCGGCGTTGAAGATTCCGGTCAAGGTCGGTGGGCTCAATCCCGGCGAGGACGCCAAGATCGTGATCGCGGCGGTCGATGTCGGCATTCTCAACCTCACCAACTACAAGCCGCCGGCGCCCGACGATTACTATCTCGGCCAGCGCCAGCTCTCCGCGGAGATCCGCGACCTCTATGGCCAGCTGATCGACGGCATGCAGGGCACGCGCGGCCAGATCCGCTCGGGCGGTGACAGTGGCGGAGCCGAGCTGCAAGGCTCGCCGCCGACGCAGAAGCCGCTGGCGCTGTATTCGGGCATCGTGACCGTCGGGCCCGATGGCACCGTCGAGGTCAGCTTCGATATTCCGGAGTTCGCAGGAACTGCGCGGGTGATGGCGGTCGCATGGAGCGCCACGAAAGTCGGCCGGGCGAATGTCGACGTCACCGTGCGCGATCCGGTGGTGTTGACCGCGACCTTGCCGCGCTTTTTGCTGAGCGGCGACCGCGGCACGCTGTCGTTCGACCTCGATAACGTCGAGGGCGCGCCCGGCGACTATGTCGTCGGCGTCAAGGCCAGCGGCCCGGTCAAGGTCTCCGGCAATGCCAACGTCACGCTGAAGCTCGCCGCCAAGCAGCGGGCGTCGTCGACGCTGCCGCTGGATGCCAGCGGCACCGGTACGGCGCAGCTCGACGTCGATATCAAGGGCCCCAACGGGCTGGCGCTGGCGCGGCACTATCAGCTCGACGTCAAGCCGGCGACCCAGGTGCTGGCGCGGCGCTCGATCCGCACGCTCGCGAAGGGCGAGAGCCTGACGCTGACATCGGACATGTTCAATGATCTCGTGGCGGGCACCGGTACGGTGTCGCTGTCGGCGGGACTGTCGACCGCGCTCGATGCGGCAACCATCCTCAAGGCGCTCGACCGCTATCCGCATGGCTGCTCGGAGCAGATCACCAGCCGCGCGATGCCGCTGCTCTATGTCAACGAGCTCGCAGCCGGCGCGCATCTCGCGATGGACACCGAGGTCGACCAGCGCATCCGCGACTCGATCGACCGCTTGCTGGCGCGTCAGGGCTCCAACGGCTCGTTCGGCCTGTGGTCGGCCGGCGGCGACGATCCCTGGCTCGATGCCTACGTGACGGATTTCCTGACCCGCGCCCGCGAAAAGGGCTTTGCCGTGCCGGACGTGCTGTTCAAGAGCGCGCTCGACCGCGTCAGGAACTCGGTGGTCAATGCCGAGGAGCCAGAGAAGAGCGGCGGCCGCGATCTCGCCTACGGCCTCTACGTGCTCGCGCGCAACGGCGCGGCGCCGATCGGCGACCTGCGCTATCTCGCCGACACCAAGCTCGGCAATCTCGCAACTCCAATTGCCAAGGCGCAGCTCGCCGCGGCGCTCGCGCTGGTCGGCGACCGCGCCCGCGCCGAGCGGGTCTATGCGGCAGCCGCCGACAGCCTCGCGCCGAAGCCGGTGCTGGTGTTCGGCCGCACCGATTACGGCTCCGACCTGCGTGATGCGGCGGCATTGGTGTCACTGGCCGGCGAAGGCAATGCGCCGCGCGCGACGCTGACGCAGGCGGTGACCCGCGTCGAGGCAGCGCGTGGCCTGACGCCGTACACCTCGACGCAGGAGAATGCGTGGATGGTGCTGGCGGCGCGTGCGCTCGCCAAGGAGACGCTGACGCTCGATGTCAACGGGCAGGCGGTGAAGCAGGCGCTGTACCGCAGCTACAAGGCGGCTGAGCTCTCAGGCCAGCCGCTGAAGATCACCAACACCGGTGATGTGCCGGTGCAGGCGGTGGTCTCCGTCTCCGGCTCGCCGCTGACGCCGGAGCCGGCGGCATCGAACGGCTTCAAGATCGAGCGTGGCTACTACACGCTCGACGGCAAGCCGGCCGATATCAGAACCGCGAAGCAGAACGACCGTTTCGCTGTCGTGCTGAAGGTCACCGAGGCCAAGCCGGAATACGGGCACATCATGGTGTCCGACTATCTACCGGCGGGGCTGGAGATCGACAATCCGCATCTGGTGTCGTCGGGCGACAGCGGCACGCTCGACTGGATCGAGGACGGCCAGGAGCCGGTCAATACCGAGTTCCGCGACGACCGCTTCACCGCCGCGCTCGACCGCGCCGCGGATTCCAAGTCCGTGTTCACGGTCGCCTATGTGGTGCGGGCGGTGTCGCCGGGCAAATACGTGCTGCCACAGGCCTATGTCGAAGACATGTACAATCCCTCACGCTATGGTCGGACCGGTACGGGCTCCGTGGAGGTCCGCGCGGCGAAATGAGCGAGGGTGGAACGAGTGATCGTGAGTTGGGTGGCCGGACGGTGCCGCACACTCCGTCATGCCCAGGCTTGACCCGGGCATCCATCGCTCGCGGCGACGAAGGCGCGGCTGGCCGGGACAAGCCCGGCCATGACCCGAGGAGATGGCGGAGCGTCAAACGGCCGCTCGCGGGCGCGCTGTTCTTGTTCGTCGCAGTCATCCTTGCCTTCACCGCCTACACCATCTCCCTCGGCCCCCTGCCGCTGCGCGAGGCCAAAGCCGTGTCCACCACCGTCGTCGACCGCCACGGCAAGCTGCTGCGCGCCTATGCGATGGCGGATGGGCGCTGGCGGCTGCCGGTCAGCGCGAAGAAGGACGTCGATCCGACCTATTTGAAACTGCTGTTCGCCTATGAGGACCAGCGCTTCTACGACCATCACGGCGTCGACCCCCGCGCGCTGGCGCGCGCCACGATCCAGCTCGGCGCGCACGGCCACATCGTGTCGGGCGGCTCGACCATCACGATGCAGCTGGCGCGGCTGCTCGAGCCCAGGCGGCAGCGCTCGCTGCACGCCAAGCTCAGGCAGATCGTGCGCGCGCTCGAGCTCGAGCGAGAGCTGAGCAAGGACGAGATCCTCGATCTCTACCTGACGCTCGCGCCCTATGGCGGCAATCTCGAAGGCATCCGTGCCGCCTCGATCGCGTATTTCGGCAAGGAGCCGAAGCGGCTGTCACTGGCGGAAGCGGCACTCTTGGTGGCGCTGCCGCAGTCGCCGGAGACGCGGCGGCTCGACCGGCATCCGGAGGCCGCTCGACGCGGCCGCGACCGCGTTCTCGACCGCATGGTGTCGGAGAACGTGATCTCCGCCGAGGACGCGGCGCAGGCGAAGGCGCAAGCCGTGCCGGCCTTCCGCCAGCCGATGCCGATCCTGGCGCCGCATGCTGCCGACCAGGCCTCGGCGACCGTCAAGGATCAGCCGATCATCCGCCTTACGCTGGATGCCTCGCTGCAGAAGGTGCTGGAGCCGCTGGCGCGCGATCGCGCCATCGCATTGGGACCGAACGTCTCGGTCGGCATCATCGTGGTCGACAATGACAGCGGCGACGTGCTCGCCCATGTCGGATCGGCCGACTATTTCGACGAGAGGCGGGCAGGGCAGGTCGACATGACCCGCGCGGTGCGTTCGCCAGGCTCGACCCTGAAGCCGTTCATCTATGGGCTCGCCTTCGAGGACGGCTTCGTGCACCCGGAGAGCCTCATCGAGGACCGCCCGGTGCGCTTCGGCTCCTACGCGCCGGAAAATTTCGACATGACGTTCCAGGGCACGGTGCCGGTGCGCAAGGCGCTGCAACTGTCCCTGAATGTTCCCGCCATCGTGCTGCTCGACCGTGTCGGCGCCAGCCGGCTGTCGTCGCGACTGAAACAGGCCGGCGGCAATTTGGTGCTGCCGAAGGACGAAGCCCCAGGCCTTGCCATGGGCCTCGGCGGCGTCGGCGTGACCCTGCAGGACCTCGCCCAGCTCTATGCCGGATTCCCGCGCCTGGGCACCACCAGGCCGCTGCGTGAGATCATGACCGGGGAGGGCACCGACGATGCCCGCGAGCCGTTGCGGCTGATGGATTCGGCGGCCGCCTGGCAGGTCGGCAACGTGCTGCTGGGGACCCCGCCGCCGGAAAACGCAGCCCGCAACCGGATCGCCTTCAAGACCGGTACCAGCTACGGCTATCGCGACGCCTGGTCGGTCGGTTTCGACGGCCGCGTGACGATCGGCGTCTGGGTCGGCAGGCCCGACGGCGCGCCGGTGCCCGGCCTGATCGGCCGCGTCGCCGCGGCGCCGATCCTGTTCGACGCTTTTGCCCGCAGCGGCAAGCTGCCGGTGACACTGCCAAAGCCGCCCAAGGGTGCGCTTGTCGCCAGCAATTCAAAGTTGCCGCTGCCCCTGCGCCGGTTCCGGCCGGTCGGAGAACTGGTGCGGACCGGCGCGGAGCAGGCGCCGCACATTCAGTTCCCGCTGAACGGCTCCCGCATCGATGTCGACCGGTCCGCCGGTCCCGAGGCGTCGGTGATGCCGGTGAAAGTGTCCGGGGGCGTGCTGCCGCTGACCATGCTGGTCAATGGACTAGCCGTCGGCGAGATCGACAGCCGGCGCCAGCGCCTGATCGATCCGCCCGGGCCGGGCTTTGCCCGCCTCACCGTGATCGATGCCACGGGCGCTGCGGACACAGTTGTGGTCAGAATCCAGTGAGGGTTCGCTAAGCGGTTGTCGACATAGCGGTTTCAGCGTATTCGGAACCCCATGGTCGAGACCTTTGCCCGCCCCCGTTTTGGAGAGCCGCGCGAGCCGAAGAACCTGGTCAATCCAGGCAATCGGCTGGTGCGGATGATCGATGTCGTCACCGTGAGCCACACCAGGGCGGTGGCGTTCCTGCTCGTCTGCGGGCTGCTGTTGTTCCTGCCGGGCTTCTTCACCATCCCGCCGATCGATCGCGACGAGGCGCGCTTCGCCCAGGCGACCAAACAGATGGTCGAGAGCGGCGATTACGTCGATATCCGCTTCCAGGACGACGTGCGCTACAAGAAGCCGGTCGGCATCTACTGGTTGCAATCGGCTGCGGTCGAGACGGCGTCGGCGATCGGTCTGCCGCGTGCGCAGCTGCGCATCTGGGTCTACCGCATTCCCTCGCTGATCGGTGCGATCGGCGCGGTGCTGCTGACCTATTGGACCGCGCTCTCCTTCGTGACACGGCGCGGCGCCGTGTTCGCCGCCCTGCTGATGTGCTGCTCGGTGCTGCTCGGGGCGGAAGCCCGGCTCGCCAAGACCGACGCGATGCTGCTATTCACCGTGGTGGCTGCGATGGGTGCGCTGGCCCGCGTCTATCTGTCGTGGCAGCGCGGCGAGGATCCGGTGCATCCACCGTGGGGACCGCCTGCGATCTTCTGGACGGCGCTCGCCGGCGGCATCCTGATCAAGGGCCCGCTGATCCTGATGTTCGCGGGACTGACGATCGCGGCGCTGGCGATCATGGATCGCGGTGCTGGCTGGCTATCGCGTCTGCGCCCTCTATGGGGACTGATGTGGATGCTGGTGCTGGTGCTGCCCTGGTTCGTGCTGATCTTCCTGCGCGCCGGCGACACCTTCTTCGCCGATTCCGTCGGCGGCGACATGCTGAGCAAGATCGGCGCCCAGGAGTCGCACGGCGCACCGCCGGGCCTCTATCTGCTGCTGTTGTTCATCACCTTCTGGCCCGGCGCGCCGCTGGCCGCCATGGCAGCCCCCGCCGTCTGGCGCGCGCGGCGCGAGCCGGGGGCGCAGTTCCTGCTGGCCTGGCTGCTGCCGTCCTGGGTCGTGTTCGAGGCCGTCCTGACCAAGCTGCCGCATTATGTGCTGCCGCTCTATCCGGCAATCGCCATCCTCACCGTGGGCGCGCTGGAGCGGCGGGTGCTGGCGCGCAACTGGCTGCGGCGCGGCGCCGCCTGGTGGTTCGCGATTCCCGCCATCACATCGGTGGTGGCCGTGATCGGCGCCATCATCGTCACGCACCAGCCGGTGTTCCTGGCCTGGCCGTTCGTGGCGGCGTCGCTGATTTTCGGCCTGTTCGCCTGGTGGCTCTATGACGACGGCCGTGCCGAGCGCTCGCTCTTGAATGCCGGCGTGGCGGCGATGTTCCTGGCGTTCGTGGTGTATGGCGCCGTGCTGCCGGCGCTGACACCGCTGTTTCCCAGCGCGGAGATTGCGCGCGCGCTGCGCAACGTGGTCTGCGTCGGGCCGAAGGCGGCAGCGGCAGGTTTCCACGAACCTAGCCTCGTGTTCATGACAGGAACCTCGACACAGCTCACCGACGGCTCGGGGGCGGCCGACTTCCTCAACCATGGCACGTGCCGCTTCGCGCTTGTCGAGCAGCGCACCGAACGGGCGTTCGTGCAGCGCGCCGAGGCCATCGGGCTGCGCTACAACGTCGCCAAGCGCATCGACGGCTACAACATCTCGCAAGGCCGCCCGGTCTCGATTGCGATCTATCGTTCGGAAGGCACCGAGTAGATGTCGGCGCCAGACACGCCCTCGCTGTCGTCAGGCTATCTCGCCCAGCTCGCGCTGGTCGGCAAATTCTCGTTCGGCCGGCTGGTTCGGCGGCCGCAGACCGCGCCGGACGCTGCGGGCCGGCAACGCCTGCGACGCGAGCTTCTCCTGCTCGGTGCCATCGGCCTGAGTGTAGTCTTGATGCTGATGTTCACCTTCGATGCCTACGAAATCGGGCTGATGCCAGCGCGTGGAACACCGAGCCTGTGGCCGGTGCGCATCATCACCGAATTCGGCCAGGACGAATACGTGCTGGGACTGCTGGCAGTGGGGGTCGTCGCGACGATCCTGATCGCGCCGTTGTGGCCTGAGGCTTCGCGCAGCCGGCTTCTGAACTTTGCGACGCATGTTCAGTTTTTCTTCTTCGCGGTTCTGCTCTCCGTGCTATCGGCCCAGGTATTGAAATACATCATCGGGCGCGGCCGTCCCTTCGTCGGCGGCAAGGCCAATGCGTTCAATTTCGAACCCTTCAACGGCACGCCGGCCTATTTCAGCATGCCGTCGGCGCATGCGGTGACCGCCTTCGCGCTCGCATTCGCCATTGCGGCCGTCTGGTCGCGGCTGCGGATACCAATGTTCATCTATGCCGTCGTGATTGCCCTGAGTCGGCTGGTGCTGCTGGCGCATCATCCAAGCGACGTGGTCGCCGGCGCCATGGTCGGATTGGCCTGCGCCATGCTGGTCCGCCACTGGTTCGCAGCACGACGGCTGGGCTTCCGCCTGGGCAAGGACGGCCAAATCGTACCGCGCTAAAGGGGTTGATAGGCGACCCCAAGCCCCATAATAAGCCTCCACCGCAGCGCCCGGGGCAGGAACCGGTCCAGTCACGCCATCGCGAGTCTCATCTTGTCGACCGAAATCCCCGTTGCCGTCTCCATCGTCGTTCCCGTGCGCAACGAAGCCGGCAACATCACGCCCCTGATCACCGAGATCGCGGCCGCGCTCGACGGTCTCTGGGCCTATGAGATCATCTACGTCAACGACGGCTCGACCGATGACACCGCGCAACGGCTCGCCGAGGAGATGGCGCGGCGGCCGAACCTGCGCGTACTGCGCCATGAGAAGTCGTCCGGGCAATCAGCGGCCGTCAGAAGCGGCATCCGCGCGGCCCACGGCGCGATGGTTGCGACGCTGGACGGCGACGGGCAGAACAATCCCGCTTTCCTGCCCGACCTCATCGCTGCGCTCGAAAAGGGCGGGGCGGGTGTCGGCCTCGTCGCAGGCCAGCGCGTCGGTCGCAAGGACACCGGCTTCAAGAAACTGCAATCGCGGCTTGCCAACAAGATCCGCAATGCGGTGCTGCATGACGGCACCCGCGATACCGGCTGCGGCCTCAAGGCGGTCCGCCGCGACGTCTTCCTGATGATGCCGTATTTCGATGGTCTGCACCGCTTCCTTCCCGCCCTGGTGCGGCGTGAGGGCTACGACATCGCCTACATCGACGTGACAGATCGACCCCGGCACTCCGGTGTCTCGAACTACGGGTTCTTCGACCGGCTCTGGATCGGGATCATGGATCTCGCCGGCGTGTGGTGGCTGATCCGCCGCAAGAAGCCGACGCCGGTTGTGATCGAGGTAAAGTAATGCTGATTCAATTCGGGCAGGCGTTCAGCAACTATCTCTACGACATCTTCATCGCCAAATTCGATTTCTGGCTGGTATTCGGCCTCGCCGCCCAACTGGCCTTCGCCGCGCGCTTCCTTGTGCAGTGGATCGCCAGCGAGCGCGCGGGCAAGAGCGTGGTGCCCCTTGCCTTCTGGTTCTTCTCGATCGGCGGCGGCCTCATGACGCTGATCTATGGTCTCGTCAAACGCGAGCCGGTCATCATCTTCGGCCAGTTGCTGTCGAACATCATCTACGTCCGCAACGTGATGCTGATCTTCAAGAACCGTCAGCGCGAGTCGCAGACGCTGAGCAATTGACCGGAGCGGGCTTCAGGTTCACAGGGCGGATGTGCCGCCCGTTCGTGGGGCCGCCCTGCGCCTCAGCGCGGCAGCGGCCGGGCCGAGGACGGGGGCAGGGGCACGGTCGTCGCCACGCTGTCAGCCGCCTCGCCGCGGCGCGTCGCAACCTCGCCGGCGGCATCGAGCACGGGATAGGCGACCGAACTGATGTGTGAGTGGATCCGCCTGAGGTCACGCAGCACGTCGAGATGCAGTGAGGTGGTTTCGAGCGTCTCCGAGCGGCCGTCGCGCAGACGTTCGAGGTGCCGCTCGGTCGCGCCGAGCTCGGCGTTGCGGAGCTCGGCTTTCTGATCGAGCAATTGGTGCGCCTGCTGCGCATCGCCGGACATGAAGATGCCGAACGCGACGCGGAGCGCCTCCATGATCTGGCGGTGAAAGGCCTGCAGCTCGTCGGCGCCCTCCGCGGAGAATTGGAACCTGCGCTTGATCTTCTTGGTCGCGAGCTCGCTCAGGTTCTTGTCGATGATGTCGCCGATGTGTTCGAGGTTGATCGCGAAGGAGATGATCTCCATCGCCCGCTTGCCCTCGCGATCGTCCAGGCTGCCCCGTGTCAGCTTGGTGATGTAAAGCTTGATGGCTTCGTCGAGCCGGTCGACGACATTGTCCGCGCGTGACACCTGATCCACGAGGCCACGGTCGTTGGTCATCATCGCGGTCATGACATTGCGCAACATGGTCTCGACCAGATCGCCCATGCGCAGCGCCTCGCGCGCCGCGTCCGCAAGCGCCAGCGACGGTGTCTCCAGCGCGGTCTCGTCGAGGTAGCGCGGCTTGGCGGGATCGACTTCGGCCGGGCGGTCGGGGAACAGTCTGACGAGCAGCTTCTCGATGCTGCCGAGCAGACCGATGAAGACCAGCGCCGTTCCGAGGTTGAATGCCATGTGAAACTGCGCGGTCAGCTTCGACAGATCCGGCTGCCATTGCTGCAGCTGAGCCGCGAGCGGATGCAGGAAGGGTGCGATCAGCGCGACGCCGATGATGCGGTTGAGGAGATTGCCGACGGGCAGGCGATAGCTCGCGGGATTGTCGCGCCGGGCGCCCTCGAACACCGGGTTGACGGCGCTGCCGAGATTGGCCCCGAGCACCAGTGCCATGGCCGCATCGGCCGTGATGAAATGCGCATAGGCCAGCGACATCACCAGCAGCACGCTCGCGACGCTGGAATGCACGATCCAGGTGACGGCGGCGCCGAAGATGATGCACAGCGTGACGTCGGCGGTGATCGCCTCCATGAACACGCGCATCGCCGGCGCCTCCTCGGCCGGCGCGAGCGTGTCGATCAGGATATGGAGCGACAGCAGCATCAGGCCGAGGCCGATCGACACCCGGCCGAGATCCTTGATGCGCGATCGCGGCCCGCTGCGGAACGCCACCAGGCCGAGCACGAACAGGATCGGCGCGACGGCCGCGACGTTGAACGACAGCACCTGGACGATCAGCGTGGTGCCGATATTGGCGCCCAGCATGATCGCCATCGCGGGGATCAGGCCGACGAGGCCTTCCGCAGCAAAGGAGGTGGTGATGAGCGCCGTTGCCGTGCTGCTCTGGAGAAGCGCGGTGAGGCCGAGTCCGGCCGCAAGGGCGCTGAAACGGTTCCGCAGCGCTCGCGACAGCAGCAGCCTGAGATCCGGGCCGAAGGCGCGCAGGATGCCGCTGTGGACCATGTGAAGGCCCCACAGCAGCAGCGCCACGCCACCCATCAGATCGAGCAGAACCATGATTCCCGTTCGTTCCCGCTTGTCTTCAGACCAAGGCTACGCCCAATCGGCCGGGGATCAACGCCAATTTGGCGGCCCCGGTTGCCCGATCGCGCGGCGCTCCGCCCCTGCGGGCGGCGTGGTCAAGCGGCGTTGAACGCGGCAAAGCCGCGATCGAGATCGGCCTTGAGATCCTCGGTATTCTCGAGACCGATGTGCAGCCGCAGTGTCGGACCGCCGGGTGCCCATGTGGTCGCCGTGCGGTAGCTCGCGCAGTCGAACGGGATCGCCAGGCTCTCGAAGCCGCCCCAGGAATAGCCCATGCCGAACAGCGTGAGCGTGTCGAGCATGGCGTCGACGGCGGCCTGCGCCTTTGGTTGCAGCACGATGCTGAACAGGCCGGAGGCGCCGGTGAAATCGCGCTTCCAGATCGCGTGGCCCGGATGGCTTTCCAGCGCGGGATGCAGCACCTCGATCACCTCGGGACGGGCGGCGAGCCAGCGCGCCATCTCCAGGCCGGACCGATGATGCTGCGCCAGCCGCACGCCGAGCGTCCGTACGCCGCGCAAGGCCAGGAACACGTCGTCCGGTCCGGCGCAGACGCCGAGCAGGCGGATACCCTCGGAGATCAGCGGCCACGCCTTCGCATTGGCCGAAATGGTCCCGAACATGATGTCGGAGTGGCCGCCGATATATTTGGTGGCCGCTTGCATGCTGATGTCGACGCCCTGATCGAGGGAGCGATGGTAGAGCGGCGTCGCCCAGGTGTTGTCGTCGATGACCAGCGCGCCGTGCGCATGCGCAACCGCGGCAATGGCGGGGATGTCCGGCATTTCGAAGGACTGCGAGCCCGGCGCCTCGACAACCACCGCGCGTGTATTCGATTTGAGCAGTTGCTCAATTCCTGCGCCGATCAAGGGGTCGAAATAGGTCGTCTCGACGCCATAGCGTGCCAGCATGCCGTTGCAGAAATTGCGGGTTGGACGATAGATGCTATCGCACACCAGAACGTGGTCGCCGGCCTTGAGCACCGACAGCAGGGTGGTCGAGATGGCGCCGAGGCCTGACGGCGCGATGCCGACGCCGGCGCATTGCGGCCCCTCGAGCGCCATCAGCACTTGCTGCAGCGCCTTCGTGGTCGGGGTGCCGTGGCGGCCGTACTGGAATTCGCCGCGGTGTGCATGCAGATCTTCAGCCGTTGGATACAGGACCGTTGAACCATGAACGACAGGAGGATTCACGAATCCGTGCTGCGCTTTCGTGTCCCGCCCCGCCGTGACCAGCCGTGTCTCGACGTTTTGTCGCACCGCCGCAGCGGGGTCGTTCGATGATGCCATTCGCGTGTCTTTTCTCTTTGAACCTGCCGGGATAGCTGGAAATCAGGCCGCACTGCGGTCGTTAATAACAGAATGCAGAACAGGCCCGTCAACCCCTTGACCCGGACCGCCAGTCGTTCTGTGATGCCGGCGCAATTCGATCGCTGCACGTTGAGGGGCTTGCCGCGATTTCCGCTTCATCTCGCATGCACGGCTCCGTCGTGCATGGCGCGCGCCATATTCTTGGTATGGCGTTTGCAGAGGCGGATTCAGGTCGGCCCCTCCTACGCGCTGAGATTCATCGCTCCCCAAGGACGACCCGCGAAAGGCTGTATTTATGAAACGCGTCACTCTGGCTCTTACTCTTGCTCTCGCCCCGGTGCTGGCGAGCGTCGGCGCCCAGGCCGAAACGCTCAAGACCGTCAAGGATCGCGGCATGCTCGCCTGCGGCGTCAGCCAGGGCCTTCCTGGCTTCTCGGCGCCCGACGACAAGGGCAACTGGACCGGGCTCGACGTCGACGTTTGCCGCGCCATTGCCGCCGCGATCTTCAACGATCCGACCAAGGTCAAGTTCGTTCCACTGTCCGCCAAGGATCGCTTTACTGCACTGCAGTCGGGCGAGATCGACGTGCTGTCGCGCAACACCACCTGGACCCTGTCGCGTGACACCTCGCTGGGCGCCAATTTCGCCGGCGTGACCTATTACGACGGCCAGGGCTTCATGGTGAAGAAGGCACTGAAGGTCAATTCGGCGCTCGAGCTCAACAGCGCCTCGATCTGCGTGCAGACCGGCACGACGACTGAGCAGAACCTCGCCGACTACTTCAAGGCCAACAAGATGAAGTACGAGGTGATCGCATTCGCCGGCCAAGACGAGACCATCAAGGCGTACGAATCTGGCCGTTGCGACGTCTTCACGACCGACGTTTCTGGCCTCTACGCCGAGCGGCTGAAGCTCGCCAATCCGGCCGATCACGTGGTGCTGCCGGAAGTGATCTCGAAGGAGCCGTTGGGCCCGATGGTCCGCCATGGCGACGATCAGTGGTTCGACATCGTCAAGTGGACCTTGTTCGGGCTGGTGACGGCCGAGGAGCTCGGCGTGACGCAGGCGAACGTCGATGAAATGGCCAAGTCGGACAAGCCGGAGTTCAAGCGCGCCTTCGGCACCGACGGCAATCTCGGCGAGCAGCTCGGCCTCACCAAGGACTGGTTCTACCGGATCGTGAAAGCGGTCGGAAACTACGGCGAGATGTATGATCGCAACGTCGGCGCCGGCTCCAAGCTGCAGATCGCGCGCGGTCTGAACCAGCTCTGGAACAAGGGCGGCCTGCAATACGCGCCGCCGATCCGCTGATCACTGCACGATAGCGGGGCTGCGGCGAATGAGCATCGAAGCAAGGTTACCGCCTACGCAATATGGGCTTCGGCTGAAGCGCATGCTGGGTGGCAAGGCAGGATGGAACGGCATCATCCTCCAGATCCTGTTCGTCGCAGTGCTGGTGTGGGTTGGCTACGAGATCGTGGCCAACGCACGCAGCAACCTCGCCACCCAGCGGATCACGTCGGGCTTCGGCTTCCTCAACAATACGGCCGGCTTCGACGTCAACCAGACCCTGATCAGCTACTCCGGCTCCGACAGCTACAGCCGCGTGCTGATCGTCGGCGTGCTGAACACGCTGCTGGTCTCCGTCATTGGTATCGTGCTGGCGACCATCCTTGGCTTTCTGGTTGCGCTTGGCCGCTTGTCACCGAACGTATTGCTGTCGCGGGTCTCCGGCGCCTATGTCGAGCTGATCCGGAACCTGCCGCTCCTGTTCCAGATCCTGTTCTGGTATCTCGCGGTGTTGGCGGCTCTGCCCGGACCGCGGCAGAGCATCTCTCTTTTCTCGACCTTCTTTCTCAACAACCGCGGCTTCATCGTTCCGCGCCCGACCGAGGAGCCCGGCTTCACGCCGTTCGCGATCGTGCTCGGTGTGGCGATCGTGGTCTCGATCGGTCTGCACTATTACGCGCGGCGTGAGCTATTCCTGCGCGGCCATGTGATCCGGATTTGGCCCTACGTGCTGGGGCTGCTGATCGGCCTGCCGCTAATTACAATGCTCGTGTTCGGCGTGCCGATTTCGTTCGAGGTGCCGGCGCTCAAGGGATTCAACTTCGCCGGCGGCTCCCGCATCATTCCAGAGCTCGTTGCGCTGACCCTGGCGCTCACCATGTACACGGCGTCGTTCATCGCCGAGGTGGTACGGGCGGGAATCCTCTCGGTCCACAAGGGACAGATGGAAGCGGGGCTCTCGCTTGGACTGAGCCGCGGCACCGTGCTGCGCCTGATCGTCGTGCCACAGGCGCTCCGCGTCATCCTGCCGCCGCTGACGAACCAGTATTTGAACCTGACCAAGAATTCCTCGCTCGCGGTCGCTATCGGTTATCCCGATCTCGTGTCGGTGTTCGCGGGCACGACGATGAGCCAGACGGGGCAGGCCATCGAGATCATCGGAATCACGATGGGCGTCTATCTGGCGCTGTCGCTGATTACGAGCGCGATGATGAGCTTCTATAGCTGGCGGCTTGGGAAGAGACTTGGCGCATGACCGACATCACGGCCTCAACCTTCATCCGTCAGGACATGGCCGGAGAACGCCCGGCGCCCATCAAGACGACCGGTTTCGTCGGCTTCGTCCGCACGAGGCTGTTGAACTCGCCGACCAATATCCTGCTCACCCTGGTGAGCGCGCTGTTGATCTGGTTCACCGTGATCCCGGCCGTCAAGTTCCTGCTGGTCGACGCGGTGTGGGTCGGCAAGGACCGCGATGCATGCCTGGCGCAGAACGCCGGCCATCCGGTCGGCGCCTGTTGGCCCTACATTTCGGCGAAGTTCAGCCAGTTCATGTACGGCTTCTACCCGGAGGCCGACCGCTGGCGCGTCAATCTGACCTATGTGCTGGCGGTGGTGCTGCTCGTGCCGCTGCTGATTCCGCGCCTGCCGGCCAAAGGCCTTAACGCGGGTCTGTTCTTCTTCGCGCTGCCGGTGGTCGCGTTCTTCCTGCTCTATGGCGGTGGGCTGGAGGGCTTCGGCGTGAGCTGGGCCACAGGCACCCTCCAGCTGTTCGTCGAGAGCATCGATACGGCCGGTAACGCGCTGGTGCGCGCCGGCGATAACGTGCCGGTGGTCGGCATGCTGCTGTGGCTGCTCGGCAAGCTGGTCGTGCTGATCGGAACGCTCGCATCGCTCGTGATCTGGCCGCTGGTCTGGATCCGCAATGAACTGCAGCAATCTCACCAGCCCGTGTGGAATGATCTCGCGCTCTCCGCGATCATTGTCACCGCGCTGGTGTTCATCATCGGCGGCGGGAGCAGGGCGCTGCGCAGCGTCATCGCCACGGCCGCGACCTTCGCCGGCATCGCCATCGTCATTGCGATCATGGGCCTCGATCGCGGCGGCCTTCC
This sequence comes from Bradyrhizobium sp. HKCCYLRH3097, assembly GCF_051167875.1. NCBI lineage: Bacteria > Pseudomonadati > Pseudomonadota > Alphaproteobacteria > Hyphomicrobiales > Nitrobacteraceae > Bradyrhizobium > Bradyrhizobium sp. HKCCYLRH3097. The sequence goes on from NZ_JBNPTX010000002.1 coordinate 108,092, forward strand.
CATCGTCGACACAAGGCTGTGGGGCGGCATGCTGGTGACGCTGGTCGTCTCGGTGATCGGCATCGTCGCGTCGATGCCGATCGGCATTGCGCTTGCGCTCGGCCGCCGCTCGACCATTCCACTGATCCGCGTCTTTTCGATCGCCTTCATCGAGCTGGTGCGCGGCGTGCCGCTGATCACCGTGCTGTTCTTCGCCACCTACATGCTGCCGTTGTTCCTGCCTGGCAATGTCAGGGTCGACGGCCTGGTACGGGCGCTGATCGGCGTTGCGCTGTTCTCCGGCGCCTACATGGCCGAGGTGATCCGCGGCGGCCTGCAGGCCATTCCGCGCGGCCAGGCGGAGGCGTCGAGCGCGCTCGGCCTGTCCTGGTGGAAGACGACGAGCTTCATCGTGCTGCCGCAGGCGCTGCGCCACGTCATCCCCGGTATCGTCAACAGCTTCATCTCGCTGTTCAAGGATACCTCGCTGGTCTCGATCGTGGCGCTGTTCGACTTGCTCGGCAGCCTCAAGGCTTCGTTGGCCGATCCGGTCTGGGCGACACCGACCACGGCTTTCACCGGCTTTGCCTTCACAGGAATGATCTACTTCGCCTTCTGTTTCGGCATGTCACGCTACTCCATGCTGGTCGAGCGCCGCCTCAACGCGCACCGGCGCCATTGACCCAGAGATCGTCGAGAGATCCATGACTGCAAATTCGATCGTCAGCATTTCCGCCCTCAACAAATGGTACGGCGAATTCCACGTCCTGCGCGACATCAACCTCTCCGTCGGAAAGGGTGAGCGCATCGTGATCTGCGGGCCCTCGGGCTCGGGCAAGTCGACCCTGATCCGCTGCATCAACGCGCTGGAGGAATTCCAGGAGGGCGAGATCAATGTCGACGGCATCGATCTGGGTCCGAATCTCAAGCGGGTGGACGAAGTCCGCCGTGAGGTCGGCATGGTGTTCCAGAGCTTCAACCTGTTTCCGCATCTGACCGTGCTGGAGAACTGTACCCTGGCTCCGATCTGGGTGCGCAACATCCCGCAGAAGGAAGCCGAGGCGACTGCGATGAAGTTCCTGGAGCGGGTCAAGATCCCGCATCAGGCGCAGAAATATCCGGGCCAGATGTCGGGCGGTCAGCAGCAGCGCGTTGCCATCGCGCGCGCGCTGGCGATGAACCCGAAGGTCATGCTGTTCGACGAGCCGACCTCGGCGCTCGATCCCGAGATGGTGAAGGAGGTGCTCGACACCATGGTCGATCTCGCCAAGGAGGGCATGACCATGCTGGTCGTGACCCACGAGATGGGCTTTGCACGCGAGGTCGCCAACCGCGTCGTGTTCATGGACGCCGGCCAGATCATCGAATCGAACACGCCGCAGGAATTCTTCGCCAACCCGCAGCATGCGCGCAGCAAGCTGTTCCTGAGCCAGATTCTGCGGCATTGATGAGGAAGCGAATCGGGACTTGCGAATAGGGCGAGAAATTCTACTCGCTACTCGCTACTCGCCCTCAAACGAAAGGCGGCTTGATCCCGCTGCGCCGCTCCAGCCAGGCCGGCACCGGCAGGTTCTTCGAACGCATGAACTCCGGATTGTACAGCTTCGACTGATAGCGCGCACCGGAGTCGCACAGGATGGTCACGATGGTGTGGCCGGGGCCGAGCTTCCTGGCGAGTTGCACCGCGCCAGCGACGTTGACGCCGGTCGAGCCTCCCAGGCACAGGCCTTCATGCTGCACGAGGTCGTAGATCGTGTTGACGGCGTCCTCGTCGGACACCAGGAACGCGTCGTCGACCTTGGCGGTCTCGATCACGGGCGTCACACGACCGATGCCGATGCCTTCGGTGATGGAATCGCCGGGCGTCGATTTGACGACCCCGTTCTTGAACCATTCGTACATCGCGAAGCCGTGCGGGTCGGCACAGGCGGTGACAATGTCCTTGTTCCTGTCCTTCAAATAGCGGCTCGTGCCGGCGATCGTGCCGCCGGTGCCGACCGCGCAGATGAAGCCGTCGACCTTGCCGTCGGTCTGCTCCCAGATCTCGGGTCCCGTGGACTCATAATGCGCCTTGGCGTTGTCGAGGTTGTTCCACTGGTCGGCGAACAGCACGCCGTTGGGCTCGGTCATGCGCAGTTCGTCGGCGAGCCTGCGGCCGACATGCTGATAGTTGTTGGGATTGCTGAACGGCAACGCCGGCACCTCGACCAGCTCCGCGCCGCACAGCCGCAGCATGTCCTTCTTTTCCTGGCTCTGCGTCTCCGGAATCACGATCAGCGTGCGATAGCCGCGCGCGCTGGCGACCACGGCCAGACCGATGCCGGTGTTGCCGGCAGTGGCCTCCACCACGAGGCCGCCGGGCTTGAGATCGCCACGCCTCTCGGCCTCCAGGATCATCCACTTGCCGGCGCGGTCCTTGACCGACTGGCCCGGGTTCATGAACTCGGCCTTGCCGAGAATGGTGCAGCCCGTCGCCTCCGAGGCGCGCTTGAGCTTGATCAGCGGTGTGTTGCCGATCGCCGCGACGACGTCGTTATGAATGGTCATTTTGCAGATACCGTAGGAGTTTCCTCGAGCACACTTAAGAGGACCCTAGCCTGATATCCAGGGGAGCGTAAGCCGGCTGGATCAGCCCCCCGATTTCGCAAAGACGACCTGGCGAACATCGATATTCCCGGAGAGGAAACCCGCTTCGCAGTAGGACAGATAATATTCCCAGAGCCGCCTGAAGCGCTCGTCGAATCCGGCGGGCGTGAGGTCCGGCCAAGCCTCTCGGAAGTTATTTCGCCAGATCGCAAGCGTCCTGGCATAATCTTCCCCGAAGATCCGCTCGCGGATGACGGGTATGCCAAAGCGGTCGCCGAGCGACTTCAGAATCTGCGGTGTCGGCAACATGCCGCCGGGAAAGACGTAGCGCTGGATGAAGTCGACCTCGCGGCGGTAGTGCTGGAACAGGCTGTCCTGGATGGTGATTGCCTGGACACCGGCCAGTCCGCCCGGCAGCAGGCGGTCTCGCAGTTGCGAGAAATATTTCGGCCAGAATTGTTCGCCGACCGCCTCGATCATCTCGATCGAGGCGATGCGATCGTAGTGGTCACGCTCGTCCCGGTAATCCTGCAGGCGGATTTCGACCTTCTCGGCGAGCCCGGCCTCCTGGATGCGGCGCTGCGCGAAGTCGCGCTGCTGTTGACTGATCGTCAACCCAACGACCTTGGCGCCGAACGTCTTGGCGGCATATTCGGCAAAGCCGCCCCAGCCGCAGCCGATCTCGAGCAGCTTCTGCCCGGGCTTGAGATCGATCGCCTCGGCCAGCCGCTTGTACTTGTTGGTCTGCGCGGCAGTGAGGTCGGTGGTGTGCTCCTCGAACAAGGCCGAGGAATAGGTCATGCTCGGATCCAGCCATGCCGAGTAGAACGAATTCCCGATGTCGTAATGGGCATAGATGTTGCGCTTCGCCTGACGCTTGGTGTTGCGGTTGAACCAGTGCCGGACCAGCTGGGCAAACCGGATCAGCGGCTTGTCTTCCAGCATCGACTGCAGCAGGTGCTGGTTGACGCAGAACAGATAGAGAAACTGCGTCAGGTCCGGCGTATCCCAGTCGCCGTTCAGATAGGCCTCGGCGATGCCGATGTCGCCGCCATTGAGAAGACGCGATGCGAAGCCGTAATTGGCCAGGATCATTGCGGCGGCCGGCCCGGGCTCAACGCCGCCGAGCCGGATCACCCGTCCGTCCGGCAGGGTGACGTCGAGCGTGCCTTTTCGCAACCGCGAGCCGAAGCCGAGGGCAAGGCGGGGCAGGCGGGGAAGATCGGCAAGCACCTTGTCGATGGTATCAGGGGTGACTGGGATGACGTCCGGCATGGCAGGTCCACTCACGCAAACGGCTCCAGCCCACGTCCCCGTCGGCTGGCCGGTGCGGCACCTGTACGGGCAGGGATCACGGACGCAGAGCGAGCCGGCCGTTTCCGGTCAGCGTCGTGACATATAAGCGTGGCTGCCGTTCCCCGCCAAGCCGGTATTGGTTCCAGGGCTTGCACTGATTTCGCCACGCGGGACGAGGCGGACGCCTTTGGCCCACAGCCGCAGTGCCTCCCAATGGATCGCGGCGAAGATTTTGACAGTCACCAGCGGGAGCGAGACGAAGGCTGCGAGCAGGGAGCCAGACGTCAGCCCGCGACGGCGGCCAGAGAAGGTTGCAGCGAGCAGGGGCCCGTCGGGGCCAGTTTCCAGAATCCGCAACTTGACCTTGTCGCCCGGCGGCATGACCCGGAAATGGTAGCGCATCGCCATGTCGATGAACGGCGAGACGTAGAAGGTCTTGTCCTGCGTCTGGCGCAGCCCTGCCGCGGACAGCTCATTGGATCTGACCGGCAGCACATAGGGCTTGATCTCGCCGAAGGTGTTGCGGACCTCGTAGATCATCAGCGCCAGGGTGCCGTCGCTGCGATAGCAGAAATAGACCGACAGCGGATTGAACACGTAGCCGAGCAGCCGCGGATAGCACAGCAACAGCACGCGTCCGCCGCCGAGATCGATCCCCTGATCCGCCGCGCAGGTCTGCGCATAGGCCAGCAGCGACGAGCCGTCGCGCGGACCGTGGTCGGCCTCGTGGAAGCTGTAGAGCGCTCGCCGATTGACCCCGAACAGCGAAGCCTGCCGGTCCGCCTGGTCGAGCCGGCCGAGATCGATCAGCAGGCTCATCACGCGATACCGGAAGCGGTGCGTGGTCGGCCGCATGCGGGCATGCATGACCTCTCCGACATAGAGCGCGGCCGCTTCCGTTCGGTCATCCTGTCCCGAGTGATCCATGTCCATATCGCGCCTATTCCGCAGCCTCGGCGAGCTCGGTGGGAAACCCGCGCCATGGCACGCTCGCGCCGAGCGCCTCCGCCACGGCGAGACCCGAGCGCAGCCCGTCCTCATGGAAGCCGTAGCCGGTCCAGGCCCCGCAGAACCAAGTATGGCGCTGCCCCTGAATCGCAGCCAGGCGCTTCTGCGCCGCAAAGGCCGCAGCCGTATATTGTGGGTGCTCACAGATATATTTGCCAAAGGTCAGCTCCGGGGCTGGAGCGAAGGGTGGGTTGAGGCTGACGAACAGCGGCTTGGCGTCGTCGATGTCCTGCAGGTTGTTCATCCAATAGGTGACGGCGACGTCGTTCATGGGAACGCCCTCACGCTGCCAGCGCAGGAAATTCCACGAGGCCCAGGCGCGGCGGCGCTTCGGCATCAGCCTGCTGTCACGGTGCAGATAGATTGTGTTGGGCGAATATTTGATCGCACCGAGGATGCCGCGCTCCCGCTCGTCCGCGTCGGTGAGCATCGACAAGGCCTGGTCGCTGTGTGCGGCAATCACCACATGATCGTAGGTGTCCCGACGCCCGCTGCTGTCTTGAACGACGACGCCGTGGGCGGTGCGTTCGATGCTGGTCACGGCGCTGCCGAGCCTGATCTGGTTGCGGAAGCTCGACGTCAGTTTCTCCACATAGCGCCGGCTGCCGCCCTTGACGGTGCGCCAGACCGGACGGTCATATTGCAGCAACCTGTGGTTGCTGAAGAACGCAACGAAGTTCTCGGCCGGAAAGTCCAGCATCTCGGACGCCGGGGCTGACCAGATCGCGGCCCCCATCGGCGCCAGATAGTCGGTGAGCAGTCGCGGAGCGAAATGGTTGCGCCGGAAATAATCCCCGAGCGTAAGGCCATGCAGGCGGCCGGCCTTGAAGTCGGCTGTACTCTGCTCGTTGAAGGTCAGGATGTCCCTGAGCATCCAGAGATAGGATGTCGACAGCAGGTTGCTCGGCTGCGCGAACAGCCCCTTGGCGGTGTCGAGCCAGGTGTTTCCGCCACCTTTCCATTCGAAGCGGCCGGCATCCGCGGTGACGGCAAAGCTCATGCTGCTGTCGACCGTCTCGACCCCCAGATGGTCGAACAAGGCGGTGAGCTCAGGATAGTTCAGCTCGTTGTAGACGATGAAGCCGATGTCGACCGAGACCGGAGCGCCGTCATAGTCGATCGTCACGGTATGGCTGTGGCCGCCCGGACGGAGATCGCGCTCGTAGACGGTGATCGGATAACGTTTCGCCAAGGACCAGGCCGCGGCGTTACCCGCAATACCCGTTCCGACCACCGCAACTCGCATGAATGCCCCCTGAAGTTCACGTGCAAGTTACGGAGTCCCCGCCAAAGGGTTTCACGGCCGCGCTCGCCGCGTCACACCCCGGCCAAAACGGCATTCGACAGATGAAATCTTGGTAAGGCGGCAGCCGGGGGCCCGTGGCCCTGCCTGCACGAAACTCCGCTGATTTACGGGAGATTCGTCGATTCGGTGGACTTTATCGGCACCATCGCTGCTGGGGCGACGGGGAGCTGCAGGGCTGTCCGCCGCCGTGGGCTGCGGCTAGAATGATTCCCAAGACTACAGGGAAGCATCACGCCAGTGTCCATCGTGCCGATCGCCGTCGACGAGCCTTGCCGCGCGTCCGCTGACCCGCGGATCGTCGCCGGGATGCGGGAGCGCCGTGTGCCGGCTACCCTGCGGCGATTTGTCCACTGGCTGGCGGCGATCGGATTGGCGGCGAACTCGGCCGGCTGCCTGCTGACCCAGGATATTCCCGATCCGGCCCTCGACTTGCCCCAGCGCTACAAGGCGGCGTCCGGTTCCGATATGGCGGCGCCGCCGCCGCTGGATTGGTGGCGCGGCTTCGGATCACGCGAGCTGACCCAGCTGATGGAGGAGGCGCAGAGCGTCAACCTCGACATTGCCGCTGCTGTGGCAAGGTTCCGGCAGGCCGATGCGCTGGCGCGGCAGGCCGGCGCGGCGCTGCTGCCAAGCCTGTCGAGCACGGGGCAGGAGACCTATTCGCGCACGTCCGGGTCGAGCTCCAGCGGGCTCACCAATGGCGGCCGCGAGGTCGTCAATTACCAAGCCTCGCTCTCTGCGAGCTACCAGCTCGACTTCTTCGGCCAGAATCGCGACGCGCTGCAGGCGGCCGAGGAAACCGCGGTAGCCAACCGCTTCGACCGCGACGTCACGCAGTTGACGACGCTTGCCACCGTCGCCAATGCCTATTTCCAGGTGCTGGCCGCGCAGGATCGGATTCGGACGGCTGAGCGCAACATCGCCAGCGCCACGCGTGTGCTCGATGCCATCCGCGAGCGGCAGAAGGCTGGCACCGGCAACGATCTCGACGTCGCGCAGCAGGAGAGCGTGCTCGCCAATCAGAAGGCGGCGGTGCCGCCGCTGCGCCAGACGCTCGATCAGAACGTCAATGCCCTGGCCGTGCTGGTCGCGCGATCGCCCGAAGGCATTCGGGTCATTGGCGGCTCGCTCGATCAGATCAGGACTCCGCGGGTCACGCCTGGTCTGCCGTCGGAGATCCTGACGCAGCGTCCGGACATCCGCCGGCAGGAGGCCCAATTGGCATCGGCAACGGCCAATGTCGGCAGCGCGCGGGCGCAGTTCTTTCCGAGCATCCAGCTCACGGGCAACGGCGGCTACCAGAGCGCGGCACTGGTGTCGCTGTTTCAGCCGCATGCGGCGTTCTTCAGCCTCGCCGGCAGCCTGACCCAGCCGATCTTCGACGGCGGCCGGATTCTGGGCAACTTCGAGAACGCCAAGGCGCGGCAGGATGAACTGCTGCAGACCTACCGCAAGACCGTGATCCAGGCCTTCACCGACGTCGACAATGCGCTGTTCTCGATCAAGCAGACCACGATCCGACTGCAATTGCAGCGCCAGGTCGTCGCCGCCTCGCGGCGTGCGTTCGAATTGTCGGAGCAGCAGTTGCGCGCGGGAACTGCCGACATCGTGACCGTCTTGAATACGCAATTGACACTGTTCCAGGCCGAGGACGCGCTATCGCAGGCGCAACTGGCGCGCCTGCAGGCGTTTGTGAGCCTCTACCAGGCGCTCGGCGGCGGCTGGGAGCCGCGCATGGAGAAGTCGGCCGATGCTCTTTAAACCGGACGAGAAGGGAGCAGCGGCAGTGAAGCGCGCGCGGTCCAGCGTGGCACGGCGACTGGTGTCGATCGCGATCACGCTGCTGATCCTCGGCGGCCTCGGCTATATCGGCTGGTCGGCGATGCAGCAGAAGCAGCAGGCCAATAACCGCTTCGCGCGGCCCGACCTTCCCGTTCCGGTCCTGGCTGCCTCGCCTGCCATCAAGGACGTGCCGGTCTATCTCGACGGCGTCGGCGCGGTGCGCGCGCTGAACACGGTCACGGTGCGCTCGCAGGTCGACGGCAAGCTGATCGCGGTCAATTTCGTCGAAGGGCAGGACGTCAAGAAGGGCGACGTGCTCGCGGAGATCGATCCGGCGATCTATCAGGCGCAGTACGATCAGGCCGTTGCCAAGAAGGCGCAGGACGAGGCGCAACTCGCCAACCAGAAGCTCGACCTCGCCCGCTACGAGCAGCTCGCAGCCAGCAATGCCGGCTCCAAGCAGCAGGCCGATACGCAGCGCGCGGTGGTGGCGCAGCAGCAGGCGCTGATCAAGGCGGATCAGGCCGCGATCGACAATGCGGCGACGACCTTGAGCTACACCAAGATCGTGGCGCCGCTCTCCGGCCGCGCCGGCCTGCGCCAGGTCGACCAGGGCAACATCGTTCATGCCTCTGACGCGACCGGCCTCGTCGTCATCACGCAGCTGCAGCCGATTGCGGTTCAGTTCAGCCTGCCCCAGCAGCAGATCATGCGCGTCAATGCGGCCGCCGCCAAGGGACCGCTCGCCGTCGACGTGTTCGGCAATGACGGCGTCACCGTCATTGACACCGGCACGTTGCGGGGCATCGACAACCAGGTCGATCAGACGACGGGCACGCTGAAGCTGAAAGCAGAATTCCCCAACGGCAGATTTCAGCTTTGGCCGGGACAGTTCGTCAATGTCCGCCTCAAGGTCGAGACCCTGTCGCAGGCGATCACGGTGCCGACGTCGGCCGTGCAGCGCGGGCCGGCAGGTACGTTCAGCTACGTGATCGGCGAGGGCGACATCGTCTCTGCGCATCCGGTGGCGGTCGTGCAGCAGAATGAGAGCGAGGCCGTGATCGCGAGCGGCTTGAGCCCGTCGGACCGTGTGGTGACGACAGGCTTTGCCAACCTCGCCGAGGGCGTCAAAGTGGTGGTCGGGCGCGCCGAGCAGACGCCGCAGGCCGATCTGGCGCCACGCAAACGCGGCCGCAATCCGCAAGCGAAGGATCAAGGCAAGGACCAGGCCAAGGAGGGCGGAGCTCCGCCTGACGGCGCGAAGGACGGCGAGCCGCGTCGCAGGCCTCAGGCCGCGGGCCAGACCGATGCCGGTGCAGCGCCCCAGGGAGGGAGTGAAGCAGGTCGCGGCGCGAAGGCGCAGCCATGACGCGACCGCAAGAGTGACGAGCAGTCGCGATGAGCGTCTCCGAACCCTTCATCCGCCGTCCTATCGCGACCTCGCTGCTCGGCGTCGCGCTGCTGATCGGCGGCCTGCTCGGCTATCTCGCGCTGCCGGTCTCGGCGCTGCCGCAGGTCGACTTCCCGACCGTCCAGGTGACGACGCAACTGCCGGGCGCCAGCCCCGATGTGATCGCCTCGCTGATCACGGCGCCGCTGGAGCGCCAGCTTGGCCAGATCCCGTCGCTCTCGGCGATGAACTCGACGAGCTCGTTCGGCGTCAGCCAGATCTCGCTGCAGTTCGATCTCGGACGCGACATCGATGGCGCCACGCAGGACGTCCAGGCGGCGATCAATGCCGCCGCCGGCGTCTTGCCGAAGTCGCTGCCCTATCCGCCGACCTACGCCAAGGTCAATCCGGCCGACGCACCGGTCATGACGCTCGCGCTGACCTCGGACACGATCTCTTTGCGCGCGATGAGCGACATGGCCGACACGATCCTGGCGCAGCGGCTGAGCCAGGTCTCCGGCGTCGGCCGCGTCTCGGTGCTCGGCGGACTCAAGCCCGCGGTGCGCGTGCAGGCCGACCTGGCGCGGCTCGCCGCCTATGGCATCTCGATGGAGGACCTGCGCGCCGCCATCGCAGGCGCCAACGTCTCCGGTCCCAAGGGATCGCTCGACGGTGCCCAGCAGGCCTATCTGATCACGGCCAACGACCAGATCGGAGCCGCCGACGCCTACAAGCCGATCATCATCGCCTACCGCAACGGCTCGCCGGTCACGATCGGCGATGTCGCAACGATTATCGATGGTCTGGAGAACGATCGGACCGGCGGCTGGTACCAGGGTGTCCCTGCGGTCATCCTCGACATCCAGCGCCAGCCGGGTGCCAACGTCATCGAGGTCGTCAAGCAGATCCGTGCCGAGATCCCGAAGCTGCAGCGCACGCTTCCCGCCGGCGTGAAGCTCGCCATCGTCAGCGATCGCACCGTGACCATCCGCGCCTCGGTGCACGACGTGCAGTTCACGCTGGTGCTCAGCGTGGTGCTGGTGACGCTGGTTGTGCTGCTGTTTCTGCGCTCGCTGCGCGCCACGATCATCGCCGGCGTTGCGCTGCCGCTGTCGCTGATCACGAGCTTCGGCGTGATGTACTTTGCCGGTTTCAGTCTCGACAATCTCTCGCTGATGGCACTCACCATCGGCACCGGCTTCGTCGTCGACGACGCCATCGTGATGATCGAGAACATCGTGCGCCACATGGAAAATGGCGAGAGTGCGATGAACGCCTCGCTGCGCGGCGCGCGCGAGATCGGCTTCACCGTGATCTCGCTGACCGTATCGCTGATGGCGGTGTTCATTCCGCTGCTGTTCATGTCCGGGCTTGTCGGTCGCATGTTCCGCGAGTTCGCGTTGACCTTGACGATCGCAGTCGTGACGTCGGCGGTGGTCTCGCTGACCCTGACGCCGATGATGTGCTCGCGGCTGTTGAAGCATGCCAGCGAGGAATGGGTGCTGCCGGGGCTGAACGCCATCAGCCGCATCATCGACCGCACGGTGGCGGTCTATCACCGCAGCCTGCTCTGGGTGCTCGACCGCCAGACCGAGACGCTCGTCGTGACCTTCGCGACCTTGGCGGCGACCTTGGCGCTCTACGTCGTCGCGCCCAAGGGCTTCCTGCCGCTGCAGGATACCGGCTCGATCACGGCGGTGACCGAAGCCGGCCCTGACGTGTCGTTCGCCGAAATGAAGAAGCGCCAGGCGGACGTCGCCGCCGCGATCCAGGCTGACCCCGACGTCGTCGGCGTCGTCTCGGTGATCGGCGCCGGATCGGTCAATCCGACCACCAATGTCGGCCGTCTCGTCATGACCTTGAAGCCACTCGGCGAGCGGCAGGACGGGGTCGCCGAGGTGATCGACCGGCTGAAGCAGAAGACCTCGGGCGTGCCCGGCATGACCGTGTACTTCCAGCCGGTCCAGGACGTCCAGATCTCGACCCAGGCGAGCCGCTCGCAGTACCAGTACACGCTGACTGGTGCCGATGCCGCCGAGGTGTCGAAATGGGCGAGGCAGCTTGTCGGAGAAATGCGCCGCGACCCTCTATTCCGCGACGTCTCCTCCGAAGCCCAGGAGGGCGGCCTGCGCGCGGAGCTGACCATCGACCGCCAGCGCGCCGGCCAGCTCGGCGTCAGCCTGCAGGGCGTCACCGACACGCTCAATGACGCCTTCGCGCAGCGGCAGATCTCGACGATCTACGGCCAGGCCAACCAGTACCGCGTGGTGCTGGAGGCGCTGCCGATGTATCAGCGCGACCCGTCGGTCCTGTCGAAGCTCTATCTGCCCGGCGCCGGCGGCCAGGTGCCGCTCTCTGCGGTGGCAAGCCTCATGCGCACCACGGCGCCGCTGGCGATCTCGCATCAGGCGCAGTTTCCGGCGGTGTCGCTGAGCTTCAACCTCGCGCCCGGCGCGGCGCTCAGCGAGGCGGTCGACGCGCTTCATGCGACCGAGAACCGCATCGGCATGCCCGGCAGCATCATCGGCGTCTACTCGGGCGATGCCGCCGAGTTCGCCAAGTCGCTGGCCGGCCAACCCTGGCTGCTGCTCGCGGCCGTGGTTACGATCTACATCGTGCTCGGCGTGCTCTATGAGAGCTACATCCATCCGATTACGATCCTGTCGACGCTGCCATCCGCCGGCGTCGGCGCCATCCTGGCCCTGATGCTGTTCGGCCAGGATCTCTCGGTGATCGGCCTGATCGGCATCATCCTCCTGATGGGCATCGTCAAGAAGAACGCGATCATGATGATCGACTTCGCGCTCGAGGCGGAGCGTCACGAGAACCGCACCCCCTACGACGCCATCGTGCAGGCGTGTCTCCTGCGCTTCCGCCCGATCATGATGACGACCCTGGCCGCGCTGTTCGGCGCGCTGCCGCTGGCGATCGAGAGCGGCACCGGCTCGGAGCTGCGCTTTCCGCTCGGCATCTCCATCATCGGCGGCCTGCTGCTCAGCCAATTGCTGACGTTGTACACGACGCCGGTCATCTATCTCGCGCTCGACCGCATCAATCGTCGCTTCGAGCGCGCGCTGCCGTCGGCGCCGGACCTGCCGTCGCCGCCGATCGCAGGTGCGACCGAAGGCATCCAGTGATGGCCTCGATCTCCGAGCCGTTCATTCGCCGGCCGGTCGGCACCACGCTGCTCTCGATCGGTCTGTTCCTGGTCGGGATCGTCGCCTATATCTTCCTTCCCGTCGCACCGGTGCCGAACGTCGACTTCCCCGCGATCTTCGTCAGCGCGTCGCGCCCGGGTGCGGACCCGTCCGTCATGGCGGGGACGGTCGCGGCGCCGCTGGAGCGGCGACTCGGCGAGATTGCGGGCGTCAACCAGATCACCTCGACGAGCTCGCTCGGCACCACCAACATCCAGATCCAGTTCTCGATCGGCCGCGACATCGACAAGGCCGCGCGCGACGTGCAGGCAGCCATCAATGCCTCGCTGTCGGACCTTCCGAGCGACCTTCCGGCGCTGCCGCGGTTCCGCAAGGCGAACACGGCCGCGGCTCCCGTATTCGTTCTCGCCCTGACCTCGAAGACGATGACGACGAGCGCGATGTACGACGTCGCCGACACCGTGCTGGCGCAGCGGCTGTTCCAGGTGCCCGGCGTCGGTAACGTCACTGTCAGCGGCGCCGATCAACCCGCCGTGCGCATCGCGCTCAATCCGGTCTCGCTCGCCAATGCCGGCATTTCGACCGACGATGTCCGGACGGCGATCGTCAATGCCAATCCGATCGGACCTGTCGGCATCTTCGAGGGCGGCCGCCAGAGCGAGACCATCGCCATCAACCGGCAGATGCGCAGCGCGGCCGAATTCCGCGACATCCTGATCAAGAGCAGCAATGGCAGCTTCGTGCGGCTGTCGGATGTCGCCGACGTCGAGGATTCCGTACGCAACGTGCGTTCGATCGCCTGGTTCAACAAGCAGCCAGCGGTGCTGATCCAGATCGCCAAGCAGGGCGATGCCAACGTGATCGAGACGGTCGACCGTGTGAAGGCGCTGATCCCGGAGCTCAAGCAATGGCTGCCGGCGGGCATCGAGATCTCCACTCTGGTCGACCGCACCGGGACCATTCGCGCCTCGGTCGACGACATGCAGTGGACCTTGCTCGCGACCGCCGTGCTGGTGATGGTCGTCGTGTTCCTGTTCCTTCGCCGCCTGGTGCCGACGGTCGCGGCCGGCGTCTCGGTGCCGCTGGCGCTCGCCGGTACCTGCGCGGCGATGTGGCTCGCAGGCTTCTCGATCGACAATCTGTCACTGATGGCGCTCGCGATCTCCGTCGGCTTCGTCGTCGACGACGCCATCGTCATGATCGAGAACATGTACCGCAATCTCGAGCATGGCCTGTCGCCGATGCGCGCCGCGCTCGATGGCGCCCGCCAGATCGGCTTTACCGTGTTGTCGATCAGCCTTTCCTTGATTGCGGCTTTCGTGCCGTTGATCTTCATGGACGGCGTCGTCGGCCGTCTCCTGCGGGAGTTCTCGCTGACGCTGACCTTCGCAATCGTCGTGTCGACATTGGTGTCGCTGACGGTGACGCCGATGATCTGCGCGCACTACATCAAGGAGACGCTGTCCGATCGTGCCACCTGGTTCGACCGCATCGTCGAAGGCGCGCTGTCCGGCATGGTCCGCTTCTATGCCTGGACGCTGCGCGGCGTGCTGGTTTATCCGTTTCTCACCCTGATCGTGTTCTTCGCCACCATCGCGCTCACGGTGACGCTCTACATCAAGGTGCCCAAGGGCTATTTCCCGACCGACGATTCCGGCTTCGTCATCGGTGCGACGCGCGCCTCGGCCGACATTTCGTTCCAGTCCATGCTTGGTCTGCAGCAGCGGCTCGCTGACATCGTGATGGCCGATCCCGCCGTGGCCGGTATCGGCTCGACGATCGGGGGCGGCGGCGGGCCGGGTGGCGCGACGTCCAACCGCGGCACCATGTTCATCAATCTCAAGCCCCCGGCGGAGCGCGAGGGCGTCTCCACTGAGCTCGTGATCAACCGCCTCAGGCGGAGCCTCGCGACGGTCCCCGGCATTCGGCTCTTCATGTTCGCCGCGCAGGACGTGCGCACCGGCGGCCGTCAGAGCGATTCCGACTATCAGTACACGTTGAGCAGCCCAGATCTCGACCTTCTGCAGAAATGGGCGCCGATTGTCGCCAAGCGCCTGGAGACGGTTGACGGCATCACCGACATTTCCAGCGACCGCGATCCCGGTGGCCTGCAGCTCGCGCTGCGGATCGACCGACAAAAGGCGGCGAGCCTCGGCGTCCGCGTCCAGGATATCGACAACGCGCTCAACAACGCCTTCGCGCAACGCCAGATATCGATCGTCTACAGCCAGCGCAACCAGTACATGGTCGTGCTGGAGATCGACCCGAAATTCCAGACCGATCCCTCCAATCTCGACCGCATCTATGTGGCCGGGGCAGGGGACGCGCAGGTGCCGTTGTCGGCGCTGGTCAAGGCCGAGCGTGGCCTGTCACCGCTGGCGGTGTATCACTCGCAATCGTTCCCTTCGACCACCGTGTCGTTCAACCTGCTGCCGGACGTGCCCTTGCAGACCGCGACCGCCAACATCCAGCGCGCCGTCGACGAGCTGCACATGCCGGAGGGCATCCGCGGCAGCTTCGACGGCAATGCCGGGGACTTCAACAAGAGCAGCGGCCGCCAGCCGCTCTTGATCCTGTTCGCCCTGGCCGCGATGTATATCGTGCTCGGCGTGCTCTATGAGAGCCTGGCGCATCCGCTGACCATCATCTCGACCCTGCCGTCGGCCGGGCTCGGCGCGCTGCTCGCTTTGCAGGTCACCAACACACCGCTGACAGTGATCGCCTTCGTCGGCATCATCCTGTTGATCGGCATCGTCAAGAAGAACGGCATCATGCTCGTCGATTTCGCGCTCGAGGCCGAGCGCCAGCGCGGCATGTCCTCGGCCGATGCGATCTTCGAGGCCTGCCGGGTGCGCTTTCGCCCAATCCTGATGACGACCCTCGCCGCGCTGTTCGCCGGCCTGCCGCTGGTGATCGCGACCGGTCCGGGCACCGAGCTGCGCCGCCCGCTCGGCATCACCATCATCGGCGGGCTGCTGGTGTCGCAGATCCTCACCCTCTACACCACGCCGGTGATCTACCTGCTGATCGACCGGCTGCGCCGCCGCTCGACCCCGGAGCCGCTCGCCGCGTCCGCTGAATGAGCCGTTGTGGCCCTGTCCGCGGGCGCGTATAGCCGCCGCATGCCAGAACCACACGACCATCCGCCGCTCGCCACCGAGGCGCCGCCCGATTGCCCGCGTTGCCAGAAACCGCTGCCGCTGTGCATCTGCGACAGCGTCACACCGCTGGAGAGCCGGCTGGGGCTCCTGATCCTGCAGCATCCGCAGGAGCAGGATCGCGCGCTCGGCACCGCGCGGCTCGCCGCCCTGCATTTCAAGAACGCGGTGGTCAAGGTCGGGCTATCCTGGCCGAGCTTCGCCAAGGCACTGGGACGGCCGGTCGCCGATCCCGCGCGCTGGGCCATTCTCTATCTCGGCTCGGCGAAGGCGGCCGAGCTCGATCCCGAGAGCGAGGTGGTCGCGGTGACCCGCAAGGGTGAGGTCGCCGACAACCAGCGCGCCATCCTCAAGTCGATCGAGGGCGTGATCCTGCTCGACGGCACCTGGAGCCAGGCCAAAGCGCTGTGGTGGCGCAATCCGTGGATGCTGAAATGCCAGCGCGTGATCCTCGGGCCGCGGCAGCCGTCGCGCTACGGCCGGCTGCGCCGCGAACCGCGCCGCGACGGGCTGTCGACCATCGAGGCTGCCGGGATGCTGATGGCCGCGCTGGAACGGCGGCCGGAGATTGCCACGGCCCTCGACGCGAGCTTCGAGCGCATGCTGGCGCGGTATCGGGAGGTGGAAAAAGCGCAGCCGGAGCTCACGCCCCGCCCAAAGGCCCGCAAGCCGGATTGGCGCAACCGTAAACGGCGGGTTTAGGAACCGGAGGTACGCTTCTTGCATTGCAGCATGGAACGAGGATGAGAGCCATGCCGGAAGCAGAAAAGTCCAACGTGGTGCAGCTCCGGGATTACGCGCCCCGGCTGGCCGGCAGATCCGGCTCGGATCGGACGGGCGTCTCGGCCGGTGAACGAGGGGCAATTCTGACTTGGCCGCGCGCGCAGGTCAGCTATCCCGGCGGCATCGACGATCTGCCCATCTAGCGCCGGTTCGCGGCCCCAATGGGTAGTCCAACCGCTTGATCTTGATTGAGTGGAGGCCACGACCAGAATTGAACTGGTGTAAACGGTTTTGCAGACCGCTGCGTAACCACTCCGCCACGTGGCCCCTGTGGGCGGAGCAATATAGGCAATCTCTCGGTTAGGCAACCACTCTCGTCGCGAAGGCCGACGTCGTCGATCCGGGCCTTCGGCCAGCTGGAATTTCGATCCGCCCAGCCGCGTTTCGAACTGGTCGCATCGGGCACGGCAGCGCAGAGAGGGATTGTCGCGCCGCCCTCATCGCGAACCCTGGTCCACAACTCGCGTGGTCGCAATTCCAGACGGAGCTGGCGACACCGTCGCTCCCGATCGCTAGGAGCTTTCGCCGAACTGCTGCACCGGCAATGGCGCGCAGCAGCGACGATAGTTGAAGACATCGCGGCGAAATCGCGCAACGCGCCTTGATTTCGTCAGGTTGTGTAGTTCTAATTGTTCTATGTCAGGGTGCGTTGCGGGGAGCCGAGCTCTCTAGAACAGCACGCCCGCGACTCGCACACAACTTCACACGCAAAGATCTGTCATGGATGATCACCCGACACGCCGCTCGGTGGTTTTCGGCACGCTTGCCGCATGCGCAACGGTTGCCAGCGCGGCGGCCGATGACGACGATCCGCGCAAGGAGAAGCGGCCGCAAAAGGGCGACCTGCTCGTGTTCTCGGAAGGGGAGCGCGAAGGGCAGACGATCACGCCTGATGACTTGAAGATTGGCGAGCCACCGGTTCATGGGTGGCCGAAGGATCCAGCGAATGCGATCGTGCGTGACGGGTCGCGATTGAACGAGGTGCTGCTCGTCAGGCTCGATCCAAACGAACTCGACGAAGACACGCGTCAGCGTGCGGCCGAAGGCATCGTCGCCTATTCGGCCATCTGCTCGCATGCGGGGTGCCCGGTCACGGCCTGGATCAAGGCGACCGAGGGCAACGACGATGTTTTCAAATGCATGTGCCACAATTCCGAGTACGACCCGAGGCGCGGGGCGCAGGTCGTGTTCGGCCCCGCGCCCCGGCGGCTCGCCGCGCTTCCCCTCGTGCTCAAGGACGGCGCGCTCATGATCGCTGCGCCCTTCATTGGAAAGGTAGGTGGCCAACAGGGCTGATGAGATCCCATGTGCCTATCGGAACTCGCATCGTCTCGACACCCGTCACGACAACAAGTGAATCGAAAAACGAAGCAGGGGAGGTTTGTCCATGTCCACCGCGATCAAGCAATGGCTGCTATCGAGCACCGTGGCGTTCACCTGTCTCGCCGCACCGGCAGCCGTGGCCGGCCCGATCGACAACTACAGTCCTGTCACGCCCGCACGGCTCGAAAATCCCGAGCCAGGCAATTGGATGCTCTATCGTCGGACCTATGATGGCCAAGGCTATAGTCCGCTCGACCAGATCAACACCACGAACGTCAAGGACATGGTGCCGGTCTGGACCTTTGCCACCGGCGTCGTCGAAGGGCACGAGGCGCCGCCTCTGGTCAACAACGGCGTCATGTTCATCACGACGCCGATGGGGCAGGTGATCGCGCTGAACGCAAAGACCGGCGACCAGTACTGGCGCTACAAGCGCGAGCTCCCCGAGGATCTGTTCCAGCTGCATCCGACCAATCGCGGCGTCGGCCTCTGGCAGGACAAGCTCTACCTCGCCACGACGGACGATCATCTGGTCGCGCTCGACGCCCAAACCGGCAAGGTGCTTTGGGACAAGAAGGTCCAGGACTACAAGAAGGGACAATATCTCACGCTGATGCCGCTGATCGTCGACGGCAAGGTGATGGTCGGCGGATCCGGCGGCGAGTTCGGCGTCCGCGGCTATGTTGCCGCTTATGACGCCGAGGACGGCAAGGAGCTTTGGCGCACCTTCACGATTCCTTCCGAAGGCGAGCCCGGGCATGACACGTGGAGCGGCGACGACTGGAAGAATGGCGGCGGGTCTGCCTGGATGACCGGCACCTACGACAAGGACACCAAGACGGTGTATTGGGGCGTCGGCAACGCCGCGCCCTGGCCGGGGGGCCTGCACCCCGGCGACAATCTCTACACCAGCTCGGTGATCGCGCTGGATCCTGCGACCGGAAAGATCAAGACGCATTTCCAGTATCACCAGAACGACTCGTGGGACTGGGACGAGGTCGATGCACCGATGCTGGTCGACCTGCAGCGGGACGGCCGCAGCTTCAAGAGCCTGATCCATCCCGGACGCGACGCCATCTTCTGGGTGCTCGAGCGCACGCCGGAGCGAATCAACTACGTCAACGGCTGGAACTTCGTCCACACCGATGTCTGGAAGGGAATTGAGCCCGAGACGGGACGGCCGATCGTCGATCCCGCGCACAAGCCGACGCTCGGCAAGCGTGTCGACTTCTGTCCCTCGTTGTGGGGCGGCAAGGACTGGCCGTCCGCGGCCTACAGCCAGAAGACGCGCTTCGTCTACGTGCCGGCGAACGAGAATTTCTGCGGCGGCTTCACCGGGGAGAAGCTGCCGCTCGTTCCCGGCCAGCTCTGGCTCGGCACCAAGGCCGAGGACATCGGGCTCACGGTGCGGCCCGGTGCCGACCATTTCGGGGAGCTGCAGGCCTGGGATCCGGCGACAGGCAAGAAGGTGTGGTCGCACAATTTCCCGAAATCCCAGCTGTTCGGGTCGGTGACCGCGACGGCGGGCGATCTCGTTCTGGTCGGCGGCACCAACGACCGGATGTTCCGGGCGTTCCATGCCAAGACCGGTGAGCTGCTGTGGGAGCAGAAGACGAACTCGGGCATCATGGGCATGCCCGTCGCCTATGAGGCGGATGGCACGCAGTACATCGCCGTGCAATCCGGCTGGGGCGTCGATGCGCAGCGCATCCAGGATGCGCTCTCGAAAGGCGACATTGGTCTGGAGGACAACGTCCCGCAGGGCGGCGTCGTCTGGGTATTCGCAGTCAGGAAGTAGCGCCGGTGATCTGAAGGGCGGCGGCCTCGGCAGTCGCCATCTCAGAAAATGAAGACCGCGGCAGCGTTCCGGCGTGCCGATCCCTTGGCTTGCATGACGACAGAAGATCGCGCGTCAGCAGGCCGCGAACCAGCCGTCCGGAAACGGGATCAGCGGCCAGGCGCCCTGGTTGTCGTTGGCCGCCGTGGGGAAATGCAGAATTGAGAACAAGCGGGCCATGGAATCGGTCTCGGTCTCGGGCGCAATAGCGGTTCTCACAACGTCCATCAACAACTCGTATTCGGCTTCGCTCATCTCGCCCTCGCGCAAACTGCGAGCCACGATGGCGAAATTCCACTTTTTTCAAATTGAGCGGATCGTTCAAATTCTAACGATCGGGCACGACGGACCCAATTGGTTAGCGGTGCCCTTCGTTCCAAATATACCGCGGTCCGCTTTGTTCCAGTGTGAACGGGCTCACATCCCAAGGCTTCGCGTCGTCGGTGACCCGTCTGCCCGCGCGGCAGGTGATGCCGTGCAGCGATCACGATCCGGCCCGTAGCCGACCGGGAGCAAGAGATCCGCAACGCCTGCCGCGAGTCGCAGGCCGCTTCACTGGCAAAGGCCGAAGAGGCGACCCGCTCCAAACGTCCGGCTCGACGCAAGCGGCAGAATCGCTGGCGGTCAAACCGCGACGGCGAGAAGCTCGGTGTCCTGCACCAGAATGTCGCGCATCAGCTGCGACAGGTCTTTCGGCTTGAACGGCTTCGCCAAACGATGAAGGCCGACCATTCTGGGCGAGGGGCCGAGCAAATCAGGCGTCCCGCGTCCTGATTCCAGCACCATGCCCGACATCATCACGATGGGCATCGTGGGCCGGGCCGCCCGTGCAGCCCGGATGACCTCGTTGCCGTCCATGTCGGCCAAGTTGAGATCGATCAGAGCCGCGGCGAAATCATCGCGGGACACGGCATCCATGGCCAGCCGACCGTCGGTGACGGCAGTGACCGCGTAGCCCTCGCGAACCAGAAGGTGCTGGATGACACAGCAAACGCCGACTTCGTCATCAACGACCAGGATGTTCATCATGAGCCCTTCCTGACAGACGTGGATGAGGAGCGACGTGCCGCGCCTCGCTCAGAAGTCGTTGGCGCACCTCGATCGCACGATCGACCGCTTCGAGCAGATCGAGGATGTCGAACGGCTTCTGCAACGCTGCCGTCGCTCCGAGCTTGATTGCCATACCGAGGAAGTCTGGAGCACCCAGTTTCTTGTCGGTGAACGCGTAGCCGGAGATCGCGATGAACGGGACCGTGGGATCGAGCTTGATGAGCTCGCGAATGGTTGCGATGCCGTCCATGCCCGGCATGAACATGTCGATCACGACGGCATCGAAGGACACGCTGCCGATCAATCGAATGCCGGTCGGACCATCCGGCGCGAGAAACACGCAGAACCGCTTCTTCTTCAATAATGTTTCCAGCGCAGCGCGCGTGGCACAATCATCGTCAATAATGAGGACAGTAGGCATGGGCCACCTCAGTATCAGCAGGACTGAAGGACGCTCACGCTACAAGGACAATAGGCTGAGGCTCGAAAATGGCAAAGTAGTTAACACTGAATTAGTTGTCCCGATTCTGCAACTAGCGGTTTTACGGAACTTTCCTGTCCGGGCCGCAGGCCGGCCGCCTGTTGTGCATCATGCGATGAAGATGGAACTATGATTTCCGGGAGTGGATGGCTCCGGTTGTTTGAAGAATCTCAGTCCGGCTTGAGCAGGGCGACCGTGACCAGCCCCACTGCGATCAACGCTGCGCAGCAGAGCCGTCGCGGCGTTGCACGCTCCTTCAGGAACAGCACGCCGATCAGCGTCGCAAACAGGACGCTGCATTCGCGAAACGCGACCACATTGGCAATCGGATTGCGGCTCAAGGCCCAAAGGAATACCACGAATGACGTCAGCCCCAGGGTGCCTGCGATCAGCACCGGAAGCCAGGCGTCTCGGATCTCCACCACCAGAGCAGGTCCTCGCAGCATCATCGCGACGAGAAAGAACACGACACTGTCGAGCACGATCATCCAGACCGTGAACGAAGCCCAGCCTTCGGTCTGCCGGGTGCCTGCCGCATCGACGACCGAATAGCCGGCGACCAGTGCGGCGGCGCAGACCGCGGCCCAGAACGCACGGCGGTCGATCGGACCGTGGATTCGGTCGCGCGCCAGGCCGGTGATGCCGAGGACGATGACGGCAATTCCGATCAACTGCCCGCTCCGTGGCAGTTGCTGCAGACCCAGCGAGGCAAATAGCGTTGCGAACAGCGGAACGATGCCACGCGCGATCGGGTAGGCGCGTCCAAGCTCGGCCGAGCGGTAGGCCATTGCGAGGCTCGCCTTGTAGCCCGCGTGCAAGACCAG
Source organism: Bradyrhizobium sp. HKCCYLRH3097 (assembly GCF_051167875.1). Lineage (NCBI taxonomy): Bacteria > Pseudomonadati > Pseudomonadota > Alphaproteobacteria > Hyphomicrobiales > Nitrobacteraceae > Bradyrhizobium > Bradyrhizobium sp. HKCCYLRH3097. Next base: position 130,053 of record NZ_JBNPTX010000002.1, read on the forward strand.
TGAGGCCACGATGAGCGGCCAGGTCGCGAGTGCCGGAACGGGAACGAGAAACAGGAAGGGCAGGATCAGGGCGCTGCTGACCAGACCCATGCCAGCGAGGAGGGAGAGGCCGCTGCCGGTCTTGACGATGGCATGCCAGCTCGCGTGAAGCAGACCGGCCATCAGCATGAGAATTGCGGCGACAGGATCCAACGACTCGAGTCCGGTTCAGCTTTCGGGCCGCCAGCTCGCGGCAGCGAAGTAGGGGGTGGGGTCGTGCTGGAGCGCCTGCCGCGAGATGATCCGGCTCGATGGCGACACCGGGAGCTGGTCCCATTCCCCACGATCGACGAATCGAAGGCTCGCGATCTCCTCGCCATCGGGCGCAAGCGCGCCGCCTTCGATGACGGCCTCGAAGGCGATCACCGTGTAGTAGGTCAGATCACCGTTGGGATAGCGGATGAGGAACTCCGGGCCCCCGAACACCCCGAGCAGGCGAATCGGCCGGACCACGAGCCCGGTCTCCTCGAAGCATTCGCGGGTGGCCGCGTCGGCCGGGTGCTCATTCGGATCGATGGCGCCGCCGGGCAACGTCCAGAGGCCCGTCTCCGCGTCGCGCCCGAGCAGAATGCGGCCCTGGTTGTCGAACACGGAGATGGAAACCGCTGTGGTCGCCAAAAGATCATGGCCGATCTTGCTGCGGACGGCTCTCAGATGATCGGAAATCGGCATCGCTGGTCGTCACTTGCAAGAGATGCGCCCCGCTTGCCCGACGCTCCATGCGCGGTCAAGGCAAGACAGCGAAGATCGGCGCACGTTCGCGGCCAATCGGCGGATGTCCCGCGTCACAAGAAAAAGAGGGATTGGGAGGATATATAGAACCATTCGGCATGGCCAGAATGGCTCCCCGGGCTGGATTCGAACCAGCGACCATTCGATTAACAGTCGAATGCTCTACCGCTGAGCTACCGAGGAACAGGCGAAGCAATGTTCGCGAATGCGGCTGCGTATAACAAAGCCGTTTCGCCTTGCATAGAACGAAATCGCATCTTTGCGACGATTGCGGGCTCAGGAATAAAATACCGAAATTTCAGATGGTTAGATTGATTTTGAACGCTTGCTGGGCAGCGGTCGCCCACAGTTCGATGACAGGAAATTCACTTGGAAGGGAGCAAACCGGCCCCGATAGTTTGCTGGAACCGGCCAGTGCCCGCGGTCATGGAGTGTCGTAGATGCCAAACACCGTCGTCCCATTCGCTGAAGCAGTCTCCGCGCCCTCGTTGATTCCCGACCAGGTCGAGCGTCTCAGCGATGACGAATGTCTCACGCGGTTGGCCGACATGATGACGCGCGGTGATTCCGAACATATTGACGAGATCGTGCAGTTGCTCGGGCGACTGGCCGTGGTGATCGAGTAGCCGGCGGTCGGCTCACTCACAGGCGGCGTCCCAGCGGCTCCGTTGAAACCCGCATGTTGCCTTTTCCAGGGCCTTGTACCAAAAGATTGCGCAGATCGTCCGCGGTCCATCCGCTTTGCTTGCAGGTCTGCTCATGTCTTCATTCGCGACGGCGCGCCAGAAAATGGTCGATGGTCAGGTCCGGACCAACGACGTCACCGATCACCGCGTGCTGGATGCGTTGTTGACCGTGCCGCGGGAAGCCTACGTTCCCGCAGATCGGCAGGCGCTGGCCTATCTCGACTTGGATCTCGACGTCTCCGAATCCGCCTCGGCCAAGCGGTATCTGATCAAGCCGATGCTGACCGGAAAGCTGCTGCAGGCTGCCGAGATCAAGCCAACCGACAGCGTGCTCGTGGTTGGATGTGCGACGGGCTATCTCGCCGCGCTGGCCGCCCGACTCGCGGGCAGCGTGACGGCGACTGAGGTCGACTCTGCGGTCGAAGGGCGCGCCAAGCAGCTGCTTGCCGCCGTCGATGGCTGCCCGGTTACGATTCGAGTCGCGCCGGCCGCGCAGGGTGATCCGGCGGACGGCCGCTTCGACGTGATTCTCCTCAATGGAGCGACCGAGGTCGCTGTGGACGGTCTTTGCCGTCAATTGAAGGAGGGCGGCCGCCTGGTCGGCGTCTTCGCCGCCGCGCGTCCCGCCCGCGCCATGATCTTTACGCGATCGCATGGTGATATCGGCAGCAGGGTTCTGTTCGATGCTGCGGCGCCGGTCATTTCCGGTCTCGAGCGGGTCCCCGAGTTCGTTTTTTAAGTCGTCCGACGAGGTCCTTAGCGACCCCTCTGAATTGCCGAGCCGCCCGTCGCGCAGCACGGCTTGGTGCGTCGTCTTCGCGGCCGCGGGCGGGCAAAATTCTGTTTTAAATCAGAAGTGTGGCCTGGATGCTGCACGTTGACAGTTTTCGATACGGGTTCCAGGCTTGGGTGGTTCCGTTGCGCTTGCATGGGGAATAAGGTGCGAGGTGCGCGGGAGTCTCTTCAACAGGTTACGGCCCGGCTCTGGCGTTCGAGCCGGTAACAAATGAATGGAACAGGGATGTTTGGGGTGAAGCTCGTCACCGCAGCGGCGGCTGTGGTCCTCGTGATGGCTTGTGCAGGCCCGACGCCAGCGCTGGCCGACACGATCGAGGCTGCGCTGGTGCGTGCCTATCAGAACAACCCGCAACTGAACGCGTCGCGGGCCCAGGCTCGTGCGGTCGACGAAGGCGTTCCGCAGGCACTCTCGGGGTATCGGCCGAAGGTCAGTCTGAATGCGACGGCGGGCATTCAGTATACGGATTTGCAAGCGGCACCCGCTACGCCGGCCGTGAACGGCGTGCAGAGGCCGCGAAGCGTCGGCCTGACGGTCAACCAGAATCTGTATAACGGTCAGCAGACGGCAAACGGCGTGCGCAAGGCTGAGGCGAACGTCTCGGCGCAACGCGAGGCTCTCCGCATTCTTGAGCAGCAGGTGCTGCTAGCGGCGGCCACGATCTATATGGACTATCTGCGCGATGCGGCGATCGTCGAGGTCCAGCGCAGCAACACGCGGGTGCTGGAGCAGACGCTCAAGCAGACCCGCGATCGGTTCAACGTCGGCGAGGTCACCCGCACCGACGTCGCGCAATCCGAGGCTCAGCTCGCCGCCGGCCGCACGCAGCAGCTCACAGCAGAGGCCCAACTAACGGCGACCCGCTCGAACTTCCGCCGAATCATCGGCAACGATCCCCAGAACTTGGCGCCGGGCTCTCCTGTCGACCGTTATTTGCCGGCGACCCTCCAGCAGTCGGTCGAAACGGCTCTGACGGAAAACCCGAACGTAACCTCGGCGATGTACGGCATCGACGTCCAGTATCTGCAGGTCAGGATCAACGAGGGTGCTCTGCTGCCGACCGTAAACGTCCAGGCTCAGGCGCAGCAGGGCTATGAGTCGAGCCTGCAATCCTATCGTGGGTTCAGCGCGTCGGCTGTCGCCTCGGTGAACGTCCCGATCTACAATGGAGGGGCGGAATACGCGCTGATCCGGCAGTCCAAGGAGTCGCTGGCGCAGCAGCGTCTGGTCCTGGAGCAGACCCGCGATCAGGCTCGCTCCGACGTGGTATCTGCCTGGGGCAAGCTGCTCGCGGGCAAGGCACAGGTGCAGTCGGCACAGGCCCAGGTGGCGGCCTCCGAGATCGCCCTCAATGGTGTCCGCGAAGAGGCCAAGGCCGGGCAGCGCACCACCCTCGACGTGCTCAACGCTCAGCAGGCGCTGGTCAACGCGCGGAATTCGCTGGTGAACGCCCAGCATGACCGCGTGGTGGCATCCTATACGGTGCTTCAGACCGTGGGGCGGCTGTCACCGCAGGTGCTGAACCTGCCGACGACCACCTACGATCCCAGCGTGCACTACCAGCAGGTCCGGGATAACTGGGCGGGTGTACGGACGCCGGATGGTCATTAGTACATTCTTAATATCGACCCTGATCCCTCGGTCCTTGGCCGGGGGATTTTTTTGTGGCACATGCTGTGGTTGTGACGAATGGGCGACGCTTGACAGGCGACCTCCGTGCTCCACCGGGTTCGCGGCGGGCGTTGCTTGCATTCATTTGTTGCCATGACATAGCCTCAAAATGGCCGCCGAACGATTCGGACTGCGTCGGAAGTTCTTCCAAGAATAGACTCCGACATGGGCAGTATCGTTCTGTTGTTTTGCATCGATCAGGCCTTGTCCGGAGACAAGTTGGCATGCCCGTTGAGAACTCCAAGCCACTTGGATCCGGCGCCCGGGACTTTTGCGCTGAGCCGGTTCGTGCGGCAGCGTTGCTGATTTGGAGTCGGAAATGACGCAGCCTGCGAAGGTCCAAGAACCCTCCATGGAGGAGATTCTGGCGTCGATCCGGCGTATCATTGCCGACGACGAGGGTAAGCCGCCGGCGGCAGACAAGGCCGCCGCGCCGGAGCCGGTCAAGGCCGAGAAGCCGGCGGCCCCGGCTGCGAAGCCGGTAATGAACGACATCCCACCTTCGAAGATCGCTGCTGCGGCTCCCGCCAAGCCCGCACCTCCGCCTCCCGCGCCGCCGGCGGCGTCCGCAAGCAACAACCAGGATGACATTGACGCATTGCTGGCGGGTTTGGATGAAACGACTCCGGTCGCAGAGGTTCGGCCGGCAGAACCCGAGCCCGAACCTGAAGTACTCGAGTTGACCGACGACATGGCAGTGGCCCCACCGACTCCCGCTCCAGCGCCAGCCCCCGCCGCGGCATCCTTCCGAAAGGTGGATCCGCGGGACGATATCGAGTTCATCGAGGCCGGGCGGCTCAATCAGAAGGCTGCCAGCTTCGAGTCCGCGTTCGAGCAAGTCACACCGAAGCAGCCGATCCTGGCCCCATCGACGGTGAACGCCGTCGAATCGGCGTTCAACGCGCTGGCCAATACGGTGCTGAGCAACAACGCCCGGACGCTCGAGGACCTCGTCAAGGAGATGCTGCGTCCGATGCTGAAATCGTGGTTGGATGACAATCTTCCGGCCCTGGTGGAGCGCATCGTCAAGGCCGAGATCGAGCGCGTCTCGCGCGGCCGCTGACGCCAGGACGGCACGATCTCGTGTTCCGTTCTGGAGTGAGCCGCGGCGGGCGGTAGACGCTATCCGTCAATGTTCGCCGCTGCTGTTGACTTGGCGCGCCGCGGCGGCTTTCTAGCCCTGTCAAGCTGATCCCTGCCGGACGGATCGAGAGGGCTCTTCCGGGAGCGCGGTCCGCGGTCGGACATCAGTCCGAAAACAGCCCAAGCACCAACAGCTTGCGCGAGCTTTTTCAGGTCATGTCACAAAAGGCCCGGACGAGTTCCGCGACATCCCGAATTGGACAGCCGGCCCCGCGCCGCTGGAAATGCCATGATCGATAAGAATTATCAGCCCACCGATCTCGAAGGTCGCATGTCCCTGGTCTGGGAGGATGCCCGCGCGTTCTCCGCCGGTCGCCCCGATCGGCGCAATGCGGATCCCTTCACCATCGTGATCCCGCCGCCGAACGTGACCGGCTCGCTGCACATGGGGCACGCGCTCAACAACACGCTGCAGGACATCCTGTGCCGGTTCGAGCGCATGCGGGGCCGCGACGTGCTGTGGCAGCCGGGCACCGACCATGCCGGCATCGCCACCCAGATGGTGGTCGAGCGTCAGCTGATGGAGCGCCAGCAGCCCGGCCGCCGCGAGATGGGCCGCGAAAAGTTCCTCGCGCGCGTCTGGCAGTGGAAGGACGAGAGCGGCGGCACCATCATCAACCAGCTCAAGCGGCTCGGCGCCTCCTGCGACTGGGGTCGCGAGCGCTTCACCATGGACGAGGGTCTGTCCAAGGCCGTCGTGAAGGTGTTCGTCGAGTTGCACCGTGCGGGCCTGATCTACAAGGACAAGCGGCTGGTCAACTGGGACCCGAAGCTGCTGACCGCGATCTCCGATCTCGAAGTCCAGCAGATCGAGGTCAAGGGCAACCTCTGGTACCTGCGCTATCCGATCGAGGGGACGACGTTCAGCCCGGAGGATCCCACGAGTTTCATCGTGGTCGCGACCACGCGTCCCGAGACCATGCTTGGCGATAGCGCGGTCGCGGTGCATCCGGACGACGAGCGCTATCAGCACCTCGTCGGCAAGCGCGTGATCCTGCCGCTGGTCGGGCGTGAGATCCCGATCGTTGCCGACACCTATTCCGATCCGGAGAAGGGCACCGGCGCGGTCAAGATCACGCCGGCGCACGACTTCAACGACTTCGAGGTCGGCCGCCGCCATGGCCTGCCGCAGATCAGCATCCTCGATCGCGAAGGCTGCATCGCGCTGGTCGACAACGAGGACTATCTGCGCGGCCTTCCCGAGGGCTCCGAGGAGTTTGCCAGGGAGTTCCACGGCATCGAGCGCTTCGCTGCGCGCAAGAAGATCCTGGAGCGGCTGGAGTCCTTCGGCTTCCTCGAGCGCGTCGAGCCGAACACGCACATGGTGCCGCATGGCGACCGCTCCGGTGTCGTGATCGAGCCATATCTGACCGACCAGTGGTATGTCGACGCCAAGACCCTGGCGCAGCCGGCGATCGCGGCCGTCAGGTCGGGCGCGACGACGTTCGTGCCACGCAATTGGGAGAAGACCTATTTCGACTGGATGGAGAACATCCAGCCCTGGTGCATCTCTCGCCAGCTGTGGTGGGGTCACCAGATTCCCGCGTGGTACGGCCCTGACGGCAAGGTGTTCGTCGCCGAGACCGAGGAGGAGGCCGTCGGCCACGCGATCGGCTACTACGTCGAGCAGGAGGTCATCACGGCGGAGCAGGGGCGCGAGATGGCGCTCGACCGCAACAAGCGCGAGGGCTTCATCACCCGCGACGAGGACGTGCTCGACACCTGGTTCTCCTCGGCGCTGTGGCCGTTCTCGACGCTCGGCTGGCCCGACGCCACGCCGGAGGTGAAGCGCTACTATCCGACCAACGTGCTGGTCACCGGCTTCGACATCATCTTCTTCTGGGTCGCCCGAATGATGATGATGGGCCTGCACTTCATGAAGGAAGTGCCGTTCTCGACGGTCTACATCCATGCGCTCGTCCGCGACGAGAAGGGCGCCAAGATGTCGAAGTCGAAAGGCAACGTCATCGATCCCCTGGCGCTGATCGACGAGCACGGCGCCGACGCGCTGCGCTTCACGCTGGCCGCGATGGCCGCGCAAGGTCGCGACATCAAGCTGTCGACCCAGCGCGTCGACGGCTACCGCAAGTTCGCCAACAAGCTCTGGAACGCCAGCCGCTTCGCCGAGATGAACGGTTGCACCGTGCCGGACGGCTTCGATCCGGGCTCCGCCAAGGAGACGCTGAACCGCTGGATCGCCCATGAGGCGGCCGCCGCCACGCGCGAGGTCACCGAGGCGCTGGAGGCGTATCGCTTCAACGACGCGGCCAATGCGATCTACCGCTTCGTCTGGGACGTCTATTGCGACTGGTATGTCGAGCTCTCCAAGCCGACCCTGCTCGGCGAGGACGGCCCTGCCAAGGCCGAGACCCGCGCGATGGTGGCCTGGGCGCGCGACGAGATCCTCAAGCTCCTGCATCCCTTCATGCCTTTCATCACCGAGGCGCTGTGGGAGTCGACCGCCAAGCGCGACAGTCTGCTGACCCTGTCACCCTGGCCGCACCGCACCGACAGGCCGACGGTCGCCGAGATCGCCGCGCTGTCGGCCGCCAGCTTCGGCGACCCTCTGGTGCCGCCGCTGCTGGTCTCGTTCGACGCCGCCAGCTTCAGGGACGAGGCGGCCGAGGCCGAGATCGGCTGGGTGGTCGATCTCGTCACGTCCATCCGCTCGGTCCGCGCCGAGATGAACATCCCGCCGGCGACTCTGATGCCGCTCGCGCTCGTCGGTGCCTCCGCCGAGACGAGGGAGCGCGCACCGCGCTGGAGCGAGGTCATCAAGCGCCTTGCGCGTCTCTCCGACATCTCCTTCGCCGATACGGCGCCCGAAGGCTCCGCCCAGCTCGTCGTGCGCGGCGAGGTCGCCGCGCTGCCGCTCAAGGGCGTCGTCGATCTCGCCGCCGAGCGCACCCGCCTTGGAAAGGAAATCGCCAAGGCCGAGGCCGATATCGAGCGCGTCGACAAGAAGCTCGGCAACGAGAAGTTCGTCGCCAACGCGCCCGAGGAACTGGTCGAGGAGGAGAAGGAAAAGCGCGAGGCGGCATTGGCGCGCAAGGCCAAGTTCCAGGAGGCGTTGTCGCGGCTTCAGGGCGCGTGACGTAGTCCTCTCTCCTTCGTCATTCCGGGGCGATGCGAAGCATCGAACCTGGAATCTCGAGATTCCGGGTCTGGTCCTTCGGACCATCCCGGAACGACGGCCAGCGGCTTAGCGCGGAAACCGCTTGCTCACGAACCTAGAGCCCTTGAGCCCGAACCGCCACAGCAGCTCGACCGCCTTGGTGATGCCGATGCGGACGCCGGTGACGACCTCTACATCCTCAGGTCGGGCGAACAGCTCGATCGGTAGAGCATCCAGCGCCAGGCCATTATGGGCGATCGTGATCCCCATCGCCTCGGTCAGCTTGCCCGGCCCCGAGCATAGTGCCCTGACATCCTCCAGTCCGCGCCGCCGCCGCATCTCGTCGATCCCGAAGGTCGGCTCGATCGCCCGGATCAGGACCGCGCTCGCCGAGCCCTCCACCTCGCAGACGAAGTTCATGCACCAGTGGATGCCGTAGGAGCGGTAGACGTAGGCGAAACCGGGCGGGCCGAACATCACCTGGTTGCGCGGCGTCGGGCCCCGGAACGAATGCGCCGCCGGGTCGGTGTGGTGATAGGCCTCGACCTCGACGATGGTCCCGCCGACGCCGTCGACCAGAAAGGTCGCCCCGATCAGCTCCGGCGCCACCGCGAGCACCTCGCGGGCGAAGAACGCCCGCGTCAGCCGCTTGGCCGCAGCATTGCGCCGGGGCCGTGAAACCCCGGGGGCTTTTGCCGGTTTTTGCGCCATTCTCAAGGAAATCCGCCGTGCTGAGCGCTGTTCCGCGCTGCCCATATCTGCCATGCCCTGGTATCCTCGGCCAGCCGGTTGCGGCGCGCCGCGGCACGGAATAGCTAGGGCGCAACAGAGGTTTGTGCGAATCCCATGGTCACCATCGTCGACATCAACGCGAACACGCCGCTGCGCCCCCGCCACCCCGAGAAGGCGAACCGGCCGGACTCGATCTCGCCGGCGAAGCCTGCCTGGATCCGCGTCAAGGCGCCGACCACCCGCGGCTACGCCGACACCCGCAACATCGTGCGCGAGAACGGCCTCGTCACCGTATGCGAGGAGGCCGGCTGCCCGAATATCGGCGAGTGCTGGGACAAGAAGCACGCCACCTTCATGATCATGGGCGACACCTGCACGCGGGCCTGCGCCTTCTGCAACGTCAAGACCGGCCTGCCCGAGGCGCTCGACGCCGGCGAGCCGGAGCACGTCGCGGAGGCGACCTTCAAGCTCGGCCTCGCCCATGTCGTCGTCACCTCGGTCGACCGCGACGATCTCGCCGACGGCGGAGCCGGCCATATCGCCGCGACCATCCGCGCCATCCGCGCGAAATGTCCGACCACCACGATCGAGGTGCTGACGCCCGACTTCCTGCGCAAGGACGGCGCGCTGGAGCAGGTCGTCGCCGCCAAGCCCGACGTCTTCAACCACAATCTCGAGACCGTGCCATCGCGCTACCTCTCGGTTCGGCCCGGCGCGCGCTACTTCCACTCGATCCGGCTGCTGCAGCGGGTCAAGGAGATCGACCCCACCATCTTCACCAAGTCCGGCATCATGGTTGGCCTCGGCGAGGAGCGCCACGAGGTGCTGCAGGTGATGGACGACCTCCGCTCGGCCGAGGTCGATTTCCTCACCATCGGGCAGTATCTGCAGCCGACCAAGAAGCATCGCGCCGTGATGCGCTTCGTCACGCCGGAGGAGTTCTCCGGCTATGAGACCGTCGCCTACACCAAGGGTTTCCTGATGGTGTCGGCGAGCCCGCTCACGCGCTCCTCGCACCACGCCGGCGAGGATTTCGCCAAGCTGAAGGCCGCGCGCGAAGCCATGGCGCGCTGATCGAGACGAGATGCCGAGATTTTCCAACAAGCGGCGCGTGCCGCACACGGCCGAGCAGATGTTCGACCTCGTCGCCGATGTCGAGCGCTATCCGGAGTTCGTGCCGCTGTGCGAGAAGCTGGTGGTGCGCCAGCGCAGCCAGAAGCCTGACGGCATCGAGGTCGTCGTCGCCGACATGACGGTGTCGTTCAAGCTCGTGAAGGAGACCTTCACCAGCCGGGTTACGCTGGATCGGGCCAAGCGCAACATCCTGGTCGAGTATGTCAGCGGGCCGTTCTCCAGCCTGGAAAACCGCTGGAGCTTCGAGCCGCGCGAGCAGGGCGCCTGCGAGGTGACGTTCTTCATCGCCTATGAGTTCAAGAGCCGTATGCTGGCGATGCTGATGGGCTCGATGTTCGACACCATCTTCGCGCGCATGTCGGCGGCGTTCGAAAAGCGCGCCGATGCGATCTACGGCCGCAAGCCAGCGGTGTCGTCGACGTAAGTCTTTCTCCATGTCTTCCAGTGGTAGACGATAGAGGGCGCCTCACCCTCCGTCGTCATCCCCGCGAAAGCGGGGATCCATAACCACAGGACTGCTTGTGGCGGCAGGCAGGTAACTCCGAGCTCGTCTCACCACATCTGCTGCGGCGTATGGATCCCGGGTCGGCGCCTCCGCGGCGCGTTGCGCCGCTGCGGCTTGCCCGGGATGACAGCGGAGGGTGAGGCTGGCGGCCTGCCAACTCACAGCAAGTTGCACCCACGAAGCCGTGGCCAGCGCAACTTGGCTTCAAAATCCTATCCACGCTTCAAACAGCTGCTCCGCGACATCGCCGCGGAGCCGTGCAATTGCGGACACGTCGAGCCGCGATCGAACCCTACGCCGCCTGCACGGCGGTCAAAAAGTCCTTCACCTTGCCGCGCAGCTCGTCGGCGTGCTTGGCGAGCTGGCCAGCTGCCCCCAGCATCTGCCGCGCTGCGCCGCCGGCCGATTCCACCGTCTGGCTGACCGAGCCGATGTTGGTGGCGACCTCGCGGGTGCCGCTGGCGGCCTGGCTGACCGAGCGGGCGATCTCCTGCGTCGCGTGGCCCTGCTGGTCGACCGCGGTCGCAATGGTCTTGGCGATCTCGCTGATCTGGCCGATGGTGCCGCCGATGCCCTGGATCGCAGCCACGGTGTCGCTGGTGGCGCGCTGCATCGCGCTGATGTGCGCGCTGATCTCGTCGGTCGCCTTGGCGGTCTGGCTCGACAGGCTCTTCACCTCCGAGGCCACGACGGCGAAGCCGCGGCCGGCATCGCCGGCGCGTGCCGCCTCGATCGTCGCGTTCAGCGCCAGCAGGTTGGTCTGGCTCGCGATCGCGTTGATCATGTCGGTGACCGCGCCGATCTTGGCCGCGGCGTCCGCCAGGCTGTTGACGAGATCGTTGGTGCGCGAGGACGCCTCGACCGCCTCGGCGGCGATGGTCGAGGAGGTCGCAACCTGACGGTTGATCTCGCTGACCGAGGTCGACAGCTCCTCGGTGGCGCCGGCCACCGACTGCACGTTGGACGAGGCGGAGTTCGACGCCGACGCCACCAGCGCCACGCGTTGCGCGGCCTGATCCGCGGTCGTCGTCAGCGAGGCCGCCGTGGTCTCGACCTCGCGCGAGGCGCCGGAGATCGCATTGGCGATGGCGCCGACCGAGGTCTCGAAATCCTTGGCGATCCGGTCGAGCGCGCGCTTCTTCTCCTCGCGAGCGGCGACGAGGTCGGAGAGATCGCGGCGGAAGCTCATGACGTAGGTCTGGCCCTCGACCTGGGTCGGCACCAGCGTGATCTGGACCAGCGCCGGGCTGCCGTCGGCGCGCTTGGTGGTCCACTCGAACGTCGCGTGGCCCTCGCGCCTGGCCTTGGCATCCATCTCGCGCACCACGTCGGCGGAGCGCTTGCCATCGGGCTGGAACTCCGGCGCCATGGTCGCCGGCGAACGCGACAGCAGGTCCTGCTTGCTGCGGAAGCCGCCGAATCGGACCGCGGTCTCGTTGCAGGCGATGATCTTGCCTTCGGACATCACCAGGATGGCGTCGCGATGACGTTCGAACAGCTCCGTCATCAGGAGGTTATGCGTGCGATCAGCCGACTTGCCGGAGAAGAAAGCCATGGGGTCCCGAATCCACTGTCAGAGAAGAATGCGCGAGACGTAGCAGGACAAAATTAACCAAAACCTTTAGGCCAGGGCGGCGCGTACGATAATCGTCGGGGATGACTGGCCGGACTGTGAGGGACGGCATCCAGCGGACGAGCAGCCGCATCCTCCGCGGCGCCATCGCGCCCGGGCTCTGGTTGTCAGCGAACCCTCTGAGATCACGAGGGCGCGGGGAATGCCGGGAGCTCGCCGCCCCCATGGCCCGCCTGCGAAAAAAATGCAGGCGGCAGGTACCACAGGTGCAGCCGAGACATCCCGGCATTCCCCGCGCGACGGTCTTCACGCTTATACGCAGTCTCCCCGGGGACCGGCTGTCTTGCCCCCGTGACCGGCGGATCATCATCTCCACCGGCGTGACACCAGCTTCGGGGTGTCAGGACGCTGCGACTTCACGTCCGCCAAGAGCCGTTCGTCCGCACGTCCAAGACGCGCTGCGGCCCCTCGGCGGCCATCGCCTTCCCACCTCGCGTGTCGTGACGATCGCGATACGCCCCTCGTGTCGAGGCGGGATGAGGGGAGGGAAACACGAATTCTGGAAAATAGAAACGAGAATATTTTCGTCGGTAGGGCTGGACAGTGAGTCGGACATTGAACGGATTGAGGAAATCAGTGTCTTGGCGCACGCCCTCGCGATGCGCTTCGATCGCAGCAAGGCACCGGAAACGGGCTCTCCGCTATTCCGCACGCCAGCTGATTTGCCCGACGGGTCGGCTAGGATGATGCTCGACGTGGTGCCCAATGATTGGAACAATGCCGATAATCCCCAACGACGAACCATCGGTCTGACCCTGCGTCAGCCAGAGAAGAAAGCATGCAATGTCACTCTCTCATCTCTACGACGAAGCGCTCGTCTATGCGACAAGGCTGCACCGGACCCAATTGAGAAAGGGCAGCAACGTACCCTACATCGCGCATCTGCTGAGCGTCTCCAGCCGCGTGCTGTCGGCGGGCGGCAGCGAGGTGCAGGCCATCGCGGGCCTGTTGCATGACGCCGCCGAGGACCAGGGCGGGCAGGCCACGCTGGATGAGATCCGCCGGCGTTTTGGCGATGGCGTCGCCGGGATCGTCGCGGACTGCACGGATTCCTGGGTCGATCCGAAGCCCGAATGGCGCCCGCGGAAGGAAGCCTATCTCGCCCGGCTGCCGCTCAAGCCGGTGTCATCGCTGCTGGTCTCGCTCGCCGACAAGGTTGACAACGCGGAAGCGATCGCGAGCGACCTTGATGAGGTCGGCGACGTCGTGTGGCAACGCTTCACCGGTGGAAGGGATGGCACGATCTGGTATTACCGCACGCTGAGCCGGATTTTCGATGAGGCTCTGCCTGGACCGTTGGCGCGGCAACTTGCGCGGACCGTCGGTGCTTTTCCGTCCTGAGCAAATTTGGGGGAGGCCGCTCGGCCTCGCATCCATTCGATGGATGACAACCTCAGATGGATCGGCTATAGAGCCGGCCATGATCACCGCCGCCACCCATCGTTTTGGTCGCATCACGCACCGTAGCTCGCTGGCGGCGGGAGGATCGCGCTCAATCTGACGATTTGCAGCATTTGATCCGAACAGCCGCCAGGGACCTGGCGGCTTTTTTGTTGCCGGCAGGTTCTTCATTTGAAGGGGAGCCCGCCATGCCGAGCACGACCGACGATCCGAGGGTCATCGCCATCGAGGAGCGTATGCTCCGCGGCGCCTCGCGATCGCCGGGGCTCTGCGCGCTCGGTCGTGATCCCTTGTCGCGCCATCCCATCTCGCCCAGGCCGGGCGCCAAGATCTACTACTTGGCGCCACCGGCTCCCCATCAAAGCTGCGCCGACCTCAAGCCCGCGTCATTGTTGCGGCTCTGGTGGGAGCGCTGGCGCGAGCGCCGCCGCTTTGCCCGGGAGTTGCCGCGGATCGCCGACGAGGTGCTGCAGGACTACGGCCTGACACGCGACGAGGCGCGGCGGCTGTGCCGGCGCCCGTTCTGGCGCGCTTGAGAGCGACGCGGCGGAACGCAGGTTCTGCCACGGATCCTACTTGCCCAGCTTCTCGGAGAAGAACCTGACGACCTGGGCGTCAAACTCTCGGTGAAACGCCGCGCGGTCGAAATCCGCAGGCGTATCAGCACAGATGCGCGGGACGGCGGCCGCGAGCTCCGCGGAGCACGGCGCGAGGAAAGCAAAATGCGCGGCGGACACGGTGTGGACCTCGGGCGTGCCGGGAAGGCTCGCGGTTACGCGGGCGGTCCCTTCCGGATCGACCCCGTTGCCGCCGAGCTCCGAGCGCCAGACCTGGAGGGGAATCTTGATGCTCGCGAGATTTGCTCGCGTGAATCCGACCGTGTGGGCGGCGTCGGCCAGCACGGCCGCCTTGATCCTCTCGTCGTGCGGCCAGCTTCTGGGAAACTCGCCATTGCGGACCTGCTCGCAGAACGGGTTCTGTTGCGTGCAGTAGTGCGCCACCCTTTGAAAGTCGGGGTCGACGCCGGCGAGAACGGTTCCGGTGTAGCCACCGCGCGAAAAGCCGAAGAAGCCGATCCGGTCCGGATCAATCGCGGCTCTGCTTGTCCAATCGTTCAACATGAAATCGATCAGATGCATGATGTCCTGCGGCCGTGAGAGCCAGACCGACAGGCTGTCGCGCTGCGCCAGGTCACCGACACTGTCGCCGGGATGGTTGATCGCCGCGACGATGAATCCCGCGTCCGCCAGCGCTTCCGCAACATCGTGGTTTCCACCGATCCAGCCGCCGCGACCGTGGGACATGACGACCAATGGCAGCTTCGTGCCGTTGATTGGACAATTCTTTACCCCGGGCAGTGTCTCCAGCCCTGGGATCGCGAGGCTTCCAACCGGCACGCTACCGGCGTCTGCGGCGCAAGGCGTCCAGATGATGCCGTGGAATCCGTGATCGACCTCCAAGAGCTGCAAGCCAGCGGCTTGGGCGGAGGAGGTCAGGAGCAGGAGGACGAACGAGAGGGCAGCGAATGTGCGGTCTAGCAATATGATCTCCTCCTGACATGTAGCTCGGCGCGCTCTCGCGAGGGGTGCGTCGATCAAGTTCGCGGTGCGCGATGGTCTAGCGAGCTTGTCATGCTGTCAGGAGCGCTTCGCGTCCGTCGTCGCGATGTCCTTGACGGTTCAACGCCAGCCCAAGCTTGATTCATGACAACATTGTTAAATCACGCTTTCGAGATCGTGCGGCAACTCTCCGTTTATCATCATTGCGAGGCGCACTTTCGATGCTCAATTGATCGTGCCTTCAGCGTAACCGATCAGGAGGAATTCAAAATCGGCACATTGCAGAGATAGCAACTGCGATTCGTCATCGACCACCTCGAAGCGTATTCTCTCCTGCTGCCAATGACCGATGTCCCTGACGTCCAGACGGAAACCGTCCATGCGGTCCAGGTGTCCGATCCTGACCTCGACCGCGCCGATGAAGCGCAATTCCAGCCGCGGTTCGGTTCGCGATCGATCCGTCAGGAGCACCAGCTCGACGATGCAGGTCGGTAGAACTGGATCGCGTCGCTGCGCCCGCGATGACGATGCGGCGAGAGCCGCGCGCGTCACTTCCAACTACGTCCGGGGCCGCCTCGGCCGCTTGACCGGATGCAGCCGCGGCGTGCGGGCCACGCGCGGACGTAGTCGCGTCGCCGCCGCGCGTTTCGGCTTGGCAGCGACCTGTGGCCGCGCCAGCTCCATCAGCAGGCGCAGGGCTTCCAGCACCGAGCGCGTGCGCACGGTGCTGCGGCCGATGGCGCCGAAGCGGTGTTCGCGGTGGGTGATGCGGCCGTCGCGGGCGGCGACGGCGAAATGGACCAGGCCGACCGGCTTGCCGGGGGTGGCGCCGCCGGGGCCGGCGATGCCGGTGATGGCGACGGCGAGGTCGACGTCGGCGCGCTCCAGGGCGCCGACGGCCATCTGGATCGCGGTCTCCTTGGAGACGGCGCCGAAGGTCTGCAGCGTCGAAGCCTCGACGCCGAGCATGGCGCGCTTGGCCTCGTTCGAATAGGTGACGAAGCCGCGGTCGATGACGTCGGAGGAGCCGGGGATGTCGGTCAGGGCCGCGGCGACCAGGCCGCCGGTGCAGGACTCGGCGGTCGCGATCATCAGCTTGCGCGACCGGCAGAGGTCGAGCAGCGAGCGGGCCAGCGCGCTGGTAGAGCCGATTTGACGTTCGCTGGCCATGGCTGCGTTGTCCTCATCCGACCGTCAGATCGAAAGCTCCATGAGCGGTGACAGGGTGGTGCGCCTCTAGGCGCTCCACGGCAGACGGATCGTCGCGCTCGCCGTCGCTGCGATGCCTTCCTCGCGGCCGGTGAAGCCGAGCCGCTCGCTGGTGGTGGCCTTGACCGCGATGCGCGAGATGTCGACGCCGGTGATCTCGGCGATGCGGGCGCGCATCTGGTCGCGCAGCGGGCCGATCTTCGGGCGCTCGCAGATCATCGTGACCTCGAGATTGGCGACCCGGCCGCCGCGCGCGGTCACGCGCTCGATGGCGTATTTCAAGAACTGGTCGGATGCGGCGCCTTTCCACTTCATGTCGGAGGGCGGGAAGTGCGAGCCGATGTCACCATCGGCCAGGGCGCCCAAAATTGCATCAACCAGAGCGTGCAGACCGACGTCGCCGTCGGAGTGGGCAAGGAACCCCTTGCTATGCCGCACACGCAGGCCGCACAGCCAGACATGGTCGCCTTCGCCGAAGGCGTGGACGTCGTAGCCGGTGCCGGTCCGGATGTCGCCGAGTTGCGCGGCAAGGCGCGCTTCCTCGCGCACGAAATCTTCCGGTGTGGTGAGCTTCATGTTGGCAACATCGCCCTCAAAGGTCGCGACGGTCAATCCCGCCCATTCGGCGATCGCCGCATCATCTGTGAACTCGGTGAGGCCGTCGCGCGCGGCGCGGCGGTGTGCCTCCAGGATCGTGTCGAACTTGAAGGTCTGCGGCGTCTGGGCGATGCGCAGCTTCGCGCGCTCCGGTGTCGCGGTGATGTCGCCGCCCGTGCCGACTTCCTTGATGGTGTCGGTGACCGGCACCACGGGAATCGCCGCGCCGGTCTTGCCGGCCGCTCGAATCGCGCGCGAGATCACGGCGGGCGTGACGAACGGACGCGCGGCATCGTGGATCAGCACGATGTCGGGCTTGTGCGGCGCCAGCGCTTCCAGGCCCGCGAGCACCGAGGCCTGTCGCGTCGCACCGCCATGCGCTGGGGCCTCGTGGCGCAGGCCGAAGACGGCTGCGTTGAAGATGTCGATGTCGTCGGGGTTCACCACCGGCTGGACCACCGCCACCTCGGGGTGATCGGCGAAGGCGGCGAGCGCGCGATGGATGACCGTGCGGCCGCCGATCATGCGATATTGCTTCGGACCGCCGGCGCCGGCGCGCAGGCCACGTCCGGCCGCGACGAGAATGGCTGCAGTCCGCTGAGAAGTCGTCATGGGAACAGGGTATCGATGCTGATGAGGATGATGGGGTTCGCGGCTTCTTACATCTGCAGAAGATGTTAAGCGAGCAGGATCACACGTCGCATGAGCGGCACCTGCGATCGCGACACAAGCGCCGGGATTCGCTGTCGCGTTGAGGGGAGGGGGGGCGATCGCCCTGCCGCCTGCGAGCACCTTGCTGAGCCATGCAAAAATCCGGCGGCTCGCGGGTTTACCATGACTGCCGAACAAGCATATTTTGCTGCACTGCACTTGAAATGCCGATCGTCTTGGCTAAAGTGTAGGCATGACGCTTGACTGCACAAGATTTGCGCTTGAGAGTGCAGCGCAGACGCGATGATGCGTCCAAAGAGCTTTAAGAGTCGTTCGTGACCGGTCCGGCCAAACCACAAGCCAAAGCCTTGAAGATAGGCGACGTTTCGCTCGCCAACCGGGCCATTCTCGCGCCGATGTCGGGGGTCACCGACGCGCCGTTCCGCCGACTCGCGGCCGAGCTCGGCGCCGGGCTGGTGGTGTCCGAGATGACTGCGAGCGACGATCTCGTGCGCGGGCGGTGGATATCCCGGTTGCGCTGCGAGGCGAGCGGCGTGGGGCCGCATGTGGTGCAGCTCGCCGGCTGCGAGGCGCATTGGATGGCCGAGGGCGCGAAGGTCGCCGAGGATGGCGGCGCCGAGATCATCGACATCAACATGGGTTGCCCGGCGCGGCACGTGACCGGCGGCCAGTCCGGCTCGGCCCTGATGCGCGATCTCGATCATGCGCTGACCCTGATCGAGGCGACGGTCGAGGCCGTCGATGTGCCCGTGACCCTGAAGATGCGGCTCGGCTGGGACGAGCGCAGCCTGAATGCGCCGGAGCTGGCGCGCCGCGCGCAGGCCGCGGGCGTGCAGTTGATCACCGTGCACGGCCGTACGCGGCAGCAGTTCTACAAGGGCGAAGCCGACTGGAGCGCGGTGCGCGCCGTGAAGGACGCCGTCGATCTGCCGGTCGTCGTCAACGGCGACATCACCAGCTATGAGGACGCGCGCGAGGCGCTCGACGCCTCCGGCGCCGATGCCGTGATGATCGGGCGCGGCGCGCAAGGCCAGCCCTGGCTGCCCGGCCAGATCGGCCGCCGACTCGAGGGCGGTGCGGAGGAGGGCGCGCCGGAGCTGGCGCAGCAGCTCAGTCTTCTCACCGCGCTCTATGACGAGATCTGCCGTCACTATGGCGCGCGTGTCGGCCCGCGCCACGCCCGCAAGCATCTCAGTTGGGGGCTCGACGTCGCCGCCCAGCACGCGCAAGCGCCGGCCGAAAAACTGAAGGTCTGGCGCGACCGTATCCTGACCTCCGAGCAGCCGTCCTTGGTGCATCGGGCGCTGCGCGAGGCCTTCGACGATTTTGCCTGGAGTGCAGCCGCATGAGCTCAGCCGCAGAACAGCGCAAGCGACTTCCCTCGGATGGCGACGCCATCCTCAACGCCCTGCCGAATCCGGTCCTCGTCATCGGCCCGGACGGCATGATCATGGACGCCAACATGGCGGCGGAATCGTTCTTCGATTCCTCCACCCAGTTTCTGCAGCGGCAGTCGCTGAAGAAGCTGGTGCCGTTCGGCTCTCCGCTGCTGGCGTTGATCGATCAGGTCCGCACCACCAGCGCGCCGGTCAACGAGTACAAGGTCGATCTGGGCACGCCGCGCACCGGCGCCGATCGGCTCGTCGACCTGCACGTCGCGCCGCTGCCGGAGCGGCCCGGCCATATCGTGGTGATGCTGCAGGAGCGCACCATCGCCGACAAGATGGACCGCCAGCTCACCCATCGCAGCGCCGCGCGCTCGGTGATCGCACTGGCCGCGATGCTCGCGCACGAGATCAAGAACCCGCTGTCGGGCATCCGCGGCGCCGCGCAGCTCCTTGAGCAGCAGGCCTCCTCCGAGGACCGCATGCTGACCCGGCTGATCTGCGACGAGGCCGACCGCATCGTCACTTTGGTCGACCGCATGGAGGTGTTCGGCGACGACCGCCCGGTGGCGCGCGGGCCCGTGAACATCCATTCCGTGCTCGATCACGTGAAGCGGCTGGCGCAGTCCGGCTTTGCCCGCAACATCCGCTTCGTCGAGGACTACGATCCGTCGCTGCCGCCGGTGCTCGCCAACCAGGATCAACTGATCCAGGTGTTCCTGAACCTGGTCAAGAATGCCGCGGAAGCGGTCGTCGATCTCGGCTCGGATGCGGAGATCCAGCTCACCACGGCGTTCCGCCCGGGCGTGCGCCTGTCGGTGCCCGGCAAGAAGTCGCGGGTGTCGCTGCCGCTGGAGTTCTGCGTCAGGGACAACGGCCCCGGCGTGCCTGAAGACCTGATGCCCAATCTGTTCGATCCGTTCGTGACCACCAAGCCGACCGGAAGCGGCCTCGGACTTGCATTGGTCGCGAAGATCGTCGGCGACCATGGCGGGATCATCGAGTGCGAGTCGCAGCCGCGCAAGACGACCTTCCGGGTGCTGATGCCGATGTACAGCGCAACCAAACAACCAGACCAAAGCCCAAACCACAGCCATGGCGATGACGTTTCGGGGACGCCGTTGCATGCCTCACAGGGATCAAATTGAGGACCACCTATGCCTGCAGGTAGCATTCTCGTTGCCGACGACGATACGGCCATCCGCACGGTCCTGAACCAGGCGCTGTCACGCGCCGGCTATGAGGTGCGGCTGACCGGCAATGCCGCGACGCTGTGGCGCTGGGTGAGCCAGGGCGAGGGCGATCTCGTCATCACCGACGTGGTGATGCCGGACGAGAACGCGTTCGACCTGCTGCCGCGGATCAAGAAGATGCGGCCGAACCTGCCGGTCATCGTGATGAGCGCGCAGAACACCTTCATGACCGCCATCAAGGCGTCGGAGCGCGGCGCCTATGAGTATCTGCCGAAGCCGTTCGACCTGAAGGAGCTGATCGCGATCGTCGGCCGTGCCTTGGCCGAGCCGAAGGAGCGTGCGGCGAGCCAGCCCGACGACGGCGAGTTCGAATCGATCCCGCTGGTCGGCCGCTCGCCGGCGATGCAGGACATCTACCGCGTGCTGGCGCGGCTGATGCAGACCGATCTCACGGTGATGATCTCGGGCGAGAGCGGCACCGGCAAGGAGCTGGTGGCGCGCGCGCTGCACGATTACGGCAAGCGCCGCAACGGCCCGTTCGTTGCGGTCAACATGGCGGCGATCCCGCGCGACCTGATCGAATCGGAACTGTTCGGGCACGAGCGCGGCGCCTTCACCGGTGCCAACACCCGCGCCTCCGGCCGTTTCGAGCAGGCCGAGGGCGGCACGCTGTTCCTGGACGAGATCGGCGACATGCCGATGGAGGCGCAGACGCGGCTGCTGCGCGTGCTGCAGCAGGGCGAGTACACCACCGTCGGCGGCCGCACCCCGATCAAGACCGATGTGCGCATCGTCGCCGCCTCCAACAAGGACCTGCGCATCCTGATCCAGCAGGGGCTTTTCCGGGAAGATCTGTTCTTCCGCCTCAACGTCGTGCCCCTGCGGCTGCCGCCGCTGCGCGAGCGCATCGAGGACCTGCCGGATCTCGTCCGCCATTTCTTCGCGCTGGCCGAGAAGGACGGGCTGCCGCCGAAGAAGCTCGATGCCGCGGCGCTGGAGCGGCTCAAGCAGCACCGCTGGCCGGGCAATGTCCGCGAGCTGGAGAATCTCGCCCGGCGTTTGGCCGCGCTGTATCCGCAGGACGTCATCACGGCGTCAGTCATCGATGGCGAGCTGGCGCCGCCGGCGGTGACCACCGGCTCGAACACGCCGACCTCGATCGACAATCTGGGCGGTGCCGTGGAGGCCTATCTGTCCTCGCACTTCCAGGGATTTCCCAACGGCGTGCCGCCGCCGGGGCTGTACCACCGCATCCTCAAGGAGATCGAGATTCCGCTGCTGACGGCAGCGCTGGCGGCGACGCGCGGCAACCAGATCCGCGCCGCCGATCTGCTCGGCCTCAATCGCAACACGCTGCGCAAGAAGATCCGCGACCTCGACATTCAAGTGTACCGCAGCGGCGCTTGACGGTTATTTGATACCTCTCCAGCGGGCTCGGACCCGCCTCAGGTGAGAATTAATGTAGACAAATCCGCGACGCGCTCCGGCGCCGCGGATTTGTCGCAATTTGGCAACAGCGTGGTAGGAATGCATCAGTCCGATTCCCGGACGTGCCGCGTTCAGCATCACCCACCTTGCCGGAATGACCAGCGCAGAGACATCGGCCACCCCCTTCGATGCGTCGTCCACCGAGGGCCGGCGCTGGACCTGGCGCACCTGGCTGGCGCCGGTGGCGGTGGCGCTGGCGCTGCTGTCGGCCTTCCTCACCTTCATCGTGCTGGTCGGGCTGACCCCGGTCGAGCCCACGACCGACGTGGTCAAGACCTTCTACCTGATCGACGCCGGAACGATCCTGGTCCTGGTCGGGATCATCATCCGCGAGGTCTGGCAGGTGGTGCAGGCCCGCCGGCGCGGCCGGGCGGCGGCACGGCTGCACGTCCAGATCGTCAGCCTGTTCTCGGTGATCGCGGTCCTGCCGGCGGTGCTGGTCGCCGTGGCGGCCAACGTCACCATCGATCGCGGCCTCGACCGGCTGTTCTCCGGACCAGCGAAAGTCGCGATCCAGAACTCGCTGACCATCGCGCGCGCCTACATGCAGGAGCACGCGCAGTTCATCCGCGGCGACATCATCGGCATGGCCACCGACATCGCACGCGCCAGGCCGCTGTTCGACCAGGACCGCGCCAGCTTCCGCGAGCTGCTCACCACCAGCGCCGCGTCGCGCAACCTGCCGGGCGCGATGATCATCGACAAGAACACCAACCCGATCGTCTGGGCCGAGACCGGCGGGGTGCAACTGGCCTATTCGCCGCCGGCGCCGGAGTTCCTCAACAATGTCCGGGAGGAGGAGCCCGAGATCGCGGTCCTGCCGGAGTCGAACTACGTCGCCGCGGTGATCCGGCTGCGCGCATTCAACGACACCTTCCTCTACGTCGCGCGTCCGCTCGATCCGCAGGTCGTCGAGCAGCTCAAGCAGACCGAGCTGTCGGTCGCCGAATACGCCCAGGTCGAGGCGCGCCGCTTCGGCATCCAGATCGCCTTCGCGCTGATGTTCGCGGTGATCGCGCTGACCATCCTGATGGCCTCGGTGCTGATCGGGCTGAACTTCGCCAACTGGCTGGTGGCGCCGATCCGGCAATTGATGAATGCCGCCAACACCGTGTCGACCGGCGATCTCAACGTCCAGGTCCCGGTGCATCGCTCGGAGGGCGATCTCGCCCAGCTCGGCCAGACCTTCAACAAGATGACGCAGGAGCTGCGCACGCAGCGCGACGAGCTGGTCAGCGCCAGCGAATTGATCGACAGCCGGCGCCGCTTCATCGAGGCGGTACTGTCGTCGGCCTCCGCCGGCATCATCGGCGTCGATGCCTCTGGCAGCGTCGGCATCCTCAACCGCTCGGCCGAGAAGCTGATCGGACATGCCGAGCAGGAGGTGCTCGATCATCCGCTCTCCGACGTGCTGCCCGAGCTCGACGACATGATGAAGACGGCGCGCGAGGGCAAGCAGCGGCTGGTGCAGGGTCAGATCACGATCCAGCGCGACGGCCACGAGCGCAATCTGTCGGTGCGCGTCACCGCCGAGCAGACCAACCAGGCGCGCGACAGCTACATCATCACGCTCGACGACATCACCGAGCTGGTGTCGGCGCAGCGCACCTCGGCCTGGGGCGACGTCGCGCGGCGCATCGCGCATGAGATCAAGAATCCGCTGACGCCAATTCAACTGTCCGCAGAGCGAATTCGCCGCAAATTCGGCAAGGTCATCACCGAGGACAAGGCGATATTTGAGCAATGTACCGAGACGATCGTGCGGCAGGTCGACGACATCAGGCGAATGGTCGACGAGTTCTCGCGGTTCGCGCGGATGCCGAAGCCGGTGATGGAAGGCGAGGACGTCGCCGACACCGTGCGGCAGGCCGTGTTCCTGATGAAGGTCGCGCATCCCGAGATCGACATCGAGACCGAGATCAAGCAGGACCCCTTGCGCGCGCAGTTCGATCGCCGCCTGATCTCGCAGGCGCTGACCAACATCATCAAGAACGCCACCGAGGCGATCGAGGTGGTGCCAGAGGCGGAGCTCGGCAAGGGCCGTATCGACGTGGTCGCCTCGCGCGAGGGCGAGGACGTGCTGATCGACGTCATCGACAATGGCATCGGCCTGCCGAAGGTGGCGCGGCAGCGGCTGCTCGAGCCCTATGTCACGACGCGCGCCAAGGGCACCGGCCTCGGGCTCGCGATCGTCGGCCGCGTGCTGGAAGACCATGGCGGCAAGCTCGAGCTGAAGGACGCGTCCGATTTCCGTCCCGGCCAGCGCGGCGCCTGGATGCGGCTGCGCTTTGCCGTCTCCGGCCAGGCCGCGAAGACGGGCGCGAAGGAGCAGGCGGCGGCGTCTGACAATGCGCAGAAGACCGAGGTTGGCGGCGAAACCGCTGACACGGTTCAAACGACCAATGATGAACCAAAAATCCAAGCCGCAACCGGCAGCTGACGAGACAGGCGTGACCCATGGCGAGTGATATTCTGATTGTCGACGATGAAGCCGATATCCGGGAGCTGGTCGCCGGCATCCTGGATGACGAAGGCTTCACGACGCGAACCGCGCGCGACAGCGATTCGGCGCTCGCGGAGATCACGAGCCGCCGTCCCAACCTGGTGTTCCTGGACATCTGGCTGCAGGGCTCCAAGCTCGACGGTCTGCAGCTCCTCGAGCAGATCAAGAAGGACCATCCCGACCTGCCGGTCGTGATGATCTCCGGCCACGGCAACATCGAAACGGCGGTCGCCGCGATCAAGCGCGGCGCCTATGACTTCATCGAGAAGCCGTTCAAGTCCGACCGGCTGATTCTGGTTGCCACGCGTGCGCTGGAGAATTCCCGGCTGAAGCGCGAGGTTCGCGAGCTCAAGCAGCTGGCGCCGACCGCGAGCAGCATGACCGGCCGCTCGCCATCGATGAACCAGTTGCGCCAGACCATCGAGCGCGCCGCCAAGGCCAACAGCCGCATCCTGATCGTCGGCCCTCCCGGCTCGGGCAAGGAGCTCGCCGCGCGTTCGCTGCACGCTCAGTCGCCGCGCTCCGAGGGCCCGTTCGTCGTCATCAACGCCGCCGCGATCACGCCGGAGCGGATGGAGGAGGAGCTGTTCGGCATCGAGCAGTCCAATGGCGAGCAGGCGCGCAAGACCGGCGCGCTCGAAGAGGCCCACGGCGGCACGCTGTTCGTCGACGAGATCGCCGACATGCCGCGCGAGACGCAGAACAAGATCCTGCGCGTGCTGGTCGACCAGACGTTCCAGCGCGCCGGCGGCACCACCAAGGTGCACGTCGACGTGCGCATCATCTCCTCGACCGCACGGAATCTCGAGGAGGAGATTGCCGCCGGGCGTTTCCGCGAGGACCTCTATCACCGTCTGTCGGTGGTGCCGATCCGGGTTCCGCCACTGTCGGAGCGCCGCGAGGACATTCCGGAGCTGATCGACTATTTCATGGAGCAGATTTCGGCCACGACCGGCCTGCCGAAGCGGCAGATCGGCCAGGACGCCATGGCCGTGCTGCAGTCGCACGTGTGGCCCGGCAACGTCCGTCAGCTTCGCAACAACGTCGAGCGCGTCATGATTCTGGCCGCCGGCGGACCGGAGGTGATCATCACCGCCGACATGCTGCCGCCGGATGTGGGATCGATGGTGCCGGCGATGCCGACCAGCAACAATGGCGAGCACATCATGGGACTGCCGTTGCGCGAGGCACGCGAGGTGTTCGAGCGCGACTATCTCATCGCCCAGATCAGCCGCTTCTCCGGCAACATCTCGCGCACGGCCGAGTTCGTGGGCATGGAGCGGTCCGCCCTGCATCGCAAGCTGAAGGCGCTCGGCGTCGGCTGAGGCTCCCGCTCGGCCAAACTTGCCGACTGGACGAATTTACATTGGAAAATTCGTCCATTTCCGGAATTTTACGGATGAATCCGGTCCTTTTGGAACCGGCCTCCTTGCAAGCGGCTTGCCTAATATGCTCGCCTGTCTTCTAATCCGGCATCCCATGGTCCCTCGAGGGGGATCTCAATGGACCATGGGCCACCTCGATGAATCCGGGGCCTGCGATCGGGTCATCGAAGGTTCAATAAGAAAAAGCACAAGACTGCGAGATAACAACAATGGCGGCCGACCGCGCACAAAACCTACAAGACACCTTTCTCAACCATGTCCGCAAGACCAAGACGCCGCTCACGATCTTCCTGGTCAATGGCGTGAAACTGCAGGGGATTGTCACATGGTTCGACAATTTCTGCCTGCTGCTCCGGCGCGACGGTCACTCGCAGCTCGTCTACAAGCATGCGATCTCCACCATCATGCCGGGCGCGCCGATCCAGTTGTTCGAGGGCGGCGAGGACGCGTCTGCGTGAGTGTGACCTGACGTGAGAGTGACCTGATTGGAACCCCGCGATCGCGAAGGGACCATCGGCCTGTCGAGGCCGGATGACAATAAGGGGACCGGGCTCGTCATCGTGGTCGGCCCCTACTTGCGAGCGCGCCGCGGCGACGATGGCGCGCAAGCAGGCCAATCCGACATGCGTGATTTCGAGGCACGGATCGACGAGGCGGCGGGCCTCGCGCGGGCCATCGACCTGACGGTGGCCGAGGCCATTCTCGCGCCGATCGGGCAAATCCGCCCTGCGACCTATCTCGGCAAGGGCAAGGTCGAAGAGATTGCCGGCGTGATCGCCGGCCATGGCGTCGAGCTGGTGGTGATGGATTGCGCGCTCTCGCCGATCCAGCAGCGAAACCTCGAGAAGGCCTGGAACACCAAGGTGCTCGACCGCACCGGCTTGATCCTGGAGATATTCGGCCGCCGCGCCAAGACGAAGGAGGGCGCGCTGCAGGTCGAGCTCGCGCATCTCAACTATCAGCGCAGCCGTCTGGTGCGGTCCTGGACCCATCTCGAACGCCAGCGCGGCGGCTTCGGCTTCATGGGCGGTCCCGGCGAGACCCAGATCGAGGCCGACCGCCGCCTGATCGGCGACCGCATCACGCGGCTCGAGAACGAGCTGAAGAAGGTCCAGGCGACACGGCGGCTGCATCGCGCCGGACGCCAGCGCGTGCCGTATCGCGTCGTGGCGCTGGTCGGCTACACCAATGCCGGCAAGTCGACGCTGTTCAATCGCCTGACGCGCGCCGACGTCCAGGCCGCCGACATGCTGTTCGCGACGCTTGATCCGACCTTGCGCGCGATCACGCTGCCGCATGGCGGCAAGGCGATGCTGTCGGACACCGTGGGCTTCATCTCCAACCTGCCGACGCAGCTCGTCGCCGCCTTCCGCGCCACGCTCGAGGAGGTGCTGGAGGCCGACGTGATCCTGCACGTCCGCGACATGTCGCACGAGGATGCCGAGGCGCAGCAGCACGATGTCGAGCTGGTGCTCAGCCAGCTCGGCATCGATCCCGAGGCCACCGACACCATCATCGAGGTCTGGAACAAGATCGACCGTCTCGACCAGGCAGCGCGCGAGAACCTCGCCAACATCGCCGGGCGTCGGCCGCCGGAGCGGCCATGCCTGCTGGTCTCGGCCCAGACCGGGGACGGCGTCGACGCGCTCCTGCAGACGATCGAGGACCGTCTCGCGGCGGCGCGGACCACGCTCGATCTCACCATCGACGCGGCCGACGGCGCCGGCATCTCCTGGCTGCATCGCAACGCCGAGGTGCTGGCCAAGGAGCTGAACGAAGGCCGCTACGACATGACCGTGCGCGTCGACGCCACCAAGCGCGACATCGTGGTCGAGCGCTATCACGGCGTGCCCCGCGTGGCGTGAGCCGCGCGCGACGTCGTTTGCCTCTCGTGCAGGATGTCATGCATCGCTGCGCCTATCCATCGGGCTACAAGGGCGTGATGTCGGCGTGCAGCACGGCGGCGCGCCCGCCGTCGAGGGCGGCGAGGCAGCGCTCGATCGCCGCATCGAGCTTGTCGGGATCGTCGACCCGCTCGCCATGGGCGCCGAATGCGCAGGCGATGTCGGCGAGACGACGCTGCTCGCCCTGGCGCCCGGTGCTGAGCCTAGAGAGGAAGGAGTCCGTGCGCTGTGCGGCGCCGTCCGGATAGACGCGCTGCACCGATGCCTTCACCGCCTGCCATCCGTTGTTGTCGAGGATCACGGTCAGGATTGGCAGCTGATACTGCTGCGCTACGGCGTAGACGGAATCCGGCGCAGCGAAATGGTAGGCGCCGTCGCCGACGACCTGCACGACGCGGCGTGACGGATTGGCTAGCTTGAGTCCGAGCGCCATGCCGCCGCTGAAGCCGAGGCCGCCGCCGGCCAGGCCCACATAGGTCATCGGCTTGGTGCGGCGAAGCTGCTGTTGCAGGATTGGCGCGTTGCGGACCGCCTCGTTGAGGACGATGTCGTCCTCCAACAGCAGCGCCTGCAACCGCGCAAACAAATAGGCCGGGTTGATCGCTCCGATCCGGCCCTTCTGTGCAGCTGCAGATATCCGTTTCGCCTGCGCGGCCTCGCGTGCCGGCTGCCAGCTCGCGATCCGGTCGCGCACTCTCGTGAGATAGGCGTCGTCGCCACGGGCAACGATGATCTCCAGGACCTGCCGAAGAATGACAGCCGAATCGCCCTGAATGCGGAGGTCGGTGGCAAATCCCCACATCGGGATGTCCGCCTTCAGGGCGTCGATGTCGATCTGGATCCAGCGCAGCCGATCGGCCGCCTTCAGCGTCTGCGGAATGAAGGGGACGTCGATGTCGATGAGCAGTCCGAGATCGGCGCCAGCAATAAGCGCGGCGGGGTCGGCGCCCGCAAAGCAAGGGGAGTCCTGGCAGATGTTCATCGTGATGGGATTGAACTCGGCGACCCGGATTCCGCAGACCAGCGCCAGTCGCTCCAGCACAGAGACGGCCTCGGCGCTGCGTCCGAGGTATGCGGTCACTGCGATCGGATTATCCGCCTTCATCAGCGCGTCCGCGATCGCCTGCGCGCGTTCCGGCTCGATGCCTCCCGCTTTGACGCTGCCATAGCGCGCGGCCGGGTAGGCCGGCATCGCCTGTTCGTCCCAGGTCTCGGCAAGGGTTTCTCGCGGCAGCATCATGTAGACCGGGCCGGGCGGATCGCTGTGCATGAACGCGGCAGCGCGGGCCACCGCCTCCTTGACGACGACGCCCGACGGCAGCGTGTATTCCCATTTGACATAGGGCCGCACGACGCTGCCCTGATCGAAGCTCTCCTGCACGAAGTGGACGTAGGTGTCACGTCCTCCCGGCAGCTCGCCATGCAGCGCGAACGGAGCCCGCCCAGCGAACAGCAGCACCGGCAGCCGGTAGCGAAAGGCGTTCTGAATGGCCATGCACGCGTTCGCCGTGCCGGCATCGACGTGGACGAACACGGCCTGGCCGCGGCCGGTCGCGCTCGCATGGCCCATCGCCATGTGCACCGCGACCACCTCGTGGGGGCACAGGATCACCTCGGGGTGCCGTCGACCTTCGCTGTCCCAGCGTGCAAGTTCCTCGATCAGCGAGACATGATCGGTGCCGAGATTGGCAAAGATGTAGTCGATGCCGATCTCGACGAGCGCCTCGAGGAAGTAGTGCGCGGTGGTGTGGCGTGTCATGGCGCGCTGGCGAGGATCAGGCGACGACGACATTGTCACGGCGCACGGCCTCAGGCCGGGTTGGGAGGCCGCGCAGGCGGTCCAACAGGTCGTCGGGCTCCTGAGGTGCGGCAGCGCCGCGCCAGGCGATGTGCGAATCCGGTCGCACCACGAGCAGGCTGTCAGCGAAGTCGTAGCCGGCCTTGGCCCGGTCGACGTCGACGAGCGTCAAGGGAACGCCCTGGCGGGCTGCGGCCTCGACCAGCGCCTCGGCATTGATGGTTGGATCGAACCGGACCAGCGTATAGGCCGGGCCGAGCGCGTCGAGCAGCGAGCGGCCATCGGCGAGCCACACGTGCGGGGCGCGTGCGCCCGGCACGGTCGACGCGGTGAAATGGCCCATGCCGTAGGGCGGCGGCGTCTCGCCATCGTACGAAATGGCCGGTGACCGGTCGTAGTAGTAGCCGAAGTTCAGGCCGGCGCAGCAATATTGCTGCACGTTGAGGTCGTAGGCGGCCTGTCCCACCTTGCGGCGCGCCTCATCGCCCACGGGGCCGTCCATTTCGACTTCGGCAGGCACGCTGCGTCGTTGGCTCATCACGGCGAGCGCATGGTTCATCGCGAAGTGCGACACCTGCTCGGTGATCGGCTGCCGCTCCGCCTCATAGGCGTCCAGCAGGGCAGGGGCAGCCCAGCCGTGCAGCACGCCGGCGAGCATCCAGCACAGGTCGACCGCATCGGCGATCCCGGCATTCATGCCGTAGCCTGCATAGGGAATCCACAGATGCGCCGCATCGCCACAGATGAAGGCACGGCGATCGCGAAAGCGATCCGCCACCAGGCGGCGTCCGATCCAGTCCTCCTTGCTGATGACCTCGTACTCGAAGCGGTCGTCGACACCGAGAATGGTGCGCAACGCCCAATCGCGATCGACACTGTCGAATTCGACTTCCTCGGCCGCGAGGTGGTTGTGGATCAGCCAGTTGTCGCGGCCGTCGATGGAGACGGTGGTGCCGCAGCGCCGCGGGTTGAGCGACATCGTCATCCAGGCCGGCTTCTGGGTGATCAGGTCCTTCAGCGCAGGGGCATGGATGTAGGTCGACTGCACCCGCTGCACGACATCGGTGCCGCTGAGCCGCGCACCGATCAGCTTGCGCACCGCGGAGCGGCCACCGTCGCAGCCAATCAGATAATCGGCCGAAATGGTGATGTCCCGGCCGGCGTCGAGATCGCGTGCCCGCGCGATCACGCCGTTTTCATCCTGGTCGAACCGATCGACCTCGACGCGGTTGAGAATCGTGATGCCGCGTTGCGCCTCGGCGCAAGCGAACAGGATGGGCTCGAGATAGATCTGGTTGATGCGATGGGGCGGCTCGGGCGTCGGCCAATCGGTGTCGGGTCCACCGGTCGCCGTATAGCGGTCCTTGCGGGACGGAATCGGGATGCGCGTCAGCTCGCGACCGACGACCGCGGTGCGATAGGCGCAGTCGTTGGGAAAGTCGGCCGGCAGGCCGCCTTCGCGCACTTGCTGGACGATGCCAAGGCGGCGGAACACCTCCATCGAGCGCGCGGAGACGTGGTTGCACTTCACGTTGGGCGGCTCTCCGGCGCGCCTGATCTCCGCGACCACGACCTCGATGCCGCGCGAGGCGAGATCCATGGCGGCGGTCAGTCCGACCGGACCGGCGCCCACGATGAGCACCTGGGTTTGAATCGTCTTCATGTCAGTTCTCTTCTGCTCTGAACCTAGGCACGCTCGGCTGTCGAAAGCGCATCCCGCTGCGTGCCGTCGGCGGTCGGAAGACTGCCGCGCATGCCGAGGACGGCAAGGCCCAAGATCACCAGTGCCGAGAACAGTTGCGGCACCGCGCTGGCCTGAAACAGCGAGGAGACGTCCCATTTCGCCGCGAGCATCAACCCGCCGATCGTGACGCCGAGGATCGAGCCGAAGCGGCCGATGCCCAGTGCCCAGCCGATGCCGGTGCCGCGGATGTAGGTCGGATAGATGCGCGCCGCGTAGGCGTTGCAGCCGATCTGTCCGCCGATCACCGCGACGCCGGCAATGAAGACGGCCGGCACGAGAACCGGCAACGAGGCTCCCGCGATACCGATGGTGATGATCGAGAGGAAGCCGGCAACGTAGGTCGCGAACAGGACGCGATCGAAGCCGAACTTTTCGATCAGCAGGCCGAGCCCGACGGTGCCAAGCATGCCGCCGAGCTGGAAGGCGATGCCGACGGCGATCGCCGCCTGGACGTCAAGCCCGACACCATGTGTGAGCGTCGGCAGCCAGCTGTTGAGGAAATAGATGTCCATCATGTTCATGAAGAACATCACCCACAGCAGCAGGGTCGGGAGCAGGCGCCGCTTGGTGAACAACTGCGGCAGCAGGAAGCCCTTGCCGCTCTCCTCGATGATCGTAAAGCGCGCGTCGGCGGGGAGGCGGTCCGACGGATCGATCCGCCTCAGCAGCGCGCGCACGCGATCATTCTTGTTGTCGTCGAGAGCCAGCAGCGAGAGCGATTCCGGCAGCCAGATAATGAGGACCGGACAGAGGATGAGCGGCAGAATGCCGCCGATGAGAAAGATGATCTGCCAGCCATAGGCGGTGATGAGCTTCGCCGCGACCGCTCCGCCGATCGCCGATCCGAGCGACACCGTCATGAACATCAGCATGATCAACAGGGTCCTGCGACGCTGCGGCGAATATTCGCCGGTCAGAGCGATCGTGTTGGGCAGGACGCCGCCGAGCCCGAGGCCGGTGAGGAACCGAATGATGACGAGGTCGGATACGCTGGTGGCCTGGGTGGTCGCCAGCGATCCAAGCGCGAACACGAGAACCCCGGCGACGACGAGCCATTTGCGCCCGAGATAGTCGGCCAGCGCGCCGAACACCAGCGAGCCGATCATCACGCCGAACAGGGACGCACCGAACACGGGCCCCAACGCGCCCGGCGCCAGATGCAGGTCCTTGCTGAGGGCAGGGGCGACGAAGCCGAGCGCCTGGGCATCGAAGCCGTCGAGCCCGACGACCAGCGCGCACAGGCAGATCACCCTGATCTGGAAGCCCGACAGCGGCCGCTCGTCGACGTAGCGCGTGAGATTGATCGCTTGCGTCAAATGTCCCTCCCCATGTGCTTGTTGTTGCCTGGCGCGCTTCGCAGCAGCCGCCGGCTGTTTGCAAATATGTTGCATGATCAAACTCTTTCGATTAGCCACAAAATTCTCATTCATTCATGAGGAAAGCTAATGCCCCCGACCTTGCGGCAATTGGAGGCCCTGGTCCTGGTGTATCGGCTCGGCAGCATCACCAGGGCGGCCGCCGAGCTGCGCGTCACGCAGTCGGCGATCAGCCTGCTGATCCGGCAGATCGAGGAGAACTTTCAGCTCAAGCTGTTCGATCGCACGACGCGGGCGCTGCACCCGACGGCGGCCTGCCGTGAGGCGATCACCGCCGCGGAACGCATCCTGGCGGGGACGCAGGGGCTGTCGCAGCGGATGCGCGACCTTGCCGAGATCAAGGCCGGCCGAATTTCCATCGCGGTCTCAGCGGGCGTCGCGTCGGCGCTGCTGCCACGCGTGTTTGCGACGTTTCGATCGCGCCATCCCGAGGTGAGGATCGATCTGCGCGATGTCGCGCCTGACGAGCTGCTCGCGATCGTGATGGCCGGGCATGCGGAGTTCGGTCTCGGCAGCGTCGAGGACGAGGGCGTGCCGGAGGTCCGGATTGACACCCTGATGCAAAGTCCGCTCTCGGCCATCGGCATCAAGGACGGCCGGTTCGAGAAGCACCGCCGTCTGACCTGGGACGGCATCATGAGCTCCGATCTGATCACGATGCGTCACGGCACGCGCATCCGCCGTCAGATCGACGAAGCGCTGGCGCAGACGGGGCGGGCGCTGAAGCCGGCGTGGGAGGTGTCGCTGATCACGACCGCGCTGGCGCTCACGGCGGAGGGCGCCGGCATCAGCATCCTGCCCGCGCACATGCTGCCGAAGGCTCAATTTCCGACGCTTGCCGCGATCCCGCTGTCGCAGCCGACGATCCATCGGCATGTCTCGCTGCTGAGCCGAGCCGACTTTGGATTGTCGCCGGCCGCGCAGCGCTTCGTCGAGATCGCAAAGGCCGTGCTGTCGCGCAAGGGCGGCTGATCACGGCTTCGGAGACGGGGGGCGCTCCTTCTCCAGTCGCTTCGCCTCATTCCACAATTCGTCCATCTCGTCGAGCGACGCTTCTTCGAGTGTACGGCCCTTGGCCGTCAGCGCCTGTTCGATGTGCGCGAAACGGCGCTCGAACTTGACGTTCGTGCCCCGCAACGCGGTCTCCGGATCCACCTCGGCATGGCGGGCAAGATTGACCAGCGCGAACAGGAGATCGCCGGTCTCCTCGGTCAGCTCGGTCGCATCCTTGTTGTCGAGCGCGGCCTCGATCTCGTCGGCTTCCTCGCGGATCTTCTGCAACACCGCGCGCGGATCGTTCCAGTCGAAACCGACGGTCGCCGCCTTGCGCTGCAGCTCCATCGCGCGCACCAGCGCAGGCTGTCCGGCCTTGACGCCTGACAGCAGCGAGGACTTGCCCGTCTCCGCCTCGGGCGGCCGTCGCGCGGCGCGCTCGGCCTTCTCCTCGGCCTTGATGCGGTCCCATGTGCCTTTGGTCGGCTGAGTGACGTTGCCGTCCTTGTCCGGGAACACATGCGGATGGCGGCGGATCATCTTCTTCGTGATGCCCTCGACGACGTCGCCGAATGCAAACGCGCCTTGTTCTTCGGCGATGCGGGCGTGATAGACCACCTGCAGCAGGAGATCGCCGAGCTCCTCGCGCAGATCGTCGAGATCGTCGCGCGTGATCGCGTCGGCCACCTCATAGGCTTCCTCGATGGTGTAGGGCGCGATGGTCCGGAACGTCTGCTCGATATCCCACGGGCAGCCGGTGACCGGCGTGCGCAGCGCCGCCATGATCTCGATCAGGCGTGAGATGTCGCGGGAGGGGATCATGGGCAGGTCCTGACAGCATCGTTCGATCGTGTCCTGTATGCCCCAAGCCGCGCGCGGCTCCCAGCAAAAAGGGCGATTACGCGGGATCGCTCCGCGGGTTGGCCCGACCCGTCGATGATGCTAAGCGGGGGGCCATGAGTGAGCAGGACATGACAGCCCTGGTGCTGTTCTCGGGCGGGCAGGATTCCACGACGTGCCTGGCCTGGGCGCTCGACCGCTTCGCGCGCGTCGAGACGATCGGATTCGCCTACGGCCAGCGCCATGCGATCGAGCTCGCCTGCCGCGACTGGCTGGTCGAGGGCATCGCGCGCCTGCGTCCCGACTGGGCGGCAAAGCTCGGCGACAGCCACACGCTGGACATTCCAACGCTGGCTGCGATCTCCGAGACGGCGCTGACGCGCGACGTCGCGATCGAGATGGGCGCTGACGGCCTGCCCAACACCTTCGTGCCGGGCCGCAATCTGGTGTTCCTGACCTTTGCGGCGGCGCTCGCCTATCGCCGCGGCATCCGCCACATCGTCGGCGGCATGTGCGAGACGGACTATTCGGGCTATCCGGACTGCCGCGACGAGACCATCAAGGCGCTGCAGAGCGCGCTGAGCCTGGGCATGGCGCGCGCGTTCGAGCTGCACACGCCGCTGATGTGGCTGTCGAAGGCCGCGACCTGGCAGTTGGCGCATGATCTCGGCGGCACCGGGCTCGTGGACCTGATCCGCGACCGGTCGCACACCTGTTATCTCGGCGAGCGCGGCGCGCGGCACGATTGGGGGCACGGCTGCGGACAGTGTCCCGCCTGCGAGCTGCGCGCCAAAGGATGGCGCGAATACATCGCGGCGGGCGGGCCATCCTGAATCGGAAGCGGGGCCTTCGGGCCCCGCGGAGAGTTGCGCGACAGGCGAGCGCTCAGGCGGCTTCGTTGTCCGACGGCTCACGCTGGCTGACGATGACGAGATCCGCATCGGCGAGGTCGTGGCCGTCATCGGCCTCACTGGCTGCGGCGGAGGCCGCCTGCGCGACGAGGCGCGCGGTGATGTCGTGATTGGCGTCCTTGCCGCTCTTCTCCCAGGCAGGCGCGTTCAGCACCACGATGTCGTCGTCGTGGGCGGCACCGTCGTGATCGGCGGGCACGATCGACGGCGACTTCACCGGCTTGTCGACGATACGCAGGGTCGGGGCCTCGGCCTCGACCGGCTCCGCTGCGGCCGGTTCGTCCTCGGCCATTTCTGCCTGCTCCGGCGCCGGGTCGACGGCCTCTTCGGCGGGAGCATCCGTGTCGGCGCTCGCAGCGCTGGCCACCGCCTCGGCGGCTTCGGCAGGCTGTTCGGCGGCCGCGGCAAGGCTCTCTGTGGCCGGCGCATCATCATGCGGCGCGAGGCCGAGATGCTGCGAGATCTCCTTGATCACGCGGTCGATCGCCACCAGCACGCGATATTCCGGGATCGAGGCCATGTGCTGCTCGAACCGGTTGCGCGCATATTGCAGCGAGTCGATCACGTCGGTGGCGATGGAGGAGCCCGACGCTTCGGTGCCGTGCAGGGCTCCGGCGGCCTTCTCGGTCGAGCTCTCGATCAGCAGGAAGGCCTCGTACTGCGGAATCGATTTGAGCTTCTCGTGATAGTCCTGACGCACGCCGGCGAGCGTGTCGACGATGGTGGCGAACTCTGGCGCGGGCATTTTCAACGTCCCCTCAACTTCGGCAAAGAAGATGCGGGACGCTACGGACGCACTGATGAATGTTCAATTTCGAACGAATACGGCTGTTCGCGGCATGAATAGCCGGCCGTTAAGACCGCACCATCAAAAGCAGGATCGCCCGCTCACCGGGCATTAAGCATCCTCGCGACCCTTGCGAAACGCTCAGCCGGCAAAATCCTCGGGCCGGAGCTCGATGGGCTTGCCATGTGGGGTGCGATCGGCCGCGTGATCCCAGGCGTCGCGGTAGCGCGCGAGCGCATCGGCGGAGGTGACGCCCTTCTCGGCGACCAGACGTTCGAGCGTCGCCAGCCAGTGTCGATAATACGTATCGCCGCAATCGGCGTCGCCGGCCGCTTGCGCGCGTGAAATCTCCTGGGCGAGCGCGGCGGCCCATTCGGGCCAGGTGAACAGCCCGCGGGCGTGCAGCGTGACGGCCATCGCGAAGGCGTGCGCTTCCCACGGCTCGCGAAATACGGGCCCGCTGTCATCGACAGGAATGCCGGGCAGGGCGCGCGTCGCCGCGACCGCCGCCTCACGGTCCGGTTTCATCGGGCTGGCTCCAGATAGGGCTCGAAAGCGTCGACCGTAACCTCCAGCAGCGGATCGGGCGCATCGGCCCACAGCTCGGCGCCGCTGAACGCCACCGTGTAGAGCCATTGCGGATCTTCGCCGCCGCCATGGGCGTTGCTGTCCGGAAACACGTGCATGCCTCTGACCGCCGCGACGCGGCCGAGATGGCCCCGCACGTAGCGCGGCAGCCGTGTGTGCGTCGACGGATGGATGTCCTTGGCCCGTACACTGTCGCCGACGGCGAACAGCGCCGGCTGCGTCGCCACGCGTTCGGTCGGGCCACCGCGACGCAGTGTCGGCGCGACGGCATCTGCAGTGAGGATCTTGGCGACGGGCTTGGCCGGATGCAGCACCTTGCCGGCGGCGATCTCATCGGCGTCGACCAGATGCCGCTCCTGCATCAGCCGTTCGAGGCCCGCGAGCCAGATCTGGTAGTAGCTCATGCCGAGGTAGTCGTCTGGGGGACGGTTCTCGCGCGCGAACCGCGACATGTCGATGTTCCAGCCGCCGGGGGTCGCCATCGCCAGCGTCATGGCGAACGCGCGGCGCTCCCATTCGGCGTGAAACACCGGCTCGTTCGGCTCGGGGCGGACCGGGCCGAAGCCGGCGACGCCGCCCATGTCATGCGCACCATCCATCAGCGGCCGACCTCGTGCGGCTGCTTCGGCAGCCCGGTGCCGATCATGCTGTCGCGCGTGACGAGCTCGGCGAGCCGCTCCGCGCTCCAGCCGTCGGTCCCCGCGGGACGCATCGGCAGCACGAAATAGCGGACCTCGGCCGTCGAATCCCACACCCGGATCTTCGTCGTCGGCGGCAAGTCGAAGCCGAAATCCTTCAGGACGCCGCGCGGATCCTTCACCGCCTTGGCGCGATAGGGCGCCGACTTGTACCAGACCGGCGGCAGGCCGAGCACGGGCCACGGATAGCAGGAGCACAGCGTGCACACGACCATGTTGTGCAGATCCGGCGTGTTCTCGACCGCCACGATGTGCTCGCCCTGGCGGCCGGCATAGCCGAGCTCACCGATCGCCGGCGTGGCGTCGGCAAGAAGGCGTGCCCGATAGGCCGGATCGGTCCAGGCCCGCGCCACGACCTGGGCGCCGTTGCGGGGACCGACCTTGCTCTCATAGGTCTCGATGAGCACGTCGAGCGCAGCGGGATCGATATATCCCTTCTCGGTCAGGATGCTTTCGAGCGCGCGGACCCGCAGATCGGTCTCGGACAGGTCCGAGTGATCGTGCGGATGGTCGTGATGGTGGCCGTGATCCGTCATGGTACAACCATAGGCGTAATCGGGCACCGCTGTCGAGCCGAGGACGTTACAAACCGACGGTGCGAGCAGTCGCGTTTCAACGCTGCCGCAGCCGTGCGGCGGTCACAATGCCGGGCGCGGCGCCGTCGGTCATTGACGCGCCGATTCCGGACGCAGATGTGATCGAGGCCGCTCCCTTGCCGCCACCTCGGGCTGTTCAAATCGGAGCGCAGATATGGTTCGTGATGCTTTCGCCGTCCCGATCGGGCACGATAGCAACAGAGGTTTGAGGTTCATCAATGCCGAACGACGTCTCCCGCCGTGATCTTGCAAAGCTGGCCGGGCTGGCCGCCCTCGGGGCGGCCAATGGCCCGGCGCAAGCGGAGGAGGGCGCGGTGAAGGAGGATGCCGGGCGGCGGTTTCCCGCCGATTTCGTGTGGGGGACGGCGACGTCGTCGTACCAGATCGAGGGCGGGGCCACGGCCGATGGCCGTGGGCCGTCGATCTGGGACGTGTTCACGCATTTGCAGGGCAACATCGAGGACGGCAGCACCGGCGACGTCGCCTGCGATCACTACAACCGCTACAAGGACGACGTGCGGCTGATCAAGGAGCTCGGCTGCCGGGCCTATCGGTTCTCGATCGCCTGGCCCCGGCTGTTTCCCGACGGGGGGCTGACTCCCAATCCGAAGGGCCTCGACTTCTACAACCGCCTCGTCGACGAGCTCCTGGCCAACGGCATCACGCCGTACGCAACGCTGTATCATTGGGATCTGCCGCAGGCGCTGCAGGACCGCGTCGGCGGCTGGCTCTCGGTCGACACGGCCAGGGCCTTTGCGCACTATGCGGGCTACGTCGCCGAGCATCTCGGCGACCGTGTGAAGACCATCTTCACCATCAACGAATGCGGCCGCTTCGTTCCGTTCGGCTATGGCCTCGGCGTCGACGCGCCCGGGCTGAAGCTGCCGCAGCAGCAGGTCAACCAGGCGCGCCATCACGTGGCGCTGGCGCACGGTCTCGCCGTCCAGGCCATCCGATCCGGCGGGCGCGCCGGCATGCGCGTCGGCATGGCCGAGAACATCACGGCCTGCCTGCCGGCGATCGACACGCCGGAGAACATCCGCGCCGCCGAGATCGCGACGCGCGAATTGAATGCCGGCTTCCTCAACGTCATCCTCGAGGGGCGCTACACGGAGGGTTTCCTGGCGTGGTCCGGCAAGGATGCGCCGAAATTCACCGCCGACGAACTGAAGATCATTTCGGCGCCGGTCGATTTCGTCGGCCTCAACATCTACGCGCCGCAAGCGTATGTCGTCGCGTCGGACCGCGCGACCGGATTCGACGTGCTGCCGATGCCGTCCTCGTTCCCGCACATGAGCTCACCCTGGCTGCTGGTCGGTCCGGAGACGGCCTATTGGGTGCCGAAGCTCGCCGCCAAGATCTGGAATCTCCAGACCATCTACATCACCGAGAACGGCACCTCCTCGGACGACAAGCTGACCGCCGATGGCAAGGTCCACGACCTCGACCGCGTGATGTATCTGCGCAACTATCTCGCCCAGCTGCAGCGCGCAACGTCCGAGGGCGTGCCCGTGAAGGGCTACTTCCTGTGGAGCCTGCTGGACAATTTCGAGTGGGTGTTCGGCTACAAGCAGCGCTTCGGCATCTATCACGTCGACTTCGACACCCAGGTGCGCACGCCCAAGCTCAGCGCGTCGTACTACCATCACGTGATCAGCCGCAACGCCGTGAGCGCGTGAAGCGCCGCGACGCCACCCGGGGTCCCGCCGGGCGCAGTCCGCGCCATTCAGGCGGCCGATGTGCCGTCGGCATCCGACGCATTGAGTGTCGGCGCGCCGGCCTTCACGTCGCGATTGCAAATCCATGATGCGGAAAGCACACCTCGTGCGACTCTTTTGCGCGCATGCCGTTTTCGTGGCGAAAGCTGGCTGCAGATGACGTAAACCGGCAATCTGCCGGCCCCTCAAGCGAGTTTTCCAGCATGCAAGTTTCCGTTGTTTGTCCGCCAGCCGTCCGCGCGGGCGTTCTGTTCTGCGTCCTCGGAGTGATCGCTGGCTCCAGCGCCTGGGCCCAGGGAGCCGCGAACGATGCGGCCAAGCCCGCCACGGAGCAGTCTGCCGCGCCGACGGCCGAAAAGCCCGTAGAGTCCGAGCCGAAACCCGCGGTTGCTCAAACCAGGCCCGCCGAGCAGCCCTCGGATGCCGCCGGCAAGCTTGCGGCCGAGCCTAAGAAGACGGCCGAGAAGCCCGGCGAGCCAGCCGCTGCGGACACCAAACCCGTTCAGGCCACAGACAGCGCGAGCCAGCAGCCGGCGGACAAAGTATCAACCGAAAAAACCGCGACGGATGCTGCGGCCGAGAGCAAGCCGGCCGAGGCCAAATCCGAGACCAAGGTCGAACCGAACTCCGGCACCGACGTCGGCCAGAAGCCGGCCGTGACCGAGTCGAAACCGGCAGAGCCCGCTCCGGCCGTTCAGCCCGCCGCCGTCGCCAAGGACGCGCCCGCACCGGAGAAAGCCGAAGAGAAGGCTGCGGAGAGCAAGCCCGCAGCCGCGGCGCCCGCCGAAAAGCCGGCTGCCGCCGCCGAGGTGAAGCCCGCGGTTGCGCCGGCCGAGCCCAAGACATCCGCGCCGCCGGCCGCAGTTTCTTCCGCGGCCACGCCGGGGAAGGCGGCTGCGAAGCAGGACACCGCGTCCCCGTCGGCCAAGCCCGGACGGCACGGCCACGCGCATGCCCAACATGCCGAGGACGACGCCAAGCCCGCCAAGCGCGAGCAACGCGTCCGCAAGCCCAAGAGCGAACAGAAGAGCGAAATGAAGCGGGAGGCGAAGAGGCGGGGTGTGAACTGCAAGAGCTTCCGCACCTATGACGCGGAGAAGGGCATCTACCGCGGCTACGACGGGCGCGTTCACACCTGCTCGTAACGGGCCGATAAGGGGCCGATCGGCAAGCGCGCGGATCGGCGGCGGCCAAGACCGCCACCGGTGAGCACGGCCGATCACACCATCAACGCGGCATCGGCGGCTGAATGCCCGAGGTGTTGCGGGTAAAGAGTGTCCCGAACGTCGAGCCCTGCGGCTGCGCCGGCTGCGGCCGGGCCATTCCCGTGGTGGTCCGC
The DNA here is from genome assembly GCF_051167875.1 of Bradyrhizobium sp. HKCCYLRH3097. Classification (NCBI taxonomy): domain Bacteria; kingdom Pseudomonadati; phylum Pseudomonadota; class Alphaproteobacteria; order Hyphomicrobiales; family Nitrobacteraceae; genus Bradyrhizobium; species Bradyrhizobium sp. HKCCYLRH3097. The sequence goes on from NZ_JBNPTX010000002.1 coordinate 170,923, forward strand.
TGCTGCGGCGTCACGATGATCTGCTGGGGCGGGCCTGGGGGCACCGTGCCGCGTGCCTGCACCGACTGGTTGGACATTCGTGACACCAGACGCATCAGCTGATCCTGGCCGGCTTGCAGCTGCTCGATGGCGCGGGTGTGATCGCGGCTGGCCTGATCCTGCGTCGACTTGATCTGTTCGATGCCCTGCTGCAGATCGGCGATGTCACGCGCCATCCTCTGCATCAACGTCGCGGGCTCGCGGGGGCCGGTGGTGTCTTCCGCTCCCCTCAGCGAGGCATTCGACATCATGGCATCCTCGCTACCCTGCTGGGCTGACGCCTCGTCCTGCGGAGCTTCGCTGGCGCCCGGCATCCAACGGTCCATCAGCGAGGTGCCGGCGTCGCGCTGCGACCAGGCGACCGAGCCACCGACCAGCACGACCAGCAGAGCGAGACCCACGGCGTTGCGCCCGCGCAGCCTGCCGAGCGGTGCCTTCATCCGCGCCCAGCGGCTGGCCCCGGCGTCTGCCGCCCCGCTCGTGCTCGCTGCCGCCGCGGCATCCGCCGCCACGCCGGGCCTCTCGATCGCCGCGAGCCGCGTATCGATCCGGGTCAGCACCTCACGCAGGACCCGCCGGTACAGTTGATCATAGCTTGTCTTCTCGGGCTTCCCAGGGGCGAGGCCGATCTCGCTCTGATCAATCTGTTGCACGTTCTGTGTGGACTGCATTGCTGATCCCCAAACCCTTGGCCCGCCGCCGACGCCGATGTTCTCTTTGAATTTTCAAACGTGACTCGACCCGCCGCTTTGGCCGAAAGCAAGACAGCGTCGTGACGAGGAGGGGGCCTTTTCGGACCATCTCTCCCTCGCTGCAGCGCCAGTCGATCGCTTCGAGAGGCCTGAATCGCCCTCTTGTTGCGCGCTGCCGAGCCTTCGAGGTACTATCCGACCGATGTTCTTGGGGGGATTGGGGCCGGTGCAAAGCTTGATTGTCATTGCGCGCGCAATGTTGTGCGCAGCGTTCGTCGTCCTGTCCGCTCACGCGCAGGCCGTGCCTCTGGATGAGGCCACGCGCAAGGCTGAACTGATGGCGGCCTGGCAGGCGGCGAGCCAAGCGGGCACCGACGGACCAAGCGACATCGTGCTGATCGACCAGGGCACGCTGAAGCTGCCGGCCGACTACTTCTACGTCCCGAAGAACGAAGGCCTGCGGGTCCTTCGCGCGCTCGGCAACGTCGTCAACGACGCGACCTTCGTCGGGCTGGTCGTCGGCAGACGCCAGAACGACGACTGGATGGTGGTCATCAAGCACATCAAGGAAGGCTACATCAAAGACGACGACGCCAAGAGCTGGAACGCGGACGATCTGCTGAGCAACCTTCGCGCCGGCGCCGACGAGGCGAACAAGGACCGTGCGGCGCGCGGATTTCCGGAAATGGCCGTGGTCGGCTGGGTCGAGCCGCCGGCCTACGACGCCACGACGCATCGTCTCGTCTGGTCGCTGCTCGCCAAGGAGAAGGGCCAGCCCGACGATGCGCCGAAGAACGTCAACTACAACACCTACGCACTCGGGCGTGACGGCTATTTCAGCCTGAACCTCCTGTCCGGCTCGGAGCGGATCGCGGGCGACAAGGCGGTGGCGCACGAGCTGCTGTCCGATCTCTCCTACAATGCCGGCAAGCGTTATGAGGATTTCAGTGCCAGCACGGATCGGATCGCCGAATATGGATTGCTGGCGCTGGTCGGCGGCGTTGCCGCGAAGAAGCTCGGGCTGCTGGCGCTGGCCGGTGCGTTCGTCCTGAAGTTCGCCAAGATCATCATCTTCGCCGTCGTCGGCGCCGGGGCCGCTGTCATGAACTTCCTGCGCCGCAAGCCGCGCGGCGACAACGCGGGCGGGCCGACGTGAAGGCTCTCCTGCTGATCCTGTTCTCCGGCCTGAAATGGGGGAAGCTCGCCATGAGCGGCGGCACGATGCTGCTGTCGCTGGTCGTCTATGCCGGCATCTGGGGCTGGCGCTATGCCGCCGGCTTCATTGCGCTCCTGTTTGCCCATGAGATGGGACACTACGTCGCCGCACGTCAGCGCGGCCTCGACGTCGGCGCTCCCGCCTTCATCCCGTTCGTCGGCGCCTGGATCGCGCTCAAGGAGCAGCCGGTCGACGTCGAGACGGAGGCCTATGTGGCACTCGCCGGTCCGCTAGTCGGGACCGCGGCCGCGCTTGCGGTCTATCTGTGGGCGCGATCGGACGACAGCAATCTGCTGCTTGCGATCGCCTATTCCGGCCTGTTCCTCAACCTGTTCAACCTGCTGCCGATCTCGCCGCTGGACGGCGGCCGCGTCACCAGCGTGCTGAGTCCGCGCATCTGGCTGCTTGGCGTTCCCATGCTGCTGGCCTTGATGCTCTATCGGCCGAGCCCGATGCTGATCATCATCGCCATCCTCGCAGCCCCGCAACTGATGAAGGCCTGGCGCTACGATCCCGGCGCGCCCGAGAACGTCGCCTATTATGGCACGACGCTGCAGACGAAGCTCGAATATGCCGGGACTTATCTCGCGATCGCGGCGCTTCTCGCCGTCATGACCTACGACGTGCACGAGATGCTTGGGCACGTGCGTCAGTTTGGCTGAGTTGAGGTTGCCGCTTCAGTCGAGAAGCTTCATGTAGGTCAAAGGGCACCGCCTCGTCGTAAGGGATCGCCTCGTCGTAAGGACGTGGCCCTCTTCAACTCGGAATATCCGCTGCTGCAATGCAGCGGATATATTTGGTCCGCGCGCAGGAACCATGCAGTCCTGTAAGACATTCCGTGAGCCATGAGCGCGGCGCGCTATCACAATGCGCTGAGCGCAGAGCACGTCTCGGGATGTTCCCTTGCTCACTGGCATGTGGGAGACCAAAGTCGAGCCTGCCCGTCAGAGGCATAAGGATTCGGGAGGTTTCATGATTTCGCTCAAGTCCATCTTGCTTGCGAGCTGCGCAACTGCGCTCGTCTCCTCGGCCGCCTGGGCCGCAGACCCGATCAGGATCGGTGTCATCTCCGAGGCACAGGCCGTCGCCGGCTCGTCGATCGCACCCGCAGCGCAATTGGCCGCCGAGGAGATCAACGCCAAGGGCGGCATCGACGGGCGCAAGATCGAGATCGTCGTCTACGACAATCACTCCTCCTCGGCGGAATCGGTGCGCGCCTTCCAGCGCGCCGTCAGCGAGGACAAGGTCAACGCGGTCATCGCGAGCTACATCTCCGAGGTCGTGCTGGCGCTGGAGCCGTGGGCAGGGCGCCTCAAGACGCTGATGATCACGCCCGGTGCCGCGTCCGACGTCATCACCCAGAACATCGCCAAGAACTACGACCAGCTCAAATACACCTTCCACGGCTATCTGACCTCGACCTCGTTGGCCGGCCTCGTCTGCGACGCGGCCAAGGACCTGCTGGTCGAGCCCTACAAGATGAAGACCGCGGTGATCATGAGCGAGGACGCGGCGTGGACGACGCCGCTCGACGCCGGCTACGAGAAATGCCTGCCGGAGATCGGGCTCAAGGTCGTCGACCATATCCGCATGTCGCCTGACACCACCGACTTCACGCCGATCTTCAACAAGATCGAGGGCCTGAAGCCGGACGTCATGATCACCGGCATCTCGCATGTCGGCACCCAGCCGACCGTGCAGTGGAAGAGCCAGCAGGTGCCGATCCCGATGTTCGGCATTTCCTCGCAGGCGACCAACTCGACCTTCTGGAAAGACACCAACGGCGCCGTCGAGGGCGTCATGTACAATGCCGTGTCGGGACCGGGCGTCGCGGTGACGCCGAAGACGCTGCCGTTCGTGGAGGCCTATCAGAAGAAGTTCGGAAACTTCCCGTCCTATGCCGGCTACACCTCCTATGACGACGTCTACATGATCGCGGATGCGATCCATCGGGCCGGCGGCACCGATCCCGACAAGATGGTCGAGGCGATGGAAGCGACCGACTATGTCGGGACGATCGGCCGCATCGCCTTCAAGCCGAAGGGCGACCCGAACCCGCACGCGCTGCGGACCGGAAAGGGCTACATCACCGGGCTGATGCTGCAATGGCAGAACGGCAAGCAGGTCAACGTCTGGCCCAAGGAGCTCGCCGCCGGCACCGCCACCTGGCCGTCCTTCATCAAGCTCAAGGCGGCCAGCAACTGACGCATCGCGGGCCGCTCCTTCAAGGAGCGGCCCATTTTCTTGGTGCCTCAGTCTGACGTTGCAGGTCGATTTTCAATGCTTTTCTGGCAGATCTTGATCGATGGCTTTGCCATCAGCGCGCTGTATGCCCTCGGCGCGACCGGCTTCACACTGATCTTCGGTGTCTCGGGCGTGCTCAACCTTTCCCACGGCGCCATCATGGTCGGCGCCGCGGTTGCAGCCTGGGCTGCCGCCAGCGAATTCGGTGTCGGGCCCTACACCGGCGCGCTGATCGGAGTCCTCGCCGGCTTCATTTTGGCCTTCGCCACCTACTTCATCGCCGTCAGGCCGATCCAGCGCTCCAAGGTGATTGCTGAATCGGAGAAGGAGATCTTCATCCTGACCGCGACGCTGCTGTGGGGCATCATCATCCAGGAGGCGATCGCATATTTCTTCACCAACAATGCCAAGACCGTGCTGCCGATCGTCGAGGGCGTCACCACGGTGTTCGGCGTGCGCACACCACGCAACGAATACTTCACCGCCGTGATCTGCTGGGTGGCCATCGGGCTGTTGTGGTTCCTGGTCAACCGCACCAGGCGCGGCAAGGCTGTCATGGCGGCGTCGATGAATCCGCGCGGCGTCACCTTGCTGGGCATCGAACTATCGTCGATCTACCTCACCGTCTGGGCCATCTACGGCCTGCTGGCGGGGGTGGCCGGCATCCTGCTCGGCATGTTCTTGGGGGTCAGCTCCTACAGCGTCGGGCCGCTGACGGCGAGCGCGTTCTCGATCGTGGTGCTCGGCGGCCTCGGCAGCGTGTCGGGCTCCCTGATCGCGGCCTATGTGGTGGGCTATCTCGAGACCGGAACGGCCTATCTGATCTCGCCGGCCTACCGGACGATCCCGGCGCTGCTGCTGCTCGTCGTCGTCATGTATCTGCGCCCGCAAGGGCTGTTCGGACGGAGGTGAGCATGCCTGCATTCGTTACGTCGCGGCTGTTCTGGATCGCGCTCCTGACCGTGATCGTGGCTCTGGTCCTGCCGGCCTACGTCTCGGGCTACGTCCTCGGGCTGCTGACGGTCGCGTACTACACGGCCGTGTTCGCGATGTCCTGGGACCTGCTGTTCGGCTTCGCCGGCGAGGTCAATTTCGGACCGACCTTCCTGATCGGCGTCGGCGCCTATACGGCCGGCATTCTCGATGCGCACTTCTCGCCGGGCCTGTCGATCTGGCTGTGCATCGCCGCCGGCGCCCTGGCGGCGGTCGTCGGCGGCGTCGTGCTGGCGCTGCCGGCGCTGCGCGTCAGCGGGCCGTATTTTGGCCTGACGACGCTGGTCGCCGTGCTGATGCTGCAGAACTTCATCGTCGTCGCCGCGGGGCTGACCGGCGGCGAGATCGGCCTCGCCGTGCCGGACGTGATCTCGATCGACGCCAAAACCAACTACTGGATCGCGCTCGGCTTCATGCTGGTGAGCGGTGCGATCCTGTTCGGCTTGTCGCGCAGCGCCATCGGGCTGATCCTGCAGGCGAGCGGGCAGGACAAGATCCAGGCCGGCGCGCTCGGCTTCAATGTCACCAAGCACAAGCTCGCCGCCTTCGTCGTCAGCGCGTTCTTCTCCGGGCTCGCCGGCGCACTGATGGTGTTCTACATGGGCACGGCCTCGGTCTCGACCTTTGTCGATGTCGGCGTCGGCGTGCAGATCATCATCGCCGCGGTGCTCGGCGGCCGCCGCACCGTCATCGGCGCCGCGATCGGCGCGATCTTCCTGATCGGCATGGGCGAGCTGCTGCGGCCGCTCGGCGAGCTCGCCACCCTGATCGTCTCGGTGATCGCGCTCGTGGTCATCCTGTTCTTCCCCGACGGCTTCCTCGGCATGATCAGGGGAGGGGCCAAAGCATGAAACAAGGCATGAGCAGCGCTCCGATGCTGGAAGTCAGCGGCCTCACCAAGCGCTTCGGGGGCCTCGTCGCCGTCAAGAATTTGAGCTTCTCGATCCGCCGGGGTGAGATCCTCGGCCTGATTGGGCCGAACGGCTCGGGCAAGTCGACCGCGATGAAGAGCGTCATGGGCGTCGAGCGGCCGACCGCGGGCTCGGTCAGGCTCGACGGCATCGAGCTCGCCGGCCTGCCGTCGCACCGCATCGCGCGCATGGGCGTGGGGCTGGTGTTCCAGCATTCGCGGCCGCTGGCGCGCCAGACCGTGCTGGAGAACATCAAGGTCGCGCTGCTGCCGGACAAGCTGACGCGGCTGTTCGCCGACAAGGACGTCGATGCGCGCGCACGCGCGATCGCCGAGCGCGTCGGCCTCGGCAGCGTCATCGACCGGCGGCCGCCGACGCTGGCATTTGCCGACCTGCGCCGGCTCGAGCTCGCCAAGGCTGTCGCGCGCAGCCCGAAGCTGGTGCTGGTCGACGAGCCTTTCGCCGGCCTCACGGCGTCCGAGGTCGCCGACTTCTCCGAGCTCATCCGCGAATTCCGCGACGACGGCCACGCGGTGCTGCTGGTCGACCACAACGTCAAGAGCGTGTCGGCGCTGGTCGACCGCGTGCTGGCGATGTATCTCGGCGAGAAGATCGCCGAGGGCAGGGCGACCGAGGTGATGCAGGACGAGACCGTCCGCCGGGTCTATCTCGGCGGCGCGCTGGTCTCGACCGCGCGGCCGGAGGCGAGCTTCAAGGACGTCACGCCGGCGCTGCAGGTCGACAAGGTCGGCGTGCTCTACGGCAAGGCGCAGGCGCTGCAGGACGTTTCGCTGCACGTCCATGAGGGCGAGTTCGTCTCGGTCGTCGGCCTCAACGGCGCCGGCAAGACGACGCTGTTCAACGCGATCTCGGGCCTGGTGCCGTATTCGGGCGACGTGAAGTGGGCAGGGCGCAGCCTTGCCGGCGGCACGGCGGCGCAGATCGCCCGCTCAGGCATCGTGCAGTGTCCGGAAACGCGCGAATTGTTCGGCGACATGAGCGTGCGCGAAAATCTCGAGCTCGGCGGCAATGCGCTGTCCGACGCCGAGCGTGCTGAGCGGCTCGAATGGCTGTTCGGTCTGTTTCCGATCCTCAAGTCGCGGCAGCCGCAGCTGGCGCGCACGCTGTCCGGCGGCGAGCAGCAGATGCTGGCGATCGCGCGCGCACTGATGATGAAGCCGAAGCTCCTGATCCTCGACGAGCCGACGCTCGGACTTGCGCCGGTGATCCTAGAGACGTTGTCGAAGGCGCTCGATCGACTGCGCGAGACCACCAAGATCACGGTGCTGCTCGGCGAACAGAACGTCACCTTCGCGCTCCCGCACGCCGACCGCGTCTACGTGCTGGATCATGCCAAGATCGTCTGGGAAGGTCCGCCGGATCGGTTCGAGGCCGAAGCCGCGGCGAACTATCTGTGAGGGACGGGGGCAGGGAGCAGGGGCGTCCCTGCTCCCTGCCCGGATCTCATGAGTTCGGAGCTACGGGAAACGAGGCGGGCGCGCCTGTGGCGGCCGGGGCGCGAGGCGCGCCGCGGCGCCGACGGTCGTCGGCTCGGTCTTCGCTGCGCGGAACGCGCGTGCGAGCTGGTCCTGGCTGGCCTGCAGCTGTTCGATCGCCCTGGCGTGATCGCGGTTGGCCTGTTCCTGGCCGGACTTGAACTCCTGAAACCCGCTCTGCAGTTCGGCCAAGTCATGCGCGATCTTGTCGATCAGCGGCGCGACGTCCCGGTCGGGAGCAGACGGCACGTCATGCTCCGGCGTAGCCTCCGCCATCGCGGAGGATGGATCGCTGGCGCGCGTTGACGTCGATGCTGATGACGTCTCCGGTGTTGGTGAAACGGACGGTGATGGTAAGGCAGGGGCCGTCTCGGCCGCACTCGATCCGTTCGCCGCCGTCTCCAGTGCCACCGGCGGATTCGCCGCCTGAGCGTTCTCACGCCGGATGGATTGAACCGCCGCTTCGATCCGGTCGGTGACGGAGGTGATGGTCTCGGTATGGTCCCGCGCCAGGGTGATGGCAGCGCCGATGAGCCCGGCCGACGCCATCAGCGTGATCATGGCCCGCAATACGGGCCGGCGCCGGGCCGGAGGAGGCGTTTCCACGTGCTCGCTGCCTGCAGCGGGTTCGACAGCCTCGACCGCATCAGCAGCGGCCTGGGCCTCGATGTCGGCGATCCGCTGATCGATACGTGCGCGCACCTCGGCCAGCACCCGCTGATAGATCTCCTCGCAGACAGCGTCGTCAGGCGGCAGCGCGACATCACCCGGATCAACTTCCTTCGACGTCGACTGAACTGGCATGTCTTCGGATCCCATTCACGATACGCCCGTGCCCAATCCTGAAGGATGCGGTTTTGACCTCTGGGCTTTGACCAAACGAAGACTGCGGGGTGACGAGGCGGGGGCGATTTCGCACAGGCGCCGACGTGCGCTGGGCGGGCCGATGTGCGGCTTCCACGGTCAGGCAGTCGCCCATAGTCAATTCGCATAAGGTATATTATGGAATATTTATATGCATAGGGAGTTCAATGACTTGGCGCAAAATCCTCGAATTTGCGGCAGCCGCGGGCCCTTCAGACCCCCCGGCCAGCCCGAGCTGACGGGCGTTCGCCGTGGCCGAGACTCGCGCTGCGCATGACCTGCTGCGAACGCCGATATTGCTGCTGCGGCCCATCGCTGCAATAAGCGCAGATGACGTCGCTGATGTCGCTGGATTCGTCTGGCGATGCTTGCGGCGGCGCGATGCAACAAGAAGAAGCTTCTCCAGGGAGAAACGAGAATGAGCCTGTCACGACGCGCGCTGTTGAAGGCCTCCGCGGCGACAGCCGTACTGGGTGGAATTGGCACCGTCGCAGCGCCGCATGTGGCGCGTGCGCAGAGCGCCGAGTTCACCTACAAATACGCCAACAACCTGCCCGACTCCCATCCGCTCAACGTCCGCGCCAAGGAGATGGCGGCGGCGATCAAGGCCGAGACCGCCGGCAAGTTCGACCTGCAGATATTCCCGAACAACCAGCTCGGTTCCGACACGGACATGCTGAGTCAGATTCGCTCCGGCGGCGTCGAGTTCTTCACGCTGTCCGGCCTGATCCTGGCGACCCTGGTGCCGGCCGCGTCGATCAACGGCATCGGCTTCGCGTTCCCGGACTACGACACGGTCTGGAAGGCCATGGACGGCGATCTCGGCGCCTACGTGCGCGGCCAGATCAACAAGGCCGGCCTGGTGGTCATGGACAAGATCTGGGACAACGGCTTCCGTCAGACGACGTCGTCGACCAAGCCGATCAATGGGCCCGACGACCTCAAGGGCTTCAAGATCCGCGTGCCGGTGTCGCCGCTGTGGACCTCGATGTTCAAGGCGTTCGAGGCCGCGCCCGCCTCGATCAATTTCAGCGAGGTCTATTCGGCGCTGCAGACCAAGGTGGTCGAGGGCCAGGAAAACCCGCTGGCGATCATCTCGACCGCCAAGCTCTACGAGGTGCAGAAATACTGCTCGCTGACCAACCACATGTGGGACGGCTTCTGGTTCCTGGCGAACCGCCGCGCCTGGGAGGCCGTGCCGGCCGACATGCGCACGATCGTCGCCAAGCACATCAACGCGGCCGCCGTGAAGGAGCGTGACGACGTCGCCAAGCTCAATGCCGGCCTGCAAGCAGAGCTCGCGTCGAAGGGCCTGACCTTCAATCAGCCCAACGTCGCGCCGTTCCGCGACAAGCTTCGTACCGCCGGCTTCTATGCCGAGTGGAAGGGCAAATATGGCGACGAGGCCTGGGCGCTCCTGGAAAAGGCCGTCGGCAAGCTGTCGTAAGCGGGTCTGAGTTGCGCGCGTTCGGGTGACGTCATGGCGCATGCCGAGTACACGGAAATCGCGATCGGCGAGGTGATCATCGAGTCCCCTCGCCGCCGGTCGTTTCTCGATACGCTCGACGCGGGGCTGGGTCTCCTGGTGGAGATTCCCGCTGCGCTATTGGTCGTGGCCGAGATTGTCATCCTGTTCGCTGGCGTCGTCGCGCGCTATGGCCTGCACCGGCCGCTGATCTGGTCGGACGAACTGGCCTCGATCCTGTTCTTGTGGCTAGCGATGCTCGGCGCTGTCGTCGCATTCCGCCGGGCCGAGCATATGCGGATGACGGCGGCCGTCGCCATGGCAGGCCCTCGACTAAGGGCCTTCCTGGACGTCGCGGCGACCGTCGCGGCGCTGGCATTCCTGCTGATGGTGGCTTGGCCGGCCTATGAATACGCCTATGAGGAAAGCTTTATCACCACACCGGCGCTGCAGATCGCAAATATCTGGCGGGCGGCGGCGTTGCCGATTGGCATCGGCCTGATGGCGATGTTTGCGGTGCTGCGGTTGGCGCGGTGCGGCGACCACCGGCTAATCCTGGGCGCGATTCTATCGGTTGCCGTCATTATCGGGCTTTACTGGTATGTGCTCCCTCACCTGTGGGTGCTACCGCTTCCCAAACCGGCGAGTTGGCTCGGGGCGCTGGCTGTTGGTACCTGCTTGGCAGTGCTGTTTGCCTTCCTGCTGCTAGCGCGCAGCAGCCAGAACAGGTTGGTCGTAGGCGCGATCATGTGTGTCGTTGCCGTGGTCGCGCTGTTCTGGCTGGCGCAGCCGGCGTTGAAGCCGCTCGGCAATCTCAACCTGATCATCTTCTTCGTCGGGGTGGTCGGCTTCTGCGTCTTCGCCGGCGTCCCGATCGCGTTCGCGTTCGGGCTGGCGATCTTCGGCTATCTGGCGCTGACGACGCGCACGCCGCTGATGGTGCTGGTCGGCCGCATGGACGAGGGCATGAGCCACCTCATCCTGCTGTCGGTGCCGCTGTTCGTCTTCCTCGGCCTGCTCATTGAAATGACCGGCATGGCGCGTGCGATGGTCGCGTTCCTGGCGAGCCTGCTCGGTCACGTCCGCGGCGGGCTGCATTACGTGCTGGTCGGCGCGATGTATCTCGTGTCCGGCATCTCCGGCGCCAAGGCGGCCGACATGGCCGCGGTCGCGCCGGTGCTGTTTCCGGAGATGAAGGCGCGCGGTGCCAAGCCGGGCGATCTCGTCGCCCTGCTCGCCGCGACCGGCGCGCAGACCGAGACCATCCCGCCGAGCCTGGTGCTGATCACGATCGGCTCGGTCACCGGCGTGTCGATCGCGGCGCTGTTCACCGGCGGCCTGCTGCCGGGCGTCGTGCTCGCGTTCACGCTGTGCACGCTGGTGTGGTGGCGCTATCGGGGCGAGGACATGAGCGGCGTCCGCCGCGCCACCGGAGCCGAGATCGGCAAGGCGTTCATTGTCTCGCTCCCTGCCCTGGCCCTGCCCTTCGTGATCCGCGCTGCCGTCGTCGAGGGCGTCGCGACGGCGACGGAGGTCTCGACCATCGGCATCGTCTATGGCGTGCTGGCGGGCCTGCTGGTCTATCGCCATTTCGACTGGCGCCGCCTGGTGCCGATGCTGATCGAGACGGCGGCGCTGTCCGGCGCCATCCTGCTGATCATCGGGACGGCGACCGGCATGGCCTGGGGCCTGACGCAGTCCGGCTTCTCACGCGCGCTGGCGGCGGCGATGACCGGGCTGCCGGGCGGCCCGGCGACGTTCATCGCGGTCTCGATCGTCGCCTTCACGATCCTGGGCAGCGTGCTCGAGGGCATCCCGGCGATCGTGCTGTTCGGGCCGCTACTGTTTCCGATCGCGCGTGCCGTCGGCGTGCACGAGGTGCATTATGCCATGGTGATCATCCTGGCGATGGGAATTGGCCTGTTCGCACCGCCGTTCGGGGTCGGATATTACGCCGCCTGCGCGATCGGTCGGGTCGATCCCGCGGAGGGCATCCGCCCGATTTGGGGCTACCTGCTGGCGCTTCTCATCGGCCTCGTCATCGTTGCGATTTTTCCGTGGATTTCGATCGGGTTCCTGTAAACTCTTCAGATGACGAGGGAGGGTGGTGATGAGCACGAACCAGTATCAGCTCGGTCTGGGCAAGACGCCGGCCAACTACGTGCCGCTGACCCCGCTCAGCTTCCTGGCGCGCAGCGCGGCCGTCTATCCCGACCACGTCAGCACGGTCTATGAAGGCCGCAGCTTCACCTGGCGCCAAACCTATGACCGCTGCCGGCGCTTCGCGTCGTACCTCGCGGGCCGCGGCATCGGCGTTGGCGACACGGTGGCGGCGATGCTGCCGAACATCCCGGCGATGAACGAGGCGCATTTTGCCGTGCCGATGGCCGGCGCCGTGCTCAACACGCTCAACATCCGCCTCGACGCGCCGTCGATCGCGTTCCAGCTCGATCACGGCCAGGCCAGGATCATCCTGGTCGATCCGGAGTTCTCCGGCGTGATCAGCGAGGCGCTGAAGCTGATGAGCGGCGCAAAGCCGTTCGTGATCGACGTCGACGACGCCTCCTATGCCGGCGGCAGCCGCATCGGGGAGATCGAGTACGAAGCCGCCGTCGCCTCGGGCGATCCGCTGTTCGCGCCGCGCCGTCCGGCGGACGAATGGGACGCGATCGCGATGAGCTACACCTCGGGCACGACCGGCAATCCCAAGGGCGTCGTCACCCATCACCGCGGCGCGTACCTCAACGCCGTCAGCAACATTCTCGCCGGCGGGCTCGGCCAGCATCCGGTCTATCTGTGGACGCTGCCGATGTTCCACTGCAACGGCTGGTGCTTCCCCTGGACCATGGCCGCCGCGGCCGGCGTCAATGTCTGCCTGCGCAAGGTCGAGCCGACCCGGATCTTCGAGCTGATCAAGGCCCACGGCGTCACCCACATGTGCGGCGCGCCGATCGTCTACAACGTCCTGATCAATGCGCCCGACGCGCCCAAGGGCAAGCGCGACAAGCCGGTGGTGGGGCTGATCGCGGGCGCCGCGCCGCCGGTCGCGGTGCTCGAAGGCGCCGAGAGCATCGGCATCAAGCTGACGCATGTCTACGGCCTCACCGAGGTCTACGGCCCCGCCTCGGTCTGCGCCGAGCAGCCCGGCTGGGACGACCTGCCGGCGCCTGAGCGCGCGCGGCTGAAGCGGCGCCAGGGCGTGCCCTATCCGCTGCAGGAAGCCGTCACCGTGCTCGATCCGGAGACGATGCAGGAGGTGCCGCGCGACGGCGAGACCATCGGCGAGGTGATGTTCCGCGGCAACATCGTCATGAAGGGCTATCTCAAGAACGAGAAGGCGACGCAGGAAGCCTTTGCCGGTGGTTGGTTCCACACCGGCGACCTCGGCGTGCTCGACGAGCACGGCTACGTCATCATCAAGGACCGCTCCAAGGACATCATCATCTCCGGCGGCGAGAACATCTCCTCCGTCGAGGTCGAGGACATCCTCTACAAGCACCCGGCCGTGCTGTTCGCCGCCGTCGTCGCCAAGCCCGATCCGAAATGGGGCGAGGTGCCCTGCGCCTTCATCGAGCTGAAGGACGGCGCGCAGGCGACGGAAGCGGAGATCATCGCCTATTGCCGCAGCCACATGTCCGGATTCAAGACGCCGAAGGTGGTCGTGTTCGGCCCGATCCCGAAGACGTCGACGGGCAAGATCCAGAAATTCCTGCTGCGCAACGAGGTGAACTCGGCGAAGGCGATCTCGGCATAGGTGCCCATGAGTAGCCCATGAGTAGGGCGGGTTAGCGCCTTGGCGCGTAACCCGCCGTCCATGACGCCAGAATGGCGGATTACGCTCCGCTAATCCGCCCTACGCACTGCGCTCGCAATGACGAAAATGATCAAGAGCCCCTGCTCTTCTCCGGATAGTATTGCGGCGCCTCGCGTCGGTCGTACATGCCGTAGTCGCGGGTGACTTCGACAACGCGGATGTTGTCGGCGCCGGGTTCGGCGAGCAGATGCGTGCTCAGTGCGACGCCGGTCGGCTCGTCCGGCAATTCGACGAGATGCGCGAAGCGTCCTTCCCGGTAGACGCTGGAGAAGCTCGCGACCGGCAGGTCCTTCACGCCGCTCAATTGCGGGGCCGCCGTCTCGACGGCCAGCACATACGTCGGCGCACGCCGCTTCGGATCATTGTAGGTGCCTCGCCGCTCCGGCTGCCAGGCCGCCTGCCCTGGCTTTACCTCGTGGACCAACTCGGCGATACGCAGGCGATAGTCCGAGAACACCTTGTCGCGGCCGAGGGTCTGGATGTCGTGATGATGGGCATGGACGCGCCAGGCGGTCATGGCGCCCTCGTCCTGCCAGATCTGGTAGGACAGGATCAGATTGTCGCGCGACAGGCTCCGGAAGCGGTCGAGGAACAGGCAGCCGCCGAGCGCATCGAGCTCGGGCCGCAGCGCCGCGGCGAGTTGCAGATACTGGTCGAGGCGGCCCAGCTTGACCTCGACTTCGAAGAACAGCGACAGCATGGCAGCGTCTCCGTGTTTTTGGTGTTGGCCGAACTTGAAACCTCGTGGCCAACCAAAAGCGTCATTGCGAGCGAAGTGGAGCAATCCAGAGCCCCGTGACGACTCTGGATTGCTTCGTCGCCTTCGGCTCCTCGCAATGACGGCCTCGGTGGCTGAAGAGTCCTACCCCAGCTCCAGCCGCATTCCGTCATACGCCGGCACGACGCCGTCGGGCAGGCTCTGGCGCAGCACCTCGTAGTCGAGATCGGCGGTCATGTTGGTGATGACGGCGCGCTTCGGCTTGAAGCGCTCGATCCAGGCGAGAGCGTCGTTGACCGAGAAATGGCTCGGATGCGAGGCAGGGCGCAGGCCGTCGACGATCCAGAGGTCGAGATCCTCCAGCGCGCCCCAGCTCTCCTCGGGGATGTCGTTGAGGTCCGGCGTGTAGGCGGCATCGCCGATGCGATAGCCGAGCGCGGGGATGTTGCCGTGCTGGACCAGGAACGCCGTCAGCTTCAGCTCGCCGCCCTTGCCTTCCACCGCCTGGGTCTCGCCCGCCTCGATCGCGTGCTGGGTCAGGATCGGCGGATAGTCGCTTCCCGGTGGCGAGATGAAGCAATAGGAGAACCGGTGCATGATGTCTTTCGCGGTCGACTGGTTCAGGTAGACCGGAATGCGCCGGCGCTGATGCATCACCACCGAGCGCAGATCGTCGATGCCATGGGTCTGGTCAGCATGCTCGTGCGTCAGGAATACCGCGTCGATGTGATCGACGTTGGTGTCGATCAACTGCTCGCGCAGATCCGGCGACGTGTCGATCACGACCCGCGTGACGCCATGGGCTCCGCGGCGCTCAGCCAGAAGCGAGCAGCGCCTGCGGCGGTTCTTCGGGTTGTTGGGATCGCAGGCGCCCCACCCCAGCGCCGGGCGCGGCACGCCGGCCGAGGAGCCGCAGCCGAGGATGGTGAGCGTCAGCGTCATGCAGCCTCCTTTGGCCGCGGCACCTTGGAGAACAGCTTGAAGAAGGTCTCGGTGGTCTGGCGCGAGAATTCCTCGAACGAGACGCCGCGGGTCTCCGCCAGCACCTTCGCGGTCTCGACGACGTAGGCCGGCTCGTTGCGCTTGCCGCGGAACTTGCCGGGCGCGAGATACGGCGCGTCGGTCTCGACCATGATGCGGTCGGCCGGCACCTCGGCGGCCAGCGCGCGAAGTGCGTCCGACTTCTTGAACGTCACGATGCCCGTGAACGAGATGTGCAGTCCGAGGTCGATCGCCTTCATCGCCAGCTCACGCCCGCCGGTGTAGCAATGCAGCACGGCCTGGAAAGGTCCGCGCGCCATCTCCTCCTCGAGGATGCGGCTGCACTGCTCGTCCGCTTCGCGGGTGTGGATCACCAGCGGCAGGCCGGTTTCGCGGGCGGCTGCGATATGCGCGCGAAACCCGCGCTCCTGGGCGTCCTTCGAGCCGTGATCATAGAAGTTGTCGAGTCCGGCCTCGCCGAGCGCGACCACCTTGGGGTGATCGGTCAGCGCGATCAGCTCCTCGGCCGGAATGCCGTCCTCCTCGTCCGCATTGTGCGGATGGGTGCCGACCGAGCAGAACACGTTCTCGAACCGCTCGGCGATGGCGAGCAGCTCAGGAAGCCGGCGCACCCGCGTCGAGATCGTCACCATGCGGCCGACGCCGGCGGCGGCGGCACGCGTGACGATGCCATCCAGATCCTCGGCGAAATCCGGAAAATCCAGATGGCAATGGCTGTCGACCAGCATCACGCCGCCGTCGGCTCGATGTAGCGCGGGAACACCGCCTGCGGTGCCGGCAGCTGCGTGCCAGCCGCAATCCGGACGTCGCCGCCGAGTCGCGCAAAATTCCGTTCGTCCTCGGGAATGCCGAGGCTGTCGAGCAGCTTTGCCGACGCGGCCGGCATCACCGGCTGGGTCAGGATCGCGACCTGACGGATGACCTCGGCGGTGACATAGAGCACCGTATGCTGGCGCTGCGGATCGGTCTTCGCCAGCGCCCACGGCGCCTCGCCCGCGAAATAGCGGTTGGCCTCGGCCACGACCGACCAGACCGCATTGAGCCATTGGTGGATCTGCTGCGTCGCCATGGCCTTGCGCGCCGCGCCGATCATCGCATCGGCCTCCGCCAGGATCGCCTTGTCATTGGCCGAGAACTCGCCGGGCTCCGGCAGCACGCCGCCGAGCTGCTTTGCGATCATCGACAGCGAGCGCTGTGCGAGGTTGCCGAGGTCGTTGGCGAGATCGGCGTTGATGCGCGCGACGATCGCCTCGTGATTGTAGTTGCCGTCCTGGCCGAACGGCACTTCGCGCAGGAAAAAATAGCGCAGCTGGTCGACGCCATACTGGTCGGCAAGATTGAATGGATCGACGACGTTGCCGACCGATTTCGACATCTTCTCGCCCCTGTTGAACAGGAAGCCGTGGGCATAGACCCGCTTCGGCACGGGCACGCCGGCCGACATCAGGAACGCCGGCCAGTACACCGCATGGAAGCGGATGATGTCCTTGCCGATGACGTGCACGTCGGCAGGCCAGTATTTCCAGTTTGCATCGCTCTCGTCGGGAAAGCCGACGCCGGTGATGTAGTTGGTCAGCGCGTCGACCCAGACATACATCACGTGCTCCTCGTCATGAGGCACACGGACGCCCCAGTCGAAGGTGGTGCGCGAGATCGACAGGTCCTTCAACCCGCCCCTGACGAAGCTGATGATCTCGTTGCGGCGCGCATCCGGCCCAATGAAATCGGGCTGGCTCTCATAGAGCGCGAGCAGCTTCTCCTGATAGGCCGACAGGCGGAAGAAATAGCTCTTCTCCTCGACCCACTCCACCGGCGTGCCCTGCGGTCCGCGGCGGACGTTGTCCTCGCCGACGACGGTCTCATCCTCGGCGTAATAGGCCTCGTCGCGTACCGAGTACCAACCCGCATAGCTGTCGGCATAGATGTCGCCATTCTCGCGCATGCGGTTCCAGATCGCCTGGACGGAGCGATGATGCGCGGGCTCGGTGGTGCGGATGAAGCGGTCGAACGAGACGTTCAGCCGCTCGTCCATCTCGCGGAACCGGCCGGCATTGCGGGTCGCGAGTTCGGACGGCGTCATGCCCTCGTTCTGCGCGGTCTGCACCATCTTCAGACCGTGCTCGTCGGTGCCGGTCAGGAAGTACACGTCCTTGCCGTCGAGCCGCGCAAAGCGCGCGATGGCGTCGGTCGCGATCGCCTCATAGGCGTGGCCGATATGCGGGTTGCCGTTGGGATAGGCGATCGCTGTCGTGACGTAGAAGGTGTTCTTGTCGACGGGAGCTGCCGCGACCTGCGCTACGATCTCGTCGATCTCGACGACCACGGCCTCGACCTTCGGCTTGCGCGGTGCCTTCGGCTTCGCGGCGCGTGGCGGCTTCGGCGCTTCAACGATGGCCGGCGCGACCTTCTTCGGTGCAGCCGGCTGTTTCGGAGCGGCGGGCTTTCTCGCGGCCGAAGGCTTGTTCGTTGCTGCCGCGGGCTTGGCGGCCGTCTTCTTGACCGGCGCTGTGGCGGGCTTTGCCACGGCCTTCTTGGCCGGAGCCTTCACAGCTTTCTTGACCGCTTTCTTGGCGGCGCTCTTCGACGCTTTCTTGGCCGCGCTCGCCGCCGGGGCTTTGCTCTTGGCTTTCGCGGGCGCCGTCTTGGATTTGGCGGTCTTTTTCTTGGCGTCCTTGTCCTTCGCCGCCTTCGCCTTGGCGGCGCTGGCCTTGCCCTTCGCAGGCCCCTTGGCGGCAGCCTTCTTCGCGCCGCTCTTGCTCGCGGGCTTGCCCTTCTTCACGCTTGTCTTGCTGGCCTTCGCCACGGCAGATTCCTCTTTGACGACGTCGGTCGACGGATTGATCCTGATGATCCCGGGATGATGGTCGGCGCGGTTACCGCGTGGCTTCGGCGAGCATCCCGAACACCGAGAAAACCAGCGGTTTTCGCTCCAGATTATAGGATTCGGTGTCGCGCGCGGCGCGGACGATCTTTTCCCATACCTCCGCCAGCCGTGCAAGGCGCGGCAGTTCCGCGTTGGGATCTGCGGCGCGCAGCCGCTCCGCCACCCAGCGCTCGATGCTGTCGAGGAAGCTCGCCAGCGCGACGCGGTCGCTGGTGCCGAGCGCATCGCCCAGGGCATGCAGCTCGCCCGGGTCGATCCGAGGCAGGCTCGCGAGCAGCGCGGCGGTCCGGGTCTGCAGCTGCAGCCCGTCGCCGCCCAACAGCATGAGGGTCCGGGCGACGCTGCCCTCGGAGGCCCTGGCGGCCTCGCGCAGCGCCGGATCGGCTCCGTCCATTCCGGTGGCCTCGGCCGCGGCGCTGACGACGTCGTCGGTGGACAACGCCCGCAGCGCCAGCCGGCGGCAGCGCGACTTGATGGTGGCGAGCACCCGCGCCGGGGCGTTGCTGACCAGCAGGAACAGCGACTGCTGCGGCGGCTCCTCGAGGATCTTGAGCAGCGCGTTGGCGGCGTTCGGATTGAGCTCGTCGACGGTGTCGACGATGCACACCCGCCAACCCTCGACCGCCGCCGTCGAGCCGAAGAACGAGATCGTCTCACGGGTCTCGTCCACGGTGATGACGGTGCGCAGCACGCCCTTGTCGTTGGCCGAGCGCTCCAAGGTGAGCAGCCCGCCATGAGCCTCGGAGGCGATCAGGCGCGCGACGTGGTCCTCCGCGTCGACGTACAACGAATCGGCAGCGCGCACCTCGGCGGTGGTGGGATCGCGGTGGGCCAGCACGAAGCGCGCCATGCGGTAGGCCAAGGTGGCCTTGCCGATGCCTTGTGGGCCGCCGATCAGCCAGGCATGCGCCATCCGTCCGCTGCGGTAGGCGGACAGCAGCGCCGCCTCGGCGTCGCGATGCCCGAACAAGGCGGTGGTTTCGCGTGGATGGCGGACCGCGATCTCCGGCTCGACCTTGCGTGCGCTCATGACGCCGCCGCCACTTCCGTGAACAGGCGCTCGCGCACGGCGTCCCAAACGAGCTGCGAGACCGTTTCCGCGCTCGCCGTAGCGTCGATCAGCACGCAGCGCCGGGGATCCTCGGCCGCGATCTTGTGAAAGGCGTCGCGCAGCCCCTTGTGGAACTTGATGTCTTCGCCTTCGAACCGGTCCGGGGTTCCGGCGCCGCGCCGCGCCCCGGCACGCTGCAGACCGATCTCGACGGGAACATCGAGGATGAGGGTGAGATCCGGCTTGAGGTCGCCGATCGTGACCCGCTGCATCGCATTGAGCACGTCCGGCGCGACCTTCCCCTGGCTGCCCTGGTAGGCCCGGGTCGAATCGAAGAAGCGATCGCACAGCACCCAGCTGCCCTGGTTCAGCGCCGGCAGAATCACGTTGCGGACATGGTCGTCCCGCGCGGCCGCGAACAGCAGCGTCTCGGCCTCCGGGCCCAGCAGCTTGCCCATGCCCGACAGCACGAGGTGGCGCATGATCTCCGCGCCGGGCGATCCCCCGGGCTCGCGGGTCAGGACAACGCGCACACCCTCTTTCTGCAGATGGTCCGCCAGCATCTTGATCTGCGTCGATTTTCCGGCGCCCTCGCCGCCCTCGAAGGTGACGAATCGGCCGCGGCCAGGACCACGTTTCAAAGCTGCATCCGCCATCTCTCTAGAGCTTCTCGGCCCCGGCGCGGAACATCCCGATCACGAGCTCGCTGACCCCATCGATCGCACGCCGCATCGTGGATCCCCTGCCCACCGCCTCCGCAGCATAGACAGGGGCCTCCATGGCGATATTGGGGCCGCGCCAGACCCTGACAACCCCGACCTTCTGCCCGGGCTCGATGGGAGCCCTGACCGGGCCGCTGTAGACGATGCGGGCGATCAGCTTGTCGCCGCCGTTCTTCTGAACCATGACCTTGACCGGCACCGGGCTCGACAGCTTGACCGAGCGGCTCTCGCCGCCGAACACCTTGGCATAGCCGATCGGCTGCTCCGCGGCGAACAGGGTGCGGGTCTCGAAATTGCGGAAGCCCCATTCCAGCATCTTCTTGGCCTCGGTGGCGCGGTCCTCGGAATCCTCCAGGCCATTGACGACCACGATCAGCCGCGTGCCGTTCTGCACGGCCGAGCCGACCATGCCGTAGCCGCCTTCCTTGGTGAAACCCGTCTTGAGGCCGTCGGCGCCTTCCATCGCGTTCAAGAGCGGGTTGCGGTTCTGCTGGCGGATCTTGTTCCAGGTGAACTCCTTATCGCCGAAGATCTTATAGAACTCCGGGAAATCCAGGATGATGTGCCGGGCGAGCATGGCGAGCTCGCGCACCGTCATCTTGTTGCCGGGATCGGGCAGCCCGTTGGAATTGGCGAAGGTCGATTTGGTGAGGCCGAGCTCGCGCGCCCGCTTGGTCATGTAGTCGGCGGCGAAGATCTTCTCGTTGCCGGCCATGCCCTCGGCAAGCGCGATGCAGGCGTCGTTGCCGCTCTGGATGATCGCGCCATGCAGGAGGTCGCTCACCGACACCTTGCTGTTGAGCGCGGCGAACATCGTCGAGGTGCCGGAGGGCGCCCCGCCCCGGCGCCAGGCATTCTCGCTGATGCGGTATTCGTCGTTGAGCTTGATCGTGCCCTCCTTGACGGCGTTGAACACCACCTCGGCGGTCATCAGCTTCATCATGCTGGAGGGCGCTCGCAGCTCGTCCGCGTTCTTCTCGAACAGCACGCTGCCGCTGTTGGCCTCGATCAGGATCGCGGTCGGCGCATCGCCGTCGAAGCCGCCATCCTCCTTGCGCGCGCCCTGGACGCTCTGGTTGGCGGCGTACAGCGCGCCGCTCCAGCCGACGGCAACCGCCACCGTCAAGGCGATGAGCGCACGCGTCGCCCGTCCGGACGTGAAACCGGAGCGGCGCAGCGGTAAGGTCATGAAATTCATCGGCTAAGCTCTGGAGCGCACTGGGATTCTAGCAGTTGCGGGGGACGCAAACAACTCGGCAATCCCGCGGATGCGTCCGCTGTCCCGTGGATTTGCACGGCCCGTCGCGCGGTGCGATAGGTCGAGCGTCGGCAATCAACACGGCCAACTCGAAAATCGAGCGATCGAGGGTGGAAACAGTGTCATCGACGCGGATCATCAAGGCCAACGGAATCGAGCTGTTCGTGCGCGAACAGGGCGAAGGCCCCCTCGTGGTGCTCTGCCACGGCTGGCCCGAACTGTCGTATTCGTGGCGGCACCAGATCCCGGCCCTCGCCGCCGCCGGCTATCGCGTCGTGGCGCCCGACATGCGCGGGTTCGGCCGCTCGCAGGCGCCTGAGGATATCGGCGCCTATACCATCTTCGACACGGTCGGCGACATGGTCGGACTGGTCGGGGCGCTCGGCGAGCGTCGGGCCGTCATCATCGGCCACGACTGGGGCGCGCCGGTGGCCTGGCATGCGGCGCTGTTCCGTCCGGACGTGTTCACGGCCGTCGCGGGCTTGAGCGTCCCTCCCCCGTTTCGCGGTCGCGCCCGGCCGCTCGACACGCTCAGTGCCGGCGGCATCGAGAACTTCTACTGGCAGTATTTTCAAACGCCCGGCGTGGCGGAGGCCGAGCTCGAGCGTGACGTGGCGCTGACGATGCGCACGATGCTGGTGCGCGGATTCTCCGATCCGCAGTCGCTGTTCGTCGCACCGGACAAAGGCTTTCTCGGCGACGTCGCCCCCGATCTGCCTTTGCCTGCGTGGCTGAGCGAGGACGATCTCGCCGAGTTCGTCGCGGCTTACGGCGCCTCCGGCTTCCGCGGTGGCCTGAACTGGTACCGCAACATCGATCGCAACTGGGAGCTCACCGCGCCGTGGCAGGACGCGCAGATCCGCCAGCCGTCGCTGTTCATCGCCGGCAGCGCGGACGCCGTCGTGACCGGGCTGATCGGCGCCAAGCGCATCCAGGACATGGCGCGAGTTCTGCCGGATCTGCGGCGCAAGCTGATCATCGAGGGGGCCGGGCACTGGATCCAGCAGGAACGCTCTGCCGAGGTGAATGCGGCGCTGATCGCGTTCCTGCGCGAGGTGGCTCCCGTTCGCTAGCGCGCGAGCGGCAGCTCCATCATGCGATGCGACGCCATCGCCTCGTCCGCCACATCGCGGAACCCCAGCCGCACGTAGAACCGGATCGCGTCCTCATTCGTCGTCGCGACCGCGAGCGAGAGCACGTCGGCGCCCTGCTCCCGTGCCGCCGTTGCGACCGCCTGCATGATCTCGCGTCCGACACCGGCGTTGCGCGCGCCCGGCAGCAGCGCGAGATCGACCACGTGCCATCGCGACGCCGCGCGGTCGAGCCGCAGCCGCCCGACCGGCGCGGCATCGCGGAGAATGATCAGCGACTGCGCTGCCGGACATTGCGCCGCGTGGCCCGCGACCTGGGCGCGATACTGCTGCGCCAGCACGAGATCGAGCATCGCCGGCGGCAGACCGGCCGCGGCGAGCTGCGCACCTCTGACGGAGCCAAATAGGTCGCGCAGGAACGGCTCGTCGGCGGTCTCGGCGGGCCGCAGCCGCAAGCGAACATCCCGCGAGACGAGCTCGCTCCCGGTCGTCACTCCGAGCCTGCTCGGCTCAGGAGTTGTTGAACGACGGGAAGATACCCGCATAGCAGATGCACCAGATCAGTGCCTGGGTCGGCTGCATGTTGTCGTGCGGGATGCTCTGCCCGGACGTCGTGACCGCGTTGGGAGCGAGGTTGACGTTCGCCGGCGGCGCCACGAAGCCGTTGAACGAGGGATCGATCGCCACCATTGTCCCGGGCGTCCCCGGCCCAGGGGCCGCGTTCGGCGCGGACCTGCTGCCGAGCTGCAGGTTATGCGTGTGCGCGGGCATTTCGGCCGAAACCAGCCCGACAGTGCTGCTGCCCATCATCTCGCCGATCACGCGGGGCTGCAGGCCGGGTCCGTCGCCTTGGCCGTTGGTGATCGCGCCGCTCAGATTGGGGAGCTGGAAGTTGGTCGTGCCGTTGCCGCCGAAATAGGTGCCGATCAAGGCGAACAACGGCGTGTATTGCTGAATTGGAAGCAGCTGGCCGAAGCACGGCAACCACGCACTATTGAAGCCGCCGGTTGCAAAAGTGAAGGGAAAAGCCTGGATTTCGCCAACAAAGGGATCAGACACGTCGTCTCTCCTCGAGAATGTGCGATGAAGCCGGTCGAACCGCGACGCCTCAGCCTGGCGAGGGATAGACGCCGTTGATGCAGATGCAGTAGTTGCCCACGACGGTCGGCATGATGTTGTTGTGCGGGACGCTCTGTCCCGCGGCGGCCACGCAGGGCGCCATGACCGAGTAGGTGCCGGCATCGGCGATGGGGGCATCGAGATTCCCGGTGGACGCGGTCGCCAGATGGACCGTGGGTCCGGGGATCGCCGTGTCGGCCGTGACCGTCGACGACAGCAGGGCATGGCTATGCGCGGGCAACTCGGTCGTGATCAGCAGGTGCTCGTCCTCGCCCGCGACCTCGCCAAGCACATACGTTGCGCCACCGGGCGGCGTGCCCTGCCCGAGCGGCACGCGGCCGCGCAGATCGGGCAGGTTGAAGGTCTGGATGCCGTCGCCGCCATAGGTCGTTCCGAGGATCGTATAGAGCGCATCGTAGTTTGAAATGGACAGCGAGCTGCCGTCGCAGGCCAGCCAGCCGTCCGGTATGCGCGGAAAGGCGAACAGCCTGATCTCACCGAGAAACGGGTCTGACATCCCGACATCCTTTCATTGAGCCGTGGGCGCCGCGAGAGCAGGCGCGGCGCGGAACTGGGGGGATTTGATCGATCCGAAGACGCTCAGTTGCGCGAGGGGAAGACGCCCTGCATCGCGATCAGGTAGTTGATCACGAGGTAGGGCTGCATGTTGTTGTGCGCCTGCCCGCCGCCGATCTCGGGAATGTTCGTGCCCACGGCCAGCGGGACCTCGCCCGATCCTGCGGTCGCGAAGATCTTCTTGGGATCGTCCGCCGGCAGCGTATTGGTCCCGAACAGATTGTTCGTGGGACCCGCGCTTCTGCCGGCACCATTGGTCGTCGAGGCCTGCACCAGGTGATTGTGAGCCGGCATCTGAGCGAGGGTCAGCGTCACGGTCGTTTCGCCGCTGACCATCCCTGCGGGAAACTGACCGGAGCTGCCCGTCGATCCGAGGATGGCCCGGCCACGCAGATCCGGCAGCGCGAATGTCGTCACGCCGTTGCCGCCGTAATAGGTGCCGAGCAGTGAGAACAGCGCCTGGTTGGTCTGGATGGCGACTAGCGCGCCGTTGCAGAACGCCCACCCTCTCGGCGGCTGAGATCCCGCAAAAGGCATGATCTGCCCCAACACAGGCGTCAACGGCATGCGCGTCTCTCCCCAATGTCATTTTGAAACGAATGGCGGCGGCTTGATCAAACAGCCTCCGCATTGAAATTTTTGAGAGCGTGAGAAACAACCTGTAGGAGAAGTCTAGGTTGCGTCGCTCGGATCCGTCAAGACAATAAAGTTCCGTAGATTGCGCTGTTGCCGCTATGCAACGCCAAGCAGAAGTCGTGCCCGGTCTGGTTGAATCGACTTGCCCGGAAGGCGCTGCTTCTCCAAGGTTACGATTGCGTTACCAAAATTTCTTCGAACCAATTTTTTTCAGCGGCACTCTCAGCCAATGAGGGGCCGTAAGGGGCACGACCAAATTGTCAACCGGGACTTGGCGCCGGAATTTTCATGCGGCATGCACGCCTCTGCGGCGTGCGCTGGGTTTTGTTTCGGTGGTTCTTGCCTTGATGCTCGCCTCGATGGTGGGCGCGCAGGCGGCCTGTAACTTCACGACCGGCTCGACCACCAGCACCAGCATCACCATCAACGGAACGGGCGCCGGCAATGCCGTCGGTCTGTGCGTCACCAACGACGTGGTGCTCTGGGGTCTCTACGGACACTCGAATGGCACCAACAGCCCGCCGATTGATGCGTTCAACAATCTCCCGATGACGGCGGGCGGCCTGAGCTACACCAATCTCAGCTACACCGGCGCCAAGGCGACCTACACCCTGATTCCCGTGCCGATCGGCGGCGACTTCACGCAGGTGCCGGAATACACTATCCGGATCGATTCGCTGTCCGGATCGGGAACCGAGAACATCACGCTCTTTTATGCGAGCGACTGCTCGCACACCGCCGGCAATTGTAGCGGCGCCGGCACCACCAACACCTCGTTCACGATCACCGTCACGTTGCCCGGCCCGACCGCGACGCAGGCCATCGCGTCGAAGTCGCTG
Organism: Bradyrhizobium sp. HKCCYLRH3097; assembly: GCF_051167875.1. NCBI lineage: Bacteria > Pseudomonadati > Pseudomonadota > Alphaproteobacteria > Hyphomicrobiales > Nitrobacteraceae > Bradyrhizobium > Bradyrhizobium sp. HKCCYLRH3097. The sequence goes on from NZ_JBNPTX010000002.1 coordinate 196,553, forward strand.
ACCGTCAATACCGCCGCGACATCCTTCACGCCGGTCACCGGCTCCGGCGGCACCGCACCGCTCAGCTATGGCATCGCCCCGACGCTGCCGACCGGTCTGTCCTTCAACACGTCCACGGGCGCCATCACCGGTACGCCCACGGTCACCAGTGCCGCGACCACCTACACGGTCACGATCACCGATGCCAACTCCGCGACCGCCAGCAATACCTTCAGCCTCACGGTCAACGGCGCGGTGACGGCCACGCAGTCCGTTGCCTCCAAGACGCTGACGCAGAATCAACCATCGACCAACTTCACGCCGGTCACCGGCGGCGGCGGCACCCCGGCCTACACCTACAGCGTGTCACCGTCCCTGCCCACCGGTCTCACGCTCAACACATCGACCGGCGCGATCACCGGCACGCCGACGGCCGCGAGCGGCGCCACGACCTACACCGTGACCGTGACCGACGCGAACAGCGCGACCGCCTCGAACACGTTCAGTCTGACAGTCAACTCGGCCGTGACCGCGACCCAATCGGTCGCTTCGAAGACGCTGACGCAGAATGTGGCCGCGACATCGTTCACGCCGGTCACCGGCGGCGGCGGCACCCCGTCGCTCAGTTACAGCATCGCGCCCGCGCTGCCCGCCGGCCTCTCGCTCAACACCTCCAGCGGCGCGATCACGGGCACGCCGACCGCAAGCAGCGGCGCGACCACGTACACGGTGACGGTCACCGATTCCAACAGTGCCACAGCCAGCAATACGTTCAGCCTGACGGTGAACACCGCCGTCACCGCGACGCAGTCGGTGAGCTCGGCCACGGTGACCGTGAACACGGCCATCACGACGTTCACCCCTGTCACCGGCGGTGGCGGCACAACGCCGCGGTCCTATGCCATCGCGCCGACCTTGCCGACCGGACTCAGCTTCAACACCAGCACCGGCCAGGTCAGCGGCACGCCGACGGTGACCAGCAGCACGACCACCTACACGGTGACGGTGACGGATTCCAACGGCGGCACCGCCAGCAACACCTTCCAGCTCACCGTCAATGGGCCGGTGAGCGCGACGCAGGCGATCGCCTCGAAGACGCTGACGCAGAATGCCGCAGCGACGTCGTTCACGCCGGTGACCGGATCGGGCGGCACGCCGCCGCTCTCCTACGGCGTTGCCCCCGCGCTGCCGACGGGCCTGACGCTCAACACCTCGACCGGCGCGATCACCGGCACACCGACCGTGACCAGCGGCGCTACGACCTACACGGTCACGGTCACCGACGCCAACACTGCCACGGCCAGCAATACGTTCAGCCTGACGGTGAACAGCGCGGTCACCGCGACGCAGGCGATCGCCTCGCGGACCTTCACCGCCAACCAGGCCATCACCGCCTTCACCCCGGTCACCGGTGGCGGCGGCACGGGGACACTGACATATTCGATCTCTCCGTCCCTTCCGGCCGGCCTCAGCATCAGCGCCTCCACGGGCGCGATCTCCGGCACGCCTTCGACGAGCGCGGCGACCGCGACGTACACCGTGACCGTCACCGACACCAACAACGGGACCGCCACGAACACCTTCAGCCTGACAGTCAACGGCGCTGTCAGCGCCACCCAGTCGATCCCGGCCAAGTCCCTGACCGTCAATGTCGCCGCGACATCCTTCACCCCGGTGACCGGGGGCGGCGGCACGTCGCCGCTCACCTATGGCATCGCACCGACACTGCCCGCCGGGCTCAGCTTCAACACCTCGACGGGTGCCATCACGGGCACGCCAACCGCGATCAGCACGGCCGCGACCTATACGGTCACCGTGAGCGACGCCAACAGTGCCAGCGCCAGCAACACGTTCAGCCTGGCCGTCAACGGTGCCGTGACGGCGACCCAGGCGATCGCGTCCAAAGGATTGACCGTCAACACGGCGGTGACCTCCTTTACACCGATCACCGGCGCCGGCGGCACCTCGCCGCTGAGCTACGGCATCGCGCCGGCGCTGCCCGCAGGGCTCGCCTTCAATACGACCTCGGGTGCGATCACGGGCACGCCGACGGCCACCAGCGGCGCCACGACCTATACGGTCACGGTCACCGACGCCAACACTGCGACGGCGACCAATACGTTCAGCCTGGCGGTGAACGGCGCGGTCAGCGCGACCCAGGCGATCGCGTCGACCACCCTGACTGCGAACCACGCCGTGACGCCGTTCACGCCGGTCACGGGCGGCGGCGGCACCGCGCCGCTCGCCTATTCCGTCTCGCCGACGCTCCCCGCGGGACTGTCCCTCAATGCGGCCAACGGCAGCATCTCCGGAACGCCCACGGTGACCAGCGCGGCGACGACATTCACCGTGACCGTGACCGACGCCGCCAACGCGACCGCGAGCAACACATTCAGCCTGACCATCAATGGTGCGGTGACGGCCACGACGGCCGTGCCGTCCAGCTCGCTGCCGATCAACCAGGCGGTGACGCCATTCACGCCGGTCACGGGCTCGGGCGGTACGGGCACGCTGGTGTTTGCCGTTTCACCGGCCCTGCCGGCCGGCTTGAGCTTCAACACGAGCAATGGCCAGATCACCGGCACGCCGACGGTTCCGGCGGCAATGACCACGTATACGGTGAGCGTGACCGACACCAACAGTGCCTCGGCCAATGCCACCTTCAATCTGTCGGTGGGCCAATTGGTCACGACGGTCGCGCTGACCTCGTCGCAGAACCCGAGCCAGTTCGGGCAGCCCGTGACCTTCACGGCCACGGTTTCAGCGTCGGGCGGCACCCCGACCGGAACGGTCACCTTCAACGACAATGGCACGCCGATCGGCACGGCGACGCTGGCGGGCGGCGTTGCGACGTTCGCCACCTCGACGCTCGCGGTCGGCAGCCACACGATCACGGCGAGCTATGCCGGCACCACGCTGTTCACGGCGAGCACCTCGCCCGGCCTTGCCCAGACCGTCAACGTGCCGGTCGACAGCGTTCGGCTGCGCTCGCTGCAGCAGACCGTGAGCAAGCTGGTCGCGCAGAATTCCGGGCAGGCGATCTCCGGCGCGATCGATGACGCCATCGCCGACGGCTTCAACGATGGCGGTTCGTTCCTGACGCCCGGCAATGCCCGCATGCGCTTCAACTTCTCGGCCGATCCGCGCGATCAGGACGAGCGCTCCCCGGCCGGCGACCGCGCCGGCAGCGGCGACAGCAACGCCTATTCCTCGCTGCTGCCGGGCGCGTCCCAGCCACGTGGACGTGGTCGCGGCCGGATCGACGATGCGTTCGCGGCCATCGATCGCGGCGACAGGAAGCAGGCCGCGCCGAAATGGCACGAGCAGAAGGAGTGGCTGCTGTGGGCCGATGTGCGCGGTTCTGGCGTCGACCGCTGGGGCAGCACCAGCATCGGCGGCGTCACCCAGGCCAGCCAAGCCTCGATCTATGGCCAGCAGCTCAACGCCACGATGGGATTGACCTACCGCGCCGCGCCGAACTTCCTCGTCGGCGTGCTCGGCGGCTACGAGACCTTCAGCTACACCCAGCAGGACATCAACGGGAAGCTGAAGGGCGACGGCTGGACCACCGGCGCCTATCTCGGCTGGAAGATCATTCCCACGCTGCGCTTCGATGCAGCCGTGGCCTATTCCGGCATCGGCTATGACGGCAGTGCCGGAACCGCCCAGGGCAATTTCAGCGGCCAGCGCTGGATGGTTTCCACCGGTCTGACCGGCACGTATAAATGGGCCGGCCTGGTGCTGGAGCCGTCCACCAAGGTCTACGCATTGTGGGAACACCAGAACGCCTATACGGACTCGCTGGGCACGCGGCAGGGCACCAATGATTTCGCCAGCGGCCGCGCGTCGGGGGGCCTGCGCGCCGCCTACCCTGTCGTCTGGCTCGATAGCGGGCTTCTTCTGACGCCGTTCGTCGGCCTGTACGGCGACTACTACTTCACCAGGGAGGATGCCAACACGCTTGCCGCCGGCGCGCTGGCCTCGACGCCGCTGCTGCAAGGCTGGTCGGCCCGCGCCACCGGCGGTCTCGGCATCCAGACAGCCGGCGGCATCGGTGTCGGCCTCGGTGCCGAGCTCGGCGGCATCGGCAGCAACACCCGCGTCTGGACGTTTTCGGCCAAGGCGCGGGTGCCGTTCAGCGCCCAATAGGCATTCCCAATAGCCGTTGGCGGCGCACTCGAATCGAAACCGCCCCGGCTGGGGCGGCTGGTTCGACGTGCGAGATCGTATGGAAGATCAGTACAGTCCGCGGCCGCCAAGGATCTCGCGGGCCTCGTCAGCGCCGTCCGCCGCGCCGCTCGATGACGGCACGTATCGGCCGCCCTGATCGTAGGACACCGCGCGCGGGTTTTCGAGGCTCCGTCCGCGGGTCCGGCTGGAGGCCGACATCTCCGACGTCGCGGCAACCGATGCCAGGTCGGCGGAGGTGTTGCCGAGCGTGTAGGGACGCCCCTCGGGCAGCGGGACCTCGCCGCGAATCGGGCGGCCTGCGCCGATCTCGGGAACGAACGGCCGGGCGGAGGCGACGCGGACGAGAGAAGGCGCCGGCGCCGGGATGCCGGTGCGCAGGGTTGCCATCAGCTGGGTATCGTCGGACCCTTCGAGAGGGGCGCGGCCGACATATTCGACGCGGACGCGGGCGACGCCGTTGCCCTTGAACTCGAGCAGATCGGCCGCCTTGTTGGAGACGTCGATCAGCCGGTTGCCGTGGTACGGGCCGCGATCATTGATGCGGACGATGAGCGATTTGCCGTTGGCGAGATTGGTGACGCGGGCGTAGCTCGGCAGCGGCAGCGTCGGATGGGCAGCCGTCAGCGACGTCATGTCGAAGACCTCGCCATTGGCGGTCAGCCGGCCGTGAAAATCATCGCCATACCAGGAGGCCATGCCCTCGGCGCGATAGTTGGTATCCTCCTCGGGAACATAGGTCTTGCCGGCGACGGTATAGGGCTTGCCGATGCGGTAGACGCCACCGCCCTTCGGCACCGGCTCGCCGAATCCGACGACGCGCGGGCTCGACGACACGCCGTATTTCGGATCGACCTTGCTGGCGAACTTGTTGGAAGAGGCGCAGTTCGCGACCATCAGGCAGGCGAGGACGGCGACGGCACTGCGCACCGCTCTCTCGACCGGATCTGTTTGACCAATCCCCATCGACCCCAATTACCAATGTGCCGGTCGCAGCCGAGCCATCCCGTCAGGCCCGCGCGTCCCGGCTTGTCCCCGAGTCGCATCCCCGCAACTCAATGCACAAGGATAACGCAACCCGAAGACGGCGGAAATGGGGTGGGCCCCGCCGTGGTTAACCGGAGCTTTCCTGCGGTTGTGACGTGGACGGTGGCCGCCCAGGCGTGCACTCCGCTGTGCCTCCGTGTTGCGAGTGCACCTTTTTGGACACATATGTTGCGTGAAATCCTCACCTACGAGTGTTCTCATTTCCCGGGACCTGAATCATTTTGACTGTGCAGGGCTGCACGTCGTTTGCTTCACGTGGGGCGCAACAGGGTGTGTTCGCTATGATCGAAGCAATGACGGCAGTGATGGGCTTGGTTGGCGCCGGGATCTTCCTTGCTCATGCGTTTGAAGGCGTCCGCTCGCGGGCCTGAGTCCGGACAGATCGGACAGCCGACGCCATGGTCGGCTCTCGTCCGCGTCGATGTTTGCGTCCGCTTCAATAACGACACTTCAGGAGCATCCCTGAAGCTGGCAGTTTCGACCAGCAGATCATCCAGACCGCTCATCGCCCGGCCCTCGGTTTTCTCCGGCCGGTGCGAGATCGGACCGGTAGCGCAGCCGCAGCAGGTGGCCCATGCGACACCAAGATTTACGACATCAAGCGTTGCGACACCAAGACCTGCTCTCGGGGAGCTTTCTCGCCCTGGCAGCGCTGAGCACGGCAATCTTGTGCTCCGGCCTGATGGCTTTTGCGCTCAGGTGAGCGCGGGCTTTGAGCTGAGGCCGTCCGGGCAGGCGTGAATGCGCCGTTGACGAGCCGCAAGCCCGCACCCTAAACAAGGATCGCGTCGATACCGCGCCGCCGTGGCGTGGACGTCGCCGACGTCCCGGACACGACGCCGGATGGAAGGGTGGCCGAGTGGTTTAAGGCACCGGTCTTGAAAACCGGCGTGCCCGCAAGGGTACCGTGGGTTCGAATCCCACCCCTTCCGCCAAGACATCAATAAAATCAATAATTTGCAGAGCGCTTAGGCTTCCAGCGCGCAATCCAAGGCACAATGCGCTCAGGATTGCTTTCGGCCTTGTCCTGCTGACTGCCCTGCTCTGGCTGTCCTTGTGCTTGGCGGTCCTGTCGAGGGCAAAGGCTCGCGCTCGGCCATTCCTTGAAGCTGTCCGGATGCCAAGCGCGATGCTTTGACCGGGTGCGTTGTTGCCGATTGCATAAGGGGATGCACTCGCCCCCGCGGCCCAACCATGGGCTTCGAGAGGAGGTGAGTTGGCATGACACAATGCGAAGCTTGCGCGGGCAAAGGCTATCACGTGGAAATGCGGCCGGTTCGATGGGGCAAGAAAAACGAGCCCTATCGTGAGTGTCCAAAGTGCGAAGGGACTGGAAAAACCAAACCAGAGGCGTTCGACTAGGGCGTAGTCCGGGCCAAACACTAAACCCGCCGGTGCGGAGCCGGCGGGTCGTTCTCAGATCAGCTTTGCGACGATCTCGTCCTCTTCCACGTCCCCGAACTTGTTGCTGATCGCAGTGCGTGCGATGGACCGGCTGGCTGCGCAACGCTGGCGAGGCGCCCGCCGCCTCCCCGTGCTCAGAGCCGGGCGCCTGGCCAACGACCAGGGTGCGCTCCAGGGCTTGCCTGCGGCGCGCGGTGGCCGTTCACAGCGCCGGCGGTCTCGGGCGGCACGCCGACCCGCTCCATCAGTTCGCGAACGTCGCGGATGCGGCTGTCGAGAAGGCCGTGCATCTCAGTCAGCGTCCAGCGCAGCTCATCCACCGCGCCCGGCGCCGCGTCGGGAAAATGCGAGAGATGATAGATCATCTCGTTGAGCACCTGCCGCAGCCCGTACAGGTCGTCATGGGCGAGCTTCTGGACGTCGAGCTGGCCGAGCAGCCGCTGCACGAAGCTGCGCCGATCGGGCGGCACATGGCGCAGATCGACGAACCGGTTGACGTGGAAGGCGCGCGGCGCCTCGGCACTGCCGGCCGCTTGGGCCAGCGCGAGGCGCACGCTGTCCGCGTTGAGGTCCTCGGTATCAACGGAGAGCGTGTTGGGGAACAGGCTCTTGTAGCGTTCGATCAAGGCGTGGGTCTTGTCGTAGTACCAGCCGAACTTGTCGGCCAGCGACAGATCCATCCATTGCTGCTTCGACATCTCTTCGAAGTGGAAAGCGGTCGGACGCTTGCGCTGCGCGGCCGGCGAGTCGGCGTAGTAGAGGTGGTTCTGCGGCGACAGCTCGGCATTCTCCACCAGGCTTGCGATGCATGCCGCGCGGTCACGCCGGCGCAGATGCACCAGCGTGACCTGATCGCCGAGGAGCTCGGCGATGATCGGCAGCACGGCCGCATAACCATTGCCGACGACGCACGCATGGGGGCAATCGAGGATCGTCTGACGAATCTGATCCGTGAAGCCGGGATCGTTGGTTTCCTTGAGCTGGCAGAAGAGCTCATTGAGCTCGCTCGACGCCCATTCGTGCACGGCCCTGTCGCCGTTGCCCTGGTTGTCGAACACCTCCTGCATCATCCGCGTCAGCGACGTCGTGCCGTCCCGGCCGGTGCCGACGCACAGCACCCGCAGCGTGGAAGGCGGAGAATTCCTCAGGGCCGCGTCGCGGCCATTGCCGGAGGGGCGCGTCGCTCCATTGTCCGAGACCACGGCCAGGCGCTTACGCGCCAGCCGGCGAAGCTCCGCGGACGCCGCCTCCCACTCCAGCCTATAGCCGTCGCGCTCGTCGCGCAGGCGGCCCATGATCACGCCCCTTTCTTCCGTGATGCGCCTGTACCGCTCGGACTCGTCCTTCGCGGCGATCAACTCCGCTTGCAGCGCATCGACGAAGCGTTTCACATCCGCATCGAGGCGGCTTTCGGTGCTGGCGGTGTCAATCCCCAACCGGTTCTCGATCCACCGGCGCAGTCGCACTCTCGACAACAATAATCCTCCAAGAAATCGAGCCGAACGGCCTGCTGATCGTCAGCCGCCCGATCGCTGCTGCGATTCAGCACGCCTGCGAAGACCGCCCTGCCGGCTCCGGCTCTCCATGTAATACAATTGCAATGTACATCAAACTGCATCGCAATTCGGTTGCAGAGGCAGCGATGTTGGCCGGCACGTTGCGCGAGCCGCGCCCGCTCGTGCCCGAAAAATGTGCATGCCGCGCGACTAGTGGCCATTTGAGGGTATTAATACACCGCGATGCGGCGCGAGTGCGGTGGTCATGCGTCACGGCACGCCGCTGCTGCCAACGGGCACGGCCGCGACGACGCCAACTCCGTTGAGCTAGTCCAGCCCGCGCTCGCGACTCAGGCGCACCATCTCGTCGATGAAGATCTGCTTCTGCTTGTCGTCGAGGCTGGTGAACAGCGGTTCCGATGTGTCGGCCACCGCGCGCTGGTCGGCGGCGCGATCGACCAGGAACTGAGCCTCGTTGCGCATCTGCTCGACGATGTCGTCCGGCGGATCGCGCTTCGACCGCGCGATGCGCAGCTCGAGTCGATCCGCGCCGTTGCGGCCGAGCGCGTGCATCGCGTTGGCGAACGGACCCCAGTTCTTCGCCTGCTCTTCCGTCAGGTTCAGCCCGGTCTTCAGGCGCTCGATATTGCTATCGCTGTTGGCGACGATCTGGTCGGCCGTGAGTTGCGGGGCGCCCGGCTGCGTCAGCATCGGCGTCGCCTTGGCGACCTTGCTCGTCTTCGTCGCCTTGGAAGGCTTCGCCTTCCTGCCCTCGGCCGGCGGCGCCTCGGGCTGCGCACTCTGCTGGCCGCTGTTGCCGGTGAACGCCCCGGTCACGCCGGTGACCACGCCGACGACACCGCCGATCGCGCCGCCGAGCACACCGCCGACCGGGCCCGCCGCCCTGTTGCCTTCGCGCGCACCCTGCTCGACGCCCTTGAACAGGCCCTGCGCGGCAGGCTGACGCGCCAGGCCCACAAGGCCAATGAGGCCTATTGACACTCCTATTGCGATGCACCGGAAAGACCGGCGCCAGATGCCGGGGCTCATCATCATCAGTTCAGGCTCCGTGCGCAGTCGCTGGTCGTGACGACCATGATTCCAACGAATTCTACCGTTGCCGCAACGCGCAAGTCCATCTGCCGCACGCGGCGCGATGCATCGGACGTGCCCAGCTGCACTGGTTCCTCTCGGCTTCCTGCTCGGCCGAGACGCGCTTTGCACTGCAACGCTCAGCACTGCGATGCAATCAGTTGCGGAACCTGCGACGAAATGTGCACGCCATTAGTTCTAGGATTCGCCTCACCGGCTTTCTCGACAGCCGCTCGCAATTCTGCTCTGATTGCATCCAAGCGAAATCCATGCGCGCATGACGCGACGCAACAACTAACAAATCGGATTCGCATCGACAGAATGCTTGGCTCACCAGGGAGGGAACGCCATGTCACGGAGGAAGCTGAACCGCCGACAATTCGTTGCTGCGACCGCTGCCACCTCGGCGGTCATGATTGCCGCGCCCTATGTGCGTGGCGCCCACGCCGCCGGCAAGCTCTCGATCGGCTTCTGGGACCATTGGGTTCCGGGCGCCAACCAGGCTTCGACCGATCTCGTCAACGAGTGGGCCGCCAAGGAGAAGGTCGAGGTTCAGATCGACTACATCACCAGCCAGGGCAAGAAGATCGAGCTGACGATCGCCGCCGAGGGCGCCGCGAAGTCCGGCCACGATCTGATCGCCATGCCGACCTGGTGGCCGCATGCGCATGCGGAACTGCTGGAGCCGGTCAACGACATCATGGAGCCGATCATCCAGGAGAACGGCGAGGTCAACGGCACCGTCAAATATCTCGGACAATCCGGCGGCAAATGGCTCGCCGTGCCGGCCTGCGTCGGCAGTCAGATCAAGGGTCCCTGCTCCCGCATCGATCTGATGAAGAAGCATGCGGGCATCGACGTGCAGGAGATGTATCCGGCCGGATCTCCACCGAAGGCCGACAATTGGACCACGGAGACCTTCCTGAAAGCGGCGGAGGCCTGCCATAAGGCTGGCGTGCCGTTCGGCATCGGGCTTGGCGAAACCACCGACAGCGTGGACTCCGCCGGCGCGTTCTTCCAGGCGTTCGGCGCGGATCTCGTCAACGCCAAGGGCGATGTCACGGTGAAGACGGATGCCGTGCGCCAGGCGCTCGAGTTCTACAAGCGGCTGATCGCGGCGCTGCCGCCGGATGTCGCCTCGTGGGACGACGCATCGAACAACAAATGGCTGGTCTCGGGCAGGGGCGCGATGATCATGAATCCGCCGAGCGCCTGGGCGGTGGCCAAGCGCGACGCGCCGCAGATCGCCGAGCAGTGCTGGACCCACGGCTTCCCGGCCGGCCCCAAGGGCCGCTTCGCGCCGTTCCTGCCCTACTTCTGGAGCATCTGGTCGTTCTCCAAGAACAAGGAGGCGGCCAAGAGCCTGATCGTGCACCTGTCGAAGCCGTCATCGATCGAGAAGATGGTGGTGGCGAGCGGCGGCTACGATCTGCCGGCCTATCAGAAGCTGACGACGCTCAAGGTGTGGCAGGAGGAGGGACCGCCGAAGGGGACCCTCTATCACTATCCCAACCCCTATAATCACCAGACGCTGTCGATCGCAGCCTCCCCTGCTCCGCCCAAGATCGCGCAGCAGATCTATGCGCAGGCGACGATGACCAAGATGTGCCTGCGCTACGCTCAGGGCGAGAAGATGGAATCGACCCTCGCCTGGGCTGAAGGCGAGTGCGAGGGCTTCATGCGCAGCTGAGGCATGCTCGAAGCAACGCCGGCGGTCCGCTTCAGCAGGCGGGCCGCCCCCTTTCACCTTGTCAGTGTTTCCCATCCAGTGAGGACCCCGCTGTCGCAGGGGACATCACGAGGAGCCTTTTCTCATGGTTGATGCCGCCATCGGTGAAAACGCCGTCGCCCGCCCTCGCGCGGCCCGCCGCAATGGTCTGCACAGGGCGTTGAAGCGGAAATCGACCGCCGCTTTCCTGATGACGCTGCCGCTGATCCTGCTGATCGTGCTCCTGGTCGTCTATCCCGCCCTGTATTCGGTGCATCTGGCGACCCTGAACAAGTCGATGCAGCGCTTCGTCGGCTTCGGCAATTTCGAGTTTCTGTTCAAGCGCGACACGTTCTGGCTGGTCGTCAAGCAATCCTGCATCTTCGCCATCACGGCCGTCGTGTTCAAGGCGCTGATCGGCTTCATCGTCGCTCATTTCGTCCACAACATCCCCGCCAAGGGGCAGCGCAAATGGCGCGGCATGCTGCTGGTACCCTGGGTGATCCCGCCGGCGATGAGCACGCTGGCCTGGCTGTGGCTGTTCGACCCGTCCTACAGCGCTTTCAACTACACGCTCGCCTTCTTCGGCATCGGCCCGATCCCGTGGACCGGGGATGCCGCCTGGGCGCGGTTCTCGGTGATCCTGGTCAACATCTGGTACGGCGCGCCGTTCTTCATGATCATGTACCTGGCCTCGCTGAAATCTGTCCCGGATCAGCTCTATGAGGCCGCGGCGATCGACGGCGCCAATTGGTGGCAGCGGATCTGGTACGTGACCCTGCCGATGATGCGCAACATCATCGCGATCACGACGCTGTTCTCTCTGATCGTGACGTTCGCCAATTTCGACATCGTGCGCATCCTCACCGCCGGCGGCCCGCTCGACAAGACGCACATCTTCGCGACCTGGGCGTTCCGCGTCGGCATCGAGGGCAGCGACATTCCGCTCGGCGCCAGCGTCTCGCTGTTCATGGTGCCGATCCTGGCGGTCGCCGCCATCTTCATCCTGCGCGACGTCAACAAGCGGGGGAACGAGTCCTGATGAGCACCGTCACGATCGACAAGGCCGGCCCGACCCGTACCGTCAAATATGGCTCGATGAGCCGCGACCGCGCCTGGGCGCTGCGCTGGTCGTATTTCTTCCTGACGCTGTTCGCGATCTTCTCGCTGGTGCCGCCGCTCTACATGCTGATCACCTCGCTGAAGGGCAGCGCGGAGATCTCCGCGGCGACCAATCCGTGGTGGGTGTTCCATCCGACGCTGGAGAACTATGTCGAGCTGCTCACCTCGAACCAGTTTCAGCGTTTCTTCTTCAACTCGGCCATGGTCTCGATCGTCGTGGTGATCATCACCATGCTGATCAGCATCCCCGCCGCATTCGCGCTGTCGCGGATGAAGTTCTGGGGCTCGGCGACGCTGGCGACCGGCGTATTCCTGACCTATCTGATCCCGGACAGCCTGCTGTTCATTCCGCTGTTCAAGATGTTCGCGCTGATCGGCGACGTCACCGGCATCCAGTTGATCAATCGCTGGTACGTGCTGCTGTTCATCTATCCGACCCTGACGGTGCCGTTCTGCACCTGGATCATGATCGGCTATTTCGCCTCGATCCCGAAGGAGCTCGACGAGGCCGCGATCATCGACGGCGCCTCCTGGCTGCAGACGCTGACGCGGATCTTCATTCCCGTCGCCCTGCCCGGTCTGATCGCCGCGACGATCTTCGCCTTCACCGTCTCCTGGGCGCAGTTCCTGTATCCGCTGGTGTTCACGACCTCGACCGACCAACTGGTGCTGCCGGTCGGCATCGTCACGAGCCTGATCAAGGGCGACGTCTTCAACTGGGGACAGATCATGACCGGCGCGCTGCTGGGCGCGGCGCCGCCGCTGATCATCTACGCGTTCCTGATGGACTATTACATTGCCGGGCTCACCGCCGGCGCGACCAAAGGCTGATGACGGGGGTTGATCACAGATGGCTGAAGTGAGCTTGCGCAAGGTCGTGAAGCGTTACGACGACGTCGAGGCGGTCAGGGGCATCGATCTCGATATCGCCGACCACGAGTTCGTCGTGCTGGTCGGCCCGTCCGGCTGCGGCAAGTCGACGACATTGCGGATGATCGCAGGGCTCGAGGACATCTCCGACGGCGACATCACCATCGGCGGCGACGTCGTCAACGACGTGCCGCCGAAGGATCGCGACATCGCCATGGTGTTCCAGAACTACGCCCTCTACCCGCACATGACGGTGGCCGAGAACATGTCGTTCGGGCTGCGGCTGAAGCACTACCCGAAGGCCGAGATCAAGAGCCGCGTGGCGGAGGCCGCGCGCATGCTGGACATCGCCGACCTCGTCGACCGCAAGCCCAAGCAGCTCTCCGGCGGCCAGCGCCAGCGCGTCGCGATGGGCCGTGCGATCGTGCGCAATCCCAAGGTGTTCCTGTTCGACGAGCCGCTGTCCAACCTCGACGCCAAGTTGCGCGTGCAGATGCGCATCGAGATCAAGAAGGTGCACCAGAAGGTCCGCACCACGACGGTCTACGTCACCCACGACCAGGTCGAGGCGATGACCCTGGCCGATCGTGTCGTGGTCATGAACAAGGGCCGCATCGAGCAGATCGGCACGCCGAACGAGCTGTACCACAATCCGGCGACACGCTTCGTCGCCGGCTTCATCGGCTCGCCCGCAATGAACTTCGTGCCGTGCCGGCTCGAGGAGGCCAATGGCCGGCTCCACATCCGCCTCACCGACCGGATCGCCTTTCCGCTGCCGCCGGCGCGCGCCGCGCGCTATCAATCCGTGTCGCGGAACGAGCCGCTGCTGCTCGGCATCCGGCCCGAGCACATCGCCGAGACCAAGCCGCATGCGGAGCCTGGGATTGAGCCGTTCGAGGCGCTGCTCGACGTCACCGAGCCGATGGGCATGGAGACGCTTGTCTACTTCACCCTCAACGAGACGCCGGTCTGCGGGCGGGTCAACCCCAACGCCGGCGCGCGGGATGGCAGCCCTCTGCGCATGGCAATGGACCTCAACAACATGCACCTGCTAAATGAGGCTTCAGGCCTCGTCATCTGACGAGCATAAGAAGCTTCAAGGGCAGGACATGACCACCAGGACGGCAACCAACAAGAACAAGATCCTCGTCACGGAATCCTTCTCGGCCAAGGGCCGCGCGCTGCTGGCGGCGCGCGATGATGTCGAGATGATCGAGTTCCCCAACATGATCTCGGCGGTGGATTTTTCCGACCTGCTGAAGTCCCACGCGCCGGTGCACGGCGTCGCGCTCGGCGCCACGCGCTTCGGAGAGCCGGAGCTGATCGCGGCCGGCGACATGAAAGTCGTCACCCGAATCGGCGTCGGCTTCGACGCGGTCGATGTGCCCGCGCTCTCCAGGCACAAGGTGCCGCTGATGGTCGCGGGCACGGCGAACTCGCCCTCGGTTGCCGAGCAGGCGCTGTTCATGATGCTGACGCTGGCCAAGCGCGCCAACGAGATGCATGCGATGGTCAAGGACGGCACCTGGGGCGCGCGGCTCGGCGTGCTGCCGTTCGATCTCTACGGCAAGACCGTGCTGATCATCGGCTTCGGCCGCATCGGCACCCGCACCGCCAAGCGCTGCCTCGCGATGGAGATGCAGGTCCTGGTCTACGATCCCTACAAGCCCGCAGCCGACATCACCGCCGCGGGCTGCGAGCCCGTTGCCGATCTCGACACTGCGCTCCCGCGCGCCGACTTCGTCAGCATCCACTGCCCGAAGACCCCGGAGACCATCGGCCTGTTCAACGCCGCGCGTCTCAAGCTGATGAAGCCGACGGCGTATCTGATCAACACCGCGCGCGGCGGCCTGATCGACGAGGCCGCGCTCTATGACGCGCTGTCCTCGGGCCGGCTCGCCGGCGCTGGCCTCGACGTGTTCGAGCAGGAGCCGCCGCCGGTCGGCCACGCGCTGCATGCGCTGCCCAACGTGATCATGGCTCCGCACGTCGCTGGCGTGACGCGAGAGGCGGTCGACCGCATGAGCGAGCAGACGGCGCGCAACATTCTCAGCGTGCTCGATGGCGATCCGATTCGGCAGAACGTGATCAATCAGGACGTCTTGTAGTCGTCCGGCCGGTGCAATGGTCCTGTCCCGTCGGCGACGAGGCAGGACCCGCCCTCATCACGCGGATGTCAGGACCTTTCTCCACCGCTTTGGCGCCCAACTTTCAACGCATTCTTGCAACTTGGCCAAATCCAGCTACAACTGTGACTATCGGCGCCGGATTTTACGCGCGCCGGTAGGAACAGAGGCGGCCATGAGTGTTGCGACCGAGCACGCGCTCGCAACGATAGCGAGCATTCTCGATCAGCCTGAAGCGACGAGGTCGGCAGACAAGGCGGCGCCGTCGTCGAAGAAGGCTGCCGCGACTGTCGTCTCTCTCGATCAGGCCGACGGCTACACCAAGCTCGGACCTGGGCCGATTTCCGCGATCCGCTTCCGCTGGACGGCACGGCGGGGCGAGGACGGCTACTATGTCGACGAGACCGTCGGGCCGACCTCGATCGCCGTGAGCAGCGGACCGATGACCGCCGAAGCTGCCGTCAAGACGGTCGACACCCGCGCGCGAGAGGCGATCGAGCGCTTCGAGGCGCTGAAGAACGAGATGACCGGCAAGGGCCCGGTTGCGCCCAGCGAGAGGTAGCGCTCCGGCCGCCCGGACCACTCCGTCTTCGTTGCGATGTCTCCAAATCCCATGGCCGGGTTCCATCCTGGCCATTCGTATTTTGTGGACCTTGAGGCCGCCTGCCGTCCCGCTCCGGAAGGGCCTACCTCCGCGCGCCCAGATAGTCCGGCTTCGCCAGCGGCACGCCGGCGTGACGCAGGATGTCGTAGGCCGTGGTGACGTGAAAGAAGAACTGCGGCAGGCTGAACGTGAGCAGCAATGAGCGGCCATCGTCGAAGCTGCGCGTCGCACCGTTGCGGAAGGTGAAGCTGACCTCCCGCTTCGCGCCCTCCTCGATCGCCGCAGGTGGCACGCTGCGCACATCGTCGATCGCGGTTGCAATCCGCGCCTTCAACCCGGCCATATCCGTGTCGCTGTCGGCAACGGTCGGCTGCGCGCGGCCGGCGAGCAGCGCACAAGCGATGGTGGCGTGGCGGTTGGCTTCGCAGACCTGCCGGATCAGGTTGTACATGTCAGGCGCCAGCCGGGCCTGCAGCAGGTCGGCGGGATCGATGCGGCGCGCCTCGGCAAAGGCAGCGGCCTTGTCGAGCACCCCCGAGAGGTTGTGAAGATAAGGCACGAACACCTCGACCGACGCCTGCACCAAGGAAATGCTCATCAACCAACCTTCCTGCTTGCCCCTCGTCGCGCGTGGCGACCTCCGCTATGAATAGCGCGGCCACATCATGCGAGGTGATTCAATATGGGATTTTTCAACCGGACCGTCGCCGCCGTGACCGCAGCCGTGCTGGCCTGCGGTCTCGCCACTGCCGCACTCGCCGACCAGCCCTCGCGCCTCGACGAGATCGTGCAGCGCGGCAGCTTACGGGTCGGCATGACCGGCGACTACAAGCCCTTCACCTATCTCGACAAGGCGACCGGAAAATTCTCCGGCTTCGACGTCGACATGGCCGAGGCGCTCGGCAAGGCGCTCGGCGTCAAGGTCGAGTTCGTGCCGACGAGCTGGCCGCAGCTCATGAAGGATTTCGAGGCCGACAAGTTCGATGTCGCGATGGGCGGCGTATCGATCACGCTCGACCGCCAGAAGAAGGGCTTGTTCTCGACGCCGATCATGCGCGAGGGCAAGACCCCGATCGCGCGCTGCACCGACACCTCGAAGTACCAGACGCTGTCCGACATCGACAAGCCCGGCACCCGGGTCGTGGTCAATCCGGGCGGCACCAACGAGCGCTTCGCCCGCGCCAACATCAAGTCAGCCGACATCCGCGTCCACCCCGACAACGTCACCATCTTCGACGAGATCGCCAAGGGCGACGCCGACCTGATGATGACCGACGCCTCCGAGACGCGCTATCAGCAGAAGCTGCATCCCGGCGTGCTCTGCGCCGTGCACCCGGAGAAGCCGTTCGATTTCTCCGAGAAAGCCTACTGGCTGCAGCGCGACGTGGCGCTCAAAGCGTTCGTGGACCAGTGGCTGCATATCTCGACCGAGAACGGCAGCTACCAGGCGATCTACAAGAATTGGTTCGAGTAACATGTCCGCGGTCTTCCGTCGGGCAATGATGACCGGATGATCTTCTGGCCCGCCAGCAAAGGACGACATGCGATGAAGTGTCTTCGGATCTACGCAACGCCCGACGGCGAGTCCCGCTTCGGTGAAGTGGATATCCCGACGGCGGCGGCTGTGACCGTCGCCCCCGGCGCCAAGCCGTTTCAAGTTTCCAAGCGCTATATCGCCTCAAGCGTCGAGTTTACGCAGATCCCCGCCGGTATGCGCCAGGTTGACTGGCACACCGTTCCGGGGCGGGTGTTGACCGTCAGACTGAGCGGGGCGGTCGAATACGAGACGAGCGACGGCGAGGTGCGGCGCGTCTCCGCAGGCGAGTTTGTGCTGGTGGAGGACACGCACGGAAAGGGTCATCTGTCGCGTCACTCCGCGGACGCGCAAACCGTCCTGTGGATCAGGCTGCCTGACGGCCTCGATTTGCCGAGTGCATAGTCCCTGGAAGTCGCTGCCGTCTGCCGGCACCTGAGGAGAACCCGCAAGGAAGAGCTGCGCCGAAACAAAATGTTCTTTCGCAATTTCAGTAGGAAGACCCCTGTCCAGTCCCCGGGCGAAAAATATTCGACTTTCGTTTTTCAGAAAAATATGGTTCACTGCCGCCATCCCGCCTCATCGAAGAGGGGCGTCGCGCGCAATCGTCACGACACGCGAGGTGGGGAGGCGATGGCCGCGAGATGCCGAAAGCGTGCTTGCACGCGGACGAACGGCAGCTTGCGGACGTGAAGTCGCAGGGTCCTGACACCCCGACGCTGGTGTCACGTTCGCGGCGGCGCTAACGCGCCGCGCGGACCATGGTGGCCAACAAGCCCGGCGCACCAGGGAGACTGCGTATAAGCGTTAAGACCGTCGCGCAGGGAATGCCGGTTGATCGGCAGCACCTGTGGTACCTGCCGCCTGCATTTTTTTCGCAGGCGGGCCATGGGTGAGGCCCTCACCCGGCATTCCCTGCGCCCTCTTCTGATTGAGAGGGTTCGACTGATGGATCACTCGGACGCCATGCGTCGCGAGAACGCCAGCTCATGTGTAGCGATGTCATGCAAGCGAAAGTCTGTCAGCACACTCGCTGTCATTCCGGGCGCGCGCAGCGGAGCCCGGAATCCATACTCCGAAGCGGACTTTGTTGGAACGAGATGGAGCAGCCGGCGTGCCCAACACGTCCACGTGTGGTTATGGATTCCGGGCTCGCGCTGCGCGCGCCCCGGAATGACGGCGTCATGTGTGGATGGCTCGCGACGACACCACGGCCGGTGCTTATGAGTCCCGGCTCGGAGGCCGGGACGACAGCGGAGTGTGGCGTGGGAGCCCGGCTCACCGCGACGCTGCGAGGGACGATGAAGCCGCCCTCACCCGTTGCGATACGTGTAGCTGTAGCCGTTGATCGCCGGGGCGCCGCCGAGATGCGCATAGAGCACCTTCGACCCTTCCGGGAAGTAGCCCTTCTTGACCAGGTCGATCATGCCCTGCATCGACTTGCCCTCATAGACCGGGTCGGTGATCATCGCCTCGGTGCGGGCGGCCAGGCGAATGGCCTCGTTGGTCTCGGCGCTCGGCACGCCATAGGCCGGATAGGCGTAGTCGTTGAGGATCACGATCTCGTCGTCGCGGACCTTGCGGCCGAGCTCGACGAGCTCAGCGGTGTTGTCGACGATCTGCCGCACCTGGCTGCGGGTCTGCTGCGGCGTGCCGGAGGCGTCAATGCCGATGACGCGGTCGGCGCGGCCGTCGGCAGCGAAGCCGACGATCATGCCGGCCTGGGTCGAGCCGGTGACGACGCAGACGATGATGTAATCGAACTTGATGCCCATCTCGGCTTCCTGCGCCCTCACCTCCTCGGCGAAGCCGACATAGCCGAGACCGCCGAACTTGTGCACGGAGGCGCCGGCCGGAATGCCGTAGGGCTTGCCGCCGGCATCCTTGACCGACTGGATCGCATCTTCCCAGCTCTTGCGGATGCCGATGTCGAAACCGTCCTCGACGATGCGGCTGTCGGCGCCCATCAGGCGCGTCATCAGGATGTTGCCGACGCGATCATAGACGGCGTCCTCGTGCGGCACCCAGCTCTCCTGCACGACGACGCACTTCATGCCGATCTTGGCCGCGGTCGCCGCCACCATGCGGGTATGGTTCGACTGCACGCCGCCGATCGAGACCAGGGTGTCGGCATTCGATTCGATCGCATCGGGCACGATGTATTCGAGCTTGCGCAGCTTGTTGCCGCCCATCGCGAGACCGGAATTGCAGTCGTCGCGCTTGGCATAGATCTGCACCTTGCCGCCGAGCGCCGCGGTCAGCCGCGGCAGATGCTCGATCGGGGTGGCACCGAAGGTGAGCGGATACTTCTTGAACTTGTCGAGCCGAAGCACGGGTCTCTCCGTGGGTGGATGAAAGGGCCGGCCGAAACATACGAAAAAGGCGGAGAAAGGTGCTCTCTTTATTGGCCTGCATTTTCGTGCTTACGTCCGCAAGAATTGACCCAGGCAAGAGATATGTTCGCATATGACGGAAAAAATGAGAGAATCTTCCACCACTGACCTCGACCGGGTCGATCGGCGCATCCTGCAACTGCTGCAGAAGGACGGCCGGATGAGCAATGCCGAGCTTGCCGCCACCGTTCATGTCAGTCCGGCCACCTGCCATCGCCGCACCCAGCGCCTGTTCGAGGAGGGCTACATCAAGGGCGTGCGCGCCCAGATCGCGCCGGAGAAGGTCGAGCGCAGCGCGCTGGTGCTGGTCGGCGTCGTGCTTGATCGCTCGACGCCGGAGAGCTTTCGCACCTTCGAGGCGGCGATCCGCAAACTGAAATTCGTGCTCGATTGCCATCTCGTCGCCGGCGATTTCGACTTCTTCCTGAAGATCCGCGTTCGCGACATGCACGACTTCAACCGGATGCATGGCGACCAGCTGATCTCGCTGCCGGGCGTGCGGCAGACGCGCACGTTCTTTGTGATGAAGGAGGTGGTCGACAATGCGCCGCTCGATTTCTGAGCAGGCCGGGCATTGAACCGGTGGCGCCGCATCGGCGACTTACCAGCGCGTGAGCTCGCTCACATCAGCAACCGACATCGCGGAGACACGGATGAAAAGGCTGTTGGCCGTCGCGGCTTTGGTTCTGGCCAGCAGTGCCGCCGAGGCGCAATACGTCATCGAGTATGGCGGCAAGACGATCCGCATCGATCCCGACCGCGGCACCGTGCAGATCCCCGGCGTCTACGACAATACCGAGCAGAAGAAGACCAAGCGCACCAAGCGCGACCAGGACAATACGGCCAAGCCGCCTCCGGCGCCCACCGAGGCGGCGGTCACGCCGGCCCCGCCCGCGCAGGCTCCGGCTACGACCGCGCCCCCTGCTCCCGTCCCTGCGGCGCCCGCTCCGACGGCAGCCGCACCAGCGAGCCCGCCGGCGGCGCCTCCTCCCGTCCAGGCGGCCGCGCCACCGGCGCCGCTGCCGCCACCTCCGGCGGCCCCAGCCGCCAACGCCACCGCACCGGTTGCGCCGCCAGCCGCTGCAACGGCCGCCCCGGCTCCCGCCGCCGCGCCGCCGCCAGCCCAGACGCCTGCCGTGACCACGGCAGCCGCGCCGCCCGCCGCGGCGCAGACCGCCGGTCGCGATCCCAGCTCGCCGGTCGGCATCTGGTTGACCGAGGAGAAGGAGGGCCAGATTCGCATCGAGCCCTGCGGCACCAATCTCTGCGGCTACGCCGTGGATGCGAAGACCAAGCAGAACGGCGAGCAGATCCTGATCAACATGCGGCCGAGCGACAAAGCCCAGGAGAAGAAGTGGACCGGCCGCATCTTCGATCCGAACAGCGGCAGCACCTACGATTCGACCATCGCGCTGAAGGGGGCGGACAGTCTGCGCGTGCAGGGCTGCGCCTTCGGCGGCATGTTCTGCGGCGGCCAGACCTGGACGCGGGTGAACTGAGCCCGGCGCGCGACGCGCCTCCAAACGCAAAGCGCGCGGCCCTGCGACCGCGCGCTCGCACCGTTCTCAGTGATGTATCAGCCGACCGGGGTGGCGTATTCCTCGTCGGTGACGTGCTCCATCCAGGTCACGTGCTCGCCATTGAGCGATTCATGCATCGCGACGTGGACCATGCCGGTGGTCGGCGCGGCGCCATGCCAATGCTTCTCGCCCGGCGGGATCCAGACGACGTCGCCGGCCTTGATTTCGCGCACCGGCCCGCCCTTGGCCTGCACCCGGCCGACGCCCTGGATGACATAGAGCGTCTGGCCGAGCGGATGGGTGTGCCAGGCCGTGCGCGCGCCCGGCTCGAACGCGACGCGCGCCGAGGCGACGCGGGCTGGAGCCTGCGGCGTGATGATCGGGTCCTGCCAGACCGTGCCCGTAAAGCTTTCCGCGGCTGCGCGACGCGTGGGACGCGAGCCCGCGAGATAAACGTCGACCATTGTTCTGCCTTTCCTGAAGCTGTGTCGTTGATCAATCGGCGTCGTGAACTACTTCTTCGACGCGGCGTAGCGCGCCTTGGTCTCGGCGTTCATCGGATAGAGACCCGGCAGCACCGCGCCCTTGTTCACCTCGTCGACGATCCAGGCTTCCATGCGCTCCTGCTCGGGACCTTCCGCGAGCACGTGATCGAGCATCGCCTGCGGGATCAGCACGGCGCCATCCTGGTCGGCGACGATGACGTCGTTCGGAAACACGGCAACACCGCCGCAACCGATCGCCTCGCCCCAGCCGACGAAGGTGAGCCCTGCGACCGACGGCGGCGCGGCGTACCCATCGCACCACACGGGAAGGCCGGTGCCGAGCACGCCTTCGAGGTCGCGCACGACTCCATCGGTGATCAGCGCGGTGACGCCGCGCTTGACCATGCGGGCGCACAGAATGTCGCCGAAGATGCCGGCGTCCTTGACGCCCATCGCATCGACCACGGCGATGCAGCCTTCGGGCATGGCCTCGATCGCGGTGCGGGTCGAGATCGGTGACGACCAGGATTCCGGGGTCGCCAGATCCTCGCGCGCAGGCACGAAGCGCAGCGTGAAGGCGGGACCGACCAGCCGCTTCTGTCCCGGGCGCAGCGGCTTGGCGCCGCGCAGCCAGACATTGCGCAACCCCTTCTTCAGCAGGACCGTGGTGATGGTCGCGGTGGTGACTTGAGACAGGGTGGCGATGGCTTCGGGAGTGAGGGACATCTTGAGACTGGCGCTCCAAACGGGCTGGCTGAAAAAGCAGGCGCATCTTGCGAGCGACGAAGGCGGCGTCAAGGGCATGCGCGGTGCGTCCGGCGCATGCGGGGCTTGCGTGCACCCGATAAGGCCTTCTTATCGCAAGACATCCGATTAATTTATTGAATTTTCGAGACTTTTTGCCTTGGACCCAATTCCACTGGCGCATGAAAACAGCTAGATGAGGAACACCAACGCGGATCACTTCGGACTCATGGCCGATCCTTTTCCACCTCCTCGCCTGCTGCCCAGCGGCGACAGCGCCGTCACCGTCGAGTTCAGCCGGACGATCGACGAGACCGCCAACCGCCGCGTCCTGGCGCTCGACCATGCGGTGGCAGCGGCCGGGATCGAGGGCATCACGGAGACGGTGCCGACCTATCGCTCGCTGCTCGTGCACTATGATGCAGGTGTGATCGACCACGACACCCTTGGAGCAAAGCTGTTGGCGCTGTCGGCCGGGTCGTTCGCGCCGGAAAGTGAGGTCAGGCGCTGGCGGGTTCCAGTCTGCTATGGCGGAGAGAATGGCATCGACCTCGAGGATGTCGCCAAGGCGTTGAGCCTCACGCCGGACGAAGTCGTCGCACGCCATATCGCCAGCACTTATCGCGTCGCAATGATCGGCTTCACGCCGGGCTGGTCCTATTTGTCCGGTCTCGATCCCACGCTGCAGATGTCGCGCCGCCAGAATCCGCGGCTCTGGACACCGGCCGGCATCATCGCCATCGGCGGCATCCAGACCGGCATCCAATGCCTTGCCGGCCCGTGCGGCTGGCACCTGCTTGGCCGCACCGCGATGCGGACATTTCAACTGCATCGCGAGCCGACCTTTCTGCTCGAGCCCGGCGACGAGGTCAGCTTCTATGCCGTTGACGTCAAGACCTTCGCCGAGCAGGAGCGCGCCGCCGAGAGCGGCGAGCTCATCGCCGAGCGGATCACCGCATGAGCACGCTCGTCGTCTCACAGATCGGCCCGGCAAGCTCGGTCCAGGATGGCGGGCGTTTCGGCGCGCAGCGCTACGGGCTGACGCCGTCCGGCGCGATGGACAAGCTGGCGCTGGCGGCAGCCAACAGCCTCGTCGGCAATGCGCTGATGGCGGCTGCGATCGAGATCGGCCCGTTCGGCGCGACGTTCGCGGCGAAGGGCGGCGCGGTGCGCGTGGCGCTCGCCGGCGCGCAACGGCCGGCGGATGTCGCCAAGCGGCAGGTCGAGATCAACACGTCGGTGACGCTGAACGACGGAGAGCAGCTCACGCTCGGCTTTGCGCGCGGCGGCTCGTTCACCTATCTCGCCATCGCAGGTGGCATCGCCGGCGAACCGATGTTCAACAGTCTCTCGGTGAATGCGCGCGCCGGGCTCGGCAGCCCCTACCCCCGCCCGCTTCAGGCCGGCGACGTGTTCGAGGTCGCGCCCGCCGGCGATGCGCCGGAACTGCGGATCGATCTGCCGAAAGCCGGCGGCGCGATTCGCGTCGTCATGGGACCGCAGGACGACGAGTTCAGCGACGAGATGAAAGCGCTATTCCTCGGCAGCGACTGGATGGTCTCGGCGACCAGCGACCGCATGGGCTATCGCCTCGAGGGGCCGCAGATGCGCCACCTGCACGGTCACAACATCGTCTCGGACGGCACCGTGGACGGCAGCATCCAGGTTCCCGGCAACGGTTCGCCGATCGTGCTGATGTCGGACCGCGGCACCAGCGGCGGCTATCCGAAGATCGCGACCGTCATCACGGCCGATTTCGGCCGCCTAGCGCAGACGCCGGCCGGCACGCCGTTCCGCTTCAAGGCCGTGAGCATGGCCGAGGCGCAGGCCGAACTGCGTCGTTACAAGGATCTGCTGCGCAGCTTGCCCGGGCGCGTCACCGAGCTTACGAGCAGCGACTTCAACGTCGATGCGCTGTTCACGGCCAATGTGGCCGGTCATGCCGTCAGCGCAACCGACGCCACCACCTGGCCCGGAGTCACTCCCGATTAGTTTGATCTCATCTCACGTTGCTTCGGACCCATCAACGAGCGGACCCTGACATGACCAGCACCGTCGATCTGAACTGCGACCTCGGAGAGAGTTTTGGCCCGTGGGAAATGGGCAATGACGCCGCCATGATCGAGCTGGCGACATCGGTCAACGTCGCCTGCGGCTTTCATGCCGGTGACGCCGACATCATGCGGCGGACGGTCGAGATGGCGAAGGCCAAAGGCGTCAGCGTCGGCGCGCATCCCGGCTATCGCGATCTGCATGGCTTCGGTCGGCGTCCGATGCCGGGGATGAAATCATCGGAGATCGAGAACCTCGTCGCCTATCAGATCGGCGCCCTGCAGGCGATCGCCACCGCGGCCGGTCACAAGGTCACGCATGTGAAGGCACACGGCGCGTTGTCCAATGTCGCCTGCGAGGACGACATGACGGCGAACGCCATCGCCAAGGCGATCAAGGCCGTCGATCCGAGCCTGATCTTCGTCGTGCTCGCCAACTCCAAGCTGGTGACCGCTGGCGAGAAGGCCAATCTGAGGATGGCTCACGAGGTGTTTGCCGATCGCGCCTATGGCGACGATGGACTCCTGGTGTCGCGCAGCAAGCCCGGCGCCGTGCTGCACGATCCCAAGCTCATCGCCGATCGCGTCGTGCGCATGGTTCAGGACGGCGCGGTGATTTCGGTGACTGGCAAGGTGATGAAGATGCGGACCGACACCGTCTGCATCCATGGCGACACCGCCGGAGCGGTCGAGATTGCGCGGGAGGTCCGCAAGGCGCTCGACGCGGCCGCCATCACGGTCGCGCCGTTCAAGAGGTGATGAGAATCAGAACGGATGCGTGAAAGACGTGCCCAGGGTGATCGCGGCAATCAGCGCCATCGCGCTGTAGAAAGCAACCAGCGCGACGGTTGCGCCGCGCTCGCGAATGGCGCGGGCCTGGGGCATCCGTCGCAGGGGCGTCGATATCGTGCGCATGGCCGGTCTCCTGAAGTTCCGGCCATGAGAAAAGCGTTCTCGCGAGCCGGTGCAAGGTAACCGGCGAAATAACGACAAGCCCCCTGTTTCGGGTCCGCTTGGAACCAAAAAATTCTCGGCCGATGTTGCGACCGAGAATATTCTCCGCCGGGTTCCAGCTCAGTAGACGTCGAGCTGGAACCGGCCCTTCTTCTTGAGGTCCGCGACGAAACTCACCGCCTCGTCCGTCGAACGCGCGCCGAACTGGGCGACGATGTCGACCAGGGCGCGCTCGACGTCCTTGGCCATGCGCTTGGCGTCGCCGCAGATGTAGAGATGGGCGCCGTCGGCGAGCCAGGTCCACACCTCGCGGCCGACCTCGCGCATGCGGTCCTGGACGTAGAATTTCTTGTCGCCGTCGCGCGACCACGCCAGCGACAGCCGCGTCAAGAGGCCGGCAGTCTTCATGGCGTTGAGCTCGTCGGCGTAGAAGAAGTCGCAGTCGCTGCGCTGATGGCCGAAGAACAGCCAGTTCTTGCCCGGCGCGCCGGTCGCCCTGCGGTCGTGCAGGAAGGCGCGGAACGGCGCGACGCCGGTGCCGGGACCGACCATGATGATCGGCGTCTTCGGATCGGCCGGCAGCGCGAAGCCATGCGCCTTCTGCACATAGACGCGCAGCTTGTCGCCGGGATTGATCCGCTCGGCCAGGAAGGTCGAGGCAAGTCCCAGCCGCTTGCGCTTGCCAACGACGTAGCGGACGCAGTCGACCGTCAGCGACAGCTTGCCGGGCGTGGCATTGTGCGACGACGAGATCGAGTAGAGCCGCGGTTGCAGCGGCTCCAGCGCCTCGACGAAGGCCTCGGGATGCGGCCGGACGCCGGAGAACTTCTGCAGCACCGCCATCACATCGAGCGTTGCCGCGTCGCCATCGGGATCCTCGCCCTGCGCCAGTTGCCGCGCCTTCTCGCGGGTCGCGCCGCCGGTGATGAAGGAGATCAGCTCGAACAGCGAATCCGGCGCCGGCGCCAGCGAGACGTCTTCGAGCAGGCACTGCCGCAGCGGCTTGCCGTTCACCTCGGTCATGTGCGAGGCGCCGAGCAGCGCGATGATCTGATCGACGAGGCCGAGATCGTTCTTGGCGAAGATGCCGAAGGAATCGCCGACGACGTAGTCGAGCCCGCTCTCTCCGAGATCGAACTCGATGTGCCAGGTCTCCTTCTCCGAGCCCGGCTTGTTGAGCAGACGCCGCGACAGGAACGTCGCCTCGACCGGATTGTCGCGCGAGCGACCGGGCTCGCTGACGACGACGGAGACGGTGGCCGGCGCAGCCGCAGCGGGCTTGGCCGCGGCCGGAGCCTTGTCGATCTCCTCGTAGAGCGCCTTGAGCATCCGCGCGGTTTCCTTGCCGCCGGGGACGCACAGGTTGAGCCGCGCCTCGCTGCGATCGGCAATCGCATCCGAATAGTCGCTGCAATTATAGCCGCATTGGCCGCAGTCCTGCTGTGCCATGGCCGCCATCATGCGCCGGCGCAGCGGACGGCCCTCGGCGAGCTTCATGCGCTCGCCGATCGGCATGGTCTGATCGTGCCATGGCGCCTCGCCGTCATCACGGTCGCCCGCGGGCGCGAGCACGGCGCCGTTCTGCGCAGGCGACAATGCCGTCGCGCCGTCGAGACCGAGCGCTCCGGCCAGGAAGCCGTTGAGCCACGAGCGCTGCGCCTCGGAGAATGGCGCCGTCGGAGGAATGATCTCGATCTTGGACATGGGCGTGATCTGGTTCATGCTGAGACCTCCGACGAGATCTGGGCTTCGGCGAGATTGCGCAGCGCTTCGCCGTCGTGACGGCGTGCGAACGACAGGAAGGTCTCCTCGGGCGAGGCGCGATGGGCGAGATAGGCCTTGAGCAGCTTCTCGACGGTTACAGGCGCATCCGCCGCCTTGAGGTCACGATAGACCTCGCGGCCGATGTCGGCCTGCGGGCCGAAGCCGCCGCCGGCGAACAGATGATAGCCTTCGACCGTTTCATCGCCGTCACCAACCGGCACCTTTGCCGCGATCATGCCGATGTCGCTGATGTAGTGCTGGGCGCAGGAGTGATGACAGCCGGTGAGATGGATGTTCAGCGGCGTGTCGACGTCCACCCTGCTCTCGCACCAGTCGCCGATCTCGGCCGCATGTTTCTTGGTGTTGGATGCTGCGAACTTGCAGCCGGCGTTGCCGGTGCAGGCGATCAGTCCGGCGCGGATGTACGAGGCCTTGACCGACAGTCCGATCTGCTCGACTGCGGCGCAGGCCAGCGCGACCTTGTCGTCGGGAACGCCCGAGAGCAGCAGGTTCTGCCAGACCGTGAGCCGGATCTCGCCGTCGCCGAGATCGGCTGCGATCTTCGCGAGCGCACGCATCTGATCCGTGGTCAGCTTGCCCAGCGGCAGCACGACGCCGATCCAGTTCAGCCCCTGCTGCTTCTGCTTGTGCACGCCGATATGGGCCATCCGGTCCGAATCGGGACGCGGATTGAGCGCCTCGTCCGGCACGCGCGTGAGCTTGCGGCCGAGCCTGGCCTCGACGGCTTCCATGAACTTGTCGTGGCCCATGCTGTCGAGCACATATTTGAGCCGCGCCTTGAGGCGATTGGTGCGATCTCCGATCTCGATGAACAGCCGCACGACGGCGTCGGCCACCTCGGTCGCCCGCTCCGGCTCGACGATGATCCCGGTCGGCTTGGCGAAATCCTTGTGGCCGGTGATGCCGCCGAGGCCGAGCTTGAACCACACGCCCGGCGCAACGCCGAATCCGTCCTTCACCTCGACCGCCGAGAACGCGATGTCGTTGGTGTCCTCCAGCGCCGCGATCCGACCGGCGCCGTCGAAGGCGACATTGAACTTGCGCGGCAGGCCGTAGAGCGAGCGGTCGTTGAGGATGTGGAAGTGCCATTCGCGGGCATAGGGCCGCGTGTCCAGCAGCTCCTGCGGATCGATGCCGGCGGTCGGCGTGCCCGTCACGTTGCGGATGTTGTCGGCGCCGGAGCCGCGCGCGGTGAGGCCGAGATCCGACAGACCTTCCAGCAGCATCACGGCATGCTTGGGCGGGATCTCGCGTAGCTGCAAATTGGCGCGCGTCGTGACGTGGCTATAGGGACCGCAGAGCCGGTCGGCGAGGTCGGCAAGCCCCGCGAGCTGCCAATGCTTCATCACGCCGTTGGGAATGCGCAGGCGGCACATGTAGGAGTCCTGCGCCGGCGCGACATGGAACAGGCCGTAATAGCGCCAGCGGAAATTGTCCGCCGCGGACGGCGCAGCATTGCTGCGGGCCTGCTCCTTCAGCCGCTCATAGGCATCGAACGGGTGCAGCTCGCGCTTGACCTTCTCCTGGTCGGCGAGCTTGCGCCCGGATGCGATGACCTTGTCCTGCGCCTTGATGTGAATGGCGTCGGGCCCGGTCGGCTCGGCAGCCGTCGTCGCAGCAGCCTGCCCGCGGCCGGGGAGCGTGACCTTGAGGCCGGCGGCGAACCCTTCGAGGTAGCGCTTCTGCTCGTCGTTGAAGTCGACTGACAAGGGTTCGATTTTCATGATGGCGGACGAAGCTCCAGCGGCCAGGACGAATGGCGTTTGCGGATGGGACGAGGATCGCGTCGTCGAACGGCCGATGGGGCGCGGTTCAAATGAGCGATCCGACCAGCTTCGTTGCTGCGGAAATCCGATAATGGACTGCAGTCAGCGGCATCTGTGGCGGCTGACCGCACTGCAATATTCAAATTGCGTGCCAGCCGGGACAAGCAGGAAATGTAAGAGAATTCAGAGGGCTGCTCAAATCGGCGAACCCGCGCTGGCAGGCTCAAGCCCTCAAATGCGGGCACTTCGCCCAAAACTTGATCGGCGGAGCGAGTTGCCCAAATTAAGTACTGAGTGGAAGACTCAGGCCGTCCAGCGGCCGATCTTGAAGGCCTTGAGGTGGCCGATCACGTCGTCCGCCGCGAAAGGCGGACCGGCGAAGGCGCCGACGGCGCCATCCGTGCCAACCGCGGCCGTGCCCATCGCCGCGTCGTAGATGTCCGGCCGGAACACGCCCATGGCGGTGCCCAGGGCTTCAGCGCTGAGGGGAGTCTGGCCCCACCGCACCATCTGGGCATAGAGCCAGGCCGCCTGGATCTTCTCGGGCCGTCCCGCCTCTTCCCGGCCCACCAGCAGATAGCGCGAGCTTTCGCGGAAGGTGCCGTCCGGCGAGATCTTGAGGCGGCCGTCCAGCGTGCGCTGGAGCACCTCCGCATTGACGCCGATCCGCTCCGGCTGGGCTAGGATACGTGCGGCTTCTGCGTGGTTCTGCTCGATGAAATCGGCGGCCTTGGCGCAGGCGCGGACCAGGCCGGCGAGGGCGCCGGGATTCTTGTCAGCCCAGCTCTGCCTGACCGCCAGCACCTTTTCGGCCGCGCGCACCAGCACGTCAGACACGAAGTGGAGAATATGGCCGATGCCGAGATCGACCGCGATCGAGTTCCACGGTGCTCCGACGCAGAACGCGTCGACGTGACCGTTGGCGATGCTCTCCACCATGTAGGGCGGCGGCAGCACCACGAGACGGACGTCCTCATCGGGGTCGACACCGCCTGCGGCCATCCAGAACCGCAACTGATAGTTGTGGGTCGAGAATGGGAACGTCATGCCGAACGTCAGCGGCTCGGCGCCGGCCTTGCGCCGTTCAGCGACGACGCGCGCCAGGGCCAGCGCCGTCGCCATCGGGTTGAAACGATCACCCTCGAGGTGGGCCATGATTGCCGCATGCAGCGCCGGCGTCACGGTGATCGCGTTGCCGTTCACGCCGAGATTGAACGGCGCGACGATCGGAACCTTGACGTGGCCGATACCAAGACTGGACGCAATGGCCACCGGTGCCAGCAGATGCGCGGCATCGAACAGGCCAATGTTGAGCTTGTCGCGGACGTTCGACCAGGAGACCTCGCGGACGAGGGTGACGTCGAGCCCCTCCGCGGCCGTGAAGCCCTTATCGACGGCGACGATCAGCGCGGCGGCATCGACCAGCGGGATGAAGCCAATGCGAAGCGGGCCGGTCATTTCAACATCTCCGAGGCGGTCAGGATCGATTGCGCGATCTCGCCGATCTTCTTCTTTTCGCGCATCGCTGTGGAGCGCAACAGCACATAGGCTTCCTCTTCGGTGAAGCCCTTCATCTTCATCAGAATGCCCTTGGCGCGGTCGATCACCTTGCGGTCTTCGAGCGCGGACTTGGTGCGCTCGAGCTCGTCCTGAAGCTTGGAGAACGCATTGAAGCGGGAGATGCAGAGATCGAGGATCGGCTTGATCCGCTCCTTCTTCAGGCCGTCGACGATGTAGGCGGAGACGCCCGCCTCCACCGAGGCCTGGATCGAAGCCGCGTCGCTCTGGTCCACGAACATCGCGATCGGCCGGCGGACGGCGCGACTGACCTGGAACATCTGCTCCAGCACGTCGCGGCTCGGGTTCTCCAGGTCGATGACGATGACGTCCGGATCCAGGGCATAGATGCGCGCCAGGAGACCTTGCATCTCGCTGACATGCACGACGCCGGTAAAGCCCGCTTCCCGCAAGCCTTCCTCGAGGATGGCCGCGCGGATCGGGCTTTCGTCGACGATCACGATTTTAGGCGATTGCTCGGCGCTCATCGATCACCAGGTTGTCCGGGCCCTCACCCATAGCATGGACGTGGCCGCGTCAAAGCCTTGTCTTTCTGGGCAATTCGGACTAGCTGACGCCTATCTCATCAGGCAGTTCCAAGATGCAGCAGGGTTCGGCGCCCAAGATCAGCTTTGTTTCGCTCGGATGTCCCAAGGCTTTGGTCGATTCCGAGCGCATCATCACGCGCCTTCGCGCCGAGGGCTACGAGCTTGCCCGGAAGCATGACGGCGCCGACGTCGTCATCGTCAACACCTGCGGGTTCCTCGACAGCGCCAAGCAGGAATCCCTGTCGGCGATCGGCTCGGCCATGGCCGAGAACGGCAAGGTCATCGTGACCGGCTGCATGGGCGCCGAGCCGGAGCAGATCGAGCAGGCCTATCCCGGCGTGCTGTCGATCACCGGCCCGCAGCAGTACGAGAGTGTGCTGGACGCCGTCCACCGCGCATCGCCGCCTGCGCACAACCCTCATCTCGACCTGGTTCCTCCGCAGGGCATCAAGCTCACGCCCCGGCACTACGCCTATCTGAAGATCTCCGAAGGTTGCAACAACCGCTGCACCTTCTGCATCATCCCGAAGCTGCGTGGCGATCTGGTGTCGCGCCCCGCAGCCGACGTGCTGCGCGAGGCCGAGCGGCTGATCGCGGCCGGGGTCAAGGAACTCCTGGTCATTTCGCAGGACACCTCGGCCTATGGGCTGGACCTGAAATATGCCGAAAGCGCCTGGAAGGACCGCAGCGTCCGGGCTCGCTTCCTCGATCTGGCGCGCGAGCTCGGCGAGCTCGGCGCCTGGGTCCGGCTGCATTACGTCTACCCCTACCCGCATGTCGACGAGGTGATCGGCCTCATGGCTGACGGTAAAATATTGCCTTATCTCGACATCCCGTTCCAACATGCCAGCCCGAACGTCCTGAAGGCGATGCGCCGCCCGGCGGCGCAGGACAAGACGCTGGACCGGATCAAGGCGTGGCGGACCACCTGCCCTGACCTTGCGCTGCGCTCGACCTTCATCGTCGGCTTCCCCGGAGAGACGGACGCCGATTTCGCCTATCTGCTGGACTGGCTGGATGAGGCCGAGATCGATCGGCTCGGATGCTTCAAATACGAGCCTGTGGCCGGCGCGACCTCCAACGCCCTACCCGACCAGGTCCCGGACGCGGTCAAGCAGGAGCGCTGGGACGCCCTGATGGCTCGCCAGCAGAAGATCTCGGCACGCCGGCTCAAGCGCAAGGTTGGAACGCGTCAGCAGGTGATCATCGACGAGGTCGGGCCAAGCGTCGCCAAGGGCCGCACCAAGGCTGATGCCCCCGACATCGATGGCGCCGTTTATCTGTCCAGCCGGCGGCCGCTGCGTGTCGGCGAGATCGTCACGGTCAAGATCGAGCGTGCCGACGAATACGACCTGCA
Organism: Bradyrhizobium sp. HKCCYLRH3097; assembly: GCF_051167875.1. Lineage (NCBI taxonomy): Bacteria > Pseudomonadati > Pseudomonadota > Alphaproteobacteria > Hyphomicrobiales > Nitrobacteraceae > Bradyrhizobium > Bradyrhizobium sp. HKCCYLRH3097. The sequence continues at coordinate 228,883 of NZ_JBNPTX010000002.1, forward strand.
CGGCACGGTTGCTGGGTTCTAGCGCGGCTCTGTCGCGTCTCGGGCCACCCGCCGGGAACTCGGGGTAATCGCAGACGGGCGTGTAAATGAGTCCTGGACCTGCGACCGCCCCTCAGTGCGAGGAGCCCGTGGTGCGAACCGACCAGAGATTCAGCAGGCGAAGCGCCTCGTCCTGCTTCAGTTCGAGATATTTGTTCTTGAGCTTGGTCAGCTCGTCGGGGGGCGTTGCACCTGAAACGAACCGGCTATCGAGGATCGCGGCAACCGTGACCCAGCTCAGTCCAGCGGCCTTGCACGGCACGAGAATGCCGTCGCTGCGCAGGCTCTGCATCAGCGGCCGTACCAGCTCGATACTGCATTTCGCGAGCTCCGCGATGGCCGCGATCGTCTCGCCGTAGCGCCGCTGGCGGGCAAATTCGAGCAACTCGGCCTCGGTGAGCTTTCCGCCCTGTTTGAGTTGGCCGATCGCCGCCTTGGCGCTGCCGCCGACGCGGTTTCGTGACATATCGCGCTCGGCGTCGAGCGTGGCCGCTGAAATGGCGCTGCGGATTTCCTCGTAGAGATGCGGCGGCGCCGAGGCGAGCAGGCGCACCCTCACCGCCTCCGTCGCGCGCTGCAACAGGGTCCTGCGCAAGGCTGCCGGCAGATCGGCGCGGATGCCGGCCGCGACCGTGAGCTCCGCATCTCCAGCCGCTTGCGCCACGATGGCGGCAAATCCGGCGGGAGACACCCGCGCACCGGGATTCTTCATCAGTTGCCGGCTCACGCTCGGATAGCGTCGCGCGAGCAGCGCATCGGTGACGATCTCCTGCAGCCACCAGCGCCCGGCGATCGCCACCAGGTGCTTCTCGCTGCGCGTCTGCGCGATCTCGATCAGATCCTCGCTGCTCAGCCGCGGCGATTCCGAAAGCACCGGCCCCGCGACGGCGATGTCGTCATGATGAGCCAGCCGCCGGATCACGCCAGCCGGCGCCTGCGGGATCGGGGCAAGCTGGGCGCTGAGTTCGGCGAGTGCGATCCGGGCACCGACGTCGGCCAGCGCGCGCAGCTCGATGGTGTTGACGAGACGCTCGAAGACGTCGGCAAACAGCGCGTGCTGCTCGATATCCAGGCTGCCGGCGGAGGCGACGAACAGGGAGGCGACCCGCTCGGCCACGCCGGAGCAGCGGTCGGCTGAGCCGGTGGCTATGGCCGCCTGCACTTCTTCGGCGATCGTGAGATGGGGGTTCGACATCGCTCATCCTGAGCAGCTTGCATTTTCAAGCTGGCCGGCAAAGTAAACGCAGCCGCTAAATGTTTGGTAAAGTTGTCACTAAAGCGCGAGACCCGAGATTGGATCGTGCGGCCTTCGCGCCGGCCGGCGCTTCCCTCGCCGCTTCCCGGAGCGGCGGCCCGTATTGCACCCTGCAGGCCGGCATCTTGACACCGGTTGCGATTTGCCTGTATGGCCGCCGCATGATCTTCAACCGGACCAACCGCCGCGCCGCCGTTTGCCGTCGTCACCGCCGTGACGATGCCGGGGCGCGCCATGTCCGAAGACGTTGCTGATCAGCTAGCTCATCAGCTCCAGGTTTTCGAGAAGGCCGCTCCCGCAAAGGAGCGGCCTTCTCGCTTTTTGGCCCACCGTTTCACCCCTGAGCACAGGAGATTGCACATGCTGACCGCCTCCCATCCCTACGACGCTCTGATGGAGATCACGGCGCGTCCGCGCACCGTCTTCGTTCAGGGCAAGGGCTCCTGGCTATGGGACGACGACGGCAAGCGCTATCTGGACTTCATCCAGGGCTGGGCCGTGAACTCGCTCGGCCATGCGCCGCCGGAGCTGGCCAGCGCGCTCGCCAGCCAGGCGGCGCGCCTGATCACCCCGAGCCCAGCGTATTTCAACGACACCAGCCTGCAGTTCGCCAAGGCACTCGTCGACCGCTCGTGCTTCGACCAGGTGTTCTTCACCAATTCGGGCGCCGAAGCCAATGAAGGCGCCATCAAGCTCGCGCGCAAATACGGCGCTCTGCGCAAGAACGGCGCGTATGAGATCATCACCTTCGAGGGCGGCTTCCACGGCCGCACGCTGGCGACGATGTCGGCTTCTGGCAAGAAGGCGTTCGAGCCGCTGTTCGAGCCCAAGGTCCCGGGCTTTCCAAAGGCACGCCTGAACGACATCGCCTCGGTCGAGGCCCTGATCTCCGACAAGACGGTGGCGATCATGCTCGAGCCGATCCAGGGCGAGGCCGGCGTGTGGCCCGCGACGGACAGTTTCCTGCAGCAGTTGCGGGCGCTGACCACCAGGCACGGGCTGCTGCTGATCGTCGACGAGATCCAGACCGGCATGGGCCGCACCGGAAAGCTGTTCGGCTATGAGCACGCCGACGTCCTCCCGGACATCATGACCTTGGGCAAGGGCATCGGCGGCGGCGTTCCGCTCGCCGCCCTGCTGGCGACCGAAGCGGCGTCTTGCTTCGAGCATGGCGATCAGGGCGGTACCTTCAACGGCAATCCGCTGATGTGTGCGGCGGGACTCGCCGTGCTCGACGTCATCGAGAAGCCGGAGTTTCTGAAGGCTGTCACGGACAACGGGATCTATCTGGAGAGCGAGTTGCAGCGCATCTCGGCAAGGCACGGCCTGGGCGAAGTGCGCGGCCGCGGTCTGTTGCTTGCGCTCGACGTGATCAGGCCGATCGCGCCGGCGATCGTCGCGCATGCCTTCGAGCTCGGCCTGCTGCTGAACGCGCCGCGTCCGGATGCGCTGCGCTTCATGCCGGCCCTCAATGTGACGCGCGATGACATCGCGGCGATGATCGACACGCTGGACGGAATCCTGACCAAGGTCGGCGCTGCGCGCTGCGTCGCCTGATCGAATGCCGTTCGGGACGCAGGCTCCGTGCCATACGCGAAGCCTGCGTCCCGCTGCCTACAGATGAGGCACAAACATCGAGGTCGGGCTCGCCGCCATTTGACCTGGATCAAGGACAGCCGTCCCTCTGAACAACGATCCTGATCGCGCCAAACACCTGCGATCCGATGACTTACGTTATATCTATACTGATATAGCGTTGTACGGGATGTGATCAGCTCGGAGGAAAGAGGCTTGCCGGGACCAAGCTGATGATCATCCGCCGACAACGAGGTCGGCACCATAGAGGAGATGCAAGAATGGCGAGAGACAATCTGGCTCGGGCGTTGCCGGTCGAAGACAGCGGCAGCCAAATCGCCCTGGCCGCGACCGAAGAGGTGCTGATCCACGTTCGCTTCTTCCCGAACTCGGACATCAACTCGATCGGCGAGAAGCCCGCCAGCCTGACCGCCAATGAATGGTATGAGCGCCTGCTCGACATGGCGCGTCCGCATTATCAGACCTTCGCCGGCGGCCGCGGCTTCTTCCGCATCCCCCGCCCCTGTTTCGAGGCGATCCTGAAGGGCGTTGCTGCCTGACGTCGGCTCTCTCTCCGGATGAGGCCGCGAGCGTCCTCTCTGCCTCATCCCTGTCGACCGCGGTGCGCCGGGTGCGCCGCGGTCGCTGGCGTTTTGGTCCGTGCGCGCGTCGGAGGACAACATTGAGCGAAGCGGCTTTCAACGGACTGCGACGGGTCTTCAACGCGCTGCTGGCGTCCGGGCTGGACTCGCAGAACCTGGCAGACATGCTCGCCGACCGCGCCTTCGATCTGTTCGAAGCCAACATCGATGCCCAGACGGCGCATCTGCCCACCCTCGCCTGCGCCAAGGGCTGCCCCTCCTGTTGCGCGCTGCGCGTGACCGCGACGGCACCGGAGATCTTCCTGCTCGCGCGCTACGCCCGGCAGATCGATCAGCGCATGCCGGCAACCGCGCTCGGCTCGCTGTCACGCCGGATCAAGCTCGCCAACCGCGCGACGCGTGGCCTGAGCGAGACCGAGCGAATGAAGCTGCGCCAGCCTTGCCCATTCGTCGTGCGCGGCGGCTGCATCATCCATCCCGCGCGTCCGCTCGCCTGCCGCGGCCATGCCTCGTTCGACCGGCGCGCCTGCGCGCAGGCCATGGCCGGCCGCGAGGTGGACGTGCCGGTCTCGGCGCCACACGTCGCGCTGCGCGCCCTGGTGCAGGATTCGCTCAGGGACGCGCTCGGTGCTGCGGGGCTCGCCTCTGGCCTCTATGAGCTCAACCAGGGTCTCGTTCTGGCGCTCGACGCCCCCGAGCGCGAGCGCGCCTGGCGCGACGGACAGGACAGCCTCGCGCCGGCGCGGATCGAGGCGTCGACGACGGCAGCGCAGACGGACGCGGTGCTCTGGAGCTCGGCGGCGGGTGACGCTTCGATCCGGGACGAGGTTCCAGAGGCAGAGCCAGGTCGCCAATCTCCTATGGCTTGAGGATCGAGGCCCCGGTCGTGACGCGGCTTTCGAGATCGGCGTGCGCCCGGCCCGCATCCTTCAGCGCATAGGCGTGATTGATCTGCACGTGCAGCTTGCCGCTGATCACCGCCGAGAACAGCGTGTCGGCGCCCTCCAGCAGCTCGGATCGTTTGCCGATGTAGTCGTTGAGCTTCGGCCGGGTCGCGAATAGAGAGCCGTGACTGTTGAGCTCGGCGATCGAGAATGGCGGCACCGGACCCGAGGCATTGCCGAAGCTAACGAACAGACCGCGCGGCTTCAGGCAGGACAAGGAGCCGGGGAAGGTCGACTTGCCGACGCCGTCATAGACCACGTCGCACAATTCGCCGCGGCTGATCTGCTTGACCCGCGCGACGAAGTCCTCCTCGTTGTAGAGGATGACGTGGTCGCAGCCATTGGCCAGCGCCAGATCCGCCTTCGCCGTGGAGCCGACGGTGCCGATGACGTGCGCGCCGAGCGCGCGCGCCCACTGGCAGGCCAGCAGGCCGATGCCGCCCGCGGCGGCGTGGATCAGGACGCGATGGTGCGGCTCGACCTTGAAGGTCTTGTGCAGCAGGTACCAGACCGTCAGCCCCTTGAGCATCAGTACCGCGCCCTGCTCATAGGTGATGTGGTCGGGCAGCTTGACCAGCCGCTGCCAGCCGATGTTGCGCTCGGTGGCATAGCCGCCGAGGTTCTCATAATACGCGACGCGATCGCCGGGATGGAAATGCGTGACGCCCGGCCCCACGGCGATCACCTCGCCGGCCGCTTCGTTGCCGGCGATGAACGGCAGGCCGGGCGCCTTGTACAGTCCGGTGCGATAGTACACGTCGATGAAGTTGAGGCCGATCGCGTGCTGGCGGATGCGGACCTCGCCGGGGCCGGGCGCGACGAGATCAACCGGCTCATAGACGAGCGCTTCGGGGCCTCCCACCTTGTGCACGCGCACCGCCTTGACCATCCCGCCATCTCCCCTTCGGACTCTCCATCGCCGCGTCCGGGAAGCCGGCGAAAGAACCTTCGACACTTACCTGATTCTCATCGGACATCCGGCTCCGTTGAAGGAGCCGACCTCCGGCCGCGCATCGGGCGCTGCCGGCGGCAAAAGCGAAGGCGATCACGACGGCCTTGTCAACTCGGCGCCTGTCAGGCGTTGCGCTTCCTGCGGTTGCGCGAGGCCATCACGTTGAAGGCTTCGACTGCCAGCGCAAAGACGATCGCGAAGTAGATGTAGCCGCGCGGGATGTGGAACTCGAAGCCGTCGGCGACCAGCGCGACGCCGATCAGCACCAGGAAGGCGAGCGCCAGCATCTTGGTGGTCGGATGGTTCGCCACGAAACGCGCTACGGGTCCCGAGGACACGTACATGATGACGACAGCGATGATGACGGCGGCGATCATGATCTCGAGATCCTGGGCCATGCCGATCGCGGTGATGATCGAGTCCAGCGAGAACACGAGATCGATGACGATGATCTGCAGGATCACCCAGAAGAACTTGTTGGCGCCGCCGCCCTGCGCCCCCTCCTCCCCCTCGCGCGCCTCGACCTCGGCATGGATCTCGTGCGTGGCCTTGGCGATCAGGAACAGGCCGCCGGCGATCAGGATGATGTCGCGCCAGGAGAAGCCGAGGCCACCGATCGTGAACACCGGCTGCGTCAGCCCGATCAGCCAGACCAGCACGCTGAGCAGCAGGATGCGGAAGATCAAGGCCAACGCCAACCCGATCTGGCGGGCGCGTGTCGCCTGCGGCTGCGGGATGCGCGAGGTGATCACCGACAGGAAGATGACGTTGTCGATGCCGAGAACGATCTCGAGGGCGGTCAGGGTGAGCAGCGCGGCCCACGCTTCGGGACTGGTCAGAAGGGCGATCATGCTTTCAAGGATCTCAACAGGCGGATCGCGGAGTCGCTCGCGACGATGTAGAGGGCGATCGCGCACAACAAAGTCGTTACGATCGGGCCCACGGCGAAGTTGTTTCCCAGCACGTCGATGACCAGGACGCCCCAGAGCGCGACCAGCGGCAGCGTCAGCCAGCGCAGCCGTTCGACGCGCACCGGGTGGATGACATGGAATGGGACGAAGGTCAGCGCGATCAGGACCGCGAGACCCAAGGTCGCCAACGATGGCGAGGGATGCAGCAGGAACAGGTAGAATGCCGCGATGTTCCAGAGTCCCGGAAACCCGCGAAAATGATTGTCGTCGCTCTTCATGCGGCGATCGGCGAAATACAGTGCGCCGGTGACGGCGATGCCGACGCCGATGACCGGCGCGGCGAGCGGCAGCAGCATCCCGCTGGCGGTGATGGCGTAGGCCGGCACGAACACATAGGTCGTGAAATCCACCACCAGATCGAGCACGTCGCCCGACCAGTCCGGCTGCACATGGACGACGTCGAGCCGGCGCGCCAGCGGCCCGTCGATGCCGTCGATGATGAGCGCGCCGCCGAGCCACCAGAACATCGCAGTCCAATGCTCGCGCACGGCCTCGAGCATCGCGAGCAGCGCGACGCCCGCACCGAGCGCGGTGAAGACGTGCACCGAGAACGCCGCGGCACGATGCGCGGGCGTTGCGGCCACCCTGCTCTCTGGTCTCAACTGATCCATGCGACGCCAGTGCTATCAGGAATCGGAGCCAATTGCATATCCGCCGTTGCGGCCATGCGCCGCGCAGGCTCACGCAATACCCTTGAAAAAGCCCTGCAGGAACGTCAAATGTTCCCGCATGAGCAACACAGACGCCAGCTTTGATGTCATCGTCGTCGGCGGCGGACCCGCCGGGCTCGCCGCCGCGATTGCATTGTCGCAGACCGGGGCGCGGACGGCGCTCGTGGCCCGCAAGGCTCCATATGCCGACAACCGCACCACCGCCCTGCTCGGCGGCTCGGTCGATTTCCTCGACGAGATCGGCGTCTGGTCATCGTGTCGTGACCGCGCCGCCGGCCTGAAGGCGATGCGGCTGGTCGACGATACCGGCCGGCTGTTCCGAGCCCCGGAGGTGCGCTTCGTCGCCGACGAGATCGGTCTCGACGTGTTCGGCTACAACATCGCCAATGCCGCCCTGGTCGACGCGCTGGAACAACGCGCCGGCGAGATCGTCGGCCTGGTGCGGATCGCCGAGGATGCGGAAAGCGTGCGCAGCGATGCCGATGCGGCGACCGTCACCAGCGCATCGGGCCGCGTGCTGACGGCACGGCTCGTGGTCGGCGCCGATGGCCGGCATTCGCTGTGCCGCGAGGCCGCCGGCATCGGCGTGAGCCGGCGCACGCTGCAGCAGTCTGCGCTGACCTTCAACATCACCCATGCGCGGCCGCATCACAACGTGTCGACGGAATTCCACACGCCGCAGGGCCCCTGCGTGTTCGTGCCGCTGCCGGGCGACCGCTCCAGCGTCGTCTGGGTCGCAGCCCCGAAGGAGGCCGACCGGCTGTTCGCGCTCGACGACGACGCCCTGTCCGACGCCGCCGAGCGGCAGTCGCATTCGATCTTCGGACGCGTTCGCGTCGAGCCGGGCCGCCATGTGTTTCCGCTCGCGATCGAGCGGCCCCTGCGCTACGCGCAAAACCGCATCGCCCTGGTCGGCGAGGCCGCGCATGTGGTGCCGCCGATCGGTGCGCAGGGACTGAACCTCGGCCTGCGCGACGGCATCGACATCGCCGATGTCGTGCGCAAGGCCAATGCGGCCGGCGAGGATATCGGTGCCCCGCAGGTGCTCGCGCGCTACGGTGCCGCGCGCCGCGCCGACATCCTGAGCCGCACCTTCGCCATCGACGTCGCCAACCGCTCGCTGCTCAGCGATCTCCTGCCGATGCAGTCGCTGCGCGCCGTCGGCATGCACCTGATGAGCGGCATCGGTCCGCTGCGGCGGCTCGCGATGCGCGAGGGCCTGGCGCCGTCATGGAGAGCCACGCGCAAGGCCGGTTGAGCACCGTCAGGGAAACACCAGCCGGCCAGTCTGGATCAGCCACATCACGCTGGTCAGGGTGATCACCGAGGCGAAGGTGCCGATCAGCACCGCCGATGAGGCCGGCTCGATCCAGCTGTCATTCTGGCGCGCGATCACGAACACATTGAGCGCCGGCGGCAGCGCCGCCATCAGCACCGCAGTCGCCGCCCAAGGCTGCGCGAACGGCCCGAACAGCAGCATCAGCCCGAACGACAGCAGCGGGTGGACGACGAGCTTCACCACGGTCAGGACCGGCACCTCCCAGGGCAGCCGCTCGAACGGGCGCAGCGCCACGGTCACGCCGAGCGCGAACAGCGCCGTCGGCGCGGCGGCGTTCTGCAGGAACTGCAGGGTGCGGTCGAGCACGGTCGGCGGATGCAGCTGAAACGCCGCCGCCAGGATGCCGGCTGCCGTCGCCATGATCAGCGGGTTCTGCAGGATCTGGCGCAGCACCGTGCGCAGCGCATGCACCACCGAGGCGTGGTCGCGCTCGGTCAGCTCGACGAGCAGCGGCACGATCGAGAACAGGAAGATGCTGTCGCAGCAGAAGATCAGCGCGGTCGGCGCCGCCGCCTTGGTCCCGAGCACGGCCAGCGCCAGCCCAGGCCCCATATAGCCGATGTTGCCGTAGCCGCCCGCGAGCCCGGCCATGGTCGCCTCGCGTAGCGACAGCCGCCCGATGGCCTTGCCGAGCACGAGCGCCAGGGCGAAGGTGAGCATGGTAGCGAGCGTCGTTGCAACCAGGAAGGGAGGGTTGCTCAGCTCCGTGAACGGCGTGCGCGCGATGAGGTTGAACATCAAAGCGGGCAGCGAGACGTAGAGCAGGAAGAAGTTCATCCAGGCGAGCCCGGCTTCGGGCAGCCTCCTCCACTTACCGCAGGCGAAGCCTATGAAAACGACGCCGAAATAAGGCAGGGCCAGATTGAGAATGTCGAACATGGGCTCGGAAGATGACCCCCTGAGGGGGCCTGGGAAGGGCCTGGAATGCGGGGGCGTCGCGGCTTGACGCGAATCGGATCGGTCTAGATCAAATCCGCCCGCGGGGCACTAGCATCGCTCCCCATCCTGGTCTATTCGACTGGGATGATCAAAGCGCGAACTGCCAAGTTTCAGATCGGCCAGATCGTCCGGCATCGGGTGTTCTCGTTCCGGGGCGTGATTTTCGACATCGATCCGGAGTTCAACAACACCGAGGAATGGTGGTTGTCGATTCCCGAGGAGGTCCGTCCGCACAAGGACCAGCCATTCTATCACCTGCTGGCCGAGAACGCGGAATCCGAATACGTCGCCTATGTCTCCGAGCAGAACCTGGTTCCCGACGAGTCCGGCGAGCCGATCCGCCATTCCCAGGTTGCGGAGATCTTCATCAAGGACAAGTCCGGCGGCTATCGTCCGCGCAATCCGCTGATGAACTGACCTGTCGACCGGAGGGCTTCAACCCAGCGCCGGCGGCGCAGGCTTGATCTTTGGTCCCGGCGCGCAAGTTCCCCTCACATCCGTCCGCAGAACGAAAAAGGCGCTCCGAATGGAGCGCCCTTGATTTTGCGGAATGGACCCGACCGGCGTTACTGCTTCGCCTGCGGCTGGCCCGGCTGGGTCTGCTCGAGCTTCTTGCGCTGCTCCTCGGCGCGCTTCTGCAGCTCTTCCTGCAGCTTCTTCTGGGTTTCTTCGAACTGCTTCGGGTCGGTCGGCGGACCATCATAGGCCTTGGCGAAGCTGCTGTTGCCTTCCTGCAGCGGCAGCGGCAGCGTCAGCGCGGTGCCGTTCGAGTTGATCGCCTGGACGTAGAGGGTCTGGCCCTTCTTGAGGCTGTTCACGAATTCGGGCGTTGCTTCGTAGTCCGACATGCAGCCGTTCTGGAAGCAGATGACGTATTTGCCTTCCATGAACTGGTTGTTGTCGATGACGATGCGGGTTCCGGGCTGCAACTGCATGCCGAGCGGCAGGGTCACACGCAGGATCTTCTTCGGCTCGCCTTCGGGCTCGATGATGACCGCTGCAACCACAGGCTGACCGGATTCGATGCGGCCGTCCTTGCCAATGAAGCAGACCTGCTTGGCGTTGGCATCCTGCCCCTTCAGGCAGAACTTGGTCCACGGCGCATAGATCAGCTGCGGCATCTCCTGCTGAGCCTGGGCCTGAGGCTGGCCGCCGGCGGGAGGAGTGGCAGGGGCCTGGGCGGCCGGAGCGGGAGCCTTGGGAGCGGCAGCCGGAGCCTTCGCCTTCGGCGCTTGAGCCTGCGCAACCGAAGGAGCGAAGGAAACGGCCAGCGCGGTGACCGCGAGCAGCGCGACAAGCCGCCCACGCGGCCCAACCGACGAGGCCAAGTCACGGAAATTCATTGCGGAAAACCCTTTCTGAACGGCAGCGCCCGAGACCGCCAAAGGCGCCACACCAAGCCGTTGAAGCGGCTGTCTCCTCAGGAAATGAGGCGGTTGAGTGACAGGCGTTACCGCCGTAACTCAATCGCCCGCCTTCTTAACGCGGTGCGCGGAAGAATCAATGCCGCGAGACCATGTCGAAGCCGCGGTCTAGCGCTGGCGAGCGTGTGGTAAAAGCCCCTTGTGACCTGTTCCGAATCAAATGCTTGCGCCCCGATCCTGATGCTGCAGCGCATGTTCAGCGCGGCCGTGCGATGTGTCGCCGTCACCCTGGCATTGTTGCCCGAGGTCTACACTCCCATGGCGAAAGCGGCAGAAACTGCGGCGATCGCCATGCATGGTCACCCGGCCTTGCCCGCCGACTTCGACCACATGGCGTACGCGAATCCCGACGCGCCCAAGGGCGGTCGTCTGGTCTGGGGACTGCTCGGCACCTTCGATAGCCTGAACCCGTTCACCGTCCGCGGTATCGCAGTGCAGCAAATCCGCAGCTATGTGGTCGAGAGCCTGCTCACCCGCGGCAATGACGAGCCGTTCACGCTGTATGGCCTGCTGGCGAAAACCGTCGAGACCGACGAGAACAGGACCTATGTCACCTTCCGGCTCGACCCGCGCGCCCGCTTCGCCGACGGCAGCCGGGTGCGCGCCGAGGACGTGGCGTTCTCCTTTGCGCTGCTGCGTGATCACGGCCGCCCCAACCACCGGCAATACTACGGCAAGGTCGCCAGGGTCGACGTGCTTGATCCGCTGACCATCCGGTTCGATTTCGGCGGCGCCGAAGACCGCGAGTTGCCGCTGATCCTCGGCCTGATGCCGATTCTGGCGAAGCACGCGACCGACCTGGCGAGCTTCGAGGACACGACGATGACCGCGCCGCTCGGGTCGGGCCCGTATCGTGTCACCGCGGTGCAGCCGGGATCCAGTGTCACCCTCACCCGCAATCCGGACTATTGGGGACGCGACCTGCCGGTCAACCGCGGATTGTGGAACTTCGACGAGGTCCGGCTCGATTACTACCGCGAGTCCAATGGACAGTTCGAAGCCTTCAAGCGCGGGCTGTACGACTTCCGCGTCGAGACCGAACCGCTGCGCTGGCACGACGGCTACGACTTCCCGGCCGCGCGCAATGGCGAGGTCATCCGCGACAGCTTCACCTCGGGGATGCCGCAGCCCTCGCAGTTCCTGGTGTTCAACACGCGGCGGCCGGTGTTCGCCGACGTGAAGGTGCGCCGTGCGCTGACGCTGCTGTTCGATTTCGAATGGATCAACCGCAACTACTTCTTCGGGCTGTACCGCCGCAGCGGTGGCTATTTCGCCGGATCCGAGCTTTCGGCCTATGGACGTCCAGCCGATGCGGCCGAGCTCGATCTGTTGAAGCCGTACGCCGCGCAGATCCCCCCCGATATCATGGACGGCAGCTACCGCCTGCCGATCACCGACGGGTCCGGCCGCGACCGCGCAACGCTGAAGGCGGCGCTCGATCTGCTTGGCGAGGCCGGCTATGGCTTCGACGGGACGGTCTTGCGGTATCGGACGACGCGGGCCCCCCTCGCCTTCGAGATCCTGGTCACGACGCGCGACCAGGAGCGTATTGCGCTGGCTTACGCCGGCAGTCTCAAGCGGGCCGGCATCAATGCGTCCGTCAGGGTCGTCGATCCCGTGCAGTTCGACCAGCGCCGCCTGAGCTTCGAGTTCGACATGATCCAGAACCGCTGGGACCAGTCGCTGTCTCCCGGCAACGAGCAGGCGTTCTATTGGGGCAGCGAGGCCGCCGACCGCACCGGAACCCGCAACTACATGGGCGCCAAGGACCCGGCGATCGACGCCATGATCGCGGCGCTGTTGCGCGCCCGCGACAGGCCGGAATTTATCTCGACGGTTCGCGCATTGGACCGTACCCTGATGGCGGGGTTCTACGCTATTCCAGTGCTCAATGCCGCCGAGGAATGGATCGCGCGGTGGAATCGTATAGAACGGCCAGAGAGGACAGCTTTGACGGGAGCGCTCCCGGAGAGCTGGTGGCAGCGGCCGGAGCCGGCACGGAAGTGACCAATCGGGGCAATTGGTCGTGGCCGGGTCCGTGAAAGTACGGGGCAACAGGTGAATCAGGCCAATACGTCGCCGACGCTCGACGCGTTGTTTCAACGCATCCTGGCGCGCAAGCCGGATGCGGTTGCGCTGGTCGATCCGATCAACAAGCAGCGCGTCACCGGGCGACCGCCGATGCGCCTGACCTATGCCGAAGCCGATCGCGTGATCTCGGCGCTGGCCGCGCACTTCGTCGACGCCGGCCTGCCGGCTCATTCGGTGATCGCGGTCCAACTGCCCAACACGATCGAGTTCGTGCTGACGGTGCTGGCCGCGCATCGCGCCGGCCTCGTGGTCGCCGTATTCCCGCTGCTGTGGCGTCAGTCGGAGCTCGTGGCGGCGCTGAACCGCACCAGCGCGCGCGCCATCGTCACGATGTCGAAGATCGACGGCGTGATTCACTCCGATCTCGCGATGAATGCGGCGGCGGAGGCGTTCTCGATCCGCCACGTCTGCGGCTTCGGCTCCGATCTGCCCGAGGGGATGTATTCGCTGGACCAGTCGATCGCAAAACCCTCGCGCTCGACGCGCGGGCTCATGCCGGACGGCCGCAAGGCCGCGATCGTCTCCTTCGACGTGACCGCCGACGGCTTCCGCGCCGTGCCGCGCACCCATTTGAGCCTGATCGCCGGTGGGCTCGCCGTCTCGCTCGAGAGCGATCTGCCGCAGGGCGTGAACATGATGTCGGCCTTCCTGCCGTCGTCATTCGCCGGCCTCGCCGCCTCGGTCGTGACCTGGCTGTTGTCCGGCGGCACCCTTGCGCTGCACCACCCGTTCGACGCCGACGCGCTGGAACAGCAGCTCGCGGAGCTGGCCTGCGATACGCTGGTCGCCCCGGCTCAACTCGCCTTGCGTCTCGACGAGGGCAATCTGGCCGCGCGGCTGCCGAACCTGCGCTATGTGCTCGGCCTGTGGCGCGCGCCCGAGCAGGTGGCGTCGAGCGCATCGTGGAGAACGCGCGACATCGAGATGACCGACGTCTATCTGTTCGGTGAAGCCGGACTGTTCGCCGTGCGCCGCACCGCGGCCGATGGCAGTCCCGGGCCGGTCAAGCCGGGCCGCCAGGGCGCGCCGCGCGAACAGCCGGGCTCGTCGATCGCCGGCGAGATCCTGGTGACGCCGAAGGGCACGCTCGGACTGCGTGGGCCCATGGTCGTGTTGGCCGCCTACGCGCCGCCGCAACCGCCGAGCGACTCGCTGATGCCGGCAGCGCCGCGCGACTACGTCGACACCGAATACGCCGTGCGCCTCGACCGCGCCCAGGACACGATCTCGATCACGGCGCCGCCGGCCGGCGTGATGGCCGTTGGCGGCTACCGCTTCCTCGCCCAGGATCTGCACGAATGGTCGAGGCGGCTGGGCCAGGGCGCGCTGCTGACCGCTCTGCCCGACCGTCTCAGCGGTCACCGCCTCGCGGGCCGCGCGATGGACAATGCGCGCGCGCGGGAAGCGCTTGCCGAGCTGGGACTCAATCCGCTGATGGTCGAGGCCTTCCGCGACCGCGCCGGCTCGGGCGGCTGATCCTGCCGTCCGGACAGCTACGGAACCGTCATGTTTGGAACAGTGTTGACGCTGCGTTAACGGGAGGGACCCTAGGATCGCGATGTAACGTCAGCGTATCCTGAGTTCCCTGGATGTCCCCACAAGGCCCGCTTCTCATCGTCTCCTCGTCCACGCGGCCTTCGCTGAGTGCGGCCCTCGCGGTGGCGCAAATTCTCCCCTCCGTCGAGACGCGCTGGGCTGATGCGATCAGCATGATGTCCAAGGTTCAGCCGGCGGCGGTCGTTGCCGTCGTCGAGGATGTTGATGCAACCGAGCTTGCGGCGTTCTCGCGTCATGTCGGCGCGCGCAAGCCGTACGTGCCGCTGATCGCAATCGCACCCGGTGGCGCTGTCCTGCCCGACCACGCCATTCCCTTGCATGGCAGCGACAATCACGAGCGGCTGCTGGCGCGGCTGCGCGCGGCGTTGCGCGTCCGCACGCTGCACACCACCGTGCTGCGCCGTCTCGATGAGAAGAAAGCACCCGACGCCACATTGCCGGAAACAGATCCGCTCGATGACGCGACCGTGCTGCTGCTCGGCCGCGGCAGCTCCCTGCCCGGCCTGTCGGTCGCGCTCGGCGAACGCATGGCGGTCGTCGGCGCGCTGAGCATCGAAGCCGCCGCCAAACATCTGTCGAGCCGCGACATCGACGGCATCGTGCTCGGCGAAGGGTTTTCGCCGCGCGTGGTCGATGCGTTCCTCGCGGTGCTCGCCGAGGACACCCGCTTCCGCAACCTTGCCGTCGTCGTCACTGCCAACCAGCCGGCGCCGCTGCAGGAACTCGCCAATCTCGAGATCATCGCCGGCGCTCCCGCGCACATCGCGGCCAGCGCGCTGCCCTTGATCCGCCAGCACGCCTTCGAAGCGCGCCTCAACCGCACGCTGCGCGCCATCGAAGCCGGCGGCATGCTCGACCCGCAGACCGGCCTGCTCACCCGTAACGCTTTTGCGCGCGACTTTGCCACCGCCGTCAGTCAGACCCAGAAGAGCGGCGGCAGCCTAGCGGTGGCCCGCTTCGCCTTCGATCCGGTCAATCCGCGCGCCCAGTATGACGGCGCCCGCATCATCAGCCGCCTGATGCGGCGGATGGATTTCGGCACCCACGAGGACAACGGCTCCGTCGTCGTCGTGTTCGCCGAGACGGATCTGCGCTCGGCCCACGCCATCGCCCGCCGCCTCTCCAGCGTGATGCGCCACACCTCGCACGGCAAACGCGACACGCGCACGGAGCCTTCGGTCACCGTCGCCGCGCTGCAGCCGGGCGACACCGCGCGCACCTTGCTGGCCCGCGTCTACGGCGAGGCGCAACGCGCGGCTTCATAGAACGATGTTTCCTGCGTCACGGGCGTCATTGCGAGTGACCTGCCACCGAAGTTTCATCCAGTAGCATTTAGAGTCCTGTTGGGTTTTACGCCGAGTGGCGTGGGTGCAGCAACGGGCGATTGGCGGAGCTGGTGGGGGTTGCGCATCCGATCGCCCGTTGCGGTGAGATTGGCCGCATAGGCCGCAAACTCCTAGGGGCAGGTCACTACAACAAAGTATATAATGTCAGATCTGAGCCCTTCGTCTGGACCAAGAAAAAGGCCCGGCAACGCCGCTTCAAAGACCGCCGTATCACCGAGCTATGATTCCGGGTACCAGGTCCGCTTGCGCACGCCAGTTGAAACGGTCTCGTGTGCACGCACATGGGTGCAGATCGTGATAACGAGCGCAAGCCGGCTGCACTGCCAGTCAGCGCCGAGCGCGGCGCTAGTGGGTGACGTCACGTTGACCGACAATAATGCCGCTACGCTGGCAAACATCACGCACGCCGCGATCAGCACCGCTCCCTTGTGGGTCCTTGGGTGGGAAATCATGGCCTTGGCTCCTGTACGATGGCCGGAAGAATAAAGGGCAGGCTCCACAGTCCTTGTGAACTAATTCACGACCTGACCCAAAGTTTTCGCTGGTGGCCCGAAGGCGTGCGCGATTGCTGGCGCTGGATCAGCGCCGCAGCCGGACTCGCGCACCGGAGCAAACAGCATCTTTGTTCGGCCACCTCGTCGGCCCGAGGCGGGCGGCGTGGACGGAATGTCAACGCCGAGCGCCTTGGCTGTCTTGAGATTGACGACCAGCTCAAACCTGGTTGTCTGCTCGACGGGCTTCGCGTCCGGCTGCTGCCTCGGCTTGATCTTGATCAAGTTCAGCAGCGTCGCCGCCACGATCATCACCAGGACGCCGCCAACACTGAGCGCGATCTGCATCGTCAGCCCCTCCGAGATGCCGAGCAGCGCCAGGCGGCTGGCGAACGTCAGCAGAACGCCGAGGCAGTAGATTGGCAGCGAGTTCTGGCCACAGAGAACGGCGCCGCGCATCACCGCCGTCGTCAGCCCTCGCCAATTGCGAGGCACTAACCATACCACCAAAACCGCAAGGGCCAAGAAATGCAGCAGTCGCAATGGATCGAGATTAGATTTGTCCATCGGGTAAAGCAGCGTCAGCAGCGCCTGCGGGACCAGCGCTTCCAGCGGTTTGATGCTCCAGCTCAATGCGATGATGAGGCTGAACACCAGATAGAGAGCGGCAGCCACAAGCGCGGTGCGTGAGGTCACCCATGGCCGGGCTCTCTTGTCTTCGATCATCCACCACACGCCAAGCACGACCAGCAGCTGCCAAGCCAGCGGATTGAAGGCCCAGTGGCCGTTCGGCCATGCCGGGATGGTCCATCCGAAGACGTGCACCAGTGCGTAAAGCAACAGCGACGCGCCGAGCGTTGCGTTCGGCGCTCGCAGCAGCAGCCACAGCAGCGGCGCGAACAAAAGGTGATAAAGCACGAAGAGCGGCAAGACGTCGGTGTTGACGGGGCAGTATTGCAGGATCGCCGCATGCGCGAGCGTCACGCCCGGCTGTTCCAACAGAATGCGCGTATTGCTCTCGTCGGCAAGATGGCCGCCGCCTGCGAGGTGAACCATGATGGCGCAGGCGAGCGTGAGCAGCAGAAATGCGACATAAATATCCCAGCTTCGCCACAGCGTCCGGCCGATCACGCCGGTCCACCCCCCGCAGCGCCATGCCTTGCCGTAGGCCAACGCGCAGGTTACGCCCGACACGAACATGAACACTTCCGCGGCATCGCTGAAGCCGTAGTTCCGCAGTGTCAGCCAGCTCCCGATGTTGTTGGGGACATGATCAAGAAAGATGCACCAGAGCGCGATGCCGCGGCAGGCATCAATGCGCAAATCGCGGCCGTAGCCTTTCAGCTCCGGCAACGCGCCTACCGATGGCTTCAGGTCGGCAGTTCGATCATGCATCTGATTGCCCCGTCCGGCGTACGAGCACGCTTCAAGAGGGACCGAATTTGACAGAAAGTCACCGCCGCGCTGCCGGATCGTGACAACGCCGCAATCTAGATTTGCTTCACGCCGACCCCGGCCACCAAAGCTATTACGATAATGATCATATGGCGGCTGGCGGCGCTTGGTAGAACCTGCTGGCGCGTGAGGCTGTCCGTTTGACGATCATCGTTCAAACGGCAGAGCGCGTAAATCAGCCGGAGGTCCACAGAGAGAGGTTCCTAGGTCCTATGATCAAGGTACCGTACAGATCTCGGCATCAATCACCTTTGCCTACAGGCGAAGGAGACCCTGAGTCCCACGACTTTCGTGGTCCGTACTCGCGCTCCTACCGTGCGGTGACTACAATTACACCACACAACGGCATTCGGCTCCTACCTTGAGTGCCCGGCGGCGAACCGCTGGTTGGGCCAAGGATGATGGTGGATAGACGGTATCGAGAGCCAGTCTTCCGCCAGCTTCTTCCTCGCCAAAGACCCGAAGGTGGGTGTATGTTTTTTGAGTTGGATCTCCGTGCAATGGGATGACGGAGAGCTTTTATGAAAGTTCTTATTGTCGACGACCATGCATTAATCCGCGAGGCGTTGCACGCTGTCGTGAAACAACTGAAGCGAGACTCCGTCATTTTTGAAGCTTCGAACGGCCGTGAGGCAGTGCACATAGTCGAGGAACATCCTGACATCAGCCTCATTTTGCTTGATATCAATTTGCCTGATCGAGATGGCTTCTCTGTCCTCCGCGAACTGCGTGACCGCTATGCGACCATTGCTATCGTCATTCTCTCGTCCTCGGATGATCAAGATACAGTCAAGCGTGCCTTCAAACTTGGCGCTCTGGGTTTCATCCCGAAAACTACCGAACGTGAGGTCATGCTCAACGCCATCAAGTTAGTGTTCTCTGGCGGCATTTACATTCCCTCGGAGATACTTGAGGAACCAACGTCTCCGCGGCCTGCAAATAAGCTAGCGACGCGGGACTCTCCCAAGGGTCTCGGGTTGACCGATCGGCAGATTGAAGTGCTTGCGCTCCTGATGAAGGGAAAAAGCAACAAGATCATTGCCAAGACCCTCGATATGGCCGTGCCGACCGTGAAGAACCACATCACGGTCGTTCTCAAGGCACTCAATGTAACGAGTCGCACCGAGGCAGTAATAGAAGTAGGAAAAATGGGCTGGGACTTGTCGCCGAAATCTGATTCATAGCGCCGCCCCGGTGTCTCTCCTATCGCCTTGATCCCTCAAGAACTCGTGCATGACAGCGCGGAGCCGCATTGGGTCGACAGGTTTGTGCAGCAAAATGTACCCTCTGTCCTTAGCGTCACGTAATGGTTCGGGTGCCGTATCGCCGCTGGTGAGGATAGCTGGAATTGACGAGCCAAACGCCGCACTAATTTGTTCAATTGCTCGGATACCGGTCTTTCCGCTGGCAAGATGATAGTCCGAGATTATAAGATCGAGGCGTTGTTGGCGCTCAGCCAGTCGGATGAGCGCAGCTTCGTCGGATCCGGCGGTAAGGACGGAGTATCCCCATTTGCCAAGCAATCCGCCCGTCTCCTCTCGCACAATTGGAGCATCGGCAATAACAAGAATTACCTTACCTTCGACCGCTGCGGGGCGAGGTGAGTCGACGGGCTCAGTGGACCTGACGCATTTATCGGCCATCGGAATCAGGATTGAGAATCGCGAACCTCGGCCCACAGTCGAAGCTAAGTCGACTTGATGGTTGAGAAGTACGCGAAGCCTGTCGACAATAGCCAGGCCGAGCCCCAGGCCGCCGTACCGGTTCCGTTCTGGGCCGGGTAGTTGAAAAAACTCGCCAAAGATATTCTGCTTCTGATCCTCAGGAATGCCGGGACCGCTATCCCATACTTCGATACGCAACATTTCACCGCGCCGACGACATCCGACGATGATCCCGCCCCGTGACGTATAGCGCACAGCATTGGATACCAGATTGAGCAGTATGCGTTCGAGCAGCATGGCGTCGCTCCGCACCCAGGCGTCACTTCGCCGAACGCGTAGACGCAAGCATTTTTCTCGCGTTGCCTGATCAAACGTAGTCTCAATTGTTTGCAACAGGCGCGCGATCGGGAATTCGGTAATTTTGGGTGTAAGGATTCCAGCATCGAGCCTGGAAATATCCAGGAGCGAGTTGAACATTTCATCCATTTCTTTGCGCGTTGCATCGATCCGCTCGATCGTCTTTGTCCTTTCCCCCGATTTGAGCGGCGTGCGCAGCTGTGCAACGAACAGGCCTAGTGCATGTAATGGCTGCCGCAAATCATGGCTTGCCATGGCAAGAAAGCGCGATTTTGCTGCATTGGCGAGCTCCAGCTCTTGCGTACGCTCAGCGACCTTCCGTTCGAGTTCCATCTGCGCGTGGCGCAGACTTTCCTCCGCTTTCTTGCGCACCTCGACGTCGGCGCTCAGTAGCAAGCTTGGAACGGCAATACTGATCAAAAACATCAATACCAGCAGGAATGAAACGTTGAGATCCACGGTCGTGAAGGGGCCGCCGCCCGTGAGCGTCCCCCAAATCGTGATCCCCGCAAGCACCAGCGCAACCGTTGCGGTGTCACGTGGACCGCGGCGCAGCGCCGCCCACAACATTGGCAGGATCGCGAGAAAACCCAATGGATTTCGGCTCGGCGTTTGCTCGATCAGGGGGCTGAAAGCAATGAGTCCAACAGCCGCCGCTGTTGCGAGGACGCCGACCGTCTCCAAAAATTCCTTGCGGTTGAAAGCATGGTAGGGGCTTGATGCCCAAAGCACGATAACGGGGGCAATGACCAGCGCGCCGGTCACATCTCCCAGCCACCATGTGACCCAGGCGTTTGCGAAATTCGTCCGTTCGATGTACCCGGCGGTTGCCAGGCTGGACAGTCCAATGCTGGCGCTGATCGGTGTCGCGATCACGAGGCAAATCAAGGTAAACTTCGCGACAGAATATGGCGTCGAAAACGTATTACATCCGCTCGACCATCGATTGATTAGGTAAGCGCCAACAACCGCTTCAAGAGAGTTACCGGTCGCAATCGCAATCGCGGTGGCAACCGAGCCGGCGGTCGTCGCATTGGCGATCACCGCCGCCGTGAAAATTGCGGGCCAAGTCCGATATCCCCACAACAGCACCGCCGCCAGCGCGACACCTGTCGGTGGCCAAATTGGCGTTGCACTGGGATGAATAGAGGCGAGAGCAAGGCCACCTTTTGCCAGGGCGAAATAGATCAGTCCAATTGCGACCAGACCGCCGGCATAGCTAATGCCTCGGCGGAAATTTATCTCCGGCGATAGTGATCGTGGATCGGACATCGTCGATGCCTGAACTAGGCAGTTGGATCGCCCCCCACAACTGACCTTTGATCTTCTTGAAGATCTGCGAAACTGATCTCGTTGATAAAAATCTGTGAAACATTAATCCTCTTTAGGGACTCGTGCGACCATCTCAAGGTTGCACACGCGTTCGAGCCGGACTTAGCTAGCGCTCGCATGATGCCGATACCGGCGAGCATCGCAGGCCCGCCCTGTTCTGCAACTGACCTGCCACCGAAGTTTCATCCGGTAGGATTTAGAGTCCTGTTGGGTTTGACGCCGAGTGGCGCGGGTGCAGCAACGGGCGATTGGCGGAGCTGGTCGGGGTTGCGCAGCCGTTCGCCCGTTGCGGGGAGGTTGGCGGCTGAAGAATGGCGGCGGCCTTGCCGTCGCGCGCTTCGCCTTCGATCACGTCAACCCCCGCGCCCAATATGACGGCGCGCGCATCATCAGCCGGCTGATGCGCCGGATGGATTTCGGGACCCACGAGGACAACGGCTCGGTCGTGGTCGTGTTCGCCGAGACCGATCTGCGTTCGGCCATGCGATCGTGCGGCGGCTGTCGAGCCGTGATGCGCCATACCTCGCATGGCAAGCGCAACGCGCGCATGGAGACGGCGGTGACCGTCGCCGCGCTGTAGCAGGGCGACACCGCACGCACGCTGCTGGCCCGGGTCTATGGCGAGCCGCAGCGCGCGGCGTCGTGAAGCCCACTAGTAAGCCTGCCTCAGGCAAGCACTTCAATTCCGATGAGCCGCCCATCCGCATCGAGATCCAGGATTATGTCGGCGCCAACGTATGAAAGAAGGTCAGACAATGGTACTTGCCTGGCAGAGCACCCCTTTGTTCCTGACCCGGGATGCTCAGGCAACATCAGATACGCCACGTTCGGATCGTCTGCACTGATGCGAAGTGCGATGTTACGTTGCGTCATCGACATCTCCCAAGCAGGCGCATCAACGTCCGTAAGGTGGGTACACGCGCATGCACGATCTCGCCATATGTGAGCGCAAGACGGCGCCGTGCCCGCCATCCCAAGAAATTAGCCGAGCGTACCATAAATTGTAAGGGATCGCTTCCAGCAAGTCCAAGACACGGCGTGTGCGCGTGGCTCGCATATCCTGACTTCGGTCGTCAGATCTCATCGGCTTGGCCACGATCTCAACCGAACACTGGCATCTTCAGATCGCGCATTTGCCCCACTCGTCTGATGCTATCACCCTTAGTTCGGGGGCGTCTGACGAAGCGAAGGATGGCGCGATGCAAAACCGACAATCTCGCGATGAGACCGACTGGATCAGCGTGATCGCGATCGTCTCAGTCTTCACGATCGCCAGCCTTGCGTTGCATTTCGGCTGGATGCTTCGCTAACGCTCCATTGCGCTACGCCGCCTTCTTCTTCTCCGCGAGCTCCGCCAGGTCCTTCAGAATATCCGTGGTCCCGGCCAGCCGCTCTTCCAGCGTCTCCCAGACCTGCAGGAACACGACCTTCATGTCCGGGCGGACCTTGGCGGCCTGGCCGTGACGCTTGATGAAGGCGACGAGGCGGTCCGGATAGGCAAAACTGTTGTCGCGGAAGGCGATGACGGCGCCCTTCGGGCCGGCATCGACCTTCTCGACATTGGCGCGGCGGCAGTAGTTCTTGATCGCGGCGACCTTGAACAGATAGCGCGTCTCGTCCGGCAGCTTGCCGAAGCGATCGCGCAATTCGGCGGCGAAGTTCTCGATCTCGTCGTCGGTCTCGAGATCGGCGAGCCGGCGGTACAGCGACAGCCGCACGGAGAGGTCGGAGACGTAGTCCTCGGGGATCAGCACGGGCATGCCGATCGTGATCTGCGGCGACCAGCGGTCGACCGTCGGCTCGGTGATGCCGGCCTTGAGGTTCTCGATCGCCTCCTCCAGCATCGACTGATAGAGCTCGAAGCCGACCTCCCTGATGTGGCCGGACTGTTCGTCGCCCAGCAGATTGCCGGCGCCGCGGATGTCGAGGTCGTGGCTGGCGAGCTGGAAGCCGGCCCCCAGCGTCTCCAGCGACTGCAGCACGCCCAGGCGCTTTTCGGCCAGTGGGCTGATCTTGTGCGTCGACGGCAGGGTGAACAGCGCATAAGCGCGCAGCTTGGAGCGGCCGACGCGGCCGCGCAGCTGATAGAGCTGGGCAAGGCCGAACATGTCGGCACGGTGCACGATCAGCGTGTTGGCGCGGGGAATGTCGAGGCCGGATTCGACGATCGTGGTCGACAGCAGGATGTCGAACTTGCCGTCGTAGAATGCGCCGATGATGTCCTCGATCACGGTCGGCGCCATCTGGCCGTGCGCGACCGCGACCTTCATCTCCGGCACGGTCTTGTCGAGGAACTCCTTGACCTCGGCGAGATCGTCGATGCGCGGCACCACGTAGAACGCCTGGCCACCGCGATAGCGCTCGCGTAAGAGCGCCTCGCGGATCATCACGGGATCATGCGGCGCGACGAAGGTGCGAACGGCGAGACGATCGACTGGCGGCGAGGCGATGATCGACAACTCGCGCACACCGGTGAGAGCGAGCTGCAAGGTGCGCGGGATCGGCGTTGCCGACAGGGTCAGCACATGCACCTCGGCGCGCAGCTGCTTGAGCCGCTCCTTGTGGCTGACGCCGAAATGCTGCTCCTCGTCGACGATGACGAGGCCGAGATCGCGGAACTTGATCGCCTTGCCGAGCAGCGCATGGGTGCCGACGACGATGTCGACCGAGCCGTCGGCGAGGCCCTTCTTGACCTGATTGAGCTCCTTGGTGCTGACCAGCCGCGACGCCTGTGCGACGTTGACCGGAAAGCCCTTGAAGCGCTCAGCGAAAGTCTTTGCATGCTGGCGCGCGAGCAGCGTGGTCGGCACGACGACGGCGACCTGCTTGCCGTCGAGCGCGACCGCGAACGCGGCCCGCAACGCCACCTCGGTCTTGCCGAAACCGACGTCGCCGCAGACCAGCCGGTCCATCGGACGTCCCGCTTCGAGATCGGCGAGCGTCGCCTGGATCGCAGCGAGCTGATCCTCGGTCTCGTCATAGGGGAAGCGCGCGCAGAACTCGTCATAGAGGCCGGCCTGCACCGGCAGCTTCGGCGCCTCGTGCAGCATGCGTTCGGCGGCGATCTTGATCAGCTCGCCGGCCATCTCGCGGATTCGGTTCTTGAGCTTGGCCTTGCGTGTTTGCCAGCCGGAGCCGCCGAGCTTGTCGAGCTCGACATTGGTCTGGTCGGAACCGTAGCGCGACAACAGCTCGATGTTCTCGACCGGCAGATACAGCTTCGTTTCGCCGGCGTAGCGCAGCTCGAGACAGTCATGCGGCGCGCCGGCGACCTCGAGCGTCTGCAGCCCGACGAAGCGGCCGATGCCGTGATCGACATGAACGACGATGTCGCCGATCGCGAGGCTCGTCACCTCCGAGATGAAATTGTCGAGCTTGCGGCTCGCCCGGCGCGGCCGCACCAGGCGGTCGCCGAGAATGTCCTGCTCGGAGATGACCGCGATCTGATCGGTCTCGAAGCCGGTCTCGAGACCGAGCACCGCGAGCATGGTCTCGTTGCGCGGCGTCGCCTGCACCACGCGCCAGGTGTTGACGCTGGTGACATGGATCAGCTTGTGATCCTTCAGCATGCTCGCCATGCGGTCGCGCGAGCCTTCGCTCCACAGCGCGATCACGACCTTCTTGCGCACCGATTGCAGCGCCTGCACGTGCGCCACCACGGCCTCGAATACGTTGACGGCGGAATCGTTGCGCTCGGGCGCGAAGTTGCGGCCCTGTCGCGCGCCGATGTCGACGACGTTGGCGCTCTCCGGCACCGCGAACGGAGTGACACGCGCCAGCGGGACGGCGGCGAGCCGCTCGGCCCATTCGGAGGACGTCAGATAGAGGCGGTCGACCGTCAGCGGCTTGTAGATCGCCCCGCCGCCGGGATGCTCCATCGCCTCGCGGCGCGCGTCGTAATAATCGATGATCTGCTTGAAGCGCTCGCGCGCGGCATCCTCGCCCTGCGGCTCGATCACGATGGGTGTGTTCGGCAGATAGTCGAACAAGGTCTCCATCTTGTCGTGGAACAGCGGCAGCCAGTGCTCCATGCCCGGATAGCGGCGGCCTTCGCTGACGGCCTCGTACAGCGCATCGTCGCGCTCCGGCGCGCCGAACTCGGCGACATAGCCCATGCGGAAGCGGCGGATGGTGTCGGTGACGAGCTGGAATTCGGAAACGGGCACGAGGTCGAGCGAGCGCATGTCGAGCAGGGTGCGCTGGGTCTCGGCGTCGAAGGTGCGGATCGATTCCAGGCTATCGCCGAAAAAGTCGAAGCGCACGGGCTGGTCGAGGCCGGCCGGGAACAGGTCGAGGATGCCGCCACGCACGGCATATTCGCCGCTTTCGCGGACGGTCGACGAGCGGTGGTAGCCATTGTGCTCAAGCCAGGCGATCACCGAATCCATCGGCACGACATGGCCCGGAGCGACCGACAGCGCCTGCCCCGCCATGGTGTCGCGCGAGGGGACGCGCTGCACGATGGCGTTGACGGTGGTCAGCACGATCAGCGGCTTGTCGCTGCCGGCGAGGCGCGACAGCCGTGCGAGCGTGGTCACGCGCTGGGCGAGGATGCCGCCATGTGGCGAGACGCGGTCATAGGGCTGGCAGTCCCAGGCCGGGAACTGCATCACCGGCAGATCCGGCGCGAAGAAGTCGAGCGCTCGCGCCAGCTGCTGCATCCGGTTGCCGTCGCGGCAGACCACGGCGAGGCTCACCGCCGGCGGCTTCGGCTTGGCCGCGGTGGCGCGCGCGAGGTCGGAGACGACGAGGCCTTCGGCGCCTTCCGCGACGTTGGCGAGCGTGAGCGCGCGCCCCGGCG
Organism: Bradyrhizobium sp. HKCCYLRH3097; assembly: GCF_051167875.1. Classification (NCBI taxonomy): domain Bacteria; kingdom Pseudomonadati; phylum Pseudomonadota; class Alphaproteobacteria; order Hyphomicrobiales; family Nitrobacteraceae; genus Bradyrhizobium; species Bradyrhizobium sp. HKCCYLRH3097. The sequence continues at coordinate 254,688 of NZ_JBNPTX010000002.1, forward strand.
CGAGGTGCTCGGCGGGCGACTTGACCGGGCTCTTCATCAATCGGCGCCCACCGCGCGGAACGCCTTGATGCGCTCGAACAGCGCCGGAGTCTGCTCCGGCGGCAGCGGCCGGGCGCCGGTGACCGCGGCATAGAAGTCCGGGTCGGGGACTTCGAGCAGTTGCTCGAGCTCGGCCAGCTCGCCTTCGCTGAGGGCGCCGATCTCGGCGTCGGCAAAGCGGCCGAGGATCAGATCCATCTCGCGGGTGCCGCGATGCCAGCAGCGGAACAGGAGCCGCTTGCGGCGGTCGTCAAGGCCTTGGCTCGATCGGGTCGTTCCGGTCATCGCGACATCCTGCTGTTCAACGCCAAAAGCCCGGACGGTGCCGGGCGCGGTTGATATAGCGGTGCACAGCGCCCCTGTCAGCCCCTCCCGGGCTGCAGAACCGGCATGCCCGGCACCTCGAACCTGAGAAAAAGACGTGGATGTCTCGGCATTCGCGGCTATTCCGGCTCCCAAACCGCTTTAAGTGTTCGCTCCATGCGCCCCAGCATCCTCAATCCTCTGTTTGCGCCGGTCACGACCCTGTCGGGGGTCGGACCGAAGCAGGACAAGCTGCTGCGCTACCTGCTCGGCTGCACCGAGACGCCGCGGCTGGTCGACCTGCTGCTGCATCTGCCGGCCAGCGTGATCGACCGCCGCAACCGGCCGAAGGTCCGCGACGTCGAGGTCGGAACCGTGGTGACGCTCGAAGTCACGGTCGACCGCCACCGTCCCTCGCGCAACGCGCGCGCGCCATACCTCGTTTACGCCAGCGACGAGACCGGTGACGTCGTGCTGACGTTCTTCCGGCCCAAGGGCGACTACATCGAGAAGATGCTTCCGGTCGGCGCCAAGCGCTACGTCTCCGGCACCGTGCAGATGTATGACGGCGTGCCGCAGATCGTGCATCCCGACCGCATCCTGGACGAGGCCGGCTTCGCCAAGCTCTCGGGCATCGATCCGGTCTATCCGCTGACCGAAGGCTTGGCGCTCGGCTCGCTGCGGCGGGCGATCGCTGCGGCGCTGACCAAGCTGCCTGAGCTGCCGGAATGGATCAGTCCGGAGGTGCTCCGACGCTGCAACTTCCCCTCGCTGAAGGAGGCGCTGACGCGGGTGCACGTGCCGCAGGAGCTGACCGACATCCTGCCGGAAAACCCGTTCTGGTCGCGGCTGGCCTTCGATGAGCTGCTCGCCGGCCAATTGGCACTGGCCCTGGTGCGGGCGCAGCTGCGCCGGCCCGCGGGCAACCGCCATGCCGGCGACGGCCGGCTGCGCCGCAAGATCATCGACGCCCTGCCCTATGCGCTGACGAACTCGCAAGCCGAGGCGATGGCCGCGATTGCCGCCGATCTCGAAAAGCCGGTGCGGATGCTGCGGCTGCTGCAGGGCGACGTCGGCTCCGGCAAGACGGTGGTAGCGCTGCTGGCGGCGGCCGCCGTGGCCGAGGCCGGCAAGCAGGCCGCGCTGATGGCGCCGACCGAGATTCTGGCGCGCCAGCATGCCAAGACCATCGCGCCGCTCGCCGCGCGCGCCGGCATGAACGTGGTCATCCTGACCGGACGCGAGAAGGGCAAGGAACGCCGCGACATCCTCGCCCGACTCGAAGCCGGTGAGATCGACATCCTCATCGGCACGCACGCGCTGATCCAGGACGACGTGGTCTTCAAGTCGCTGGCGCTCGCCATCGTCGACGAGCAGCATCGCTTCGGTGTGCGCGAGCGGCTGGCGCTGACCTCGAAGGGCGAGGCCGTCGACGTGCTGGTTCTGTCGGCGACGCCGATCCCGCGCACCCTCGTGCTGACCTATTTCGGCGACATGGACATTTCCGAGCTGCGCGAGAAGCCGGCCGGTCGGCAGCCGATCGACACCCGCGCGGTGGCCGACACCAGGCTCGGCGAGGTCGTCGACGCCGTCGGCCGCGCGCTCGATGCCGGCAAGCTGGTGTACTGGATCTGCCCGCTGGTCGAGGAATCCGAGGCCGAGGGCATCGATCATCTCACCAACGCGACGGATCGCTTCGAGAGCCTGCGCGAGCGCTTCGGCGACAAGGTCGGCCTCGTCCACGGCAAGATGAAGGGCAGCGAGAAGGACGAGGTCATGGGGCGGTTCGCGGCCCATGAGCTGCGCCTGCTGGTTGCGACCACCGTGGTCGAGGTCGGCGTCGACGTGCCGGCGGCCAGCATCATGGTGATCGAGAACGCCGAGCGCTTCGGCCTGGCGCAGTTGCACCAGCTGCGCGGCAGGATCGGCCGCGGCTCGGAAGCCTCGACCTGCATCCTGCTCTATCGCGAACCGCTCGGGCCGATGTCGAAGGCCCGCCTCGCCGTGATCCGAGAGACTACTGACGGCTTCCGTATCGCCGAGGAGGATCTCAAGCTGCGTGGCGAAGGCGACGTGCTCGGTATCCGCCAGAGCGGCCTGCCCGGCTACCGCATCGCGCGGCCCGAGGTGCATGCCCAACTGATCACCCAGGCCCGCGACGAGGCGCTGCGGATACTCAAGGAAGACCCGAAGCTGAAGGGCCCGCGCAGCGATGCGCTGCGCTGCCTGCTGTATCTCTACGAACGCGACGAGGCGATCCCGCTGCTGACGGCGGGTTGATCAGCAGAAGGTGCATCAACAAACTCCCCTGTCGTCCCGGCCCTGAGCCGGGACCCTTAACCCCAGGGATCAGTTTGAGGCAGGATGGCGATGGGCTTTTTCGCACCTCACAACCGCCGCGGAGTATGGGTCCGGGTCTGCGCCACGATGGGCTATCGCGCGTCGTGGCTCGCACGGGACGACGAGCTGAAATCGTCTACTTCGTTTTGCAACTCTCGGCGAACGCCACCAGCTGCGCCGCGTCGGTGCCCTCGCCCTGCACGTCCGCCGCAATGTGCTCGAACAACCGCGCAAAGCCCTCGTAGATCAGAGCAGCCGGATGATCCTCGCCGAGGAACCCCGCGATCTCGCGCATTTCGGCGACCCAGCGATAGGCCTTCGGCAGCATGTCCGGCAGTGCGTTGGCGAGACGGGCCTGGACGTGCGGCAGGCTCAGCGCCAGCTCGTCGCGCAGCGCGTCGGCGGCGCCGGCGCGGGTGGCGGCCAGCACCATCGCGGCGCCGAGCCCTGTCAGTCCCTTGTTGATGCCGGCATAGGCCATCTTCAGCGCCGAAGCCGCGCCGATCGGCCCTTCGATCCGGCGCAGATCGAGCCCGAGTTCGCCCAACGCGGCGACATCGGCTGCCGCCTCGCCGCTCACATAGAAGGCCGGTCCCTTCGTGCCGGGCTTCGGCGGCAGACCGATGATGGCGGCGTCGACCAGGCGCGCGCCCGACGACAGCACGATGTCCTCGATGGTCCGGATGGTCTCGACGTTGACGGCGTTGCAGTCGACGATGATGGGCTTCTTCGAATTCCGGTTGATGACCGTCGCGAGCTGCTCCGCCAGCGCCACAGCCTCGCCCGGCGGCACGATCGACAGGATGATGTCGGCATTGGCGATCTCGGCGTCGCTGGCGCCGACCATGCCGGATGCGGCCGCCCTCGCCCGCGTCGCCGCGCTGCGTTCCTCGAGCGACGTCAGAACCTTGCAGCCGTGCTCCACGAGACGGGCGGCGATGGCGCTGCCCATGGCGCCGGGCGCGATGACGGCAATGCTGGGAGGCATGATGACGCTCCGATTCCAACGATGGTCTCGAAGACTATGCGCACCCCATGACAAAATTGAAGGCACGAAAACGAAGGGCAGCCCTTCCGGGCTGCCCTCGCCTTGGCCGCAGCGTCAACGCTCCCCTCAGAGCCCCCGAGAACGCTGACCGCCGCGGCAGACCTCAGAACGCGATCTTCAATCCCCCGCTGCCGAAGAAATCGTCGCCACCCGTGCGTCCGATGGTGCGCGACACGTTCACCGTCAGCGCCACATTGCTCCAGAACGGCGCCACGACGCCGGCGCTCACCCGGCCGTAGACGTTGTGCGAGGTGCCGTTCGGAACCGTCCAGTTGTTGACGATGACGGGCGCCGAGGTCGCGCTGTACTGAATCAGGCGGCCGTTGCCGATGATGTCGTCATCGAGCGTCAGGTTCAGGTACGGATTGATGACGTTGCCCTGCACCTGGAACGGGGTGCGCAGCTGCACGCCGACGCTGCCGATCAGGGTCTCGGCGGTCTGCGAGCCGACCGCGAGCGTGAGCGCAGGATCGCCGGTCTCAGTGAAGCCGTCGACACGGGCGCGGGCATAGGTCAGCCCGCCGATCGGGCCGAGCTTCGCCGTGCCTGCATCGAACAGGTAACCGGCTTTGCCGGCCGCGACGAAGGTGGTGCCGCCGGGATTGGAGGTGATGGTGTCGACCACGCCCGGCCGCGTGTTGCGATAGTCCTGATGGCCGATCGTCGCCAGGCCCTCGGCAAACAGGCTGCTGCTGGCCCAGGCCCCGTAGAGGCCGAACTGATAGGAGTTGGCATCCGTGGTGCCGGCGCTGTTGAACAGCCTCGCCTTTGGATTGGAATAGTCGAAGGCGGTACCGATCATGGTGTTCGCCGACAGCCGGTACTCGACGCCAATGGTGCCGCCGATGCTGTCGAGATTGAAGCCGTTCGAGGCGGCGCTGCCCTGGCGGTCGCTGACGCCACCATTGCCCTGCATGTAGAACGACCATGGACCGACCGGCGCGAGCGGCGGCGCCTTGGTGTAGGGCGGGCGGCCCATTGCCCCATAGGCGTTCATCGTCGACGGAGCAAAGCCCGCGGTCTCGCGGAACATGTCGAGCTTGCCGAACAGGGTCGAGGCGAAGCCCATCGCGGTGATCGACCCCACCTCGCCTTGCGGCGCGAAGGTCAGCGGCGCGTTGAGGCGGTTGACGATGTACTGCCCCAGCACCTCGAAGCCGTGTGACGTCAGGTGCACGCCATCGACGTAGAACAGATACTGGTTCTGCAGCGCAGGATTGCCGATGCAGGCGATCGGACAGGCGCCGACATTGGTGAAGCCATAGCGCGACGGATTGGCCTGGATCAGCGTGCCGATCAGTCCGGTGTCGACGTACTCGACACGCACGCCCGAACGCGCGACGCCAGCGAGCGACTGCTGCATCAGGCTGTTATAGGTCGTGCTGTAGGCCTTGCCGGCCGGGGCATTGGCGTTGCCAACGGCCTCCGGCAAGGTGCTGACATCGCCGGCCGTGAACACGATACTGCGCGCGCCGTCCCCGACCAGCGCGTTGATGCCGGCCATGGCCTGCTGGGCCGTGACGGCCGCGGCCGTCGGCGCGCCAGCGAGCGAGCCGCCGGCGCGGTAATAGGCCCGCGCATCGTTGCCGCCGACCGAGATCTCGACCAGGTCTGTCGACGAGATCCTGCCGGAGAAGCCCGTCAGTCCGCTCCATTCCTGGAAGAAGCCGGGAATGCCCGGCGCCACCACGTTGGTATCGCCCGCCATGGCGCCGCCGATCGCGTAGTTGAGCTGGGGAATGCCGAGCAGCGCCGAGGTCGTGTCGACGAAATTCGTGCCGCCGCTGAAGCGACCGGTGGGATAGAGCGGCAGCTTGCCGGCGCCGCCGGTGAAGGTCCAGAGATTGCCCGTGTCGGCGTAGCTGTCGCCAAAAGCCTGAATGCGCGTATAGGTGGTCTGGGCCGCTGCCGGCGCGGTCAGTTGCAGGGACGCCGCGGACAGCGCGACCGCACACAACAATGTCGTCCTACTCACAGGCATCCTACGCGCCTCCCCAACGCCCTACTTTTGTTTGCCCGATGTTTCCATGGTGACCATTCGAAACACCACCGCCCGCTGGTTGTAGGAACGACGACATCCGTGGCTGTGCTTTCCGCGCATCATCATGCAGTGCAAAGCGCCGCGATGCGCACGTTTGCCCGCTGGGCGGACCGGACCGCCACCGACCATGCTCACGAAGGCTGCTGACAGAATCTGGCAGAGGGCTCGGCTAGTCGTGTGGCTGAAGCGCCGCAACCGGCGCCGCCACCGGAGAGACGACGATGCCCGACTTCAATTTTCTGATCCTCTATGTCGACAACCCGCCGAGGAGCGCGGCCTTCTATGCGGATCTGCTCGGGCGGCCCGCGGTCGAACAATCGCCGACGTTCGCCATGCTGCCGCTGCGCGAGGGCGTCATGCTGGGCTTGTGGTCGCGGCACACGGTCGAGCCGCCAGCGACGGGCGCCGCAGGCTTCGGCGAGGTCGCGTTCGCGGTCGGCGATGCCGGCGAGGTCCAGAGGCTGCACGACGACTGGAAGGCGCGCGGACTTTCGATCGCGCAGGCGCCGACACGGATGGATTTCGGAACGACGTTCGTCGCGCTCGATCCGGACGGGCATCGCCTGCGCGTGTTCGTTGCGCAGGATGCGGCCTAGCTCTTCCGCGGTGGCTGGCCTTTCGCGCCAGTCGGCCTTTCAGCCTAGTCCGCCTTGGCCGGCTCGGGCTCGCGGTGCGGCGCTGGCTGCGCGGGTGCGTTGGCGAGGCGCGCGGCGTTGGCCATGTTGGCCACCGCCGCGACCTTTTTCTGCTGGTCCGATCCCGGCTGCACCACGCCGCAGGACATGATCAGCGTCGCCGCGTCCTCGGCGCTCATGTCGACCTCGATGATCTTGCTCCGCGGCAGATAGAAGAAGAAGCCGGTGGTGGGGTTCGGTGCGCACGGCAAGAACACCGAGATCTGCTCGTCGTCACCGGGCAGCCGGCTCGAAATCTCCGCGCTCGGCGGCTGCGAGATCAGGACGATCGACCACATGCCGGGCGAGGGAAACTCGACCAGGCCGACACGGCGCAGGCTCGAGCCCTTGCCCGAGAACAGCGTCTCGAACACCTGCTTGAGGCCGCGATAGATCGCCCGCACCGCCGGGATGCGGCCGAGCAGCCGCTCGCCGAGGTCGACCAGGGTGCGGCCGATCAGGTTGGCCGTCAGGAAGCCGAGCAGCGTCAGTCCGATCACGGCCACGATCAGGCCGGAGCCGGGCACGCCGAACGGCAGATAGGTCTCCGGACGATAGACCAGCGGCACGAACGGCCGGACCAGCCCGTCCACCCAGGTCACGAACCACCAGGTGATGTAGAGCGTGATGGCAACGGGACCGGCGACGACGAGGCCGGTCAGGAAATAGTTGCGAAACCGGAACATCAGCCCATGGTGGGGCGTCTCGGCCGGAGCATCGGCCAAGGGATCGGTCTCAGGCGGCAGGTCGTCGCGGGAACTCATGCGAACTTCCGGGTCGGATCAAATCTCACCTAGGGGTCTTAGCAGATTTTTGAAGGGCGAAGGCCCTCTTTCCGACACATGCGCGCTTTGCCGCTGACCTGTGGCCCGGCAGCCGGGCACCAAGTCAACGCGCAAGGCGTCGATTTTTCAATCCCTGCTGCGGCGAGGAGCCACTCATAAGGGCCAACGCGCCGCCCTAGGCGCTACGCAGCGGCAGGGCCAGCCCGACCGCCACGAAGATGCCGCCGCAGACCTGGTTGAAGCGCCGCCCGACCCGCGCGAGCCATGGACGAACCTGGGCCGCCGCGCTGGCAATGGCGCATTCGGTGACAAACTCGGTCACCGTATAGGTGACGGCCACGACGGCGAACTGCACCGCCAGGCTGCGATCGGGGTCGATGAACTGTGGCAGCAGGGCGCTGAAGAACAGCAGGCATTTCGGGTTGGTCGCCGCGGTCAGGAAGCCCTGGCGGAACAGCACGTGCGAGCGGGCCGCCACGATCTGGCCGGCCAGATCGACGCCCACCGGCGGGGCGAACCATAGCTTGATCCCGAGCCAGGCGAGATAGAGTCCGCCGACCCACTTCAGGACCACGAGCCAGGTAATCGACGATTGCACCAGCGCACCGATGCCGAACATGCACAGCGCGATGACGAGGATGAAGCCGATCAGGCCGCCCGCGATCGTGAACAATGTCCTGCGGCCGCCATGCAGCGCCCCGTGGGTCAAGGCGAGCAGGCCGTTCGGCCCGGGCGTCAGGGAGATGCCCACCGACGTGACGAAGAACAGCAGCCAGGTGTTGAGGGCCATCGGGATCCCTATCCGGAAGCGGACCGGCCGATCCGCTGCCGGGGTCGTCGCGACATGCTGATGTCGGATTATGGATCAGATGACAAGCGCGTCGTCGGTAAAATCAGGGCTGCGGCAAATCCGGCAATTAACTCCGGGTCATGCCCGGGCTCGTCCCGCCTGCGCGGCCGAAGCCGCTTCGGCGCGGCGACGGCCCCGTCCTCCACGTCGTGCTCAGCGCGCCGGAGAACCTGGATGGCCGGGACAAGCCCGGCCATGACGATGTGACGAGAGCGAGGCATGAGCCCACAAGGTGCTGGCTCCAGCAGCGAAGCATCCCAGGCGACGTCGCCGCCTACTCCACCGTGACCGACTTGGCGAGATTGCGCGGCTGGTCGACGTCCGTCCCCATCACCACGGCGGTGTGATAGGCCAGGAGCTGGACCGGGATGGCGTAGACGATCGGCGTGAACGTCGCGGCCATGTCCGGCATGATGATCGTGACCAGCGAGTCCACGGTCGCCTCCTCGGCGCCCTTGGCATCGGTCATCAGGATGATCTTGCCGCCGCGCGCGGCGACCTCCTGCATGTTCGACACCGTCTTCTCGAACACGCGATCATAGGGCGCAATGACGACGACCGGCATGGTCTCGTCGATCAGCGCGATCGGGCCATGCTTGAGCTCACCGGCGGCATAGCCCTCGGCATGGATGTAGGAGATCTCCTTCAGCTTCAGCGCGCCTTCCAGCGCCAGCGGATAGGAGGTGCCGCGGCCGAGATACAGCACGTCCTTCGACTTGGCGATCTCGCGCGCGAGCTTCTCGATCTGCGGCTCGACCGTCAGCGCCGCCGCAATCAGCCGCGGCACCTCGACGAGGCCGTGCACCAGCTTGGCCTCGTCGGCCTCAGAGAGCTCGCCGCGGCCGCGGCCGGCGGCAATCGCCAGCGCCGCCAGCACCATCAGCTGGCAGGTGAAGGCCTTGGTCGAGGCGACGCCGATCTCGGGGCCCGCAAGCGTCGGCATCACGATCTCGCTCTCGCGCGCGATCGTCGAGGTCGGGACGTTGACGACGGAGAGCGTATGGACGCCCTGCGACTTGGCGTAGCGCAGCGCCGCCAGGGTGTCGGCGGTCTCGCCGGATTGCGAGATGAAGATGGCGAGATCGCCCTTGCGCAGCGGCGCCTCGCGGTAGCGGAACTCGGAGGCGACGTCGAGCTCGACCGGCACCCGCGCGAAGCGCTCGAACCAGTATTTGGCGACGAAGCCGGCGTAGCTTGCGGTGCCGCAGGCGGTGATCGAGATGCGCTGGATATCTTTGAAGTCGAACAGCAGCCGCGCCGGCAGCATCACGCGCTCGGTGCCCATGTCGACGTAGCGTGCCAAGGTGTGGCCGACGACCTCCGGCTGCTCGTGGATTTCCTTGGCCATGAAATGGCGATAGTTGGCCTTGTCGACCAGGAACGACGACGCGCCGGATTTCAGCACCTCGCGCTTCACCACCGCGCCCGTTGCATCGTGGATGATGCCGGCGTCGCGGGTGATCTCGACCCAGTCGCCGTCATCGAGATAGCTGATCGTATCGGTGAACGGCGCCAGCGCGATCGCGTCCGAGCCCAGGAACATCTCGCCGTCGCCATAGCCCATCGCCAGCGGCGAGCCCTTGCGGGCGCCGATCAGGAGATTGCCGTGGCCCTTGAACAGGAACGCCAGCGCGAACGCGCCCTTCAACTGCGGCAGCGACGCAGCCACGGCCTGTTGCGGGGTGTGGCCCTTCAGCAGATAGGAATTGACCAGATGGACGACGGTCTCGGTGTCGGTCTCGGATGCGAACTTGGCGCCCTGCTTTTCGAGCTCGGCCCGTAGTTCGCGAAAATTCTCGATGATGCCGTTATGCACCACGGCAACGTTGTCAGTCGCATGCGGATGCGCGTTGCTCTCGGTCGGTTTGCCGTGGGTGGCCCAGCGGGTATGACCGATGCCGGCGTGTCCCTTCAGCGGCTGCTGCCCGAGCCGCTTCTCGAGGTTCTTCAGCTTGCCCTCGGCGCGCCGCCGGTCCAGATGATCGCCCTCGAGCGTGGCGACGCCCGCGGAATCGTAGCCGCGATATTCGAGACGTTTCAGGGAATCGACGAGATGCTCGGCAACCGGCCCGCGTCCCAGGATCCCGATGATTCCGCACATCAGCGCCAGTCCCCAAATCGTCGAGAGAGATTCAAAAGCGTGGCATTGTCTTAACGAAAACGGCGCGCTTTCAGGTTCAATAATTATTGCGGATTGCGACAGGGTTAAGTGGGAGCCCTAACCGAGGGCCTGCAGGCAACTCCGGTTCGATGCGGAGGTCCAGTTCGGAGCGCACTTAACGCCAGGTCAACGCTTTTGCGCAGAGACTGTCGCGTCGGAGAGGACGCCATGACCTATAGCCGCCGCCCAACTGATCCCAAGGGCACCAGCCCGCTGAGCCTGTCGCATCCGACGTCCGGGAGCCATCTGGCGCACTGGCCGCCGCCGACCTTGAGCAACGAGCTCAAGCCGATGCCGATCAAGCACCGTACCAACGAGCCGGTCAAGCACGCCACCCGCCGCGGCTGGCGCCTGACGCGTGCGATGTTCGCCGAGTTCCAAGACGACGAAAGCTGATGTCTCAGCTCACTTCTTGTGGCGTTGCTTGGCATTCCGGAAGCGCGCCGCGGCGCCTTCGCGCGTCGTCTGCGGACTGCGCTCCAGCGCCAGCGCATCGTCGGGCACGTCGCGCGTGATTACCGAGCCTGAGCCGATATAGGCGCGCGCGCCGATGTTGATCGGCGCCACCAGCGAGGTGTTGGTGCCGATGAAGGCGCCCTCGCCGATGTTCGTCTTGTGCTTGTTGAAGCCGTCATAGTTGCAGGTGATGGTGCCGGCACCGATGTTGGAATTGGCGCCGACATGGGCGTCGCCGATATAGGACAGGTGATTGACCTTCACGCCCGCCTCCAGCACCGCGGCCTTGGCCTCGACGAAATTGCCGATCTTGGCGCCGTCTCCGAGCGACGTACCGGGCCGCAGCCGCGCGAACGGCCCGAGCAGGCTGTTGCGGCCGAGCTTGGATTGCACGATGTGCGAGAACGAATGCACCACCGCGCCGTCGCCGATCGACACGCCGGGACCGATCACGACGAACGGCTCGATGGTCACGTCCTTGCCGAACGTCGTATCCGCGGCGAGATAGACGGTCTCCGGCGCGATCAGCGTCACGCCCGCATCCATCGCCGCGCGGCGCAACCGGGTCTGCATCACGGCCTCGGCCTCGGCGAGCTGCGCCTTGGTGTTGATGCCGCGCACTTCGTCTTCAGACGTCTCGATCACGACCGCGTCGAGCCCCTGCTCGCGCGCGATCGCCACCGCGTCAACGAGATAATACTCGCCCTTGCTGTTGGCATTGCCGATCCGGTCGAGGATCGCGAGCGCGCGACGACCGTCCATCGCCATCACGCCGGCGTTGCACAGCGTGATCGCCCGCTCCGCTTCGCTTGCATCGGCCTGCTCGCGGATCGCGACCAGCTTCGATCCGTCGAGCAGCAGGCGTCCGTAGCCGGTCGGATCGGCGGCGCGAAAGCCGAGCACGGCGAGCGCTGCGCCCTGCGCCAGCGCCGCCCGCAGCCGCGCGAACGTCTCGGCCGTGATCAGCGGCGTGTCGCCGAATGCGACCAGCAGATCGTCTGCGCCGCGCGCGATCGCCTGCCGCGCCGCCAGCACCGCATGCGCCGTCCCCAGCCGGTCGCGCTGGACGAAGATATCCGCATCCGGGCGCAGGCGCCTGGCTTCCTTTTCGACCGCGTCGTGCCCCGGCCCCACCACCACGGCGATGCTGGCGCCATCCCCGTGCGGCGCCGCCGCCAGGACGTGCGCGAGCAGTGATTCGCCGGCGATGGGATGCAACACCTTGGGCACGCTCGTGCGCATCCGGGTGCCCTCGCCTGCCGCAAGCACGATGGTCAGACTGGATCGAGCGGTCATGAAACACCTGGGATGAAGGGAGCGCATAGGTCGCGCTGTCATAATGCGTTTTCTGCGCGGGGCAAACCGCACCGGCTGAAGCCCCTGGTGGTTTTCCTGTTAATGTTCGCTTCGTGATTCGATTAAGGCAGGTTCATGGCTAAGGACTCCCGCAAATCCGCCGGCGCAAATGCAGCTGAGAAGACGGGCACCACTCTGTCTGGACTGTTTGCCGACGAGAACGAGTTCGATCGCCGCGCGCTGTGGCGGCTCGGCTGGTGGGGGGCTGGCGCCGTCGGCGCCGTCGGCCTGGCCGTTTTCACCAATCAGGCCGCACAGGGATGGCGGCAGGACCGTGTTTCCGCGGCCGATCTGTCGCGCCAGGCGCAACTGCTGCAGTCGCTGGCCCGTGAGACCCAGGGCGAGGCGCGCCAGCTCGGCGCGGCCATCGAGACGCTCAACACCGATCGCGACCGGCTGTACGCGCGCGTGACGGTGCTCGAGCAGGGATTGGACTCGGTGACCGGCGCGCTGGCCAAGCAGAGCGCCCAGGCGACCGCGAATCCCGCCCCCGGCAGCAAGGCGCCCCCCGCGCCACAGATCGCTGCCGTCGAGTCCCAGGCCCCGGTGGCGGCCCCGTCGGGTTCCCCGCCACCCGGCCCCTTGCCCGCATACGCGAACGCGTCGCCGTTCATGCCGGTTCCCAACGGGGCGGCCGGAACCAGTCCGGCTCAGCCGAGTACCCCGCCGGCTGCCGCGAGCGCCGACAAGACGAAACAGGAGCAGGCCAAGCCGATGTCGGCCGGGCTATCGGGGGCTTCGTCATCGCCGGTCTCTTCCGCCCCTTCGCCGACACCGTCAGCCTCGTCCGCATCGCCGGCTGCGACCGGTTCCAAGCCGACTGGTGGTGCCTCGGACCCGGCCGGCAAGCCGGCCGAGACCGACAAGCTCGCAAGAGCCGAACCCGCAGAGGCCGCCGGCGCCAAGGGCAGTGACAGCACCGACGCCGCGGTCACGGCGGTCCAGAAGACCGAATTCGCCGTCGATCTCGGCGGAGCCAACTCGCTCGGCGGCCTGCGGGCGCTATGGCGGGATATCGTGAAGACCCATGCCGACCTCGCCCTGCTCAGGCCGATCATCATCCTGAAGGAAGGCCGGGGCGGTCCAGGTATGCAACTGCGGCTCGGCGCCGGCCCATTGGGCGACGCGGCGACGGCGGCGAAGATCTGCGCGGTCCTCGCCGAGAGCCAGCGCGCTTGCGAGACCACCGTCTATGACGGCCAACGCCTCGCGGTCCGCGAGGAGCCGGAGGCGGCCAAGCCGGCCGCGCCCGCGGCTGCCGCCCAGAAGCCGGTGCAGCGCCGGCGCACGTATCAGCCACAGGCCCAGCAGCAGCGTCACGGCAAGCGCGAGGAGCCGCCGGCCGCGGCCGCGCCGGCACCGCCGCCGGCAGAGGCGCCCAAGCCCGAACAGCCGTCGGCGCTGTCGTCGTTCTTCCGCCGCTCCTGAGGCTCGAATCGACGTGCGGCCAAAGCCGGTTGGGACGGATTGTGAAAGCAGTCCGCGAACCGGCTTTGCGGCTTGTCCGCACGTCCTTTCCGCAGCATAGTCCCGCGCATGAAAAAGACCCCGTTCCGCCTCTCGCCCTATCAGGTGCAATGGCTCCTGATCATAGGCTTCGTCACCGTCGGCTATGCCCTCTATCTGCGCTATCTGGCGATCGAGCTGTCGAGCGTCGCGCTCGCCTGCGACGCCGGCCTGCAGACGCTGGCCTGCAAGAGCCGGGCGGTTGCGACCACGCTGTTCAAGAATTCGGTGTTCGGCGCCACGGCGCTGGTGATCGCAGTGCTGCACGTGATGCGGCCGTCGATCGTGCTGCTGACCGGCGGGCTGATCGCCGCCGGCCTCGGCATCGTGCTCTACAACATCGTGCTGTCGGGGCTGGCGATCGGCCTGCTCATCCTCGGCTTTGCGCGGCCCGCGCCCGCCACAGCGTGAACGCCAGCAGCAGATACATCGCGCAGGTCCACATCGCCTGCCAGTTGTCGCGGCCCTCGTTGTAGATCACGTAGACCGAGGAGATCGCGAGCAGGCCGGCGAAGCTGGCCTCGGCGATCGGCCGGGGACCCTGCGCCGGACGATTGCCGAGCAGCATCGCGAACGGCACCACCGCCATGGTCAGGCTGGCGAACGGGAAATCGCGGTAGCGCGGGTCGAACACGAAGCCGAGCGCCGTCTCGGCCGCAATCAGCACCGCCACGACGAGGACCAGGCCCAGCAGGTAGGTGATCTTCAACTGCTTGCGGCCGTCATTCGGTCCGAGCAGGTCGAGAAAGGTCGGCAACGGCCGCCCGGCCATCGTCGCATTGGCGCTGAGGATCGGCGCCAGGACGCCGGCCGCGAGCAGCGCCCCCCAATGCAGCCAGCCGCCGGCACCGAGACTCTCATAGAACATCTTGTCCGCGGCCATGCCGAACAGCACGCCCGCCGTCGTCGCGGAGATCCCGACCCCGACCCAGGCCGAGAGGTGCGGCGGCCAGGGCCGGCGCCGCACCGTCAGCCAGCCGGCCAGGAACACCACGAAAGACAGGATCATGCCGCCGCCCATCTGCAGCTTCCAGAGCGGATAATTGCTGACCGGCTCGCCCGGCGGATATTTCAGCGCCCGCGTATCGTCGCTGATCAGGCCCCAATAGCCGCCGACCGTGCCTTCGAGCTTGCGCTTCCACGGCTGGTCATAGGCCTCGATCAGGTTGACGCGGAAGTTCTCGCGCTTGGCGAGGCTGAGGATCTCCGACACCACGCGGGCCTGGTTGGCCCGCGACGGCAGCGCGCCCTCGCGCATGCGCCCCTCGCTCGGCCAGCCGGTCTCGCCGATCAGGATCTCCTTCCCCGGAAAGGCGACGCCGACCTGCTGGCGGATGGCGTCGACATGGGAGGCGGCGAATTTCGCGCGCACCGGGATGTCCTCCCAGTACGGCAGGATATGAACCGTGACGAAGTCGACGATGTCGTAGAGCTCGCGGTTGCGCAGCCAGAACTCCCAGACGTCGGCATAGGTGACGGGAATCGTGACCTGCGCCTTGACGCCGCGGATGGTCGCGGCCAGATCGGCTGATGTCATCTCGCCGCGCAGCAGCACCTCGTTGCCGACCACGACGGCCGTGATTACCTTCGGATAGCGCTTGATCAGGTCGACCGCGATGCCGATCTGCTGCTGGTTCTTCAGCTTGTTGGAGCCGAGCCAGATGCCCTGGATCACCTTGATGCCGACGCGGGCGGCGATTCCCGGCACCTGGTCGAGACCGTTCTCGATCGAATAGGTGCGCACGCATTCGGAGATCTTGGCGAGCTGCACCAGGTCCTGCTCGATCTGCTCGGCGTCGATACGGGTGGTCGGATCCAGCGGGCTCTGCTGGCCGCGGAACGGCGCATAGGACACGCACTGCAGCTTCGAAGCTGGCTCGATCGGCGCGCGCGCGAGCATGATCGGCTGGGCCAGCCACCACCACGCGGCGGCGATGACACCCAAGGATATGAGCAGAAGCGCCAGCGGCGTAGGAAGGGATTTCAGTTCCGTGTCTCCAGGCAGGGTGGTGTCGATTACCCGGTCGGCGGCGATCTGCCAAGTAGGCGATCGGGCCCTCCGGCGCTCCCGGCGTACCCGCTCCACATCGCCCTTTTACGATGACGCGAGAAAGTTGGTACGTTGCTGGACAAAATCCGAGATTCCGGTCATTGGGAATCCCGGTTGGCCCCGGCCGTCGCAACGTCGCAACCCAGATTGGGCCCCTGCGCAAGCGCCCGTTAGGAACGCTCTGCGACAGTCGGAATCAATCTCCCGCCGCAATCGGGGCTGATTTGATCGGCATCAACACTGCGTCCGTCAGGGGACGGCACGAAGGCAACAATCGGGGAATTTATGGGTCGACGCGTGCTCCACTCCAAGTTTTCGGTTTCGCGCCTGTCGGCGGCTCTGGGCCTCGTGCTCCTCATCGGCGCGCCAGGCGCGCTCGCCCAGAGCGGCAGCGACCATCCCCAGGACCAAAAGCCGCAGGCGGCCAATCCGGCCGACGTGTCGAAGGAGAACCAGCGCAAGGCCGACGAATTCACCGAAGCGTCCCAGGCGCTCAGTGGCGGCCCGGCCGGCAATCCCGAATGCGTCTGGCTCGGCCGCCGCGTCGTCCAGTTGATGTACAACGACGACCTCGATACCGCCTTCCGCCACCTTGATCTCTATGACCGGTTCGGCTGCCCCGGCGGCCACGTTCAGGCCGCCTTCCGCTGCCTGACGCGTTTCATCCCGCAGATCGATCCGAAGGTGCCGAACTCGCTGAACAACCACGTCCACGGCTGCTGGATCAATCCGGACGCCAAGCCGCAGGTGGCTGCGGCGCCTGCGCCGGGCCCGGCCTCGACCCC
Organism: Bradyrhizobium sp. HKCCYLRH3097; assembly: GCF_051167875.1. Taxonomy (NCBI): domain Bacteria; kingdom Pseudomonadati; phylum Pseudomonadota; class Alphaproteobacteria; order Hyphomicrobiales; family Nitrobacteraceae; genus Bradyrhizobium; species Bradyrhizobium sp. HKCCYLRH3097. The sequence goes on from NZ_JBNPTX010000002.1 coordinate 271,082, forward strand.
GGCCGCGCAGGCTTCGCCAGCGCCGACGCAGCAGCCCGCTCCCCAGGCCTCGCCATCACCCGCGCAGCCTCCGGCGAAGTGACCGGCGCCTGAAGGCGGGCAGGACGCACGATCCCGACGACCGGGCGCCATGCGCGGCTGCGGCATGACAGCGCTCCGATCACGTGGCAGGATACGGCCGAGATACGATCGAGGTCGTCGACGCGCGCCTGAGCCTCGCCCCGGTTCAGGCACCGTTCAGCAGGATTGGGCTCTGTTGGGATGACATATGATGTCGCGGCCTTCGGCTGTGACGGCGTGAGAATGATCGCCTTCGCCGCTCGTCGTCGGACGTCGCCCGCGAACGTGATCCCGGTAGCATCGCATACCCGAGATGGAACGGCGATCGACCGCTCCGCTTCACCGCTGACTTGATCCTAGGAATGGTTGCCCCTCCAATGCGTGCCGTTGTCGCCGTCCTGCTCCTCGTCACCGCTGTGCACGCCGCCCTCTGGGGACTGCTGCAGGACAAACAGGAGGCCCCCAGTTTTACCGGCCTGCTGCAGAGCGTCTCCTACGATCCGCATGAAGGAACCGGGGCCCCCGGCGCCAACACCGTGGCCTCGCCGGAACGCATCCGCGCCGACATGAAGAAGCTCGCCACGATGACGCGGGCCATCCGGCTCTACTCGTCTACCGGCGGCCTCGAGATCGTGCCGCCGCTGGCGGCGGAGGCGGGGCTGAAGGTGATGCTCGGCGCCTGGATCGACAAGGATCCGGACCGCAACGAGCGCGAGATCCAGTCGGCCATCACCCTCGCCCGCCGCAACAGCAACGTCATCGGCATCGTGGTCGGCAACGAGACCATCCTCACGGCGACCCAGAAGGTCGATGAGCTGATCGAGAAGATCAAGCGCGTGAAGAAGTCGGTCAACGTGCCCGTCACCACCGGCGACGTCTGGAACACCTGGCGCGACAACCCCGAGCTCGCGGCTAATGTCGACTTCATCGCCGCGCACGTCCTGCCCTATTGGGAATTCTTCACCGACGACCAGGCCGTCGATCAGGCGGTGGATCGCTATCAGCTCCTGAAGAAGCAGTTCACCGGCAAGCGCATCATGATCGCCGAGTTCGGCTGGCCGAGCCAGGGCTACAGCCGCAGCGGCGACGGCCGCGGCCCCGCCGTGCCGGGCCCGCTCCGCCAGGCCAAGGTGCTGCGGAATTTCCTGGCCCAGGCCGCATCGATCGGCATGGAATACAACATCGTCGAGGCGATCGATCAGCCCTGGAAATATTTCGAAGGCGGCGTCGGCCCGTACTGGGGCGTCCTCAACGCCGAGCGCGAAGCGAAATTCGCCTGGACCGGCCCGATCGTGAATCCCGACTATTGGCAGCTCGCGACCATCGCGCTCCTGGTCGGCGTGCTCTTGTCGCTGCCGATCGTGCGGCTGCGCCAGCCGACCGTGCTGCAGGCGACGATGCTCGCCATCACGGCACACGGCGTCGGCGCCTGGGTCTCCAACGTCTTCGCCTATTGGAACGTGCACTATTTCGTCTGGGGCTCGACCTTCGCGCTGACGCTGGGCCTGATCCTCCTGGTTCCCCTGATCCTCATCGCGATGGCCCGCATCGAGGAGATCGCCGCGATCGCCTTCGGCCACGAGCCGCAGCGCCTCTTGACCCGCGACAAGGTCGCGCAAGAGCGCGCCGCGATGCCGGAGGGCTATTGCCCGAAGGTGTCGATCCACGTGCCGGCCTATTTCGAGCCGGTCGACATGATGAAGCAGACGCTCGATGCGCTGGCGCGGCTCGACTACCCGAACTACGAGGTCGTCTGCATCATCAATAACACGCCCGACCCGGCGTTCTGGCAGCCGATCCAGGATCACTGCCGCATGCTCGGCGAGCGCTTCAAGTTCATCAACGCCGAGAAGGTCAAGGGCTTCAAGGCCGGCGCGCTGCGCATCGCGATGGAGCGCACCGCCGTCGACGCCGAGATCATCGGCATCATCGACGCCGACTATGTCGTGACGCCGGACTGGCTCTCCGACCTCGTGCCCGCCTTCGCCGACCCCGCCGTCGGCCTGGTGCAGGCGCCGCAGGAGCATCGCGACGAGCACCTGTCGCTGATGCACTACATCATGAACGGCGAGTACGCCGGCTTCTTCGACATCGGCATGGTTCAGCGCAACGAGGAGAACGCGATCATCGTGCACGGCACGATGTGCCTGATCCGGCGCGCGGCGATGGACATGGCCGGCGGCTGGTCGAGCGACACGATCTGCGAGGACACCGATCTCGGCCTCGCGATCCAGGAGCTCGGCTGGCAGACCCACTACACCAACACCCGCTACGGCCAGGGCCTGCTGCCCGACACCTACGAGGCGTTCAAGAAGCAGCGCCATCGCTGGGCCTATGGCGGCTTCCAGATCGTCAAGAAGCACTGGCGCCGCTTCCTGCCCGGCCACAGCCGGCTGACCTCGGACCAGAAGCGCGAGTTCTCGCTCGGCTGGCTCAACTGGCTCGGTGCCGAGAGCCTCGGCGTCGTGGTCGCGATCCTCAACCTGATCTGGACGCCGATCGTTGCCTTCGCCGGCATCGCCATTCCCGACAAGATCCTGACCATCCCGATCCTCGCCGCCTTCGTGGTCTCGCTCGCCCACTTCCTGATTCTCTACCGGCTGCGGGTGGCGGTGAAGCCGTGGCAGATGCTGGGCGCGATGATCGCGGCGATGTCCGTGCAGTGGACGGTCAGCCGCGCCGTGGCGCAGGGCCTGATCACCGAGCATCTCGCCTTCGCCCGAACGTCCAAGGGCGGCCTGTCACGGATGTCGATCGAGTTCCAGGCGTTCTGGGAGGCCGTGATCGGCGCCCTGCTCCTGATCGGCGCCACCATCCTGATCGTGACCAACACCCTGCAGATCACCGAGCTCTACATCTTCGCCGCCGTCCTGATCCTGGAGAGCCTGCCGTTCCTCTCAGCGGTCGCCATCGCGCTGCTGGAGATGTCCCGCATCAACTCCTTCGAGTTCTGGCGCCACGCCACCGTCCGCACCGCCGAGCTGATCGGCCTGCGCCCGGTCTGGGTGCCCGAGCTGGCGGGGCCCGGGATGCAACCGGCGCCGTTGAGCGCGGCGGCAACGAAGGCGGCGGATAAGGCGTAGCGCCGAGCGAGGCCTGCGGAAGCCTGCGCCGCGTAGCCCGAATGAGCGGACGCAAGGGCCCGAAGGGCGCAGGCGACAGCGACGTCCGGGGTCATCGCGACGGCCCATGAGACCCCGCATGTCGCCTCCGCCGTCGCTCTGTCGAGCGCCGACGGCGGCTCATGATGGCGGCTCATGGCGGGCTACGGCACCGTCATCGCCGCGCCCGAAACGATCGTCGATCTCCCGTGGTTTCCCCCGCCCGCCCTATTGACCGGAACGGACCCACCCCCTACACAGCGCCCACGACAGCATGCGGCCCAAGGTCGGGTTTTTTTGCCGCCCCGATCTCATGCCGCAGTGAACCACGGCCACGCCTAAAGCGTTCCGATGGGGACCTGCCGACGATCCGGACCGTGACGGCCCTGCCGTCGCACCGCTTCTTGGAAGCGAGCGCGTAGCTCAGCCGGTAGAGCACGTGACTTTTAATCATGGGGTCCCGGGTTCGAGTCCCGGCGCGCTCACCAAGATCCCGAACGATCGAATAGTCAGCCTGGCAGACGCCTCCCTTGGCCACGTCGGAACATCGGTAAGACGATGCGTGGCCTCGATCGCCCGTAAGCGGCGGGCTGAATGGGTCTCGATCGCAAACTCGATTTCATATTCGATGAGTCGAACGCCCTCGATCCTCACGCGGCTTTGGATCCTCAGTCATTTCCTTGGCTACGATGCTCGTGCGAACCTGGCGAGACGTCTCCATGATCTCTTCCACCAAGGCGATGTCACGAAGAAGCTGCCCGATCACCGCGCGTCGCTCTCGCGCGGCAGCTCGATCATGTCGGCACCTCCACGTCTGCCGGAATTGCAGTCTGCGCAAGCAGGGTGCTAAGGTCGACAACCAAAGGTATCGCAAGTCATTTTCATCGAATTCCAGTAAGGCCTTTTTGGCAAGGCGTTCGCGCCAGTGGAGCCAGCATGTCTGCAAGCTATGGCGCCGTGATCAACCGGCTGCTCAACGGCGTCGGCTTCCAACTCATTCGCCAATCGACGCTCCATCAGCTGGTCTCGTCGGCCCACAATGGACATGCAAGCGAGCAGGACAACGAGGCAGGACCGAACGACGCCGCCGAACTCGATCCCGCGCGATTGGGCAACGAAGGTGAGGATCAGGTCCCAACGGATTCGCAAGCCAGCGAACCGACGGAGACGGTATCGGCCAGCTATCTCCAGAACCTGCAGCGCGAGAGTTTGGCGCTTCGTGAGATGTCGACCGAGCTCATCAAGCTCAAGCTGCAGCTGGCCGGAGCGAACGACGGCACCAACACGAGCGAGCCCTCGACTCCGGACGTTGCCGGCCCCCGGCTCTACACGCCCGTATACGACCACGCGGGACTGCGGACCGATCCCGCGATCGTGCACAACCATGACTTCATGCGGGATCCCCGCTTCGTCGCCGCCTACGAACGTGGCGCCGCCGCCGAGGGCTATGAGCCTCGCTATTTCTGGCGGACGCATGTTGCACTGTGGTGCGCCAGCATCGGCGTCAGCCTTGGCGGCGATTTCGTCGAATGCGGCGTCTGTCGCGGCATGCTCAGCTCTTCGATCATGCACTATCTCGACTGGAACAACCTCCAACGTCGATTTTTTCTGTTTGATACGTTTACCGGTGTCGACGAGCGCCTCGTCACCGATGAGGAGGTCGCAAGTGGCAACCTCGGCTACTTCAGAGAGATGTACAAGACCGACATCTATGAGGATACCGTTCGCAACTTCTCCGAATACAACAACGTCGAAATCATTCGTGGCAGTGTCCCATCGAGCCTGTCGACCGTCGACATCAATGCCGTCGCTTATCTGTCGATCGACATGAACAACGTCACGCCCGAGATCGCGGCCATCGACCACTTCTGGAGCAAGCTCCAGCCCGGCGCCCCGGTTCTGCTCGACGACTATGGTTTCGTTCGCTACGAGGTCCAGAAGCGTGCGTTTGACGCCTGGGCCGCTCAGCATGGCGTCGCCATTCTCGCGCTTCCCACAGGACAAGGCCTGATCATCAAGCCGCCACCGGCGCCGGGGGCTGTACGCCGGAAGCGGCGCTTCATAGCTCCATTTTTGTGCACCGCCACCGTGAAGCGGTTTTTTGGGATGACGACGGCGTAAGGTTGTCCACATGCCGACTGGCTTGTTCGGCCAATCCAAGGCACAATCGAGCGTTGCAGTCCTTGAATTATTGCCGGGGCGTTTCGATGAATTGGGCAAGAACGGTCGTCGCGATTCCATTGGCAGCCATTGCCTTGTCGGGCTGCATCACGACATCGATGCAGGGATATGCCGACCGACAATTGCCGGCGAAGCCGATCGGCAGCATGGTCGCTTACGTCTCTGGACCCGGTCCGCTCGTCACGAGCATTCAAACCAACATCGCCGAGGAGGCGCGGAAACGCGGCGTCGTCGCTGACGACGCGCTGATGCTGTTCCCGCCGACACGGACCTACACCAATGCCGAGGTTCAACAGGGGCTCGCGCGTGACGCGATTGAAGGCGTCCTCGTCATCAGCGTGGGCGATAGCGGTGTGCAGCAACAATACGCCGGGACGATCTTGTCGGGCCAATACACCGGAACATCGAGCTCGATCGGTACCGTCAACACCTTCGGCAACACGTCGACCATATCCATGAATGGGACGTCCTCAGGCATGGTGGTTGCCACCGCGACGCCGACCTACCGCTACAAGCGTCAGACCACGTTCACGGCGCGGCTTCTTGAGGCAAGCACCGGACGAAACCTCTGGGTTGGAAATGGTCAGGTCAACGCCGGCGGCCTTCTGTTCGTCGGTGACGGCGCAAATGCTTCGAGCTCGGTCGCAGCCATTTTTGACGACTTGCAACGCAAGGGTATCATCGGGTCATCCAGTTGATCAGGAGGGGCTTCATGAGTCTCCCGTAACCCACCTCATCGGAATTATTGAGTGCACTGTCACCGTAATTATGCATCTCATCTGCAGGTAGCCAAAATCACCAAAGCAATACACGGCACCAAAAACCGGAGATCCTCCGAATGTCTATTAAGCTGAACATCGATAGCACAACAAAGAAATACACAGATGGCGTTGTTGGTCGAATCGAGCATCACGCCAAGGAAGTGGAAGCCGCCTTTGCTGCAATCATGGGTTTCGTACTCGTTTATTCCGACAGCGGCTCAATGGCTGTGCGCGAAGGTCGCGTTCAAGAAATCGGCAACATGGGTTGGGCCGAGTTCGGCGGTCGCCGTGTTGCTTTCCGCTATGAACACGCCACGAGGAAAATTGAGGTCCGCGACGGATCAGTACAGGGTCCGATGCTCGCAGATTTCGACAACAACACCGAACTCACCGCGCTCCTCGATTTCTTCAAGAACCTTTAGTCGAAGAAGAGGAAAAGGTCGCGTTTAGCATTCTCCATGCTCACCCTACGACTGATTGCCCCCAACGACTACGCTGTCCGCGAAGAGTAAGAGCGCATCGACTGCGTCCGCTACGCGAGTGCGCGCCGGACAAATGGCACCGGCCCGCCATTCGGCGACGCCGCGGCTAAGACGGCGCGGGAAGGATCAAGGAGAAGCAGAATTCGGCGGCAGGTCACAGAGCACCAAATTGGCGCTCGTTTTCACCCCTGGATAGAGTGCATTGTCACCATTATCCTTCCGCGCGCGTGAAGTGCACTGTATTCTACGGTAAGATTTCGATCGGACTTATGGCATTCGTCCCGGCAGCGGCCCTCTAGGGAACAATGCGAATTATGGAGGCAGAACATGAGTTGGTGTGACAAGCTCGCGTCAACACCTACTGTCGGATTCGCGTTGACGCCCCACTTTGCTTTTGGCGGCATAGTCGACGCTCTTTCGCCCATCATGGATCGAATGGTCGATAGATTTCGTAACCCGACTTTCACGGTTAATGATAGTCAGAATAGCGCTTTGTCCTTTACCACAGAGGACGGCTTCACTTACGCAGTTGATCCGGCGAGGGTTACAGTCTCATTCCAGCACCGGTTAAGGGCGAAGCCTGTAAGTGCGGGCTTGCCTGTCATGGACATGGTATCAAAGCCTCTCCCCTACACCGAGATGCTACCAAGTATATCAGAACGACTTATCGAGGCTGCTCGCTTACTTCCGCGGGTTGAAGAAAGGAAGATACTCCAAGTTGGGATTGTATCGACTACATCCGTCTCGATGGAAGACCTGCCACCTGGGATCAATAGTCTCGTGGAGCATCTAGCGCGGCCCTGGGCGGGATCACTGGTAAATTTCAACGTCGCCATAAATTCCGAACTTGGCCAATCCGATAATTGGATCGACCGATGTCAGCATACTTTGGCTAAAGTAGAAGACCCAAATCAGCTCATGACTCTCATTTTCGACTTCCATAGACAATTCAAGAAGCCGCAATCGACAGCCGAGCCGGCAATGAAGACCTTGCTGAATAGATGCACCGAAGATGCGTTGAAGTACTTTGAAGAGCTAGCAGAAGGCAATATGTTCGATGAGCACCTCATCAGCGATACAAACAAGCTTTGATTTTCTTGACTCTGAGCCTGTAGCTATAAGCTCTAGCTCGAATCGCGGACGTAGAAAAGCACAGTTGAGAAGCGCCTCCTCCGCTACTGTAGTGAACTTCCCAACCTTCAACTACTCCTCAGTAGAGTCGGCTGCTGCGTCGCGCGTCGCAGGTAGAATAAACGCGGCTTCGATCAGCGAACAGGAGCATCAAGCTTGGCTCAAGGAGCGTCAAGCGCTCCTGGACAAGGAGTTTGCTGGCACAATCACCCGAAAAGAGGCAAATCGGTTACGATATGTGTGCTGGTCCTTAGATCGCGTTGACGATGCTCGATATGGACAAGATCTCGAATTGCTTGAAGCTGCGGTCGCCAGATATGAGCAGCTACACTCAGACATCGAAGAGCTAAAACGGCAACTTGAGCAGCATCTGCCAAAGCGGAAACGTCGATGAGTAGTGAATCGAAAGCTCAGGGTACTGGTCCGCTGGAGGACCCGCGATTGATACGTAGGTCGGTGGTTGAGCCCGGCAAGAGATACCCGGATTATCGACAGACTTTACGGCACGACTTCTATCATGCGTGCGCTTACTGCACCATCATGGAATATGAAGCGCAGTCTATCGGGATGGTGATTGACCATTATGAACCGCAAAAGGCTCGTCCTGATCTCACCAACGACTATGACAATTTGATGTACGCGTGCAGCGTTTGCAATGAGCGCAAAAGCGACCGTTATCCTCCTCCGGAAGCGCGCCGCGATGGAAGACGGTTTTTTCGTCCGGATCACGACGCCAGGGAGGAGCACTTTTCCAGAGAGGGACTCCTGCTAGAGCCTCTGAGCGAAGTCGGCAAATATTCGATTTCTGCGCTTCATTTGAATCGCGCGATGTTGTTGAAGCTTCGCGATATTCGCAAGCGCGCATCAAATTGTGAAGCTCTTATTTCACACGGTATCTCCGCCCTGCGGTCACTGCCAATCGATAGCCTGCCCCAGCATATAAAGGGGCGCGCCGCGAGTACCGTAAGCCGAGTCATGGAAGCGGCCGAAACTATGAGCGATGATCTCGATTCAATCCTGAGGACAGCAGCCAAATCAGAATTGATCGACCCCGATCCTAACGCAAAAGCCTACGCTAAAGAGAGGGATGCCTTTCTAGCAAAGGTAGAGGCTCTATATCCGGGTAAACCATTTAGGCCGCTGAAGACACGCGCGACTCGAAAAGCCCGTAGATGAGCGATCATCCCGTCAAGCGTGACGATCCCGGCACCGAATCTCCTTCGGAGCGAATATGGTGACAGTGCACGAAACTCCCAGGGACGTTAGTTAAGGCGGCCGCGCTCACCCATTCACCGCAAACCCAAGCACCAACTGTCTCGGGCTCTGCTTGAATTCCTTGATCACCGCGGCCCGGACCTTCTCCGACAGCTCCGGTAGCGGCTTGGCGGTGTAGAGCTTGGGGAAGGTCACCATGACCGACGTCAGCGTGCCGTTGTTCCAGTTGAAGCCGACTGCGGGACGCACGCCGGTTTCGGCGAGGAGGTCGGCTTCGACAGCCCGGCTGTAGGCAAGTCCGTTTTGAACGGCGTCGACCATCCCGCAGCCGGCGAGGCATGCGATCAGGGGGATCAGCGCGAGGGCTCTCATGGTCGTCCACTCCAGGGTTCAGCATCCGGCGACGCGCCGTCGCCACGCATGGCGCCTGCCGAGGTTGCAGCGGCCGGCCAGCATGAATGCTGGCCACGGCCGGATCATGGCGCGACGGCGCAAGGTTTTCCAGCTTGACGCGCCGGGACAGGTTAGACTGGCGTGAGCCATCCATGAAGGCGGACAATCGTCAGGCATTGGCGTGCATGGTGCTGATCGCTGTCCTGGTGGTCGCGCTCCTGTCGGCCAAGTATCAAGTATGACGACTGCCGGTGGCGCGGACAGTCCGAGACCGAGTGCTTGCGGCAGGCCCGGGGACTGCCTCCGGTCGGGCGGCCTTGAGCGAGAATTCCGGTGCGCTAAATTGACCTCGCTACTTGGCGCGGCAGTTTCATGCACTGTCACCGCAACCGTAACCGCCAATGACGAAAGATCCGTCCCTTACCCGCCGGGGGCATCGGCCTCCAGCACGACCTTCGCCACGGGATAACGCCAGTCGTTCTTCGTGTTGTCGGCGGCCGCATCGATGCCTGCCACGATGACCGCACCAAGGATCCCGCCGTTGACGCCGCTGGCCAGACGAGCCTGGCGCGTCGCATCGAACGGCGCGACCGTGATCATCCGCTTTTGATAGCCGGGCTTTTGGCAGGTCACGGCAAGCGTGCTCGACTGTCCGCGATAGAGCGGCACGCGCACCTTCGCGGGGCTCGTCATGGTTGCGCTGAAACCGGAGGCTTCCAGTGAGCAGGAGGCCCCGGCCATCTCGACCTCGCCTCCTCCGCCGGGATTGTGAAACGTCCGCACTTCCACAAGCTGGTCACCCGCGAACTCGGGCACGCTTGCGTCGGTTCGGCGCTTCGGCTCGTAGACGTCGATTCCTCGGCTGCCCGTGCTCGACCTGATGTCGGTCACGTTGTTCACTGCGAGCGGCGCAGCACACCCGCCAAGACACGCCCCTCCAAGGATGGCCAGCCAGGTGGCCATCCAACGCAAATAGTCCATTTGAGCCCCCACAGCACCCCTACTGTTGTTGACTAGCGGTAGCAGGGGCCGATCTGGGGAACAATAGCCGCAACCTTAGGGGGAATAGAGCGACTATCAAAAACCGATGACGTTGCGGACAGGACACAGTCGCTGTCGTCCCCCAGCATCAAATACGTCGGTGGTCATGTGTCAGACGATCGCCAGCGGCGGGAATTCAGGGTCATCAACATGACGCGGTTGCTCCGCCACGACCTTCCTCGCGATCAATGCCAGGGCGGCGCGTTCGGAACCCGCACAGGTTGCAGTGACCGGTGGGCAGCCCGGATCATGGCGCGACGGCGCTGCGCTTTCCAGCAACATGTGCTGTGAGGATGCGCGGACAAACTTATTTCATCAGGCCGCTCAACACGATCACCTCTGTCCAGTCCGCTTCTGAAAAATATTCCTCTTCCATTTTTCCGAAATTCATGATTGACTGTCCCCATCCCGTGCTCCTCGAGAGGGGCGGATCGCGATCGTCACGGACGTTGGGCGCGGGATGCGGTGGCCGCAGGCGGGTCGCAGCGTGCTTGAGGCGCGCGGACGAACGACCCCGTGCGGACGTGAAATCGCGTGGTCCTGGCGCCCCGAAGCTGGCGCCAAGTCCTGGGGGTGATGATCCCCGAGGGCGACGGTGGCTATCAAGCCGGACACCGGGGAGATCGCGTATAAGCGTGAAGACCATCGCGCGGGGAATGCCGGGTTGATCCGGCTGAACCTGTGGTGACTGCCGCCTGCTTTTTCTTCTGCAGGCGGGCCATGGGTGAGGCCCTCACCCGGCATTCCCCGCGCCCTCTGTTTCATGGGGGCGAGACGACCGGCACAGCTCGGGCGCGCAAGGCGTCGCGACGATGGTTGACCGCGCCCACCTGCCCCGCCCCCCCCCTGCAACGTGATGAGGTTCAGATGGTCAGGCCGATAGGTCGTCATGCGGCGGGACTGAGCGACGTCGCCCGTTGCGTCCCTGCGGTGCGGACGCGCGCGGCTTGCAATCACCGGCTGCCGGGAGTGCGCGCACGAACAGCAACAAGATCTTACATGGCGACATCCGACCTGCGCAAAAGCGCCGCGTCCGCGGCGTGTGTTCGCATGTGTGGCCGCACGCGATCGAACCGATGGCGATCGTCGCGGTGCAGCCGCGATCGCGTCAACCGTATCGTGAGGAAGTCCCGATGTCGTCACCCACGCCCACAGGACGGCGGGCCATGCTCGTCCTGCTCGCCGTTCTCCTCCTCGGCAACATCGCCGCCATCATCGCCTGGCCGTCGCATTGCGGCACGAGCCCACGGCTCACGATCGGCGGGGTCATGCTCGCCGGCTGCGGCGAGGCCGACGCCGCTGGTCCTCACCTCGAGGCGATGCGGCGGCCGCATCGGGCGCCCGAGCCGGTTGAAATGGCGAGGGCTCCCTGACATCGTGGCCGTCACCCGTGGTCCGCGATCAGCAGCCCGCTGAGATCGAGCGCGACGACGCGTTGAGGCTGCTGCCGCGCCTTGCTGATGCGCCTCGTCTCGCCCAAGGAGCTTCCCCGATGTCCACCGCCTTCCTCTTGACCTCGCTGATCGTGGTGGCCTCGCCCGGCACCGGCGTGCTCTACACGCTCGCGGTGGCGCTGACGAAGGGGTCGCGGATGAGCGTCGCCGCGGCGTTCGGCTGCACGCTCGGCATCATCCCGGCGATGCTCGCTGCGATCATCGGGCTTGCCGCCGTGCTGCACACCAGCGCGCTGGCCTTCGCCGCGCTGAAATGGTGTGGCGTTGCGTATCTCTTGTACATGGCCTGGCAGACGCTCGGTGAGCGTGGCGCGCTCTCGGTGGAGGCCAAGGATGACGCGAAGGACGCGGCGCGCTCGGCCGGGCGCGTGGTGCTGACCGGCTTTCTGATCAACATCCTCAATCCCAAGCTGTCGATCTTCTTCCTCGCCTTCCTGCCGCAGTTCATCGCCGCGGACGACGCGCATCCGCTCGCCGCCATGCTCGAGCTGTCGGGCACGTTCATGGCGATGACGTTCGCGGTGTTCGTGGTCTACGGGCTGTTCGCGGCAGCGGTGCGCGATCGCGTCGTCAGCCGCCCCCGGGTGATGGCGTGGCTGCGCCGGGCGTTCGCCGGCGGCTTCGCCCTGCTCGGCGCGCGGCTGGCGCTGAGCGAGCGCTGAGGTGGTCGCGCTGGGGCGAAGCGGTCGCGGATGACGAGACAATCCTCAGCCACACGAAGTTGGTCAATTTGTTACTCGTCATGCCCGGGCTTGTCCCGCCTGCGCGGCCGAAGCCGCTTCGGCGCGGCGAAGGACCGGGCATCCATGGCGTTCCAAGGACGCCGATCGACGTGGATGGCCGGGACAAGCCCGGCCATGACGGTGTGGAGCGAGTGCGCCACAAACCTTAAGCCGGGTACGCGACCGCACTCCGCCGTTAGGCGTACCATCAAAAAGCGAGACCCGCCTGAAGCCATTGGCTCCAGACGGGTCTCATCAGTTCAGCAGTTCACCCGGCAGAGATCAGCCGAACTGGTTCATCGTGTTGTGCGCGCCGCCGGCCTTCAGGGCCTTCTCGCCAGCGAAGTACTCCTTGTGGTCGTCGCCGATGTCGGAGCCGGCCATGTTCTGGTGCTTGACGCAGGCGATGCCCTGGCGGATCTCGGCGCGCTGGACGTTCTTGACGTAGCCCAGCATGCCCTGCTCGCCAAAGTACTCGCGGGCGAGGTTGTCGGTCGAGAGCGCGGCCGTGTGGTAGGTCGGCAGCGTGATCAGGTGGTGGAAGATGCCGGCGCGCTTGGCCGAATCCGCCTGGAAGGTGCGGATGCGCTCGTCGGCTTCCTTCGCCAGCGGGGTGTCGTCGTACTCCGCCTTCATCAGCTCGGCGCGGTTGTACTTGCTGACGTCCTGGCCCGCCTCCTTCATCGCGTCATAGACCTGCCAACGGAAGTTGAGGGTCCAGTTGAACGACGGCGAGTTGTTGTAGGCGAGCTTGGCGTTCGGGATCACCTTGCGGATGCGGTCGACCATCTTGGCGATCTGCTCGATATGCGGCTTCTCGGTCTCGATCCACAACAGGTCGGCGCCGTTCTGCAGCGAGGTGATGCAGTCGAGCACGCAGCGGTCCTCACCGGTGCCGGGACGGAACTGGTAGAGGTTGGAGGGCAGCCGCTTCGGACGCAGCATCTTGCCGTCACGGTTGATGATGACGTCGCCGTTGCGGGCGTTCTCGGGCGTGACCTCCTCGCAGTCGAGGAAGCTGTTGTACTGGTCGCCGAGATCGCCGGGCTGGCTCGAGAAGGCGATCTGCTGCGTCAGGCCGGCGCCGAGCGAGTCGGTGCGGGTGACGATGATGCCGTCCTCGACGCCGAGCTCCAGGAAGGCGTGGCGGCAGGCGCGGATCTTGGCCAGGAAGACGTCATGCGGCACGGTGACCTTGCCGTCCTGGTGGCCGCACTGCTTCTCGTCCGACACCTGGTTCTCGATCTGCAGCGCGCAGGCGCCCGCCTCGATCATCTTCTTGGCGAGCAGATACGTCGCCTCGGCATTGCCGAAGCCGGCGTCGATGTCGGCGATCACAGGGACGACGTGGGTCTGGAAGCCGTCGATCTTGGCGATGATCTCGGTCTCCTTCGCCTTGTCGCCGGCCTTGCGGGCCGCGTCGAGGCTGCGGAACAGGTCATTGAGCTCGCGCGAGTCGGCCTGGCGCAGGAAGGTGTAGAGCTCCTCGATCAGCGCGGGCACCGAGGTCTTCTCGTGCATCGACTGGTCCGGCAGCGGGCCGAACTCGGAGCGCAGCGCCGCGATCATCCAGCCCGAGAGATAGAGGTAGCGGCGGTCGGTCTTGCCGAAATGCTTCTTGATCGAGATCAGCTTCTGCTGCGCGATGAAGCCATGCCAGCAGCCCAGCGACTGGGTGTACTTGGTGCTATCATTGTCATAGGCGGCCATGTCGGCGCGCATCACGGCCGCGGTGTAGCGGGCGACGTCGAGGCCGGTCCTGAAGCGGTTCTGCAGGCGCATGCGCGCCACGGCTTCGGCGGTGACGCCGTTCCAGGTCGGGTTGGTCTCGAGCAGCGCACGCGCCGCCTCGACCTCGGCCTGGTAGGACGAGGGGCCCTGGAGAGCCTGGTCGTTCAGTCCACGCGGTTGAAAGTTCATGTCCGTGATCCCTTGGTTAAGGACAACCTGGGACCTGTTGTAAGCACCCGGCGCCGGCGGACCAGACATTGCGCGGAAAACTTGTCACACTTTACAAACTTCTCGTGTATAGCTGTAAGGAGATTACAAGACCGGAATTTGGCCATGACCACCGCCACGGCACGATCGATCTTCATGGGCCCGCGCCTGCGCCGGCTCCGGCGCGAGCTCGGCCTGACCCAGGCCGACATGGCCGCGGACCTCGAAATCTCAGCGCCTTACGTGGCGCTCTTGGAGCGGAACCAGAGGCCGGTGACGGCCGACATGCTGCTGCGGCTGGCGCGGACCTACAAGATCGACCTTGCCGATCTCGCCGGCGACGGCGGGGCCGACCACACCGCGCGGATGCAGTCGGTCCTCAAGGACCCGATGTTCTCCGACATCGACATCCCCGCGCTGGAGATCAGCGATCTCGCCGTCAGCTATCCCGGCATGACCGAGGCGTTCCTGCGCCTCTACACGGCGTATCGCGAGGAGCAGCTCGCGCTGGCCGAGCAGCGCGCTCCGGTGCCGGCCGGCAGCGCGCCCCGCGTTGGCAATGACGGCTTCGACGCCAACGATCCCGTCGCCGATGTCCGCCGCTTCCTCGCCGCCCGCCGCAACAACTTTGCCCAGCTCGACGATGCCGCCGAGCGGCTGGCGCAGGCCATCTTCCAGGGGGCGCCGACGGGGGCTCCGCAGGTCTCCGCCGGGCCGGCCGGCTTCATCGAGCGCTTTCGCGTCCGGCATAATCTCCAGGTCCGCTACATGCCGCCGAACGTGATGCTTGGCTCGCTCAGGCGGCTCGACCTGCACCGCCGGCAATTGCTGATCGAGGACTCGCTGGACAGCGCGAGCCTGAAATTCGAGCTCGCCCGGCAGCTCGCTTATCTCGAGCTCGACACCGAAATCGGCGCGGCACTCGAGGATGGCAAGTTCGCCAGCAAGACCGCCGAGCTGCTGGCGCGCCGCGCGCTCGCGGCCTACGCGGCGGCTGCGATCATCATGCCCTATTCGATCTTCGCCAAAGCCGTCGATGCCAGGGCCTACGATCTCGAGGCGCTGGCGCGGCAGTTCGGCACCAGCTTCGAGCAGACAGCGCATCGCGTCACCACCCTGCAGAAGCCGGGCGCGGAGCGGATCCCGTTCTTCCTGATCCGCGTCGATCCCGCCGGCAACGTGTCGAAGCTGCTCGACGGCGCCGGCTTCCCGTTCGCCCGGCATGGCGGCGCCTGCCCGCTGTGGTCGGTGCACGGCATCTTCAAGACGCCGCGCCAGATCGTGACGCAATGGCTGGAGCTGCCGGACGGCCGCCGCTTCTTCTCGATCGCCCGCACGGTGACCGCCGGCGGTGGCTCCTACGGCGCGGTGCGCGTCGAGCGGGCGATTGCGGTCGGCTGCGCCGCCGAGCATGCGGGGCAGCTGATCTATACCCGCGACGGCCACGGGCCTGACGCCGACGCGCCGACCCCGATCGGCGTCGCCTGCCGGGTCTGCCACCGGCCGAAATGCGCGGCACGCTCCGCGCCGCCGATCGGGCGCGAGATCCTGCCGGACGATTTCCGGACGTCGTCGGTTCCGTTCGGGTTTTCGGCGGATTGAGCAGGGGATGGTCGTGGAACCAGGAACTGGTCGGTATGCCTGGCCGCGGGCGAGAATCCGCCGGATCGGGCTGCAAATCGGCCCGGGACGCCATGGCCCTTGACGGAACAGCCATAAACCGGACAAAGATTGCGCCAAAATGTCGCGGCGGAGGTTGGCCATGAGATACGTCGACGGCGTTGTGATGTTCCTCAGCCTGTGGCTGCTGGCATCGATGGTTCTGGACGCCGTGACGCCGCCCGAGCTGAACTTCTACATGATCGGCCCGATCATTGCGCCGGCCGCGATCATCACCGGCTTCCTGTACTGGCTCCGCATCCCCTCCCGCGACTTCGTGCTGGCGTCCGCAGCCATCTGGATGGTCTGCGAGATGACGATGGAGATGGTCACCCCCAAGCCGCTGTCGCCGCTGCTGGCGGTGGCCGCCGTCGCGCCGCTGCTGGTGGCCGGCATTCTCCTGCACGTCCAGCACTGGCGCCAATCGCGCGGCCGCTTGCCACCGCCCGCTTCGACGCCGACGACCAATCTGCCGGGCTCCTCCAACGCGATGTCGAGCCGGCGGCCGTTCTGAGCCGCGCGACGCCGCGGCAATGGCGGATAGCGTGCAGATTTTCCGTTGTTCTACGGGATCGAATGTTTACGAGGAAATCAGAAACCCCCTCTTAAGTTCCGCGGGTCCATCTGTAGCCGACACACCAGCCGCGCGGGGACCATGCTGAACGAACTTCTCGTGATCGAAGATGCCGACGTTCATCTGTCGATCCTGCGCAAGATCGCCGTGCAGGCAGGCTTTGCGACGACCGGCGTGAACTCGGTCGACGGCGCGATGAGCGTGCTGCGCCGGCGCAATTTCGAATGCATCACGCTCGACCTGAATCTCGGCGAGCGCTCCGGCACCGAGGTGTTGCAGCTGTTGGCGGACATCAAATCCCGCACCCCGGTGCTGATCATCAGCGGCTCCGACGATCAGACCCGCGACGTCACGGTCCGCGCCGGCAAGATCCTCGGCCTGAACGTCTATCCGCCGTTCTCCAAGCCGGTCGACCTCGCTTTGCTCCGACAGACGCTGCGCCAGATCGCCGCCGACACCGACCGGCAGCGCCTCGTCAAAGCCAGCATCCGCTAGCCCGAACGCACGCTCGTTTTCCCGCTTGATCCAGATCAAGGCGCCATACCTCTGCCGCTTGTTGGCTGCCGAGGGGCGAGCGGAAATGAGATGCGATGACGGCAGCGAATTCGGCCAACGAAGCAGAAGCAGTTGTGAACGAGGCGACGCCCTATGAGCTCGTCGGCGGCGAAGCCGGCGTGCGCCGTCTGGCGGAGCGCTTTTACACCATCATGGACCAGGAGCCCGGCGCCAGCCGCATCCGCGCGATGCACGACGCCGATCTCGGTCCGATCAAGCAGTTGCTGTTCGAATTTCTCAGTGGATGGTTGGGCGGGCCAGCGCTTTATTTCGAGCGGGCCGAACATCGCTGCATCATGTCCGCGCACCGTCCGTATCCGATCGGCGACGCCGAGCGCGACGAGTGGATGACATGCATGCGCCGCGCGATGTTCGATTGCGACATCACCGGCGACATGTATGCGTTGCTGGATCAAGCGTTCCTGCGGATGGCGAACGCGTTCCGGAGCCGCAAGGCGAGCTGACAGGAACTCCCCGTCAGCCCGACTTGGTGGCGGCCTCCCGCGCCAGACGCTCGGCCCGGAGCCGCTCGCGGTTGGCGTAAAAGGCCCGCTGGGCCGCCTCGTGCTCGCGCATGGCTTGTTCGGCATCAGCCCTGCGGGTGGCGTCACGCGCCCGACGCTCTTCCGGCGTGAGGACGCGAGGCTGTCTGTCTGTGTTATCGTAAGGCATGGACAGATAACGCCCAGGCAGCCGGAATGTTCCCAGCACGCGACGGTTCAGTCCGGCTTTCGTGGAAACAGCTGGTCGCGGATGTAACGCGACGTCGGCGTCAGGCTGAGTCCGTAGGGCTTTTGCCACACCGCGCGGTCGATCTCCTTCTTGTCCCCGATCTCCAGGCGCCCTTTGGCATGCTTGGCGATGAAGATAGCGTCGCTCATCTTGCGACCCGAGCGCTTGTTCTTGGCGGTGACTTCCTTCCATAGCCGCAGCCGGCCGAGCTTGAGCTTGGGAAGCTCCTCCTTGATTTCGCGCTTCAGGCAGTCCTTCGCCGTCTCCTGCGCGCGTTTGCGGCCACCCGGAAACATCCAGCGCCCGTCGGCCCGGCGCCGGACCAGGAGAACCCTTCCGCCCTTGGCGGCAACCAGCTTGGACGCCTTGGTCATGGCCCCGGAGCTCTCACCTCTCGAACAACGAAGAACAATGAAGTGGAGTCTATCAAGATTCGCTCCAACTCCCGCTCCGGAGCTTTGCGGAGATTCGGCCAGAACCGCAGCGGCCAACCAAGCTCACCGCAGCGCTCCGACCGTCGGCAGCGCTCAGTAGCAGGAGCGCGGATCGACCGCGACATACTCTCCCGACGGATATCGATAGTAGCAATTGCCCTGCGACAGATAATAGCCTGGTCGCGCCGCAGCCGTAGCGCCGGCGATCGCGCCGGTGGCACCACCAAGCACGGCGCCCGCCGCGGCACCGCCCGCCTTGCCGGTGAGGATACCGCCGAGCACCCCGCCGATGATCGCGCCCCCGAGCGCGCTGGCGCCCGGATCGACTTCGGCCGGAGGCGGCGCCGGCTCGTAGGCAACCGGCGGGGGCGCCTCGTAGGCCGCCGACGGCGCATAGACCACATCGTCAGCATAGTCCTCCGACACGTAGGTCGGCGGCCCTTCCATGGGCTCGGGATAATAGTACCAGACGCCACCGACGTCCCACCACCAGCCCGGGCGGCCGTTGTGAACCTCGTGCCGCCATCGGCCACCCTCCCAGCCGACCCGGCCGCGATAAGACTGCCCGCCATAGTCGCGCACCGCGACCCGGCCGTGCGCATAACGCGCATCCGGTCCCCGCCCGGCCATCGCCGGACCAGGGCCCGCTGCGTAGCCCTGACCGGCTCCCGGCGGACGTCCCTGCTGCGCCACCGGCGCAGGCTGACGTCCCTGAGGGACAACGGCAGCCCGCGGCGGTGCGCCCGGCTGTGCTCCCTGCGGCTGGCCGGCCATGGGGCCGGCTTGCCGCGGGATCTGGACATGGGGCTGGCCGGCCGGTTGCCCACCCTGGGTCGGCGCTTGGCGAATGACACCCGGCGGGCGGGCCTGGGGCGAATGCCCGGGGCCAGGACCAGCCTGGTCCTGGGTTTGCGCCCAGGCTTGGGCGGGGATCACGACCGCGGTCAGGATTGCGATCGCGGGCAGCCACCGTGTGCTCTGGTTGGACAACGTCATTCTCCCCTACCCTTGATCGCCCGCCGTCTGCGCTGGTTGCCGCGCACGCGGGGTGTGATGCGGATTGATGATCCCGGATCGCCGGCTTCGGCGTGTATGGTCCGGACACACCATAGTTTGCGCGACAAACGGGTAAAATCCCGACGATTTTGCGGCCAAGTCAACCTGCTGCCGTCAACCTGCTGCCGTCAGGTTAACCGAGACGCCGGCTGATTCGCCGCTCCGATCATGCAAACTCGCTAGAGCGGCCTTGCCGATCCGGTACGGGCAGATCGGCGGTCACCGGTCGGGCACGATCACATTGCAGTTGGTTCGTCCCGACATCAGGCAATCCTGCATCCGGCTTGCGGAGGTCAGGCTGCGGGCCAGCCACAAGCCGAAGGCTATGACGAGCGCCGCGAACACGAGTGCCGCCACGGCGCCACGTCTATCCGGCCCCTGCGTACTCATCGCCGATGCGCCTAGGCGGCACGCAGGCCAGCGGCCTCACCGTGGGGTTGCTGCTGCTGGCGCGATGCCGGCGAGATCGATTCGATCCGGGTACAGCTCGTCACCCAGAACAGCTGCCCGCATTCCCATTCGGAACCCAGCACACCAGCCGAAACGGGCCTCGGGCGGGCGAGGACCGCCGTCATCACGCATGCGCTGACCACGAGAGCGACGAGCGCGAGGCCGAGCGCCATGCGCCCGCGGCGAACAGAGGTCATGCCGGTCAACTCCGTTGGATGTCGCACCCGGGCGGTGCGCTGGTGCCCGCGAGGCGTGAAGCGACTCACGGCCGGCCGACCTGCGTCAGCGACGGGGATGGTTACATAGCCTCCGGCGAGCGCCATGCAAGCGCCAGGCAGGACGGATGTGGAGGAGCGGCGATAAAGCATTTGTCATCGACGCATGCGATCCTATACACACGGGCTCGCGTCGACCTCCGCTCGTGTTCACGATCTCGTGGAAGAATTGCCTGGCGGCGCGTGCAGCCCCTGACCGACCACACCCTGATCGAACACCCAAATAGCGAAGTGACGACGTCTCCATGAGAGGATTCAAGGAACCTGGATTTGCCGATCGGCAGAAGGCCGCGCAGCAGGCCCGCCAGAGCATCGTGCAGAAGTTCAAATCGCAGCCGGGACCGGACGATCCCGAAGTCGTGAAGCGACGGCAGGAGCGCGAGGCCGCCGCCGCCCGCCGCGAGCAGCAGCGATTGGAGCGCGAGGCCGCCAAGGCTGAGCAGAAGCGTCTCGAGGAAGAGGCCAAGGCCGCCGAGAGTGCCCGGCTTGCGCGCGAGGCGGAAGAAGAAGCCGCCCGCTTGGCCGAGATGGAAGCCGAGCAGAAGGCGAAGCGTGATGCGCGCTACGCCGCGCGCAAGGCCCGTGGAAAGAAGAAGTAAGCAGCGCCGCCGCCGCCGCGAGACCTGCGTGTCGTCGCGTCTGGCATCGCGCGACTCCTCAATTCATCGGCGATGGGACTGATACGGTCGTCCCATCGCACGATGCCCGGCGAGACGAGCTAGTTCTTCTTCATCATGCCGTCGTCCTTCTTCATCCCGTCCTTGGACATGGCATCGTCCTTCTTCATGGCGTCTTTCGCCATCGAGTCCTTCTTCATGCCGTCGTGGGAGATCGCGCCCTTTTTCATCCCATCGTCCTTGCTCATCTTGTCCTCCGCGAAGGCCGCCGGCGCGACGGCCACGTTGAACGCGAGAGCGGCAGCGGAGATTCCGAGGATGAGGCGGCTACGATTGGTCATGATGATCGCTCCTTCGTATGACAGGGGTCGACGGCGACGGAGGCGCCGTTCTTGGATATCGACGTTCCGATGAAGGCGATTGTTACGAGCGCGGGCGAGAATTTTGTTCGATCAAATTTGACTCGAATGCGTCCCGTTCCGGAATCGAGGACACAATTTTGCCCGGCAAGATCATGTTAGTACAACCGCGCAAGGGATTCACCGGCGGGTACGTGCGCCGCAGCAATATGTCGCTTCCCATGCATTTGGCCTCGAACGAACTGTCTAGTTCGGCTAGAGGTAAGCTCGACAGATTGGCTGGTATAAGTCACGCCAACGAACCGGGTCGGGAACCCAACCAGAAGTTGTTCAGGGGAAATCTCATGCTCACACGCCGTCATGTCATCGCATCCGCGCTCGCTGCGCCGGCCATTCTGCGTTTTGGAACCGGTACGGCCCACGCAGCAACGACGCTGAAGATCTCTCACCAGTTTCCCGGCGGCACCATCGACAAGGGCGATTTCCGCGACCGGCTCTGCCGGGTGTTCTCCGAGGAGGTTGCGAAGCGCTCCGGCGGCGAGATCGCGACCGAGATCTATCCCAACTCCTCGCTCATCAAGACCGTCGCGCAGTTCTCGGCCATGCGGAAGGGCGCGCTCGACATCAGCCTCTATCCGATGCCTTACGCCGGCGGCGAAGTGCCTGAGACCAACATCGCGCTGATGCCGGGTCTGGTCACGACCTACGACCAGGGCATGCGCTGGAAGAATGAGCCGGTCGGCAAGACGCTGAGCGATTTTCTGGCCGACAAGGGCATCATCCTGCTGACCTGGGTCTGGCAGGCGGGCGGCGTTGCCAGCCGATCGCGGCCGCTGGTGACGCCGGAGGACGCCAAGGGCATGAAGGTGCGCGGCGGCTCGCGCGAGATGGACATGGTGCTGCAAACCGCCGGTGCCTCGGTGCTGTCGGTGCCATCGAACGAAATCTACACCGCAATGCAGACCGGCGCCTGCGATGCCGGCATCACCTCGTCGACCAGCCTGATCTCGTTCCGCCTGGAGGAAGTGTCGAAGGCCCTGACCTCCGGCGCCAAGGCGTCGTACTGGTTCATGCTCGAGCCGCTGATGATGTCCAAGGCCTCGTTCGACAAGCTGCCGAAGAACCAGCAGGACATCCTCCTCGCGGTCGGCGCTGAGATGGAGGCGTTCGGGCGCAAGGGCGCGCAGGACGACGACATCGAAGTTGCCAAGGTCTACGAAAAGGCGGGCGCGAAGGTTGTGGAGCTCGATGTCGAGACCGTCAACAAATGGCGCGACATTGCCCGCGACACGGCCTGGAAGGACTATGGCGGCAAGTCTGCGAACTGCGCCAAGCTCCTCAAGCTCGCTTCCGACGTCGCGGCCTGATTGATGCACGCGCCCGTTATCGATACCGAGGCCACGACAGCCATCGGCGCCAGCGGTCCGCTGGCGCCGCTCCAGCGTGTTGTCTCGCTGCTCAATCGCATCATCGTGGTTCTGGCCGCGTTCGCACTGGTCGCGGCCTGCCTCATCCTGAGCTACAGCGTGGCGGGCCGTGCACTGTTCAAGGCCGCCAACTACTGGCAGGACGAAGCCGCCGTGTTCTTGCTCGTCGGCGCCACCTTCATGACTGCGGCCTATGTGCAGGAGCATCGCGGCCACGTCAGCATCGAAGCCTTCGTTGGGCTGATGTCGCCGCTCGCCAACAAGATCAGGCTCTGGCTGGTCGACGTCGCGAGCTTTTTGTTTTGTGCCTTCTTCACTTGGAAATCCTGGACCCTGACACATGAGGCCTGGGTCGATGGTCAGGTCTCGAATTCGATGTGGTCGCCGCCGCTGGCGATCCCTTACGGCCTGATGGCCGCCGGGATGACCCTGCTGTGCCTGCAGATGCTGCTGCAGATCGTGGCTCCGCTGACCGGAGCGCGTCGATGAGCGTGTTCGGAATTGGGGTTGCCTACGGACTCTCGACCCTGTTTGCGATGTTCGCGGGCATGCCGATCGCGTTCGCGCTCGGCGCCGTGGCCGTCGTGTTCATGGCCATCTACATGCCTGCCGCGTCGCTCGATACGGTCACGCAGAACGTCTACGAGGAAATGGCGTCGATCACGCTGCTATCGATCCCGCTGTTCATCCTCAAGGGCGCGGCGATCGGCCGCTCCCGCGCAGGCCAGGACCTCTACTCGGCGCTGCATGCGTGGCTGCATCGCGTGCCCGGCGGATTGGGCGTCGCCAACGTGTTCGCCTGCGCGCTGTTCGCGGCGATGGCGGGATCGTCCCCCGCGACCTGCTCGGCGATCGGCTCGGCCGGAATTCCCGAGATGCGCAAGCGCGGCTATTCCGGCGGCTTCGCCGCCGGCATCATCGCGGCCGGCGGCACGCTCGGCATTCTGCTGCCGCCCTCGATTACGATGATCCTGTTCGCGATCGCGGCGGAGAAATCGCTGGGACGGCTGTTCCTGGCCGGTATCGGCCCCGGGCTGCTGCTGGTGACCCTGTTCGGCGTCTATTCGGTGGTGCGCTTCCGGCAGGAATATGCGCGCGCGAAAGCCGTCTATGAGAAATCGGGCGCGTGGTCGGACATCCTGACCAAGGACGATTTTACGATGGCGCAGCGCTTCTCCGTGCTGCCACGCGTGATTCCGTTCGTGCTGCTGCTGACCGGCGTCATGGTCGCGCTCTATGGCGGCCTCGCCACGCCATCGGAAACAGCCGGTCTCGGCGGTATCCTCGCGCTCGTGCTGATCGCGATCATCTACCGCGTCTGGAGCCCGGCCGATCTCGCGCCCATCATGAAGGCGACGCTGCGCGAATCGACCATGCTGATGCTGATCATCGGCATGTCGCTGCTGTACTCCTACGTGATGAGCTACCTGCACATCTCGCAGTCGGTGGCGGAGTCCATCGTGGCGATGCACCTGCCGCGCTGGGAACTGTTGTTCGCGATCCTGCTGATGGTGGTCGTGCTCGGCTTCTTCCTGCCGCCGGTATCGATCATCCTGATGACTGCCCCGATCATCCTGCCGCCTCTGCGGGCAGCAAACTTCGACATCATCTGGTTCGGCGTGGTGATGACGATCGTGATGGAGATGGGCCTGATTCACCCGCCGGTGGGTCTCAACATCTTCGTCATCAGGAACGTCGCGCCGGACATCCCGCTGCGCGAGGTGATCTGGGGCACGCTGCCGTTCGTCCTGCTGATGATGGCCGCCGTGCTGCTGCTCTGCTTCGTGCCGCAGATCTCGACGGCGCTGCCGGATCTCGTGATGGGGCCGGATCTGAGCCGCTGACGCGGCCCGTGAATGGCGAATAGGCATTAGCGAATAGGGATCTAGCGAGTGGGCCCCCTATTCGCTACTCGCCATTCGCTATTCGCCTGTTCTTCGCGTTCAGCGCCGCTGCAACACGGCTGACGGGTGGCCGACCGAGCAGCCGGCTCATGTCGTTGGTGGCGGCCAGCAGTTTCGTCATGTCGACGCCGGTGCGGATGCCCATGCCTTCGAGCATGTAGACGACGTCCTCGGTCGCGACGTTGCCAGTCGCGCCCGGCGCAAACGGGCAGCCGCCGAGGCCGCCGGCCGCGGCATCGATGACGCGGACGCCCTCCTCCATGCCCGCATAGAGATTGGCCAGCGCCTGGCCGTAGGTGTCGTGGAAATGCATCGCCAGATGCGTCACCGGCACATCGTCGCAGACGGCGCGCAGCATCTGCTTGGCCTTGAGCGGCGTCCCGACACCGATCGTGTCACCCAGCGAGACCTCGTAGCAGCCCAGATCCCACAGCGCCTTGGCTACGCCGGCTACGGCCTGCGGCTTGATCTCACCTTCATAGGGACAGCCAAGCGCGCAGGAGACGTAGCCGCGCACCTTGATGCCGTCGGTCCTGGCGTGGGCGATCACCGGCTTGAAGCGCTCCAGCGACTCCGCGATCGAACAGTTGATGTTGGCGCGGGAGAAGCTCTCGGAGGCCGCAGTGAACACGGAAATCACCCTGGCGCCGGCGGCGCGCGCGGCCTCATAGCCCTTCACATTGGGCACCAGCACATGGAATTCGCCGGGCAGTGCAGCCACGCTGCGCATGACCTCGTCCGAGCCCACCATCTGCGGGATCGCCTTGGGCGAGACGAAGGCGCCGACCTCGACCGTGGTCAGGCCCGCCGCGACCAGCGCGCGGATGAAGGCGATGCGATCGGCGACGCTGATCGACATCTTCTCGTTCTGCAGGCCGTCCCGCGGGCCCATTTCGATGATGCGCACGCTCTCGCTCATGCCGACCTCTTCGGTTCGAGGATCAGGCGGACGGTTCGAGGTCCGCCAGTTCGACGCCTTCCTGCACGATGTCGCCGACCTTGCACTTGATCGCCTTGAGCCGGCCTGCGAACGGCGCCCGCAGGGTCTGCTCCATCTTCATGACTTCGAGCGTCAGGATCGCCGCACCCTTCTCCAGGACGGCGCCTTCCTGCGCAAGCAGCGCCACGACGGTCCCCGGCAACGGCGCCACGATCTTGTCCTCGCCGGCCTGCTCCTCGTCGTCACCGCCGAACGGATCGATCCAATGCAGATCGAAACGGCCGTTGCGGGTCCGCAGGTACAGCTCATGGCCCTCGATGACGGCCACCACATGGGATTTGACGCCGTCGCACACAAGGTCGAAGCCGCCGTCATCAGTCGGAAGTGCCGAGAACGAGGTCTCACGGCCCTCGATCGACAGGCGCTGCACGCTGGGACCATAGGCCAGCGTGGCGGTCCGCGGTTCATTCCCAGCGCTTTGGCGGAACGAGAACACGCGCTGCCGCAGCCCCACCGGCATCCAACCGGATGCGCGCCACGGCGAGCCTTGCTCCTTGGCCGCAGTCTGCTCGCCGATGAGAATGGCCGCGACGGCTGCACTGAGCTCGAGGTCGCCGGCCACCGCCCCCGACGGGGTCAGATGTGTCAGATGGCGCTCGATGAAACCGGTGTCGATCGCGTTCGCCACGACGTCGGGATGCGTTAGCAGCGACGACAGGAACGGGATGTTGCTGACGATACCTCGGACGTCGGTGTCCTCAAGGCCGCGGTTGAGCCGCTCGATCGCGACCTCGCGGGTCGGCGCCCAGGCGATCATCTTGGCGAGCATCGCGTCGTAATAGGGCGAGACCACATCGCTCTCGCGATAGCCGGCATCGATGCGCAGGCCGCCGGTTTCAGCGGGAAGCCGCCAGGTCTTGATCGTGCCGACCGAGGGCATGAAATTCTTGGCGGGATTCTCCGCGTAGACGCGTGCCTCGATGGCATGGCCATGCAAGCGGATCTGGTCCTGCGTCAGCGGCAGCGCGTCGCCGAAGGCGACGCGCAACTGCCATTCGACGAGATCGACGCCGGTGATCAACTCGGTGACGGGATGCTCGACCTGCAGGCGCGTGTTCATCTCTATGAAGAACACGTCGCGGCCGTCGGAGACGAACTCGATGGTGCCCGCCCCGACATAGTTGACCGCGCCGGCCGCGCGACGCGCCGCGGCGCAGACCGTCTCCCGCTGCTCCGGCGTCAGCGTCGGCGACGGCGCCTCCTCGATCACCTTCTGGTGCCGACGCTGCAAGGTGCATTCGCGCTCGAACAGCGACACCAGATTGCCGTGGCTGTCGCCGATGATCTGCACCTCGATGTGGCGCGGGTTCTGGACGAATTTCTCGATCAGCACACGGTCGTCGCCGAACGCCGCCTTGGCCTCGCGCTTGGCGCTGGTGACGGCATCAGCGAGATCGCCGGCTGCATTGACCACGCGCATGCCGCGGCCGCCGCCACCGGCGGAGGCCTTGATCAGAACGGGAAAGCCGATCCGCGCGGCTTCATTTGCGAGCGTCGCCTCGTCCTGCGCCTCGCCGTGATAGCCGGGCACCAGCGGCACGCCGGCCTGCTCCATCAGGAATTTGGAGCCGGACTTGGAACCCATCGCGGTGATCATCGCGGCCGTCGGCCCGACGAACACCAGGCCCGCGTCGAGACAGGTCTGCGCGAATTCGGCGCTCTCGGACAGGAAGCCATAGCCGGGATGAACCGCCTCGGCGCCTGTCTGCCTCGCAGCCTCGATCAAGCGCTCGATGTTGAGATAGGAATCGCGGGCGCGTGCGGGGCCGAGCAGCACCGCCTCGTCGGCGAGCGCGACATGCAGCGCGTTTCGATCCGCCTCGGAGTAGACCGCGACGGTCTTCAATCCCATCGCGCGTGCCGTGCGGATGACGCGCACGGCGATCTCGCCGCGGTTGGCGATCAGGAGCTTGCGGAAACGACGATACAATCCGGGACGAGCCATGATCACATCCTGAACAGGCCGAATTTGGTCGGCTCGACCGGGGCATTGGCGGCGGCAGACAATCCGAGCCCGAGCACGAGGCGGGTATCGGCGGGATCGATCACGCCGTCGTCCCACAGCCGCGCCGTCGCGTAGTAGGGATTGCCCTGGGCCTCGTATTGCGCACGGATGGGGCTGCGGAATTTCTCTTCCTCTTCCGCAGGCCAGCTCTCGCCCTTGGCCTCGATGCCGTCGCGGCGGACCTGGCTCAGCACCATCGCGGCCTGCTCGCCGCCCATCACCGAGATGCGCGCGTTCGGCCACATCCAGAGGAAACGCGGCGCATAGGCGCGGCCGCACATGCCGTAATTGCCGGCGCCGTAGGAGCCGCCGATCACCACGGTGAACTTGGGAACCGACGCGGTCGCGACCGCAGTCACCAGCTTGGCGCCGTCGCGGGCGATGCCGCCGGCCTCGTATTTCTTGCCGACCATGAAGCCGGTGATGTTCTGCAGGAACACCAGCGGAATGTTGCGCTGGCAGCACAGTTCGATGAAATGCGCACCCTTCAGCGAGCTCTCGCTGAACAGGATGCCGTTGTTGGCGATGATGCCGACCGGATGGCCCCAGATGTGGGCGAAGCCGCACACCAGCGTCTGGCCGTAGAGCTTCTTGAACTCGTCGAACTCCGACCCGTCGACCACCCGCGCGATGATGTCGCGCACGTCGAACGGCTTGCGGCCGTCGACCGGCACGACGCCGTAGATCTCTTCCGCCGCATAGCGCGGCTCGCGCACCTCGCGCATGTTCAGCGCGCTGCGCGCGCCCGGCGGCTTCAGTGTGCCGACGATGCGACGCGCGATGCCGATCGCATGGGCGTCGTTCTGTGCGTAGTGATCGGTGACGCCCGACTGGCGTGAATGCACGTCGGCGCCGCCCAGTTCCTCGGCCGTGACGACCTCGCCGGTCGCCGCCTTCACCAGCGGCGGGCCGCCAAGAAAAATCGTGCCCTGATTGCGCACGATGATGCTCTCGTCCGACATCGCCGGCACATAGGCGCCGCCGGCGGTGCACGAGCCCATCACGATCGCGATCTGCGGGATGCCTTGCGCCGACATCTGCGCCTGATTGTAGAAGATCCGGCCGAAATGCCGCTCGTCCGGGAAGATCTCGTCCTGCAGCGGCAGGAAGGCGCCCCCGGAATCGACCATGTAGACGCAGGGAAGGTTGTTCTGCCGCGCGATGTCCTGGGCGCGCAGGTGCTTCTTCACCGTCATCGGGTAGTAGGTGCCGCCCTTGATGGTGGCGTCGTTGGCGACGACGACGCATTCGCGGCCGGCAATGCGGCCGATGCCGGTGACGATGCTCGCCGAATGGACGTCGCCGCCATAGAGCCCGTGCGCGGCCAATGGCGACAGCTCCAGGAACGCCGTTCCAGGGTCGAGCAGCAGGTCCACACGCTGACGCGCCAGCATCTTGCCGCGCGACAGGTGCCGCTTGCGCGAGGCCTCGCCGCCGCCCTCGGCGACCTGCCCCAGCTTCGTCCTGAGGTCGGCGACCAGCGCGCGCATGGCGTCGGCATTGCGGGCGAAATCGGAGGACGATGGATCGATCGTGGAGTGAAGCGTCATGACCGGCGTCTTCGTTGCGAGGCTGGAGGGGGAAGCCGTGGGAGCACGCGTCAGAGCGGTCGCGGCCGTTCAGGCCGCTGAGAGCCCGGGTGTACCATCTTTGCCCGCATGCTGTCCTCCCTGCCCGTCGGCTGCCCGGTCTGCGGCCGTCCGTCCTTCTCGAATTAAACGATCATACGTTTTTAAATTCTATTCTCAAGCGGATTGTTGTAGGGTCCGGGGTGAACAGCATTTGCTTGAGACCACGGAATTTTCAGACTTCACTACGGGGCCCCTCCCGAGGCGGATCCGCCGCGATCGGCACCGGGACTGTCCAGCGAGGACGAGATGGCGCGCACGATCGGGTCACATGGTCCGACGACGATGGAGGCGATCCGCAAGGCCGGCCTGCGGCTGATCTTCCAGCACGGCTATGAGGCCATGAGCCTCCGCCAGCTCGCCGCCGAGGTCGGCATCCAGCCAGGCTCGCTCTACAATCACATCAGCACCAAGCAGGAGCTGCTGGCGGAGCTGATCCAGGACCACATCAACAACCTCCTGCGCGAGCTCGACCAAGCGCTGCGCGACACCCATGGCCCCGTCGAACGCCTGCGGGCGTTCGTCGCCTTCCACGTCAGCTATCACATGACCCGGAAGCGCGAGGTCTTTATCGCCAATTCGGAGCTGCGCAGCCTCGATCCCCGCAACTATGAGGCGGTTGTGGCGCTGCGCGGCGCCTATGAGCGCCGGCTGGCCGACATCCTCGGCGACGGTGTGGCGCAAGGCGTGTTCGACGTCGACGACATCCAGGTCGCGACCTTTGCCATCATCGCGCTCCTGACCGGGCTGTGCAGCTGGTACCGTCCTGGCGGCCGGCTCACCAGGGAGGCGATCATCGCGGCCCACGAGAAGCTCGTGCTCTCCGGCGTCATGCCGCGCACCGTCGGGACCGATCAGGCCGGCGGTGGCCGGCCTGATCACCCGACCGGCTGAACGGGCCGCGCCGATGGCTGGCAGCCCGGAGCTCGACGCGATCGATCGCAGGATCCTGGCGGAGCTCCAGGCGGATGGCCGGATCCGCATGAACGAGCTCGCCGACAGGGTGGGGATCTCGCATCCGAACTGCCTGCGCCGGGTGCGGACGCTGCGCAGCAGCGGCGTGATCAAGTCCATCCGCGCCAGCGTCGATGAACGGTCGCTGGGCTATGAGGTGGTCGCGTTCGTGTCGATTCAGCTCGACAGCCAGCACCAGACGGCGCTGGAATCGTTCGAGGCCGCGATCGTGACATTGCCCTGGGTCCAGCAATGCTGGCGGCTGTCGGGAGATACGGATTTTCTGCTGAAATGCGTGTCGACCGGGGTCGAAGGCATGAGCCGCCAGCTCCGCCAGTTCGCCGCCCTGCCCGGCGTCCGGGCCATCAGGAGCTTCCCGGTGCTCGGCCTGTCCAAGGACGCGCCGCTGCCCATCCCCGGCGGGCCGCCTCAAACAGGGTGAACGGATGACGGCCGGGCCGGCCCCTCAATGCGTCCAGGGCTCGCCGCGGCGGAACGAGAAATTGTCGGCATAGGCGATCTGCCGCTTCACCGGCTCCTTCGGCTCGATCACCTGATAGGGAATGCCCTTGCGCTCGCAATAGGCGATCGCCTCGTCCTTGGTGTCGAAGCGCAAGGTGACCTGCTGCTTCATGTCCGAGGAGGACGTCCAGCCCATCAGCGGCTCGACCGAACGCGGCTGCTCCGGCTCATAATCCAACTGCCAGTCCCGGGTCTTGGCCTTGCCCGATTGCATCGCGTTCTTGGCGGGCTTGAAAATGCGTGCGGTCATGGCTGGAAGAGCCCCTGGAAGCTGCGTCGTCATGCGTTTGGCGGAAACGGCCGGGATGGGGTACAGGCAAGCGTCGGCACGGAACGGTGATTCCCATCCTGGACATGACCGTCTATCGTGCCCCGTATAGTCATTCTGCCGTCCCGTGACAATCTCGGTCGACTGCCACGGCGCCTCTGCTCCCCGAACGCTTTCCATTCAAAACAGTGCGTTGAAGCGGCCATGAAAATCAATGCCACGCTGCCCGAGCGAGGGCGCGACCTTCGGCTCGACCTGTTTCGCGGAATCGCCAACTGGGCGATCTTTCTCGATCACATCCCGGACAATGTGGTGAACTGGATCACCACGCGGAATTACGGCTTCAGCGACGCCGCCGACCTGTTCGTGTTCATCTCCGGCTATACCGCCTCGTTCGTCTATGCGCGCATGATGATCGACCGCGGCTTCATCGTCGGCGCCACCCGGCTGTTCAAGCGGGTGTGGCAGCTCTACGTCGCCCACATCGTGCTGTTCGTGATTTATATCGTGGCCATCAGCTATCTGGCGACGCGGTTCGGCGTCTCCGAGATCATCGACGAGTTCAACGTCGCAGGCCTCGTCGACCACGCCAGCGATACGCTGGCCCAGGGACTGATCCTGAAGTTCAAGCCGGTCAATCTCGACGTGCTGCCGCTCTACATCGTGCTGATGGGCTTCTTCCCGCCGGTGCTGTGGATGATGCTGCGCCAGCCCGACCTGACCATGATCGCCTCGATCGTGCTTTGGCTCGTGGCGCGACAGATGGGCTGGAATTTCGCGGCCTATCCGGCGGGCACCTGGTACTTCAATCCGTATTGCTGGCAGGTGCTGTTCGTGTTCGGCTCGTGGTGCGCGCTCGGCGGCGCCCGCCGCTCGATGGGCATCATCATGGCGCCGGCCACGCTTTATTTCTGCATCGCCTATATGGTGCTCGCCCTGGTCATGACGATGGCCGGCCGCTTCCCCGAGCTCGGATCGATGTTTCCGAACTGGCTGTATTCGGCCTTCAATCCCAACGACAAGACCAATCTCGCGCCGTACCGCTTCCTGCATTTCGTGGTGATCGTCATTTTGGTCATCCGGTTCGTGCCGAAGGAATGGCCGGGCCTGGAGTGGAAGGCGTTCGATCCCCTCATCGTCTGCGGCCAACAGTCGCTGGCGGTGTTCTGCGTCGGCGTGTTCCTGTCCTTCATCGGCCACTTCACCCTGATGCTGAGCTCAGGTTCGCTGCTGGCGCAGATCCTCGTCAGCGCGGCGGGCATCGCGATCATGACCACCGTGGCCTACTACATCTCCTGGTCGAAGCGGCAGGACAAGCCGCTGCCGAAGCCGCCTGCGCCGAAGTAAACCCCGCACATCATGGGCGCGGGGGCGGTCCCGCGTCCGTTGACCTGCATCAAGCCGGCCACGATCGGGCTCGCTAAGGTTTGCTTCACAACGGGTGCCGCCTTCCGCGGCGCGCGTTCCATGGCGAACGCGCAAGGCCGCCACGCGGCGATTTGCTGACAAGGACCAGAATATGCCGACCCATTTCCACGCCGTCGTGTGGCTCGATCACAGCGAGGCCAAGGTGTTCCACATCGGATTGACCGGTGCCGACGAGCTGACGCTGCATCCACACCTGCAGACCAAGCATCTGCACCACAAGGCCAACGAGATCGGCAGCGGCCACGCGGCGCCCGACAAGAATTTCCTCGAGGAGGTCGCGCACGCGCTCGATGACGCCGGCGAGATCCTGATCATCGGCCCGGCCAGCGCCAAGACCGAGCTTGCCAAGTACCTGCACGAGAAGCATCCTGCGGTCGGAAAGCGCATCGTCGGCGTCGAAGCTGCCGATCACCCGACCGATCGCCAGATCGTCGCCTATGCCAAACAGCACTTCAAGATGCCTCCGCCCCGCGTGGCGACGGGCACTGCCGGCTAAGTATAGCCTTTCTCCCGTCGCAGGGTCCGTTCGATCATGGACATGCTGACGCCGGACCGATCCAACGCCATTGCTGCCCCGCCGGCCGTCGATCGCGGCCGGCGTCGTTTTCCGTGGCGCGGCCTGCTCTCGATCATCCTGCTGTTCGGCGCGCTGGCCGGGCTTGCCACATGGTGGGTGCGTGGACCGCTGATCGCGACCGCCCGCATCACCCGCGGCACGGCGGCCGAGATCGTGTATGCGACCGGCGCGGTGGAGCCTGAGACGTGGTCGCGGAGCACGCCCCTGGTCCGCGGCCGCATCGTCGAGCGCTGCCGCTGCGAGGGCAAGCTGGTCAAGGCCGGCGACGTGCTGGCGCGGCTCGACGACAAGGAGGCGCTGGCCACCTTGAACGATCTGCGCGCACAGGAGGAATTCCAGCGCCACGAGTTCGAGCGGCAGTCGCAGTTGCTGGCCCGCGGCGCGGCCACATCGCAAGCGTACCAGCGCTCCGAAAGCGATCTCGCCCGCATCCGCGCCCAGATCGCGGCCCAGACCCAGCGCCTCGACTACTTCAAGCTGGTGGCGCCGATGGACGGCGTCGTCCTCAAGGAGGACGGCGAGGTCGGCGACATGGTCGATCCCGGCACCATCCTCTACCGCGTCGGCCTGGAGAAGCCGCTCTGGGTCGTCGCCGACGTCAACGAGGAGGACATCCCCCGTGTCCAGGTCGGGCAGAAGGCGCTGCTACGCGCCGATGCGTTCGGCAACCAGGCCCTGCCCGGGACGGTGAAGCAGATCACGCCGGCGGGTGATCCCGTGGCCAAGACGTTCCGAGTGCGGATCGGCTTGCCCGACAACACGCCGCTGCGCGTCGGCATGAGCGTCGAGGCCAACATCGTCAGCCGCGAGACGGGCGACACGCTGCTCGCGCCGGCCAATGCCGTCGTCAACAACAGCCTCATGGTGATCGATGGCGGCCGTGTGCACCGGCGCGCGGTGCGGATCGGCATCCGCGGCTCCGCGGCGGTCGAGATCCTCGACGGCGCCCGCGAGGGCGAGCTGGTCGCGGCGCCGGCGACGGCCGACATCAAGGACGGCGAGCGGATTCGCGTGATCGAGCCCGAGACGTCCGTGCCATGAGCCTCGTCCTGACCATCGCCTGGACCCATGTGCGCCATCGCGCCCGCCAGACGCTGGTCGCGATCGCCGGCGTGATGACCGGCGTGGCGTTTTCGGTGATGATGGCGGCAATGATGGAGGGCTCCCAGGACGACTTCATCCGCACGCTGGTCGACGCGCTGCCGCACATTTCGATCACCGACGAGCTGCGCCAGCCGACCCGCCAGCCGGCCGACCAGGTCTATGCGGCGGCCGAATATCATCGATTGACCCCGAATGTCCGCCGCCCCGGCATCAAGAACCCGATGGCCACCATCGCCTCGCTGCAGGGCTGGGTGCCGGGCGCGCTGACGGCGTCGGTGCAGTCCAAGGCCGTGCTGCGCTTCGCCGGCCGCAACCTGACGGTCGCAATCATCGGCATCGATCCGCGCACTGAAGGCCAAGTCTCGACGCTGGCGAGCCACATGCGGCAGGGCAATCTCAATTCGCTGTACCGGTCCTCGCACGCGATCCTGCTCGGCGACCGGCTCGCGGCCAAGATCGGCGCGCGGGTGAACTCCAACATCACGCTCGCCTCGGCCCAGGGCATCAGCATGAACGCGACCGTCGTCGGCATCTTCCATTCCGGCTTCCGCGGCACCGACGAGACCACCGGCTACGTGCTGCTGCGCACCGCGCAGATCCTGGAGCGCCAGACCGGGATCATCAACGAGATCCGCGTCCGCACCAACGATCCGATGCAGGCGCGCCTGATCAGCGAGCGCATCGGCGAGCAGACCGGCTACAAGGCGGTCTCCTGGCAGGAGGCGCAGGAGGACCTGCTGGCGGCGATCACGCTGCGCAACGTGCTGATGTACACCATCGTCGGCGCCATCCTGCTGGTCGCGAGCTTCGGCACCTACAACATCATCTCGACCATCACCCACGAGAAGACCCGCGACATCGCCATCCTCAAGTCGCTCGGCTTCCGCGACCGCACGGTCCGCACCATCTTCATCGTCGAGGCGCTGTTCATCGGCCTGACCGGTGCCGCCCTAGGCTGGGCGCTCGGCTACCTGCTTACCCGCGGGCTGGCCTCGCTCGAGTTCAAGACGCCGTTCTCCGACTACAATCATCTGCCCGTGCTGTATTCGCTGAAGCACTATCTGCTGGCCGGCGCGGTCGCGCTGATCTCCAGCGCGGTCGCCGGCTACTTTCCGGCCCGCGCCGCGGCGCGGTTGCATCCGGTCGACATCATCCGGGGGGCGACGTGAGCCCGCCCCTGATCGAGGCGCGGCAAGTGACGAAGGTGCTGCCTGGCGAGGTGCCGGTGACGCTGGTCGCCGACATCGATCTCGTAATCCATCCGCGCGAGCTCATCGCCATCACCGGACCGTCGGGCTCGGGCAAATCCTCCCTGCTCTACCTGCTTGGCCTGCTCGACCTGCCGAGCCAGGGCGACGTGCTGATCGACGGCCGCTCGACGACCGGCATGAGCGAGGATGAGCGCGCCGAGGTGCGACTGTCGCGGCTCGGCTTCGTCTTCCAGTTTCATTTCCTGCTGCCGGAATTCTCGATCACCGAGAACGTCGCGCTGCCGATGCGCGCGCTGGCACGGCTGTCGCCGCGCGCCATCACCCAGCGCGCCGAGGAGCTGCTGGAGTCGCTTGGGCTGGCCGAGCATCTGCGCAAGACGCCGGACAAATTGTCGGGCGGCCAGCGCCAGCGCGTGGCGGTGGCGCGCGCGCTCGCCAACGATCCGCCGGTGATCCTCGCCGATGAGCCGACCGGCAGCCTCGACACCGCCGCGACCGCGCAGGTGTTCGGCATCCTGCGCGATCTGGTCACGCTGCGCGGCAAGACCGTCGTCGCGGTCACGCACGACCTCAACCTCGCCGCTCAGATGCAACGGCGCGTGCACATCATCGACGGCCGGCTGGCGCCGGACGAGTTGGCGCGCTGATCCGCCCGCCGCGACCTCGGCACGGTGGACGCGCGAACCGCCTCCTGCGCCTGATTTGATTTAGCGCAAAGACGCGAGATTTCGATTCAGAGGATGCTGACGACCAGCGGATGTTCCTTCCCCGGATTCACCCGCACACTTCGGATGCTCCCGGGTTTTGCCGCTGCGGGAGCATCCGAATTTTTTATCGGCCCAGCCGCGCTCGCTCGTACCGATTGACGTCTGGCGGCCTGGCCGAAATCCTTCTCGCTATCGTGAGCGTCGAGCCGGAGTTCGCACCAGCAATTGGCCTCACCCGGGAAGCCGCGCCGCTGCGGAGATGGTCGGGGCAGCTGGATTCGAACCAACGACCTGCAGTACCCAAAACTGCCGCGCTACCAGGCTGCGCTATACCCCGATGGTCTCGAAGGACGATTGTCCTCGAGGACCCGTCACTACACGGTCGCGGCCTCCGCAGCAAGACTGCGGCCCGTCCGTGAAGATGGAGCCGGCATGAAAAACGGCCCCAGGAAACGCCGTTCCGGGGCCGTCAAATGCGGTGGTCGCAGCAAGCATTCGCTCAGTGCGAGGACAATGCCGGCGAGCCCGTCTCGGGGTGGATCTCGGCCGCCATCATGCCCTTGGAGCCGGGCCCGTAGCGGACCAGCACCCATTGGCCGGGGCGCAGCTCGGTCATGCCGTAGCGGCGCAGGGTCTCCATGTGGACGAAGATGTCCGGGCTCCCTTCCCCGCAGGTCACGAAGCCGAAGCCGCGCAGCCGGTTGAACCACTTGACCTGGGCTCGCTCCAGCCCGCTGGTCGGCGTGACCGTCACATGGGTGCGCGGCGGCAGCATCTGCGCCGGATGGATCGCCGTCGACTCGTCCATTGAGACGATGCGGAAGGCCTGGTAGCCCTTGGAGCGCTGCACGCACTCCACCACCAGGCGAGCACCTTCATAGGCGGTCTGGTAGCCGTCGCGCCTGAGCACCGTGACGTGCAGCAGCACGTCCGGCCAGCCATTGTCGGGAACGATGAAACCGTATCCCTTCGAGGCGTCGAACCATTTGATGACACCGCTGATTTCGACGAGGTTCTCGCCAAGACCGGTCATCGCATCGATTGCCGAGTCGCGCGCGACGCCGGTTTGATATTCCGCCCCGAGCCGGGTTGGTGTCGATACACCAACGACCGGCACCCCAAGCTTCTTGGACTCAAATCCGTCCGACCCCATAACCCCGGACCTCACATATGAATTGTGAGCCGCCACCCCTGCAACGGCGCCCTCATACACGTGCTCACCACCTATACCCACGATGAGTCACGCGAATCTCTCGAATCAAAGATAACATTCCCTCGTGCCGCGCATAGATAAAAATCGGTTTCAGTGAGGCATATGAACAGAGATGCCGACAAAAATGCATCAATTTCCGTTCAATTACGGACGAACGATCCGAGTACTTCGCCGATGTCGTGGTGGATAACGAGGTCTGCAACGTCGTCCTGATCGGTCGGTTCCCGGTTGATGATCACGAGTTGCGCGCCAGCCCGCTTTGCCATCAATGGAAAGCCCGCGGCCGGCCACACAACCAGCGATGAGCCGATCGCGACGAACAGATCGCAGTGCTGCGCGAGTTCGCTGGCACGCTGCATTTCATGCTCGGGCATCGACTGACCAAAGGATACCGTCGCGGTCTTCACCGGCTCCGCGCATTCGGGGCAATCCGGCGCGGCACCGTCGGCCTCGAAGCGCTCGCGCACCCAGTTGAGCTCATAGCGCTGCCCGCATCCGATGCATCGCGCGTAGGTGGTGTTGCCGTGCAGCTCGATGACGTGATCCGGGGCGAAACCGGAGTCCTGGTGCAGGTTGTCGATGTTCTGAGTGATGACGGCCGGAATTTTCCCCGCACGGTAGAGCGACGAAAGCGCCAGGTGGCCGCGGCCGGGCCGCGCCGCGGCAAACGTCTCCTGCATCGCGAAGCGCCGCCGCCAAGCTTCGTCCCGCGCCTCCTGGCTGGCGACGAATTCGTCGAAATGGATCGGCCGGTTGCGCGTCCATAGACCGCCGGGAGAACGGAAATCCGGAATGCCCGTCTCGGTCGATATTCCAGCACCGGTGAAGGGGACGATCACCCGCGCCGCAGCGATCATGTCTCCCAGGCGGTTCACCCCGTCGTGCAGATCGGATGCAATCATCAGCGGCGGCCCCGAAGCATGAAACCTCGCATCATCATTGTCCTCCCTTCATAGCACGGCAAGCTGGCCCCCGCCTCTGGGCGTGTCCGGCTCGGCTGCGTCGTTGCGCCACTCCGCATCCACCGGAACCGGTCGTGAACGACGCAACTGCAAGCAAAGCGAGTCAGATTGTTTCGTGTCTACCGGAAGACGTTGGCGTTGCTCGCCTTCCGTCCCCAGCAAAACGCGCGAGCCGCCTGCAGCCGGGGCCGACCGTCCGCAATCACGCCCCAATCGGACATCCACATCGCGCCAGCGATTCGCCAGGAAGTTTGTCACGCGTCTCAGGGCGAGGCTCGCCGGATAGCGACCGGAGCAGAGAGGATCCGTGAGGCAGAACGAGACGCAGGACGACCGCCGCGCGAAGGAGCGCGCCGACATCACCGCAAGGATTGCACGGTTCAAGTCGACCCAGGAGAAGTTCGCGCGCGAACGCGAGGAATATGCCCGCTTGGCGTGGAAGAAGGCGCAGCGCGGCGAGGCCGCGGAATAGCAGGGATGAAAGAAGAGCCCGGAGGCTTTCGCCATCCGGGCTCTCCTTTTCACAACTGGCGCTTACCAGTGATGACGCCAGTGGTGGTAGCGATGATAGTACGGTCCGCCGTAATAGGCATACGGCCCGGGCGCGTAGACGTAACGCGGGCCGTAGTCGTAGTAGTCGTAGCCCGGACCATAGTAATACGGGTGCGAGGCCGCGATCGCGCCGGCAGTCAACGCTCCCGCCGCGAGGCCGAATGCGAGACCCGGGCCGATGCCGCGCGCCTGTGCCGGTGCGGGTGCCGCGAGTGCGGTGATGGCGACGGCGCCCGCGGTCGCCAGAACAGCCAATGTCTTTCTCATGATCGAATGTCCTCCAATTCCCATGCGTCCAAACAACGCAGATGCGGGGGAGTTGGTTGCAGCCCGGCTCACCGCCGCGCGCGTTGGAACCGTGACCGTCGCCACACGTTCACCGCCATGAGGGAAATCCCCGATGGCATCCTGGCTGGAACTTCTGTTCAACATCATCGGCTATGGCGGATTCGTCGTGCTTGCGTCCTGTCATCCCAGGACCGAGGCGGCCGGTGCGGCGCCTGAAATAGCTGCGGACGACGGAGCGGATCTGACCGGCGAGCGCCGCTGAAGCCGAGCTTTGCGGGCGAGCGCCGGGCCTTCATCCACAGCGGATCCAACGCTTATCCACAGCTCCTCGGCTGGGCTCTTCGGATCGCGGATCAACGGCTTGCTGCGCCGTATCCACCGGCTTCTCCCCAGCGCGCGCGACGACGCTCCCGCGCAGGCCGGAGGGCGTACGGGCCGGTCAATCTTCCCGCAAAGACCTTTGAACCTTCCTGCGCCTCCCCGAGACACATCAGTACTGGGGATTTCAGGGCCCAGTTTCGAGGGTGGCGCCACGCGACGAAGATATTCCGTCGCGCTGGCGCTGCTGTCGTTTTTCGGGCCCCCGCGGTGCCAACCTTCGCGGTCCGGGGACGCCGGCGCTTCGGCGACCGCAACACTCAGCCGCGCTGCAACCACACAGCCCGCAACGAAAAAGGCCTCCTTTTCAGGAGGCCTTTGACGTGATCACGACCGTGACTGACGGTTCAGATCAGGCAACCGCGTCCTTGGCGGCCTTGACCGGGCGGGCGCGCACGATCTTGCGGGCCGGCTTGGCCTTGAACATCATCTCTTCGCCGGTGAAGGGGTTGGTGCCCTTGCGCGCCTTCACGGCGGGCTTCTTGACGACGACGAACTTGGCGAAGCCCGGCACCAGGAACACGCCGTTCTTCTTCAGCTCCTTGTGGCCGACGTCGGTGAGCGTCTCCATGACGTTCTTGACGTCGCGCTTGGACAGCTCGGTCGAGGTCGCAATCTTCTCGATCAGTTGCGACTTGGAAAGTTGGGTAGCCATCGTATCTCCTTGTGATTGATACCGGTGAATGACGTGACGACTGCGCGGCTATCAGCGCATTGCTGCGCAGACTGGTCGGGGCTTTCTGGCTGCATTGCACAGCCGGGACTTCAGTCGTCTAGTGGCGTATCACCCCGCGATTTTCGGGATTCTCCTGCATTTCAAGGGGCCCCGAAGCACCCACAGCGGCGCCAAAATTCCAACGGAGCGCGCAGAAGTCAAGCTGCGATGGCGATCGAACGGAGCAAGCGATTCATTTTCCCCTATATTTCCAGGCATTTTCGACGGTCCTGCGTGATTTTGGCCGCACATTGCAGGGGAAACATGCTGAAATCCCTGCATGCGGTCGCATCGCGCTCGTTCATCCATGCCGCGAATCACTGCCAAAACAGCGATTCGCTGGCATACGGAGGGGCTCTCGCAACACCGCGCAGCCCCGTCGAACGCGTCGTCGCGCGCACCGCACATCCGAGCGAGCCGGCGCCGCCGCAGCATCAGGCTCGATACACGGGCGGGCGAATTGCTGCTATGGATCGGCGTCCGCAGGCGGCCGTTGACCATCCGCTTCGAGTTCAGGGAGAGAAGACACGATGCGTTATCTCCACACCATGCTGCGCGTGCGCAATCTCGACGCCGCGCTCAAATTCTATTCCGATGCGCTCGGCCTCAAGGAGGTGCGCCGGATCGACAACGACAAGGGTCGCTTCACACTGGTGTTTCTCTGCGCACCCGAAGATGAATACCTGCTGAAGAGCCTGCCGCCGACGCGTGGCGCCCCGCTGGTCGAGCTCACCTACAATTGGGACGAGGAGAGCTATGGCGAGGACCGCTTCTTCGGCCATCTCGCCTATGAGGTCGACGACATCTACGCCACCTGCGACCGGCTGATGAAGCTCGGCATCACCATCAACCGGCCGCCGCGCGACGGCAACATGGCCTTCATCCGCTCGCCCGATCTGCACTCGATCGAGCTGTTGCAGAAGGGCGAGCCGAAGGCGCCGGCCGAGCCCTGGCTGTCGATGCCGAACACCGGACATTGGTGAGTCATTCGCCTTCATGATCCAGCCGGAACATCGTGGCCACCCTCGCGTTGTCGCTCCGATCGATGGAGAGGATACGAGGAGGCCGAGATGGGTCGAGGACTTCTATTGTGGTTGTTGGGCGTGCCGATTCCGGTGATCATTCTGCTCTGGCTGTTCTTCGGCCACTGATCGCCGCGAACGATGCGTTCGTCGGAAAAGCCCCGCTTCGAGCGGGGCTTTTTGCGTAACATGCGCTAACGATGACGCTCGCCCAGAGAGGAGCCGAACGTGTCCGCCGACGACAGACTGACGATCTGGGGCCGCCCCAATTCGGTGAACGTGCAGAAGGTGCTGTGGTGTCTCGCCGAGCTCGATGTCGCTTATGACCGTATCGACGCGGGCATGCAGTACGGCCGCAACAACGAGGCGGACTATCTCGCAATGAATCCGAACGGCCGCATCCCGACGCTGGTCGATGGCGATTTCGTGCTGTGGGAGAGCAACGCGATCATGCGCTATCTCTGCCTCGCTTATGGCGACGGCACGCCGCTTTATCCAACGACGCCACAGCACCGCGCCGCGGTGGAGCGCTGGCTGGACTGGACGCTGTCGACGGTGCAGCCGATCGAGCGTCCGCTGTTCTGGGGCTTGGTGCGAACGCCGCCGGAGCAGCGCGACATGGCCGCCTTGCAGAAGGCGGCCGACGACGCCGCGGCGATGTGGCGCATCCTCGACGCGCATCTGACCACGCGCAGCCACGTCGAGGCCGAGCATTTCACGCTCGCCGACATTGCGCTTGGCGCCTATGCCCGGCGCTGGTTCGGAGTCGAAGGTGTCGTCAAGCCGGAGCTGCCGAGCCTCGCGCGCTGGTACGGACAGATCGCGCAACGCCCGGCCTTCATCCGCCACATCGCGCCGCCGCTGTCGTGAGCACCTCAGCGGCTGGTCGAGGTGCCCATCTCGACGCGCAGGGCGCCGCCGACCTTCACGCAGGTATCGGTTCCCTCGACGCGTACGAAGTTGGCGCCGTAGGACGCGCAGGGATTGCTGGTGGCGGCGCCTGAACGGGATGCGGCCTTATTCGGTCCAGCCGCCTTCGGCCCGGGAAGCGATGGCGCAAGAAGCGACGACCCCGGCGAGCCGGCGGCTGCCACGGTCACGGCGGCGAGCACCGCGAGGGCGCCCAGGATGAGAGATCGACACATGCCGCTTGTTAGCGCGTCTGCCGCAGCGAAGCGACACCGGCCGTCTATTTGCCGATGAACTTGACGCCGACCGAGGCGCCGCGGCGCCACACCACCTGGCACTGGCGGCCCGTTCTTGCGTCGCGCGCGAAGGCGAGCCGGATGGTCGCCGGCAGCGCCGCCGCGTCCTGCAGGGTCAGCTTGGCGCCGGCGCTGGAAATGTCCTGAACCAGGCAATGGCGCACGGCGAACCCGCCATCCAGCGTGATCCACGCCGGCTGCTTCATCGATTTGCGGGCTTCCCGCTTCTTGGGCGCGGCCATCATCCTGCTCCTGCTCGCCCGTTGCAGTACGGCAAGGACCCTAATGGACGGTTGACCGGACCCCGACTGCGCGTGCGATTCATCGCTGCAGAACCTCGCGCCGACCGCGTCTCGGCGCAAACCGTCCGTTTCAAGATCGAAGATGGAAGGAAAGCCGGCGCGGAGTGGCGCTCCCTAGCGGAATCGAACCGCTCTCTCCACCGTGAAAGGGTGGCGTCCTGACCGATAGACGAAGGGAGCAATACGCACGATGCCAGAGGGCACGAGGCCCCGGTGCCATCGCCGCTTGCACGTTTCGGTAAAACCTTCAGCAAATCAGCCGCTTGAGGCGATGATCTGCGAGGTCGGCTGAACCACCGACGGTGATTCCGTGCCGCGCGCCGAACGTATAGAGGCGTTTCGCCGGCCGGGCAAGCCACCCCGTGGCGGTGTTTCCGGTCTCTTCCCGCGTGCTCAACGGGCCGCAAACAGCGGAGCGATACCGTCCGTGTCGATGTAGACCACGCCGTCCTCGACCTTGACCGGATATTGCGCCAGCGCGCTCTCCGGCGGGTGGAGCGGCGTACCGGTGAAAGCATCCCACGTCCAATTGTGCACGGGGCAACTGAGCACGCGGCCGTCGAAGCCGGCCTCCTCCATCGGCGCCGCCGTGTGCGGGCAGACGCCCTGGAACGCTTTGAGCTCGCCATTGTCGGGCCAGGCAAGGATGACGAGCTGGGCGTCGGCGATGACGAGGCGCATGCCGCCTTCGTCGATGGTGTCGGCCTTGCAGACGCGGGTGAACATTCGCTGGCCTCATGCTCCATTGCGACCATCGCAATCGAAGGACCACGAGCAAAACTCGTTCCGCGGACCGCGCTGTGCCCGCGAGCCCGACAAGACCAAGCCCGACAAGACCGTGGCACCCTTCTTGCTGCCCTTCCCGGCATCTCTCGTCGAACGAGCCATCGTGTCGCAAAGGCGACAGACCGCTCGGCGGCGAGTTGCGGCGGAGTGCGACATGACCGACATGACCGAGCTGAGAACACGCAAGGAGCCGCTCAATCTCGCCATCGTGCATGTCGATCCCGACGCCTTCATCGCCAACCTCATGGCTTGGCTCGAGATCACCACCTTCATCAAGGCGCAGCGCGTCGGCGAGGCCGCGGTGCCTGCCGACGGCAAGACACCCGCATTGTCGGCGGCGCAATTGCAGAACGGCGGCGTCCACGAGGTCGGCAACGACGCGCTGTTCGCCTTCGCGATGACGGCGTCGCTGAAGGGCGACAAGGCCGCGGTCGACAAGGTCGAGACCGCCTTGCTCGACGGCATGGGCAAGGATTTTCCCGGCTCGTTCGCGCTGTGGCACTTCCGCGCCACGATCGATGCGCCGACCACGCTCGACGATTTCGTCGGCCAGGCCGGCAAGAAGATGCTGACAGGCGATCTGCCGCCACCGCCGCTGCGCGCCAAGGAATATTGGAGCGCCGGACTGCGCTTCTTCGAGAAGGCGCGCAAGTCGAACTTCGTCCACGAGATCATGTATCCGCTGGCGAAATGGACGCGGGCGCGCTGGACCGAGACGGCGGAGAAAGGCGTCGCCTTTCTGCATCACATCGAGGACAACGTCCCGGTGCTGCGCGAGGTGCTGGAGGAGCCGCGCAACGACCAGGCGTTCATCGCCAATGTCCTGCTGAAGCTCGCGCCTGCCGTCGATATGGAGTTGAACGAGGAATATCAGGGCTTCCTGCGCTCGCTGGCGCGGCGCAACTGACGCAAGGGTGCGGTGGTCAATTCCAGCCGACCCGCCCACGCAAAAAGGCCGGCGGGCGTTACGCCGCCGGCCTCTTGTCGCGACTGCCGGCTCCGGCCGTCCGGTTCCGTCGCATTCCTGGGGTATGCGAACAGGGTCGCGCGATCTGGTTAATGATAGGTTAACGCACGTATACCGGAATAACCACGATCATGAACTACAACCATGATCCCGGGTTTGCGTTCCGGCCATGAACCAGCGCGGGGACCATCGAGCGGCGAGATCGGACAAGGCCGTCAGCTCAGCTGCAAGGCGCGCTTCGTCTCACGGCGCAGCGCCTGCTCCTGGCAGCCCGACAGCCGGACGAGTTCCTGGGGATACATGTCATAGCCATGGCTGCCAAAGGCACTCTGCTGCGCCATCGGGACCTGCGCAGGGGTTCGGGCCGCATCTGCCCCTGCCCCTGCATTCGACGAACCTCGGACCGGATCGAGCCCAGTGTTCAAAGCGGCCATAGCCAGCTCCGCGAAAGAGTGCCTGCCCCCACTGGAACTATAGTCCACCGGTCGCGGGGCGCAATTGGGCAAAACGCCATCAGCCGGCGGTGGCGCGCGCCTGCTCCGCCTCC
Organism: Bradyrhizobium sp. HKCCYLRH3097; assembly: GCF_051167875.1. Classification (NCBI taxonomy): domain Bacteria; kingdom Pseudomonadati; phylum Pseudomonadota; class Alphaproteobacteria; order Hyphomicrobiales; family Nitrobacteraceae; genus Bradyrhizobium; species Bradyrhizobium sp. HKCCYLRH3097. Next base: position 315,944 of record NZ_JBNPTX010000002.1, read on the forward strand.
TGTTCCCAGCGCAGGATGGTCCGCTCGAGATTGTGGAATTTCTCGGCGACGTCGCCGTCGAACAGCGGGTCCTTGCGGTCCGACATGCGGGCGTCGATATCGGCCCAATCCTCCGCCTGAAGGGCGCGCAGCGCCGCCGGAAACAGCAGGGTCTCCTCCTTGCGCAGATGCTCGCGCTGGCTGTCGATGAACTCATGCACGGCGGCGTGGAAGCTCTCGCGCAGGATCTCCTGGTCCGACAGCACCGCGTTCACGGCGTCGGCAAAGCCGCGCAGCCGCTGCGCCTCGGTCTCGTGCTCGTCGTCGACGTCGCCATAGGCTGCGGCCGCGGCAGGGTCGCGTTCGCGCAGCTTGCCGAAGATCATCTCCTCCTTGGGATGATGACAGCGCTGCGGATAGTCCTCGAAATAGGCGATGATGCTCTGCAGGATGTCGTAGTCCGGCCGCCGATTGTGATCGAACAGCTCCAATTCGTGCTCGAGCACCGAGAGAAGCTTCTCGAGATTCTCGTGCTCCTGCAGCAGCGCTTCGATGATCCTTGCCATGGCCGCCCTCGCCTGTGCGCCGGCTGGGCCTTGCCGAACCGGCATTTTCCCTGAACGCAACAGACTACGCCCGCGCGAGCGCGGGCGGCATTGCGGCAGATCAAACTGACAGACCGATGTGACAGGTCAGCGGAAACGGCTCACTCCGCGGCGAGCGCCTGCGGCGCCCGCGCAAGGCCGAGCCGGTCCCAGACGTCGACCAGCGCCTCGGCCAGGGCGTCGATCAGGCCGTCATCATGGTAAGGCGATGGCGTGATGCGCAGCCGCTCCAGGCCGCGCGGCACGGTCGGATAGTTGATCGGCTGGATGTAGATGCCGTGCTCGGACAACAGCAGGTCGGACGCCGTCTTGCACTTCTCGGGATCGCCGACATGCACCGGCACGATGTGGGTGTCGGACGGCATGACCGGCAGGCCCGAGGCGTTCAGCACGGCCTTGAGCCGCGCCGCCCGGTCCTGGTGCCGATCACGCTCCCACTGCGAGGTCTTGAGATGGCGGATCGCGGCGGTCGCGGCGGCGCAAACCGGCGGCGGCAAGGCTGTGGTGAAGATGAAGCCCGGCGCATAGGAGCGGACGGCGTCGATCAGATTGGCATTGGCGGCAATGTAGCCGCCGAGGCAGCCGAAGGCCTTGGCGAGCGTGCCCTCGAGGATGTCGATGCGGGCCATCGCGCCGTCGCGCTCGGCGATGCCGCCGCCGCGCGGGCCGTACATGCCGACCGCATGGACCTCGTCGACGTATGTGAGCGCGCCATAGCGCTCGGCGAGATCGCAGATCCGGTGCAAGGGCGCGACATCCCCATCCATCGAATACAGGCTCTCGCAGACGATCAGCTTGGGACGGTCGGGATCGGCCGCCCGCAGCAGCTCTTCGAGATGCGCGAGGTCGTTGTGCCGCCAGACCTGCTTCTCGCTCCCGGCCTTGCGGACGCCCTCGATCATCGAATTGTGGTTGAGCGCGTCCGACAGCAGCAGGCAGTTCGGCAGCAGTTTCGCGATGGTCGAGATGCCGGTCTCGTTGGAGACGTAGCCCGAGGTGAACACCAGCGCCGCTTCCTTGCCGTGGAGATCGGCAAGCTCGCGCTCGAGCTCGATCAGCGGATGGTTGGTGCCGGCGATGTTGCGGGTGCCGCCGGCGCCGGTGCCCATGCGCGCGGCAACGTCGACCATGGCGCCGATCACCTTCGGATGCTGGCCCATGCCAAGATAGTCATTGGAGCACCAGATCACGACATCCTTCGGCCCCTCCGGCGAATGCCAGATCGCGCGGGGGAAGCGGCCGGCGAGGCGCTCCAGATCGGCGAAGACGCGATAGCGCCGTTCCTGGTGCAACTGGTCGAGGGCACGGTCGAAATAGCTGTCGTAGTTCATCACCTGATCCGTCCTTCCCCTGCCCGCGTCCCGAACCTGCGTTCCGGCGCGCCCTTGGAGGCCTGTTCGGGGTCGGACCAAAGCGCAATCCGTCGCGTCCTTCGTTGATCCAGATCAGGGATCGCGCACGATGCCGGGCATCCGGATGCCGCTCGCCGCGGTCCGCGACGCCCTCGGAGGCGTTCAGGCGCGCAGCGGGTTCTCCGCATCGGCAACCTCGAGCCGCAGCGGCGCACCGGTGTCGAGGAAGGCGGACAGAGCCGCCTCGTACGGCGCGGGGTCGAGACCGCGCGCGGAGAGCCATTGCGGCTCGTAATAGGTTTGGCGATAGCGCTCCCCGGAATCGCAGATCAGCGTGACCAGTGAGCCGCTCTGTCCATCCTGCCGCATCTCGGCCGCCAGCCGGCACAGCGCCAGGAAGTTGGTCCCGGTCGAGCCGCCGACCGGCCGGCGCAGCCGCCGCGTCAGGACGTTCATCGCCGCGACCGAGGCGGCATCCGGCACCTTCATCATGCGATCCACGACCCCCGGCACGAAGGATGGCTCGCAGCGCGGACGGCCGACGCCCTCGATCAGCGACGGCCGTTCGCACGTCCGGGCGCTGTCGCCGTTGCAGAAGGCGTCGAAGAAGGCCGAATGCTCGACATCGGCGACGCACAGCCGCGTCGGATGCCGGCGGTAGCGCAGATAGCGGCCGATCGTCGCCGACGTGCCGCCGGTGCCCGCGCCCATCACGATCCATTCCGGGAGCGGACGGCGCTCGCCCTGCAACTGGTTGAAGATCGACTCGGCGATGTTGTTGTTGCCGCGCCAGTCGGTAGCGCGCTCGGCGAAGGTGAACTGGTCCATGTAATGGCCGCCGAGCCGGCTCGCGAGCGCGGCCGCCTCGGCATAGAGAAACCGGCCGTCATCGATGAGATGGCAATTGCCGCCGTAATGCGTGATCGCGGCGATCTTCTCTTCCGAGGTGGTGCGCGGCATCACCGCGTAGAACGGCACGCCGATCATCTGCGCGAAATAGGCTTCCGATACCGCTGTCGACCCGGAGGAGGCCTCGACCACGGGCGTGCCTTCCCGGATGTGGCCGTTGCAAAGCGCATAGAGAAACAGCGATCGGGCCAGCCGATGCTTGAGGCTCCCGGTCGGGTGGGTCGATTCGTCCTTCAGGTAGATGTCGATGCCGGCGAGCGCGGGCACGATCAGCCGGATCAAGTGCGTGTCGGCGGTCCGGCACTGGTCGGCCTCGATGGCCGCCACGGCGTCGTCGACCCAGCCACGGCGATAGCGTGGACCACAGGCTCTGTCGGAAGCTGACCAAGACGGCGAATTCATCGCGGCAACCGACCATGATCCCTTCGCCGCATCAAGCCCGCCCGGCCGCCCATGCCGAGCAAGCTGGGGGCAAATGGCAGTTCGGCGCCGGCTGCCGCGCCTTGGCACCGCAACGGAGCGAAAGGGCTTCGCGTTTGCGCCAGCGAAAAACGCTCGCATCGCTTGCAACTCATGGAATGCACGCGCGAATTTCGGAAGAATTTTTGAATGACGGCGAGAATGGTCAAATATTTGCACGCTTTTGCGGCCAAGCTGGGCATCATCGAATGGCACGACCGAGTCGAGCCTGCATCACGGGCGACCCAAGCCTGCTCCGAGGGGCACCATGAGAGTTCTTTCGATTGTTCTGGTTGCGTGCGCGATCAGTCAGGCCGCTTTCGCTGAAGGTCTGGAATGCCGGCGTGTGGCCGACCCGACACCACGATTGAGCTGCGTGGAAACGCCGACGACCGCCCAGGCGCCAACCACCTCCCGCACCGACGCCTGGACCCCGGTCGAACCGCGCCAGGAGGCCCCGGTGCGCGGCGGCGATGCGACGGCGCCGAGAGCCTCCCGGCCCCGTTGAGACCAGCCGGGCGGCAGCCGACGGCGGCTGCACTCGGCCCTGCAGCGGTCCCTCCCCCAATCGAGCCCCCGGACGGGGTTCTTTCCCTTGAAGGGCGGCTCATTCTGCCGACATGTAGATCTTGCCGTGCGGCCACGGACCGATGTCAAATCCATTCTCCGCGCGGGTGGTGGAGGGTCGGTTCGGCCCCGCCGCATTGGATGATCGGAGACCATGGCTTACTTGCCATCGCAAATGAACCTTCTCGAAGCCCTCGCGACCGTGATCGGCACCGCCGCGATCGCGCCCGCGCTGCTGATCCTCTGGCTGGTGGTCGCCGCCGGTGACAATTCAGGCCCTCCGCTCAAGATCTGGACCGCCTTCCTGCTCGGGGCGGCCAGCGTGCTCCTGCTCGGCATTATCAGGACGCCGTTCCAGCATGTCGGGCTGACATTGGAGAATCCCTGGATCGCCCAGGCGGTCCGGGCCCTTTTTGGCGTCGCCTTGCCGGAAGAGCTCGCCAAGGTCGCGGTGATCGCCGCGCTGTGGTCGCGGCGCCGGCAGGTCGGCAATGCCATGGACACGGTATTCTACGGTGCCGCCGTCGGGCTCGGCTTCGCGGCTTACGAGAACCTGGCTTATCTCGTCCAGCATGCCGAGATGTGGCGCTCGCTGGCGGTGCTGCGCAGCGTGCTCACCGTGCCGTTTCATGGCGCGCTCGGCATCATTGCCGGTGCCTATCTCGCGATCGCCCGCACCAGTACGGCGCTTGGCGCCAACCGCCACAATCGCGAAGGGGCGCGGCTGTCGAGCTGGGCGCTGGTGCTGGCCGCACCCGTGATGCTGCATGCGGCCTTCGACTATCCATTGCTGTTGCTGCAGCGGGCATCGACCCTCGACACCGCCGCGCGCCTCTGGCTCGGCGGCATCAGCGTGCTGATCGGGTTCTCGTCGATCGCCCTTGCCGTGCGGCTGGTGCGCCGGGTCGCCCATCACCACACGCCGCGCACCGAGGTGGCGCGGGCAAGGCTGAGCCAGCTGCGCAGGATGTGGGCGCTGCTCCTGCTCGGCGGCGCCGCCGGCTTCGTCGGGCTCGGATTCGTGCTGACCTCCATCCGGCATTGGCTGCTCAACCCTGACCGCAATGTCGCCGCGGTTCTGGTTCCCCTCGGTCTCACCGCGATCATCGTCGGGATGGCCCTTCTGATTGTCACAACGACGATCTATGTTTTCGGTCGCAACCGGATTCGGACGACGGCATAATCCCGGCATCGCGGGGCCGGCAGAGCAACCAAATGCGCATTGCGCGCTTGTCCGGGCCGCAGGTCCTCACCATGTGCGTGGGCAGGCGGCCGCGGCGTTAAGCGCGTGAGCTTGCCCGGAGTGACGATCATGACCCTTCCCCAGGATACGATTCCGCCCGAGCTCGAGCGCATGAAGTCGCAGATGGGCGCAGCCGTGCGCGCGCATTGGAAGGCCTTCCTGATCGAGGGCATCCTGCTCGCCGTTCTCGGCCTGCTCGCGATGATCCTCACCCCGCTGGCAAGCCTCGCGGTCACGATCTTCCTCGGCTGGATGTTCCTGATCTCGGGCATCGCGGGACTCGCGCTCACCTTCTGGGCCCGCGGCATGCCCGGCTTCTGGTGGTCGCTGTTGTCGGCAGTGCTCGCCATCGTCGCCGGAGTCATCCTGGTGGCGCAGCCGGTCCAGGGGACGGTGACGCTAACGATCGTGATCGGCGTCTATTTTCTCGCAGAAGGCGTCGCCACCATCATGTATGCGCTGGAGCACCGCCGCGAGCTGTCCGGGCGCTGGTCGTGGCTGGCAATCTCGGGCGTGGTCGACATCGCGATCGCCGGCATCATCATTTCCGGTCTGCCCGGCACGGCGTTGTGGGCGATCGGTCTGCTGGTCGGCATCAACCTGCTGTTCGGCGGGCTGTCGATGATCGGCATGGCGCTCGCCGCGCGCAACGGTTGACGCCGGAGGGCTCGATTTTCGGGATGACAAGCGGCCGCGCGGCCGCTATAGGATGGGCATGATCAACGCCGCCACCAGCTTTTATTGGTACTTTAGCTACGACAGCTCGCTGGCGGCGGGAGGATCGCGCTCAATCTGACACATTGCAGCAAGATATCCGAACGAGCCGCCAGACCTGGCGGCTTTTTTATTGCCGGCAGGTGCCCACCCAAGAGACCCAGGAGCCCGCTGTGCTGAGCACAACAGACGATCTTCGTATCAAGGAAATCAAGGAATTGAGCCTGCCGGCGGAGGTGATGGGTGAAATCCCCCGCACCCTCACCGCCACCCGTGTGGTGATGGCCGCGCGCAATGCGATCCACGCTATCCTGACCGGCAGCGACGACCGCCTGCTGGTCATCGTCGGCCCCTGCTCCATCCACGATCCCGACGCGGCGATCGACTATGCCGGCCGCCTCGCCGCCTTGCGCGAACGCCTCGCCGACCGCCTCGAAATCGTGATGCGGGTCTATTTCGAGAAGCCGCGCACGACCGTCGGCTGGAAAGGCCTGATCAACGATCCCGGCCTCGACAATTCCTTCGATATCAACAAGGGCCTGCGGCTCGCGCGCAGCGTGCTGTCCGCCGTCAACAATCTCGGCCTGCCGGCGGGATGCGAATTCCTCGACATGACGACGCCGCAGTACATCGCCGACCTCGTCGCCTGGGCCGCGATCGGCGCGCGCACCACCGAGAGCCAGATCCACCGCGAGCTGGCCTCCGGCCTGTCGTGCCCGGTCGGCTTCAAGAACGGCACCGACGGCAACATCCGCATCGCCGCTGATGCGGTCAAATCCGCGGCCCACCCGCACCATTTCATGGCGGTGACCAAGGGCGGCCGTTCGGGGATTGCGGCCACAACCGGCAACGAGGACTGCCACATCATCCTGCGCGGCGGCAGCGGCCCCAATTACGACGCCGCCCATGTCGAGCAGGCCGCGGCCGAGCTGATCAAGTCCGGACTGCCGGCGCGGCTGATGATCGACACCAGCCATGCTAATTCGAGCAAGAAGCCGGAGAACCAGCCGCTGGTCGCCGCCGACGTCGGCCGCCAGCTCGCCGCAGGCGAGCAGCGCATCATGGGCGTGATGATCGAGAGTCACCTCATCGCGGGACGCCAGGACGTCAAGCCGGGCGTGGCACTGACCTACGGCCAGAGCATCACCGACGGCTGTATCGGCTGGGACACGACGGTGGAGGTGCTGGAGCAGCTCGCCGAAGCCGTCGCCGCCCGGCGTGCGGCGCTTCGCAACTCCCCGCGTGAGCGCTCGGCGTAACACTCACGACCGATCAAGCGGCGCGCGTCGGGCGCGCCGCAGATCGCGCTCAGCAGCCGCGGCAGATGCCCTTGATCTTGCGATCGAGCTCGCGGTCTTCCTTGGTCGTGCCGCTCATCGAATTGTCCTCGGCCTGCTCGGCCTTCGGCAGGTCGCTGGGGCGCACCTGACGATGGCCGACCGGCGCCTGCGGCGGCATGCCGCTCTTCGATCCGGTGCCGGCGGAGGAGCCGCTGCCGCTCTGCGCCAGCGCGATGCCATCGGTGACGGCCATCAGGAGCCCCATCGCGATCGCAAATTTCTTCATGTTGCTCCTCCGTGTCAGCGGAATCGGCAGGACACTTCATCCCGCGGCGGGCGGATAGAGGTGCGCCTCACCGCAATAGTCAATCACACGATAGCGCGTTTGCGCAGCTGCCGCATGATCCTGCTCAACAGTTTCATCCGCAGTGAGGTATTGCGGCCCCACTGGCGCCTTGCCGTAGCCGCCGGGAATGTCGAGCACGTAGTCGGGCTGGCACAGGCCGGACACCCGGCCGCGTAGCGTTCGAATCAGCGCCTGCCCTTGCGCCAGCGTGGTGCGCAGATGCGCCGTGCCCGGCGCGAGGTCGCCATGGTGCAGGTAATACGGCTTGATGCGGGTCTCCACGAAGCCGCGCATCAGCGCCTCCAGGGTCGCCGCGTCATCATTGACGCCGCGCAGCAGCACCGACTGGCTGACCATGGGAATGCCGGCATCGATCAGCCGCGCGCAGGCCGCGCGCACCGGCGGACTCAATTCGCGCCGATGATTGGCATGCAGCGCGATCCAGGTCGTTGCGCCCGGCGCCTTCAGCGCGTCAACCAGCGCCGGCGTGATGCGCTGGGGATCGGCGACCGGCAAACGGGTGTGGATACGGACGATCCTGACGTGATCGATGCCGGCGAGATCGGCCATGATCTCCTTCAGCCGCCGCGGCGACAGCATCAGCGGATCGCCGCCGGTGAGGATCACCTCCCAGATCTCGTCATGTGCGCGGATGTAGTCGAGCGCCGCGCGATAGGCCTCCTCCGACAGCGCATTGTCCTTGCCGGGCCCGACCATCTCGCGACGGAAGCAGAAGCGGCAATAGACCGCGCAGACATGCACCAGCTTGAGCAGCACCCGATCGGGATAGCGGTGCACGATGCCCGGCACCGGCGCATGCGAATCGTCGCCGATCGGATCGCCGCGCTCGCCAGGCGCGGCCTTCAGCTCATCCGTGCTGGGCACGAACTGGCGCGCAATCGGATCATTCGGATCGTCGACGTCGATCAGGTCGGCGAGATGCGTCGTCACCGCCACGGCATAGCGCTGCGCCACGCGCGCCAGCGCCGGCTGGTCCGCCGCGTCAGCCAAGCCCTGCGCGACGAGATCCTCGGCGCTGCGCAACGTGGTCGGACGTTCGATCCTGTTCATCGCTCACCTGCCGGCGGCGTCCACACCACCTGATCGATCCTGGTGGCGCCGGCCGCCAGCATCACCAGGCGGTCGAAGCCGAGCGCCACGCCGCTCGCCTGCGGCATCGCGGCCACGGCGGCGAGGAAGTCCTCGTCGAGCGGATAGCGCTCGCCATAGCGGCGCTCCTTCTCGGCCATCTCCTGCTCGAAGCGGCGGCGCTGCTCGGCGGCGTCGGTGAGCTCGCCGAAGCCGTTGGCGAGCTCGACGCCGCAGGCATAGACCTCGAACCGCTCGGCGACGCGGGGGTCGGCCGCCACCCGCGCCAGCGCGGCCTCCGGCGCCGGATATTCATGGAGCACCGTGAGCCGACCCTGCCCGAGATGCGGCTCGACATGCTCGACCAGCACCTTGCTGAACAGGTCCGACCAGGTGTCGTCGTCGCTGATCCGGATCTTGCCGGCGGCGGCCTGGGCCAGCGCCCCACGGTCGCCCGCACCGTCGCGGATGGTCGCGAGCAGGTCGATCCCGGCATGGCGCGCGAACGCGCCGGCAACCGTCAGCAGCTCTGGCTCGGCGAAGGGATCCGCGGTGCGGCCACGGAAGGCGAACCGCCGGATTCCGGTCGCCTGAGCCGCATGGGCGATCACCACGACCGTGTCGGCCATGATCGCGTCGTAGGGCACCTCCGCCCGATACCATTCCAGCATGGTGAATTCCGGCAGATGCAGGTCGCCGCGCTCGCGGTCGCGGAACACGCGGGCGAACTCGAAGATCCGCCGCTCCCCGGCCGCCAGCAGCTTCTTGCAGGCGAATTCCGGCGAGGTTCGAAAATACCGCCGGTGCCGGGTCCCGTCCGGCGCCGTCAGGTCGGTGCGCGGTGCGTGCAGATGGGTCTCGTTGCCCGGCGACACCTGCAGGATGCCGGTCTCGACCTCGGTAAACCCCTGCTCGTCGAACCAGGCCCGCAACGCCCTGGTGATGGCGGTCCGGGCGAGCAGGAACGGCCTGACATCGGCGTGCCGCTGCGGCGACCACCACGGCGAAGGCGCGGGCTCCCGGGACATCAGGAGGTCGCCCGTTCGGGCCGCAAAAGACTGGCAACCCCGGACAAAATCAGTATGTTGCCGCCCGAAACCGCATTCCGCGTCGCGTGGCGCCCCGGCTTTGTCCGGCGCCCCCTTTTCAGTGTCAGGAAAACAGCTTTGAAAGTCATCGCCAGCTCTATTCGCAAGGGTAACGTCATTGAGCAAGATGGAAAGCTCTATGTCGTCGTGACCGCCGAGAACATCCATCCCGGCAAGGGCACCCCGGTCAGCCAGATCGAAATGCGCCGAATCAGCGACGGCGTGAAGATCTCCGAGCGCTTCAAGACCACCGACCAGGTCGAGAAGGCTACGATCGAGGAGCGCAACTTCACGTACCTCTACGAGGATGCGGACGGCTTCCACTTCATGAACCCGGAGACCTACGACCAGGTCCAGGTGCCGAAGGACGTGGTCGGCAACCAGGCCGCCTATCTCCAGGAGAACATGACGGTCAAGCTGTCGATGCACGACGTGGTCCCGGTGGCGATCACGCTGCCGCAGCGCGTCACGCTCGAGGTCGTCGAGACCGAGCCGGTCACCAAGGGCCAGACCGCGTCGTCGTCCTACAAGCCGGCGGTGCTCTCCAACGGCGTTCGCACCGGCGTGCCGGCGCACATCACGGTCGGCACCCGCATCGTCGTCATGACCGAGGACGGCTCCTACTGCGAGCGCGCCAAGGACTGAGGCATCTCGAGGATCTGACGCCGGGGGGCGCGGGGGGATTTGGGGGCACGGGTCATCACACTCATCGCCGCCCTGGCGGCGATCATCACGCTGGCCGCGCCGTCCACGACGCGCGCGGCCGATGACTTTGCTCCGCCCGCCCTCACCATCAACCGCGCCGACTGGCGCGCGGCGCTGGAGCAGCTCCGCTCCGAACTCAACGCGGCGCCCGAGGTCGCTGCCGACTTCGCTCTGTCCGCGCACCGGAGCAGCGTTTCGGCCGGCGATGCGCGGCGCAGGCCCGCGCTGGTCCAGCTCAACGGCGTGACCTCGACCATCTTCACGGGGATCGGACGCAGTCCGGTCCCTGTTTTGCTGCCGTTCGACGCCACGTCTTATCTCGCTGCGCGCCGCAGCGCCGCCATCGCGGCGCGCGATCTGCCGCGCTATCAGGCCGACTTCCAGACCGACCTGTTCGATGCCGGCCCGTCCGGCTACGACGCCGTGTTCTCGCTGCCGCCGGAGATGACCTCCGGCCTTCCGCCGCGCGTCTTCGCAAAGCCGGTCGAGATCCAGATCACCGGCTCGCTCCTCACCTACGATGTCGCCGATCCCGCCGGCGGCAAGGGCGAAGGCGTCAAGGCGCTGTCAGCGCAATATCCCGATCTGCGCCGCTTCATCCGCGAGGGCTATGTCCGCTACGCCTTCACGCGCTTCGGCGTGCCCTACGTGGTCTCGATCCAGTGCCTGGACAGCGCGCCGCGGCCGCGCCGGCTCGCCTGCCGCGAGGCCTATCCCATCGCCGAACGCTTTCTCAAGGCGCTGCGCATCGCCGGCGGACAGCCGTCGCGAATCCCGCCGGAGATCGCGCCGCTCGCCGCCGAGCGCCCGCTCACGCTGGATGCCGATTTCACCTATCGGCCTGTTGGCGACATCGTCGCCAACAGCGGCGGACGCGGCCGGAGCGGGCGGGCCGACCGCACCGTCTATTCGCAAATCCGCTATCCGCTGGATGCGCCGGCCTATGTGCATTCGCAGTCGTTCGGCCGCCGGCGCGCGAGCGACAAATTCGACCAGCCATGGAGCCAGTATCCCTGGCGCGACAATTTCTGCGAGGCGCGCAGCTTCAACGTCGGGCAGTGCGCCAGCGGCTTCGGCCATCAGGGCCAGGATCTCAGGCCGGGCGCCTGCCCTGTGCGCCGCGACGGCGCGGACGGCTGCAACCCGTGGCGGCAGCGCGTGCTCGCCGTGCGCGACGGCGTCGTGATCCGCTCGACCCGGCAGCAGGCGGTGACGGTGCAGGTCAACAGCGGCACCGAGCACATCCGCTTCCGCTACATGCACATGAACCCCGCGGCGATGGATGCCGACGGCCTGCTCAACGGCCGCAGCCTTCGCGAGGGCGAGCCGATCGGCGTGGTCTCGAACTATCTCGACCATCCCAACGGCACCACGCGCCATCTGCATTTCGACGTCCAGTTGTTCACGCGCGACGGCTGGATCTGGGTCAATCCCTACGTGACGCTGATCACAGCCTATGAGCGCCTGATCGGCGGCCGCGGCCGCGAGGTCGGGCTGGAGGAGATCGCCGCGTCGCCGCCGTCGACGACCGGCGCACTCGGATCGTCACCGCTCGGACCAGCGGCCGACGCCGCCGCAGGGCGCGACCGGAACTGATCGCCGGCGGGCCCGGAACCGAGACCCACCGCTCCGGGTTGTCTGGTCAGGAGGATCGCAGATGATGACAGCCAACCCGCATCGCAGAGCCGGACCCGCGCTCGTTTCAACCGCGATTGCGCTGCTCTGCGTGGGCGCGCTGACGATGCTGGTGCGCGACCGCTGGCATCCGCCGGAAATCAAGTCCGCCGAGGCGGCACGGCATTCGATGACCGGCCAGGTCGCCCGCGCCGCCGGCGCGCGCGTGATGCCGACCGACCCCAGCCTCGCGGTCGAGCCGAAGCCGGAAGGTCCCCAGCGGGCGCAGCCGGCGAATCCGTTTTGAGCGCAGCCCCCTTGCTGATCGGTTCGAGCTGACTGCAAGCGGCATGTGTCTCTTGCAACTCCAAGGAGACGGCCAAGGAGCAAGAAGTCATGCCGACCACTTGTCCTCTTCGCGGCGGTGCTCCTCGGCGTTGAGACGATCCGCAATCTCTTGCGCCATCGCCTCGTTCTTCGTCGTTGCGATCGGCTTGCCGTCCTGGCGCTGCACGCGCTCCTTGTCGGCTTCCAGCGGAAAATCCTCCGGCTTGAGCGGTTCGTCCGTCCCGGTCATGCGCGCCTCCTCTGCCTCCCGCGTATAACCCGCCGGGCCGTGCTGCGGTTCCGGACAACTCACGAGGCCGCCCGCACCGGCCGCTCCGCCGGCGTCCAGCGGAAGGCGACGCCATAGCGATTCCAGAGATTGATCACGCCGACCGCCGACGTCAGGAACACCAGCTCCGTTTCCGAGAATTCGGCCCGGGCCTGAGCATAGACCTCGTCGCTGACGCCGCCCTGCAGCGTGGTCAGCGCCTCGGTGAACGCCAGCGCCGCGCGCTCGCGGGCCGAGAATTGCGGCGCCTCGCGCCACACCACGACGAGATTGATCTTGTCGGCGGACACGCCGAGCTTCTCGGCCAGCAGCACATGATGCTGCACGCAGAATGCGCAGCCGTTGATCTGCGACGCCCTGATCTTGACGAGTTCGAGCAACTGCTTGTCGAGGCCGGCCTTCGCCGCCTGCTGACTCACCGCAAGGATGGCATCGTAAAGCTCCGGCGCCTGGCTCCGGAACGCGGTGTACTCGCTTCGCGCATGTGACATGGGCCTGTCTCTCGTGTTATCAGATGTCTGACAACTTATCAGGGCTCTGATGATATGCGCAAGGCACCGGAATTGACGACCGCGCGAGCGCCGCGAAAGGCCGGCCCCGCGCGTCGGCCCAGGAGTCAAACCCGGACTCGACCCAGGACGGCGGCCCGCCCGCCATCGCCCGGCGAGGGCAAGCGCGGCGAGGATGGCTACCTCGCCTATCTGCTGCGCCAGGCGCAGGCCGCGGCGCGGCTGTCGCTCGACCGCGCGCTCATCCCAACCGGGCTGACCCATCCGCAATTCGTGGTGCTGACGATGCTGAAGGCCTATCCCGGGCTGTCCGGCGCCGACCTCGCCCGCGTCGCGCTGCTGACGCCGCAGACCGTCAACGTGATCATCGGCAATCTCGAACGCGACGGCGCCATCGAGCGCACGCCGCATCCCGTCCATGGTCGGATGCTGCGATGGAGCCTGACGCGCCGCGGGCTGGCGCTGTTGGCCAAGGCGCGCCGGCAGGCCACCATCATCGAGCGCAGGCTTGCCCGCGGCTTGAAACGGAGCGAGCTCGCGACCATCCGCCGCTGGCTGGCGCACGTCGCCGCCGACCTCCACGGCGCCTAGCGGGTTCCCGCCGCTCCCAAGGCTTTGCCGCGCCCCGCCCTTACCGGGTAGACTGGCGCCATGACCCAGCCCGATTCCATGACCCGCCGCGCCTTGCTCCGCTCCGGCTTTGGCGCTGCCGCGCTGCTCGTCCCCGCGCTGCCGGTAGCGGCTGCCCCAGCCGAATTCGAGACCTGGCGCGACGGCTTTCGCGCCCGCGCGCTTGCCAAGGGCATCTCGCAGGCCACCTGGACCCGCGTCATGGCACGGCTCGAGCCCGACATGACCGTGTTCAAGGAGATGCGCAACCAGCCGGAGTTCAAGGAGCAGCTCTGGCAATACATCAACCGTCGCGTCTCCGACTGGCGCGTCATCAACGGCAAGATCGCGCTGCAGAAGAACGAGGCGCTGTTCGCCCGCATCGAGAAGGACTTTGGCGTCGAGCGCGGTACGCTTCTCGCGCTGTGGGGCGTCGAGTCCGCGTTCGGCGATCCCCTGGTGCAGCAGAACCACATGCGCCCGGTGTTTCCGGCGCTCGCCGCGCTCGCCTGGAACGAGCCGCGGCGCAAGGCCTATTGGGAGACCGAGCTCACCAATGCGCTGAAGATCGTCGACCACGGCTGGAGCACGCCGGAGGAGATGCGCGGCTCCTGGGCCGGCGCCATGGGTCACACGCAATGGATGCCCGAGGTCTGGCTCAATGTCGGCTTCGACTATGACGGCGACGGCAAGATCAACCCGTTCGGCCGGCCCGACGACGCGCTCGGCTCGACCGCGCGCTATCTCGTCAACCGCGGCAAATATCACCGCGGCGAGCACTGGGGCTACGAGGTGCGCGCGCCCGGCAACATGTCTGGCAGTCGCAGCTATGCGGCGTGGCAGGCGGCCGGCGTCACCCGCGCCGACGGCCAGCCGTTCCCGCAGCCCAATGCGTCAGCGCAGCTCTGGATCCCGGTCGCAGGCGGCCCCGCCTTCCTGCTCGGCCCGAACTTCTACTCGGTGAAGTCCTACAATCCGGCCATGAGCTACGCGCTCGCGATCTGCCATCTCGGCGACCGCATCCTGGGGGCACCGCCGTTCCTGCAGCCCTTCCCCGGCTCCGAGCGCGCGCTGACCTTGGCCGAGGTGCAGGAGATGCAGAAGCGCCTGACCGCAGCTGGCTTCGACACCGGCGGCACCGACGGCCGCGTCGGCAACGACACCATGAAAGCGATCCGCGACTTCCAGGCCAAGGCCGGTATCACCCCCGCCGACGGCTATGGCGGCTTGAAGGTGCTGGCGAAGCTCAGACAGGGCGGGTAAGCGCTCGCACTCCAGTGCGCAAACCACCTCTACTTTTATTTTTTTGTACGAGCCATTTTTGATTGCCGCATGCCCACCGCCTCGACAAAATGGCTGCGTCACAATCCATTTTCATGAGCACGGACAATTCCATGAAGGCAATCGATCGACCATTCACAAAGATCATAAACGGCATCACCCAGTTCGTAATCCCCGTATTCCAAAGAGACTACAGTTGGACCGAGACGCAGTGCGAGCAGCTTTGGAAGGACTTGGTTGCGATCGCCGCCGATCCCAGCGAGCGTGGACACTTTCTAGGGTCTGTCGTTTATATTTCGACAGGCGATTCTTCTGCAGGCTTTACGCGGTGGCTTCTTGTGGATGGACAACAGCGCGTAACAACGTTGATTCTGCTCCTTGTTGCGCTACGCGATCATATAAAGGAAAGCAACTGGAGCGGGGCAGACGAAGGCCCAACCGCCAGACGAGTGGATGCGTATTTTCTTAAGAACCTTCAGGAGGACGGTCCACGCCACCATAAACTCGTACTAAGACGGCGTGATCAAGCCACGCTTCGCGCCCTGCTCGACGAAGCCGAGTTACCAGCCGACTCATCAGACCGAATCCGCGACAACTACGAGTTCTTTAAGGAACAACTCAAGTCTTCTGATCCAGATACCGTATATCGAGGCATCGGCCGACTGATCATCGTTGACGTGACGTTGGATAGAGGGGTCGACGATCCACAGCTGATCTTTGAGAGCTTAAATTCGACAGGCATGGACCTTAGTCAGTCCGATCTAATCCGCAACTTTATCCTGATGCGCCTGCAAGAGCAGGACCAGACCCGCTTCTACGACCAGTATTGGTGCAAGATCGAAAATCTATTTCGCGGGTCCGAAAAAACCTTTGATGCTTTCGTCCGCGATTTTCTAGCTCTACATACACAAGCAAGTAAACAAGAAAAGACCGAGAACATATATTCAGCGTTTAGGCGAGAATTCAGCTCCATCGGAACAGATACGTTTGCGCTAGGCACGTTTTTGCAGAAGCTTCTAACGTTTGCTCGATATCATGCAGCCTTTAGTATCGGGACCGACACGCCCGGTCCGTTGAAACAGCCCTTTTCTAACTTACGCAAGCAGGTCGATGTACCCGCCACGTTGATCATGCGCCTTTATGCGTGTCACGATGCAGGGAGCTTAGTTGAATCCGACTTCGTTAGAGCCGTCGAATTGCTTGATAGCTACGTCTTTCGCCGTGCAATTTGCGGCGAACAAACCCGAGGTTACTGGCAGGTTTTTGCGAACCTGGCCTATCGTATCGATCCATCCCGCCCACTTGAATCTCTTCTGGTCGGCCTGGCATTGCAGCGTGATGCATATCGATTTCCCGACAACGAAGAATTCAGGAACGCCTTGGAAGAACGGGATATTTACGGAAAGCGCGTCTGCTTCGATCTCCTTGATAGACTAGAGAATAATAGGAACAGAGAGCCGACCGACACGAGTGGATATTCGATCGAACATGTAATGCCTCAAAATCCGAAGCTCTCGCTCGAATGGCGCAAAATGCTCGGAGACAACTGGCGCGAAATCCAGCGCCAATGGGTTCATCGCCTTGGGAATCTAACTCTCACCGGGTACAACAGCACTTATTCCGATCGCCCCTTCGCCGAAAAGAAAACGATCAGAGGCGGATTCGAGGAAAGCTCAGTTCGACTCAATCGGTTTATCCGAGATCAGTCCGTCTGGACATCTGAAGAAATGGAGAAAAGAGGAAAGAAGCTAGCAACGGAAGCACTTTCTATCTGGCCTTCCTTGACCGTCGACCAGCGCCTGGTTGACATTGCAAGAGAGAAAGAAATGAGAGCGCAATCGTTGCAGCAAGATGTGGGCAAGATACCCATGACTCAGCACGCGAAATACTTATTCGACGTTCTTCGTACGAAACTCAAAGAAATCGATAACAACATTATTGAGTTAGCTGAGGATAAATCTATTAGCTATCATGGACCCGACTTCTTTCTCGAAGTTTTGCCAAGAAAAAATCGGCTGACATTATTGCTCAACCTTGAATTTAATGAAGTGGATGACCCCCTATCAATTGCGCGAGATACGTCGGAATTTAAATTTATCGTGAATGCCGTTTACGAGGGAGGAGTTTTGGTTTCAGTTTATGATCTAGACGACATCGAAAAGTCTCTACCGATTATTAGGCAAGCGCGGGAGCGAAGTTAGCCCACGAACCCTGATTTGTTGCGACGGGTCCGAACTTCTGCTCGGTCAAATCTTACAATCCAGCGCCATTGTTGCAGGCAGCGAGATACCCAACCTGATGTCAACACGCGCAGGCGTGATCACGGCTTGGCCGTCGCCTCGCGGTGGCCGGACCTCGACGCCCGCGCCTTGGGCTGCGACGCGCTCGCCGCCTTCACGCGGATGCGCACCGAGCCGCCGCCCTTGGACTGTTCCTCGATCTCGAAGCCGCCCGTCTTGCGCACGAGGTCGCTGAGCTTGCGGCAGCCATAGGTGCGTGGATCGAAGTCGGAGACCAGGTTGGAGAGCTGCTTGCCGACCTCGCCGAGCGCGACCCAGCCGTCCTCGCTCTCCATCTGCGTGATGACCTTCTTGATCATCGGCGTCGCCGCGCTGATCGGCAGCAGCGACTTCGGCGCCGCAGCGCTGTCCGCGTCCTTGCTGCTCGCCGCGTCGCTGCGCAAATTCTCCGTGTAGATGAACCTGCGGCAGGCCTGCCGAAAGCTCTCCGGCGTCTTCTGCTCGCCGAAGCCGAACACGTCGATGCCCTGCTCGCGGATGCGCGCCGCCAGCCGGGTGAAGTCGCTGTCGGACGACACCAGGCAGAAGCCGTCGAAGCGTCCGCTATGCAACAGGTCCATCGCATCGATCACCAGCGTGATGTCGGAGGCGTTCTTGCCGGTCGTGTAGGCGAACTGCTGCTGCGGCACGATCGCGTGGCGCGCCAGCGTATCGGCCCACGGCCTCGAGCGCGGGCTGGAGAAGTCGCCATAGATCCGGCGCACGCTCGCCTCGCCGATCTTGGCGATCTCCTCGAACAGCCCGTCGACGATCTTGGCGGAGGCATTGTCGGCGTCGATCAGGACGGCCAGACGCGGCGAGCGGGGTTCGGACGGCATCAGATGGTCCTTGAGTAGGCCTTGGTCTCATTCCTTATACGCGGACCGACGTCCATTCGAATGATTTTCTTGAGGCGAATGACGGGACTCGCGATGCGCGACAGGGCGCGGCCACGCGAGGCGCGGCGTGCAGAGGCCACAGAGATATGCGCTGCTGCGCCCCCCACCATTCGTATACGAACAAATTCCGGGTTCCCGGCCTGTTCTGGCGATCGTTTTCACCTTCCCTTAATTTGGGTCGCACAACGATGCGCCCACCCAACGATGGGATCTGCGGCAGATGATCAAGGAAGGCACTTATTCGGCCTGGTTCAGGACCCCCAAAGGCCAGGGAACCGGGATCGTCGAGCTGGTGGGCGGCAAGGTGTGCGGCGGCGACACCGTGCTGAGCTATGCCGGAAGCTACGAGGCCCATGGCGATCGTTTCACCGCCATCATCAGGACGAAGCGCCATGCCCCGGGACAGCCGTCGTTGTTCGGCCCGGACGAGCTGACGCTCAGCCTCGAAGGATGCTGCAGAGGCACGCCCGTCACGTGCACCGGTTATGCCGCGGAAGCACCCGACGTGCCGTTCGAGGCGTTGCTGCTGTTCTCGGCGTCCGACGACGCCCCATCTCCGCCCGCGCCCCGGCCGACGGCAAAATTCAGTCCCGATCATCTGCCGAAGCCGTCCTGGCGCTAGCATCCGACGCGATTGACGTCATCCTTTCCCCTGGGAACCGAACGCCTACGCGGTCGCAGCGGCAGCTTGCGTTCGGCCACGATCCGCACCGGCGGAAACACGACGCAATCAATCGCATCGGAGGTTGATCGCCAGGGCCATCGACGTCCTGCTCAAGGAACCGACGCGCTGATCTTGCCGACGAGATCGAGGAAGCGCTGCGTTCGGACGCCTGTCCGATTCACGGCCAGATCGACCAGCTCGACGACCACCAGGTGCTTCGAGGGAACGACCACGATCTGCTGTCCGCCGTAGCCGGAGGCAAAATAGCCGCTGATGCCGGATCGGACGCTGCTGAAGGTCCACCAGAGATAGCCGTAACCCCGTCCGGGCTGCTCGGTGTCCGAGAGACGGCTGGTCGATTCCGTCACCCATGTCGGCGGGATCAGTTGAGCCCCATTCCAGCGTCCGCCGTTCAGGAACAGCAGGCCAAACCTCGCCAGGTCTCGCGCGCTCATCCGAAACACATAGGCCGGATGCGACGAGGAGGCTTCCTTCACGTACACGCCGTCTGCGGCGGAGAAATCCTCCATCCCGATCGGCCGGCCGATCCGTCTGTCGAAGCTTGCGAACACGTCGTCGACGGACTGCCGATAGATCGTGCCGAGCGCGTTGAAATCCCAGTTGTTGTAGTACCAGAAACTGCCCGGCGGATGGCTCTCGCGCGCCGGCCGCCTCTGCTTCATCTGCCCCGTCTCATAGGACGCGAGATGATAGACCCCGGAGCGCGCCATCAGTAGCTGACGCACCGTCGCGGTCTGCTCGGCCGGCGAAAGCCCCGGCGGAACGTCGTCGATCTCGAGCGCGGCAAGCGTGCTGTCGAGGTTGATCCGGCCGGCTTCGACGGCGATGCCATACAACGCGCTGAGCAGACTCTTGCGCACGGACCGGACATTGACCTTCGCACCGAGATCGCCGAACGAGGCAACAATGTCGTCGTCCCTCACGACCATGATCGCTGTCGGCTTCTGTTCGACCGCAAACTCCTGCACCTCGCGTGCGATCGGTGCAGACCAGGGCGTCTCGTCCGGGCTTGCCGTCCGCCAATGCAGTCCCGGCTCGGCCTGAGCCCAGGACCAACCCATCGCAAGGATTGCCAGCACGGCAAGCGGACGTCGCATTGGCACGTTCATTCCCGTCTCGACAAAACCGATGTCGAGAATGCTAGAGCAAGACCGACGGACGGTACAGAGGTCACCGGCCATCGATGTCTCTGTCTGCATGGCCGCGGATCTCCACCGCTCGATGACGCAACATGCCCCGCTGCATTTTTTTTATTTTCACCCGCAGCATCAGCCAGATGGCCGCCGCAGCCAGCCCCGCCCTTAAACTTTCCGCTTGCTTTTGTTCCGAAAATCGGAAATAACATCCGCATCCCGTCCTCATGAGAGGGACGTTTCGCGATCGTCATGAACGTGGAGGGCGGGATGCGGTGGCCGCGATCGTGTTGCAGCGTGCTCGATGTACGCGGACGAACGGCAGGTTGCGGACGTGAAATCGCGTGGTCCTGGCGCCCCGATGCTGGCGCCAAGCTCTTGGGAGATGATGATCCCGGGGGCGACGGTGGCTAACAAGCCGGACACCGGGGAGATCGCGTATAAGCGTTAAGACCTCCGCGCAGGGAATGCCGGTTGAAACGGCTTTGCCTGTGGTGACTGCCGCCTGCTTTTTGTTTGCAGGCGGGCCATGGGTGAGGCCTTCACCCGGCATTCCCTGCGCCCTCTTTCATCGGGAGGGTCCTTGACGATGCATCACTCGGGCGCGATGGCGCGGCGGGATGTGAAATCATGCGCGCATTATGGGAAGCGCGACGGCCGTCATACTCCGATGTCGTCCCGGCCTCCGCGCCGGGACCCATACCTACCGGGAGCAGTTCGAGGCACGATCGAGGTGGGCATCTCGTTCTCACAACAACGGCTGCGGCATATGGGTCAGGATCGGCGCTTCGACGACGCACGCAGCTTGTCCGGGACGACTCGTCGATGTTGCTCTACCTGATCATCGCCGGCCCATGGTCCGGCACGGCGACATCGAGCACGCGCAGCTGCACGCGCTCGACACCCTGGTAGCGGTCGACGGTGAGGGTGCCGGCGACGTGCAGGATCTGGCCGCGATGCTGAACCAGGGCGTTGCCGAGCTTCTGGCCCACGCTGCGGAATGCGATCGCATTCACGGCGGCGCCGTCGCCGGATTTGAAGCGCAGCTTGAGATGCGCCTGCCCGACCTCGTCGGCGTAAACCAGCTGATGCGACGGCAGCGCCACGATGGGCTCGGGATTGCCGCTGCCGAAGGGACCGGCGCGATTGAGCGTCGCGACCAGCTCGGGTGTCGCGGCGCGCGCGCTGATGGCGCCGTCGATCAGGATCTCGTTGACGTGACGTGCGTCGGCGACGTCGGCGGCGAGCGCGCTTTCGAGAAAGGCGCGAAACTCGGCCAACCGCTCCTTGCGCAAGGTGACGCCGGCGGCCATCGCGTGCCCGCCGCCCTTCATCAGGATGCCCTGCTCCACGGCGTGGCGGACGGCCTTGCCAAGATCGACGCCCGGAATCGAGCGGCCCGACCCGGTGCCGATGCCGCCCGGCTCGAGCGCGATCGCAAACGCCGGCCGGGCAAACTTTTCCTTGAGCCTGGATGCGACCAGCCCGACCACGCCGGGATGCCAGCCTTCGGATGCGGTCACGATGACGGCGCCCTTGTCCTCCAGCCCGAGCGAGGCCAGCGCCTCCGCTTCGGCCTGCGCTTCGGCCTGCTGCTCGATGATCCGGCGCTCGCTGTTGAGCCGGTCGAGCTCGGCGGCGATGCGCGCGGCTTCGGAGATATCGCTTTCCAGGAGCAGCCGCACGCCGAGATCGGCGCGGCCGATGCGCCCGCCGGCATTGATGCGCGGTCCCAGCATGAAGCCGAGATGCCAGGCTTCGGGCGGACCGTTGAGCCGGGCGACATCCATCAGCGCGGTGTGCCCGACATGGTCGCGCCGGCGCATCGCGATCAGGCCCTTGGCGACAAAGGCGCGGTTGAGCGCGATCAGCGGCGCGACGTCGGCCACGGTGCCGAGCGCGACGTGATGCAGCATGCTGAGCAGATCCGGCTCCGGGCGCGTGCTGCTCCAGAAGCCGCGGCCGCGCAGCTCGCGATTGACCGCAACCAGCGTGACCAGCGTCAGCCCGACCGCGGCGAGATAGCCGAGGCCGGAAAGATCATCCGGCCGGTTCGGATTGACCAGCGCCTCGACCTCCGGCAGCTCCTCGCCGCATTGATGGTGATCGATTACCACCACGGACATGCCGAGCCGCCGCGCCTCCGCCAGCGGCTCGAGGCTGGTGGTGCCGCAGTCGACCGTCACCAGCAGCGTCGCGCCTTTGCTTGCCAGCGCGCGGATCGCCTCGACGTTCGGGCCATAGCCTTCGAAGATGCGGTCGGGAATGTGGATCAGCGGATCGAGCCCGCAATGGCGCAGATGCCAGGCGAGCAGCGCCGCCGAGGTCGCGCCGTCGACATCGTAGTCGCCGAAGATCGCGACCGTCTCGCCCTTGACCGCGGCGTCGGCAATGCGCTGCGCCGCCGCCTCCATCTGCGTCACCGTGAACGGATCCGGCATCAGCTTGCGGATGGTCGGATCGAGGAAGTCGTTGACCGCGTCGATCTCGACGTCACGCCCGGCGAGCACGCGCGCCAGCATCTCGGGCAACTGATAGCGCTGCACCATCGCAAGCGCGCGCGCCGCGCCGCGCGCATCCAGCCGGTCGCGCCACAATTTGTTGGTCAGCGACAGCCGCACGCCCAGGAACGCCTGCGGGGCGCTCAGGGGCAGTGCAAGGGCGGATGGTGCCATGATGCGCGGGGCCTCGCTTGCAGCGCAGCGATTCGAAATGGACGCAGTCGAATCTACAGCAACTGGCCTGCCTCAGCAGGTTCCATCCATGAAACCCACCAGAATCGTCCCAGAACTTGGCGGAACTCACAGGAAATCAGGGAAATGCCGCCATATACGGCTGGTTGCCTAAAATTAGAGCTGCGTTCGATGGAGTGCATTAAACAGCCATTAGGCGAACTCCGTAACATTTCAATCAATTATTACGTCCGATTTGTCCGCCCTCTTCGTGCCGACCAGGAGGCGCGGCAACATGGAGTTCATTGCCGATGCTGACCGCGCCCGAGTTGAAGACGCAGCCCTCCGCCGCTCCGGCACAAACGACTCCCAAGGATAACGAGACCGACGTCTCGGCGCTGATCGCGCGGCTCACCGGCGAGGTCAATCAGATCGCCTGCGAGAAGACCAAATCGATCCAGCAGATCACCAACCAGATGAAGATGCTGGCGCTGAACGCGCTGATCGAGAGCTCGCGGGTGGGCGCGCAAGGCGCAGGCTTCGCCGTGGTGGCCCAGGAGGTGCGCGCCGTCGGCCAACTCGTCGAGACCATCGCGCGCGAGCTGGAGGGCCAGCTCACGACGCGCACCGGCAATCTGAAGAGCTCGATCGAGCGCATGACCGAACGCGCCCGCGGCGAGCGCATGGTCGATCTGGCGCTGAACGCGATCGAACTGATCGACCGCAATCTGTATGAGCGGACCTGCGACGTCCGCTGGTGGGCGACCGACTCCGCCGTGGTCGATTGCGCCGCCGCGCCCGATGCCGCCCGCGTCACGCACGTCTCCGAACGGCTCGCGGTGATTCTCTCCGCCTACACCGTCTATCTCGATCTGTGGCTGTGCGATCCGAGCGGCAAGGTGATCGCCAACGGCCGCGCCGACCGCTTCAACGTCGTCGGCCAGAGCGTCGCCGACACCAAATGGTTTCGCGAGGCGCGGGGCTTGCGCTCGGGCGACGACTACGTCGCCGGCGACGTCGAGTGCCAGCCGCTGCTCGGCAACGCCCAGGTCGCGACCTATTGCGCCTCGGTGCGCGAGGACGGCAAGGCGCATGGCAAGCCGCTTGGCGTGCTCGCGATCCATTTCGATTGGGAAGCGCAGGCGCGCGCCATCGTTCAGGGCGTGCGCGTCAGCGAGAGCGACAAGGCCCGCGTGCTCCTGGTGGATTCCAATCTGCGCGTGATCGCATCCTCGGACGGTCAGGGCATTCTCAGCGAGCGCGTTTCACTGAAGCTCGATGGCAAGCGCAGTGGCTTCTATCAGGACATCTCCGGGCGCATGGTCGCGTTCCACGCCACGCCCGGTTACGAGACCTACAAGGGGCTCGGCTGGTACGGCGTGATCGTGTCGGGCGCGTGAGGCAGGACGATCAGCAGCCGAGCCGGTCGGCGATGCCGTTGAAATCATCGGCGACGATGTCCCAGGCGCCGGTGGCGTCGAAGTCGCGGCTCTGCAGCGGGCCGTATTCGGTGGGGCGGGCGACGAAGGCGGTCTTCAGTCCGTAGCGTTGCGCCGCCTCGAGATCATTGTTGTGCGCGGCGACCATCATCACCTCGCCGGGCGCAAGACCGAGCAGACGCGCGGCGCCGAGATAGGTCTCGGGGTCGGGCTTGTAGTGCTGGAACAGCTCGGCGGAGAGAACGAGGTCCCACGGCAGACCCGCGAACTTCGCCATGTTGGTGAGCAGTGCGACATTGCCGTTGGAGAGCGGCGCGATGATGTATTTGGATTTCAGCCGGGTCAGCCCGGCGACACCGTCGGCCCACGGATGCAGCCGGTGCCAGCCACGGGTGAGATGATCGAGATCGGCTTCGGTCAAGCCGGTGATGCCGAGCTGGGCGACGAGCGTCTCCAGCGAGCGCCGGTGCAGCACGTCGAGGATGACGTAGCCGCGCTCCGGATGCCTGCGGACCTCGTCCATCGAGCCGACATAGAGCCCGCGCCAGCCATCGACCAGCGCGGTCCAGTCGCCCTGGATGCCGCGGGTCTTCGACCACGCGGTGAAGTCGTTGATCAGGCTGGTGCGCCAGTCGACGACGGTGCCGAACACATCGAACACCAGCGCCTTGACCATGGACAGGTCGGACATGCTGAGCCGCTCTCCAATTTCGTCATTCCGGGATCCGCGCACAGCGCGCAGACCCGGGATCTCGCGCCACAATCTCGAGATTCCGGGGTCACGCTCCGCGTGCCCCGGAACGACTGTGCTGGATCAGTCGAGGTGGAACTTCGCCAACTGGCGATGCTCCGCGCGGATGTAGCGCACCGTGCCGGTGACCGAGCGCATCACGACGGTCTCGGTCTCGATCACGCCGTCCTTGCGGAACTTGACGCCGGAGAGCAGCGAGCCGGTGGTGACGCCGGTGGCCGCGAACAGACAGTCGCCGCGGGCCATGTCCTCGATGCCGTAGATCATCTTGGGATCACCGACGCCCATCTTGTGGGCGCGCTCGCGCTTCTCCTCGGTGTCGAGGATCAGGCGGCACTGCATCTGGCCGCCAATGCAGCGCAGCGCCACCGCGGCCAGCACGCCTTCCGGCGCGCCGCCGGTGCCGAGATACATGTCAACGCCGGTGTTGTCGGGATCGGCGCAGTGGATCACGCCGGCGACGTCGCCGTCAGTGATCAGGCGTACCGCAGCGCCGGTCGAGCGGACGCCCTGAATGATGTCGGCGTGGCGCGGACGGTCGAGCACCAGCACCGTGATCGCGCCGGGCTCGACGCCCTTGGCCTTGGCGAGCCGGCGCACGTTGTCGGCCGGCGTCGCGTCGATGTCGACGACGCCCTTGGCGTAGCCGGGGCCGACCGCGATCTTCTGCATGTAGACGTCGGGGGCATGCAGCAGCGTGCCGCCATCGGCCATCGCCATGGTCGCGATCGCGCCCGGCATGTTCTTGGCGCACAAGGTCGTCCCCTCGAGCGGGTCGACCGCGATGTCGACCTTGGGCCCGGCATTGAGGCCGACCTTCTCGCCGATATAGAGCATGGGCGCCTCGTCACGCTCGCCCTCGCCGATCACGACCGTGCCCTCGATCGGCAGCTTGTTGAGCTCGCGGCGCATCGCATCCACGGCCGCCTGGTCGGCCGGCTTTTCCTGGCCGTGGCCGCGCAACCGCGCCGCCGACACCGCCGCCCGTTCGGTCACGCGCACCAGCTCCAGCGTCAGGATGCGCTCGAGCAGCAATTGTTGCGGGACAGAAATCTGCGTCGACATCGATCAACTCCTCAAGACGTCAAGGCGGACATCCGCCATCAAAATCTACCGCTCGCACGCCGCCCCCCTGGGCGGCATCCGGGTCAGGCGGTCGGCACGAACGGCCGCTCCCCGCCTGTCTATTCTCCCGGTTTGAGCATGAACCTATACCAAACGCCACGCGTTTGTTTGAGCAGGGACAAGTGGTTCCCTGGGCATCATGCGCTAGTTCTTCTCGATCCGGATCACCTGCGGCTTGCCGCTGATGACCTTGTCGCGCTGCACCGCCTGGAGCGCGCGATGCACGGCGTCCTCGTGTGTCGCATAGGTGATCAGGATGACCGGCACCGGCGCAGACTTGCCGGCCGTCTTTGCCGGCTCGCTGCCATTGGGATGGCGCTGCACGATCGATTCGATCGATATCTTCTGCTCGGCGAGCCGGGTGGCGATGGTCGCGGCCGTGCCGGCATGGTCACGCGCCATCAGGCGGATGTAATAGCCACCCTCGTGCCGCTCCATCGGCGCCTTCTCGGTCGCCTGCAGCCTGTCGACCGGACGCCCGAACGGCGCGGCGCGGATGCCGCGCGCGACGTCGGCAATGTCGGCGACGACGGCGGACGCCGTCGCGGCCCCCCCTGCTCCCGGTCCGACCAGCGTGATCGGCGGGATACCGTCGCCGTCGATCGTGACCGCGTTGGTGACGCCCATCACCTGGGCGATCGAGGAGGATTTCGGCACCATCGTCGGGTGCACCCGCTGCTCGATGCCCTTGGCGGTGCGCACGGCAACGCCAAGCAGCTTGACGCGGTAGCCGAGCTCCGCCGCCGCGCGCAGGTCCTCCGGCGCGATCGAGGAGATGCCTTCGACATAGACCGAGTTCTGCGCCACCTGGGTGCCGAAGGCGAGGCTCGCCAGGATCGCGAGCTTCTGCGCGGTGTCGTGGCCATGGATGTCGAACGACGGATCGGCCTCGGCATAGCCGAGACGCTGGGCGTCCTTCAGACATTCGTCGAACGACAGCCCCTCCTGCTCCATCCGAGTCAGGATGTAGTTGCAGGTGCCGTTGAGGATGCCATAGACGCGGCTGATGCCGGTGCCGGTGAGCCCTTCGCGCAGGGTCTTGACCACCGGAATGGCCGCGCCGACGGCGGCTTCGAAGTTCAGCGCACCGCCATGCTTCTCGGCCGCCTTGGCGAGCTTCAGGCCATGCTTGGCGATCAGCGCCTTGTTGGCCGTCACCACCGACTTGCCGGCCTTGAGAGCGGTGTCGATCGCCGACAGCGCGGGATCGCCGGCACCGCCCATCAGCTCGACCAGGCAGTCGATTTCGGGATCGCTCGCCAGCGCGATCGGATCCTTGGCCCATTTGATCCCGGACAGATCGATGCCGCGCTTCTTGGCCTTCGACCGCGCCGTCACGGCGATGACCTTCACCGGGCGCCCCGTGCGTTCGGTGAGCACGCGTCCCTCACGCTCGATGAGACGAACGACCTCGACACCCACGGTGCCGAGGCCCGCGATGCCCACTCTCAGGGGTGCGACCATGGAATCAAAGAACCTGTCGAAAGGAAAGTACGGGAGGGCTCAGCGCCGGTTGGCGATGGGAACGACGTTGTGCAACGTTTCGATCCCGCTTTCAAGGAAGCGGCGGACGCCGCGCGCGGCCTGCCGGATGCGCTGCTCGTTCTCGACCATCGCGATGCGGACATAGCCTTCGCCATGCTCGCCGAAGCCGACGCCCGGCGACACCGCGACCCCGGACTTCTCGACCATGAGCGTCGCGAACTGCATGCTGCCGAGGCTCTTGAACTTCTCTGGCAAAGGCGCCCAGGCGAACATCGACGCCTCCGGCGACGGGATCTCCCAGCCGGCCCGGCCGAACGCCTCGACCAGCGTGTCGCGGCGCTTGCGGTAGACGTCGCGCATCTCGCGAATGCAGTCGTCGGGACCGTTCAGGGCAGCCGTGGCCGCGACCTGCACCGGCGTGAACGCGCCGTAATCGAGATAGGATTTCACGCGCGCGAGCGCCGCGATGATGCGCTCGTTGCCGACGGCAAAGCCCATGCGCCAACCGGCCATCGAATAGGTCTTCGACATCGAGGTGAACTCGACCGCGACATCCATCGCGCCAGGCACCTGCAGCACCGACGGCGGCGGGTTCTTGTCGTCGAAATACACCTCGGCATAAGCGAGGTCCGACAGGATCAGGATCTCGTGCTTCTTCGCGAATGCGACGAGGTCGCGATAGAAGTCGAGGCTCGCGACATAGGCGGTCGGGTTGCTCGGATAGCAGACGATCAGCGCAAGCGGCTTCGGGATGGAATGAATGATCGCGCGCTCGGCCGCCTCGAAGAACTGCGGCGTCGGCTCGGAAGGCACCGACCGGATCACGCCGCCCGCCATCAGGAAGCCGAAGGCGTGGATCGGATAGCTCGGATTCGGGCAGAGAATGACGTCGCCCGGCGCGGTGATCGCCTGCGCGACGTTGGCAAAGCCTTCCTTGGAGCCGAGCGTCGCCACGATCTGGGTGTCGGGATTGAGCTTCACCCCGAAACGGCGATCGTAATAGGCGGCCTGCGCCCGGCGCAGTCCGACGATGCCGCGCGAGGCCGAATAGCGGTCGGTCCGCGGCTTGCCCAGGGTCTCCCTGAGCTTCTCCAGCACGTGCGGCGGCGCCGGCAGATCCGGATTGCCCATGCCGAGATCGATGATGTCGGCCCCGGCGTTCCGCGCGGCCGCCTTGGCCCGGTTGACCTGCTCGAACACGTAAGGCGGCAGACGGCGGATGCGATAGAAATCTTCCATGGGTCTCTCGGCTCCGGCAACCGGGGGCGGATTCGCCAGCAGAGCTGGCGCTGCGGCGGCGCACGCCATGCCTTGAAACCGGTGCTGGATCAGGAGCTTAGCACGGGCTCGCGGCTTGGCTGGCAACGACACGCGGAGGTGTTGATTCCGGTTGTTTTATCATGGCCGCCGCGCCGCGCCAGACAATTACGCCGCTCCGGGCGGCCGATCGCCCAGCCCTTGTCCCTGGCCGATCATTTGGGCCTGGTGCTGGTGCCCGCCGAGGCTTGGCGGTCGCGCGCCGCGAGCAGCTCCTTTTCGATCTTGTCGCGCTCCTGCGGCGAGATGATCGGCGCATCGCGGTCGCGCGGCACGTCGTTGACGGGCAGATACCCGCCCGGCTCCTTGGGCCGGGCGATCGCATCCGCGTCGAGCGAAGGCATGTCCGCTATTGGACTGGAGCACCCGGCAAGCGCGAGCGCGCCGAACACAACGAGCCCCGCAACAGGGGCGCGCCGTCCCGAACTCCAGCCTCGCCCCTGCGTCCCCACGCGCACGTCCCTCAGCCCCCAACTTCCAGTCGACGGTCCCCGGCCCGACCGCAACGCGGCGCATTTTGCCGCAGCACAACCAATTGTCACTCGAAACGTGACCGGCTTGAACAGGAATTTCATCCAGCTACGTGATCATGATGTCGGAAGCGAGAGATTTTTTCGCAACGCAACAATCAGAAATCGAATTTGCCGCAAACTCGCGGATTATTGATCTCGCTCGGTGACGAAACGGTCCCGACGCGATAGTGTGATCCAGCCATGACCGACGTTCAGAACAGCAGCAATCCAGAAAAAACATTCGATGCGGAAGCGTTCGCGATGAACATCGCGAAAGCCATGGAAAGCAGCGGCAAGGCGCTCTCGGCCTACCTGAAGCCGCGCGAGACGGGCGAAGTTCAGGACCGGCCACCAACCGAATTGACCGAAGTCGTCAAATCCTTCACCGCCGTCGCCGACTACTGGCTGTCGGACAAGGATCGCGCCAGCGACATCCAGACCAAGATCGCCAAGGGCTATCTCGATTTGTGGGGCTCGGCCGCGCGCCGTCTCGCCGGCGAAGACGTACCCCCGGCCATTTCGCCCTCCCCGCGCGACAAGCGCTTCGCCGATCCGGAATGGAAGTCGAACCAGTTCTTCGATTTCGTGATGCAGGCCTATCTGCTGACGACGCAGTGGGCGCAGGACCTTGTCCACAATGCCGAGGGCCTCGATCCGCACACGCGCAAGAAGGCCGAGTTCTACGTCAACCAGATCACCAATGCGCTGGCGCCCTCGAATTTCGTCCTGACCAATCCGGAGGTGCTGCGGCAGACGGTAGCGTCGAGCGGCGATAATCTTGTGCGTGGCATGCAGATGCTCGCGGAGGACATCGAGGCCGGCAAGGGCTCGCTGAAGATCCGCCAGTCCGACCCGGCCAATCTCGAGGTCGGCGTCAACATGGCGACGACGCCGGGCAAGGTGATCTTCCAGAACGAGATGATGCAGCTGATCCAGTACGCGCCGTCGACGGAGAGCGTGCTGCGGACGCCGCTCCTGATCGTGCCGCCCTGGATCAACAAGTTCTACATCCTCGATCTGCGCCCGGAGAAATCCTTCATCAAATGGTGCGTCGATCAGGGCCTGACGGTGTTCGTGATCTCCTGGGTCAATCCCGACAAGTCGCTCGGGACCAAGACCTGGGAGGACTACATGAAGGAAGGCCCGCTCACCGCGATGGACGTCATCGAGAAGGTGACGGGCGAGATGAAGGTGCACACGCTCGGCTATTGCGTCGGCGGCACCATGCTGGCGACGACGCTCGCCTGGCTGGCCGACAAGCGCCGCCAGCGCGTGACCTCGGCGACCTTCCTCGCCGCACAGGTCGACTTCACCCATGCCGGCGATCTGCTGGTGTTCGTCGACGAAACCCAGATCTCGGCGCTGGAGCGCGACATGCAGGCTTCGGGCGTGCTCGAGGGCAGCAAGATGGCGATGGCCTTCAACATGCTGCGCTCGAACGACCTGATCTGGTCCTATGTCGTCAACAACTACCTGAAGGGCCAGCCGCCGCAGGCATTCGACCTGCTGCACTGGAACTCGGACGCCACGCGGATGTCGGCGGCGAACCATTCCTACTACCTGCGCAACTGCTATCTGGAGAACCGGCTGACGCAGGGCACGATGGTGCTGGACAACACGCTGCTGGATCTCTCCAAGGTGAAGGTGCCGGTCTACAACCTCGCCACCCGCGAGGACCACATCGCGCCGGCCGACTCCGTGCTGTACGGATCGCAATTTTTCGGCGGTCCGGTGAAGTACGTGCTTTCGGGCTCGGGCCACATCGCCGGCGTCGTCAATCCGCCCTCCTCCGGCAAGTATCAGTACTGGACCAATGACCAGATCCACGACATCTCGCTGAAGGACTGGATGAAGGGCGCGCAGGAGCACAAGGGCTCGTGGTGGCCGGACTGGCGCGAATGGCTGAGCCAGCTCGATCCGGAAGAGGTTCCCGCGCGCGGCGTCGGCAGCGAGGCCTATCCACCGCTCGAGGATGCGCCGGGCTCCTATGTCCGCGTCCGCGCATAGCGCGATCCGCCGCGATTGACTATAAACGCTCCGTCCCGCCGGGACGGGACGGGAATCAGTTGAGGGGATCTCGATGACGCGCGAACTGTTCTGGCTGACGCTCACGGTCATTCTGACCGGCCTGCTGTGGGTTCCCTACATCCTGAACCGCTGCCAGGTCCGCGGCCTGACGGGCGCGATGGCCAACCCTTCCCGCAACGACAAGCCGCACGCGCCGTGGGCGACCCGGCTGATGTTCGCGCACGACAACGCGGTCGAGAACCTCGTGATCTTCGCGCCGCTGGTGCTGATCCTCAACGCGATCGACTATTCGACCAAATGGACCGTGCTCGCCTGCGCCGTCTATTTCTGGTCGCGCGTCGCCCACGTCATCGTCTACGCGATCGGCCTGCCCGTATTTCGCACCCTTGCGTTCGTCGTCGGCTTCATCGCCCAGGCCGTCCTGGCGCTCGCGATCTTCGGCTGGCTCTAGGCCTGTCGGCTAGGGAAGATTGTCCCGCAGGAAGATGTCGATGCGGATGCGCTCCTGATCGGGGCTGATCGGCTCGCCCGAGCAATGCGCGAGCAGGACCCGCGCAGCCGAGCGCGCCTCGTGGCCGGGATCCTGGTTGATGATGGCGTCGCACGTGCCGCGGACCAGGAACCGCCTGGTGTGCTGGGTCAGCTCATGGGTGATCCAGACCACCTCCCGGGCGCGGCCGGATGCCTCGAGGGCATCGGCGATGCCACGGTTGCCGGCGCCACAACAGTAGATGCCGCGCAGATCCGGATGGCGCGCGAGCAGCGCGGCGGTCAGCTCCCGCGTGCGCTCGCTCTCATCGCGGCCTTCGATTGCCGGAAGCGCGAGCAGGTTCGGGTACTCGCTGGACAGGATCTGGTGAAAGCCGAATTGCCGCTCGGCGTGATCGCGCAGCGACAATGATCCCGCGATCACGGCAACCGTCCCCTCGCGACCGCCGAGATAGCGCCCCATCAGCGTGGCCGCCGTCCGCCCCGCGGCAGGGTTGTCGATGCCGACGTAGTGCAGGCGGCGCGAGCTCGGGGCGTCCGAGACCAGGGTCACCACCGCGACGCCGCGCGCGGTGAGTTCGTCGATCGCGGCGCGCACTCTGGGGTGATCCAGCGCGATGACCGCAACGCCCTGATAGGCCGGCGACAGGTTCTCCAGCGCACCGGCCAGCACGTCAGGATCGAACACGTCGACGTGGAGGATATCGATGAAGCCGCGCTGACCGGCCAGCCACTCTGCCGTGCGCTGGACCTGCTCGGTCAGGATGGTCATGAAGCTGTTGCCACCGGTCGGCAGCACGAAGGCAAAGCGGAAGCTCTGGCCGCGCGCGAGCCGTGCCGCTGCGACGTCGGCGCGATAACCCAGCTTGGCAACAGCGGCCTCCACCCGGGCAACGGTCTTGGCACGCACGCCCTCGCGCCGGTTGATGACGCGGTCGACGGTGGCGAGCGACACGCCCGCCGTCCGCGCGACGTCCTCCAGCGTGGCCCGGACCGGTAACGGGTTCGCGTCAGCCGTCACTCGCGCGCCGCCCATAGCATGCCGCGGGTCATCAACGTCCGGATCTCCGGCACGTCGAGCTCGTAGGCACGGTGGCCGAGCGAGGAATAGAACACCCTGCCCGCGCCGTAACGCTTCTTCCAGACCACCGGCATCACCACCCCCTCGATCCACGGGGCGTGCTCTCCGGTGAAGGTCGTGGTCGCCAACACCTCGTTGGCCGGATCGACGTGCATGTAATACTGCTCTGAACGGTGCTCGAAACTTGTCAGGCCCTTCATGATGGGATCGTCCGGCCTGGTCAAGTCGACCCGATAGTCGATGATGTTGCCGGGATGGGCGACCCATTGCCCGCCGCACAGGAACTGGTAGTCGACCGAATCGCGGAAGGCATCGCACATGCCGCCATGATGGCCGGCGAGCCCGACGCCGCGGCGCACCGCCGCGCAGAGGTTGAGCGCTTCCGCCTTCTCGATCTTGGACATCGTGTAGATCGGGATGATCAGCGACAGATCGTGGATCGCAGGATCTGCGAACGCGGCCGTCGTGGTCTCGATCCGCACCTCGAAGCCTTCCGCCTTGAGCCAGCCGCGGATCATCGAGGCACAGAGATCGGGGTCATGTCCTGGCCAGCCGCCCCATACAATCATTGCCTTGCGCATGTCTCTGTCCTCAGTCGATCTGTCCGGTGTCGCGTCCAACAGGCAACATCGCCGGCCGCTCCACACGGCTCTCGATCCTGACCCGCCGCCCTTCGCTTGCGGAGGTCTGGAACGCCTCCATGACCTCCAGCACGTGGAAGGCGAGCGCACCGCTGGCCCGATGCGGCCGGTCGTTCAGGATCGCGGTCGCCATATCGGCCACGCCGATGGAGCGGAACTCGCCGTCGACGTGACCATGCGTCAACGGCATCGTCTGCCAGTCCCCGCCGGTCTTGGCGATCTGGACCTCGCCGCCGAAGCGGTTCGGGTCCGGCACCAGCATGCTGCCCTCGGCGCCATAGATCTCGATGGGCGCGTGCCGGTGCTTCGGAACGTCGAAACTCATGGTGACCGAGACCACCGCCCCGCTCTCGAACTCGAGCGTGCCCGCGACGTGGGTCGCGACCTCGACCGGGATCAGCGTGCCGTTCATCGGCTGGCTGGTGACCAGGCGTTCGGATCTTGGGCGCGCGGTCGAGCCCATCACGCTCGCGACCGGGCCAAGCAACTGCACCAGATCGGTGATGTAGTACGGGCCCATGTCGAGCATCGGCCCGCCGCCGCGCAGGTAATAGAAGCCCGGCGCCGGATGCCAGCGCTCATGGCCGGGACAGCCGAAGAACGCGCTGCCCGCGACAGGCGTGCCGATCGCGCCGTCGTCGATCAGCTTGCGCGCGGTCTGGTGGGCGCCGCCGAGGAACGTGTCGGGCGCGCAGCCGACCCGCAGGTTCTTCTGCGCGGCAAGCTCGATCACCTTGCGGGCTTCCGCGACGTCGATTCCGAGCGGCTTCTCGGAATGAACGTGCTTGCCGGCATTCAGCACGGCGAGACTGACGTCGGTATGGGCGAGCGGCACGGTGAGATTGATGACGATCTCGACGTCATCGCGTTTCAGCAATTGATCGACCCGCATCGCCGGCAGGCCGAAGGCTGCGCCCTGTCGCTCGGCTGCGTCGCTGCGCATGTCGGCGAGCGCCTTGATGTCCAGAACGGGGAAGCGCTGGGCGGCCTTCAGATAGGCGGTGCTGATGTTGCCGCAGCCGATGATGCCGATGCCGACTTTTCTCATTGGGGTCTCCGTGAGGTCCGGTTCATCCCTTGACCGCGCCCGACGTCAGGCCGGCAACGATGTGCTTCTGCGCCAGGAGGAAGAGGATGATCGTTGGCAGGATGGTCAGGGTGATGAAGGCGAGGATCAGGTGCCACTCGGACGAATACTCGCCCTGATAGACCATGATGCCGAGCGGCCATGGATACAGCGCATCGGTGTTGAGCATCACCAGCGGCAGCAGATAGGCGTTCCAGCTGTTGACGAAGGTAATGGTGCCGACCGTCGCCAGGATCGGGCGCGACAATGGCAACGTCACGTAGCGGAAGAATTTGATATAGCTGCAGCCGTCGACCAGCGCGGCCTCGAGCAGCTCGTAGGGGATGTCCTTGAAGAAGCGGCGCAGCAACAGCACGCTCATGGCGAGGCTGAAGGCGACCTGCGGCAGCGCGACGCCGAAATAGGTGTCGAGCAGCCCGAGATCGCGCACCTTGATGAACAGCGGCAACACCGCGGTCGCCGCCGGAAACAGCAGGCCGAGCGTCAAATAGCTCAGCAGCATCGAGCTGCCGTAGAATCGGACATGGGCAAAGGTGAAGGCCGCCATCGACGCGACGATGAGAGTCAGAACGACCGTCAGCGTGGAGATGATCAGCGAATTGCGCAGGAGCTGCCAGTAGCGCCCGGAGAACAGGATATCGGCATAGTTCTGCCACGCCCAGTGCTGCGGCAGGCCGAACGGATTCACGCGCAATTCCCCGAGCGACTTGAAGCCACCGAGCAGCGTCGCAAGCAGCGGCACCAGCACGAAGATGGCGACGATCGCGAGGAACACCGTCTTGAACAGCACGGCGGGATCGAATGGTGCCCGGAACGTCTCCACCTTATTCATCGCGCATGAACCATCGCTTGTAGGTGAAGGCAAAGGTCACGCAGATCACGAACAGGATGACGCCGATGGCGCTGCCATAGCCGACCCGCATCCGGGAGATGCCGTTGTTGTAGAGAAAGCTCACCATTGTATTCGAGGAGTCGGCGGGCCCTCCGCGCGTCAGCGGCATCACCAGGTCGAACAGCTGCAGCGAGCCGACGATGGCGAAGAACACCGAGAGCCGAATCGTCGGGTAGAGCAAGGGAATGACGATGTGGCGCAGGCTCTGCGACCGCGTCGCACCGTCGATCCGGGCGGCCTCGATCAGGCTCTTGTCGATGCTCTGCAGCGCGGCGATGAACAGCATCATGTGGAAGCCGAAATACTTCCAGACGATCACGATCAGCACCGCCAGCATCGCCGTGTCGGTCGAGGCCAGCAGATGCGGCGGCTCGGCGCCGAAGCTGCGCCAGATCGACGCGACCAGGCCATAATCGCCGTCATAGACGAAGCTGAAGATCAGCCCGGTCGCGATCTCGGCGAGGATATAGGGCATGAAGAACAGCATCCGCAGCGCCACCGCGCCGCGGAACCGCTCCGCGAGCATCAGGGCCAGAGTCAGCGCCAGCGGCAACTGGACACACAGCGAGACCGCAATGATCAGGCCGTTGTTGCGCAGCGCGAGCCAGAACGCGCGCGTCTCCAGCACGAAACGATAGTTGTCAAAGCCGATCCAATGGGTCGGCCTGCCGAACCCATTCCAGTTGAAGCCCGAGTACCAGGCGGCCTCGCCGATCGGCAGCACCACGAAGAGCGTGAACAGCAGCAGCGCAGGCGGCAGGAACAGGATCAGGACGGTGAAGCGGCCGTCCCAGCTCGGGCCGCCCACCGCGCGCGTGGAGAGCGATGCCGGCGATACACCCATCGCCGGCGAACTCGCGATCGGACGTGCCACGTCAGTTGCCCTGCTTCCGCGCTGCCTCGATCGCCTTGGCAGCCTCCTGCGGACTCATGCTGCCGCCGGCGATCTCCGCGGAGACATCGTTGACGACGCGACCGACGGAGGGGCCGAGGCTCTGGTCATAGAAGTTCTGGTGATAGTTCGATTTGGCCAGATTGGACGCGATCAGCTTCATGAAGGAATTGTTGAGGCCGGCGTCCGCGCCCTGCACCACCGGGATGATGAAATTTCCCGCCGCCAACCGTGTCTGGACGTCCTTGGAGATGAAGTACTTCAGGAAATCGACGGCTTCCTTGGGCGAGCCCTTGGTGACCAACCAGCCGGTGATGCCGCCGAGCGTATCCGTCGGCGCGCCCTTGCCGCCTTGCACGACCGGAAAATCGAACCAGCAGATCTTGTCTTCGCTCAAGCCGACCTTGTCGGCGGCGAGCGCCCGCTGCAGATTGTAGACGGAGCTGATCGCGAGCGTCATCGCCGCCTTGCCATCGCCGAAATATCCGACGGCCTGCGGGTTCTTGAAGCCAAGAAAGCCATTCTGGAATGGCTGGAGATCGACGAGCTGCTTGAACAGCTCGCCTGATTTGACGAAGGTGTCGCCGGCAAAGCCGCCATTCTCGCCGAGCAGCGCCGCGTCGAATGCCGGCTTGCCGCCGATCCGCACCGCAAGATGCGTCCAGTAGAAATGCAGCGGCCATTTGTCGGCGCCGCCGACCACGATCGGGGTCACGCCGGCCGCCTTCAACGTCTTCACGGCGCTCAGCAGATCGTCCCAGCTCTTGATCGCCGTGGGATCGACCTTGGCCTTGGCCATCAGCTCCTTGTTGCAGACGAAGCCGACCTGCGACAGCGAGATCGGAAGGCCGTAGACGTGGCCGCCATCGGTGAATGCCGCGAGCGCCGCCGGAGTCACGCTGTCGCTGTAGCCTTTCACCTGCTCGGTGATGTCCTCGAGCACGCCAGCCTCGATCTGCGCCTTCAGGACACCGCCCGCCCAGCTGTAGATGATGTTCGGCCGGTCCTTGGACTGCAGGATGGTCGGCAGCTTGGCCTTGTAGGCCTCGTTCTCGAGGAACTGCATCTCGATCTTGACGCCCGGATGCGACGCCTCATAGGCGCGGGCCACCTCCTCCCAGATCTTCACCTGGGCTGGATTGACCTCGATATGCAGCCATTTCACGGTGGTATCGGCGCTCGCGACGGTGGCCCAGAGCAGGCATGCGGCAGCGGCGAGTCCCAGCTTCGCGAGCAGTCTCATCACAATCCTCCCAACCGTCTTCTTTGTTGCGGTAATCCTGTCCTCATTTTTTGAGGTGCGCAACTGAAATTCTGACAGAGCAAACCTCAAACGTGTTCGCATTTGCGAACAGCTTCACGAGTAGACAGAGAGATTGCTAATTGGGCTGAGCAAGACTCGGCGGGCAGCCGCACGCGCCTTTCGCCTGGAAAAGGCGGAGCGGGCGTCTGCCGCACCGCGAAGGATATGCTGGAGATCGCCTGACGCTCAGGTGCAGCGCGCCTTGAAATTTGCGGCG
Organism: Bradyrhizobium sp. HKCCYLRH3097; assembly: GCF_051167875.1. Taxonomy (NCBI): domain Bacteria; kingdom Pseudomonadati; phylum Pseudomonadota; class Alphaproteobacteria; order Hyphomicrobiales; family Nitrobacteraceae; genus Bradyrhizobium; species Bradyrhizobium sp. HKCCYLRH3097. The sequence continues at coordinate 353,836 of NZ_JBNPTX010000002.1, forward strand.
ACAAGCTTCGCCATCACGTCGTTGAGATGCGCCTGGTCGCGCGTCTCGATCACCAGCTCGAGCAGGGTTGCCTTGGCCGGCAGGTCCGAGAACGTTCGCTGATGCGACACCTCGATGATGTTGGCGCCGGCATCGGCGAGCAGCGTCGACACGGCAGCGAGTTGTCCGGGACGATCGACGATGTCGATCGACAGCTGCGTCAGCCGCCCCTCGCGAGCGAGCTCGCGGGTGAGCACCGAGGCGATCAGTCGGGTGTCGATGTTGCCGCCGCTCAGCACCAGGCCGACATTGCGGCCGGCAAACTGCGCGGGGTGCGCGAGCACTGCGGCGAGACCGACGGCGCCGGCGCCTTCGACCACCGTCTTCTCGATCGAGATCAGCGTGGCGAGCGCACGCTCGATCTGCGGCTCGTTGACCAGCAGGATATCGTCGACGAGATGGCGGATAATCTCGGTCGTGATCCGGCCCGGCGATTTCACCGCGATGCCCTCGGCGAGCGTGTCGCCGCGCATCGGCAGCTGACTGCTGCGGATGGCGTTGTACATCGACGGATAGAGTTCGGCCTGAACGCCGACGATGCGCAAGCCCGGCTTGATTGCGCGCGCCGCGACCGCCATGCCGGAGATCAGCCCGCCGCCGCCGATCGGCACCACGAGCGTATCGAGCTCGGGGACCACCGCGAGCATCTCCAGCGCCACCGTGCCCTGCCCTGCGATGATCAGTGGATCGTCGTAAGGATGGATCATGGTCATGCCGTGCGCCGCGCCGTGCTCCCTGGCGAACGCGCCCGCCTCCTCCAAGGTGGCGCCGGAAATCACGACCTCGGCGCCGTGCCGCTTGGTGTTCTCCACCTTCACCATCGGCGTGCCCACCGGCATCACGATGGTCGCGGGAATGCCGAGACGCCGCGCGTTATACGCGACGCCCTGCGCGTGGTTGCCGGCCGACATCGCGATCACGCCGCGTTCGCGCTGCTCGGCGGACAGCGCATTCAGCCGGTTCAGCGCGCCGCGCTCCTTGAACGACGACGTGAACTGCAGGTTCTCGAATTTCAGCCAGACGTTGCAGCCGCAGATCTCGCCGAGCGTCCGGCTCTGGTTGCAGGCCGTCGCGAGCACGGCGCCACCGATGGTCTCGGCGGCGGCCCGCACATCGTTGGCGGTGACGGGCAGCGCGTTCAGATCAGTGGCGGTCATGGGTCTGCCCATCCCTCAGCGTGCGTCATTGCACGCGATGCCGGCGGCGCGCCGACCTCGCATGATGTTGCCGATCGTGCCGGCGCGTCTGCGGCCGGACGATCCAGATCGGTCTCAGCTCCCGAGATCGGGCAGTCCGAGCATCAGCCGCATGTTCTGCACGGCCGCGCCCGAGGCGCCCTTGCCGAGATTGTCGAGCCGCGCCACCAGCACCGCCTGGTGATGCTGGTCGCTGGCGAAGACGTAGAGCTCGAGCTTGTTCGTCTCGTTCAGCGCCTCCGGCTCGAGCCGGCCGCTCTTGGCCGCCGCGCCATCGAGCGGCATCACCGAGACGTATTTGCTGCCGGCATAATGCTTCGCCAGGGCCGCCTGCAGGTCCGAGCCTGACGGCTTGCCCGGCAGTGTGTCGAGTTGCAGCGGCACGGAGACCAGCATGCCCTGCCGGTAGTTGCCGACGGAGGGAATGAAGATCGGCCGCCGGGTCAACCGCGAATAGAGCTGCAGCTCAGGCAGATGCTTGTGCTCGAGGCCGAGACCGTACAGCTCGAAGTTCGGCGCGGTGCCATTCTCAAAGGCCGCGATCATCGTCTTGCCGCCGCCGGAATAGCCGCTCACCGCGTTCACCGTGACCGGATAGTCCTGCGGCATCAGTCCGGCATCGACCAGCGGCCGCAGCAGCGCGATGCCGCCGGTGGGATAGCAGCCGGGATTGGAGACCTTGCGCGCATTCCGGATCTTGTCGGCCTGGTCGGCGGCGAGCTCGGGAAAGCCATAGGCCCAGTCCGGCGCGACCCGGTATGCGGTCGACGCGTCCAGCACCTTCGGCGCAGAGCTGCCCATGCCGTCGATCAGCGCCACCGTCTCCTTGGCCGCATCGTCCGGCAGGCAAAGGATGACGAGATCGACCTCGGCCATCAGCGCCCGCTTGGCCGCCGGATCCTTGCGCTTGTCCTCGGCGATCGTCTTCACGACGATGTCCGGCTGGTGCCGGAGACGCTCGGCGATTCCCAGGCCGGTCGTTCCCGAGCCGCCGTCGACGAACACGGCGCGTGTCGCAGTCCCGGAGGCGGCGTGAGCTATCGGCACGTTGCTGTCGATCACGGTCATGACACGCTCCTTAGGTCTGGGTTTCGCCGGCAAAGGCCTGGGGCCGCGCCTGCCGCATGAGAGAGGAAATCTGTTGCGAGCCAATGTCGGGCTGCTCGCCGAGCCTCGTCGCGATCGTCGCGTAGTCGGTCTCGGACTTGTGCTGGTTGAGCTTGAAGCTGCCTTCGACCTGATCGATCGTCATGACGATGCCCACAATCGCCTTGCGCATCGCCTCGAGGCGTCCCGCCGTCATCTTGTCCGAGGTCCAGGGCTTCTTCGGCAGCAGCCGCTGCTCGAACTTCGCACTGACCTCATCCGTCTGCCGCGCGAGCTCGGCCTCCGACAAGATCCGCGCCGTACCGGTCAGATGCACGGCCTGATAGAGCCAGGTCGGCACCTGGTCGGGCGACACATACCAATCGGCGGAGACGTAAGCATCGGCGCCGCTGACGGCCAACAGCCAGGGCGTCGTACCGTCGGCGATCCTTGCCAGCGGATTGCCGCGCGCGACATGGAAGAACGCCTGCGGCGTGCCATCGTTCAAGGCGCCCAGGTGAAACGGTACCGGTGACGCGATCGGCTTTGTGCCGTCCCACGCGCAGACCATGCCGAAGCCGCGCGCGTCAGCGAAGCCGAGGCTCGCGGCGCGATCGGGCTTGAAGGGCGGTGGCGTGTACATCGGAAACTCCTGCTGGACGAAGGAGCCGCCTGATCAATCGCGCTGCAAGGAGAAAGTCTGCCGCGGGATCGGATCCGGCGGCAGGGGCTGTGATCTAGACGCAGATCATCGCCCGTACCGCGGAGGTACGACGGCGCATTTCGGCGATCATGTGGGTCGCTGCGTTGATCATGGGGGCAGGCCTATAAGGCTGCCGGGTTCCTGCGTCAAGCTCGCAAGTCGGCCCGGCGCGTTCAGGGCTGGCGTCAGACCGCATGCCACAGCCATTCCATGATGCGCCCGATGATGTCGCCGAACAGCAGCAGCACCGCCGACCACACCAGCGCCGACACGAAGTTGGCGATCTGGAACACCATGTAGGGCATCTCGAAAATGCCCGCCGCCAGCGGCACCGATGCGCGCAACGGGCCAAAGAACCGGCCGATGAAGATGCTCGGCACGCCCCAATCGCGCACGAAGGCCTCGCCGCGCGGCAGCAGCTCCGGGTAGCGCGACAGCGGCCACATCTGGGCGACGCGGTCCTTGTAGCGGTAGCCGAACCAGTAGGAGACCCAGTCGCCGAGCGCGGCGCCGATGCCCCCGGCCAGCCATATCGGCCAGAAGCTGATCCCGGTGGCGCCGATCAGGGCGCCGATCGCGACCAGGGCGCCCCAGGCGGGAATCAGGAGCGAGACGAAGGCCAGGGACTCGCCAAAGGCAAGCAGCAGGACGATCGGAGCAGCCCAGGCCTGATGGTCGCGCACGAAGTCGGCAACCGCGCGGCCAAAATCTTCCATCTGCTCGACGCCTTTCTGCTCCGCGGCGCTTAAGTGCTTGAAGGCCTTCGCGGTTCCATGGCGCAGACTGGTACGCCACCGAACCCGCCCACTTCAAGTCACAACAACCGGCTGAACCGCGTGAACAGCGGCGATCCGACGTTCGGAACCGGCCAAGACGTGGCGGGCCGGTGAACGTCGTTGTTTCCCGGGGTCATTGTTTTATGCCGGTCCATGGCATAGTCAGGCCCAACGATTCGTTCCATCTTGCGCACACGCAACATCAGATTCCATGGGTAAGCCGTTGAAATCAGCTGCAAAAGCCAAGGCCAAGAGCGTCACGGACCCGTTGGCGGCGTTCGCCGCCAAGGGCAAGGCTCCGGCCAAGCCAGCCGCCCGCTCGGCGAGTGCCGAGGGCGATTACACTGCCCGTGACATCGAGGTCCTCGAGGGCCTGGAGCCGGTGCGGCGCCGCCCCGGCATGTATATCGGCGGCACCGACGAAAAGGCGCTGCACCACCTGTTTGCCGAGGTCATCGACAACTCGATGGACGAGGCGCTGGCCGGCCACGCCACCTTCATCGAGGTCGAGCTCGACGCCGAAGGCTTCCTCACCGTGACCGACAACGGCCGCGGCATTCCTATCGATCCCCATCCCAAGTTTCCGAAGAAGTCGGCGCTCGAAATCATCATGTGCACGCTGCACGCGGGCGGCAAGTTCGACTCCAAGGTCTACGAGACCTCGGGCGGCCTGCACGGCGTCGGCATCTCCGTGGTGAACGCGCTGTCGACCCGGCTCGAGGTCGAGGTCGCCCGCAACCAGAAGCTCTACCGCATGGTGTTCGAACGCGGACATCCCAAGGGCAAGCTCGAGGAGGTCGGCAAGGTCGCCAACCGGCGCGGCACACGGGTGCGTTTCCAACCCGACCCGACCATCTTCGGCGCCAAGGCGACGTTCAAGCCGCAGCGCCTGTTCAAGATGGCGCGCTCGAAAGCCTATCTGTTCGGCGGCGTCGAGATCCGCTGGAAGTGCGATCCGTCGCTGCTGAAGGGCATCGAGGACGTCCAGGCCGAGGCGACGTTCCATTTCCCCGGCGGTCTGAAGGACTACCTGGCCGCAGCGATCCATGCCGACACGCTGGTCCATCCGGATATCTTCGCCGGCAAGTCGGGCCGCACCGGTGGCCATGGCGGCTGCGAATGGGCGGTCGCCTGGACCGCCGATGCCGACGGCTTCCTGTCCTCCTACTGCAACACGATTCCGACGCCGGACGGCGGCACGCACGAATCCGGCATCCGCAGCGCGCTTCTGCGCGGCCTGAAGGACCACGCCGAGCGCGTCGGCCAGGGCAAGCGATCGGCCAACATCACTTCCGAGGACATCATGGCGGGCGCCGCCATCATGCTCTCGGTGTTCGTGCGCGAGCCGGAATTCCAGGGCCAGACCAAGGACCGCCTCGCCACCGCAGAGGCCCAGCGCATCGTCGAGCAGGCCGTCAAGGACCCGTTCGACCACTGGCTGTCCGGCAATCCGGTGCAGGCCAACCGGCTGCTCGATTTCGTCATCGAGCGCGCCGAGGAACGCATCCGCCGCCGGCAGGAGAAGGAGACGGCGCGCAAGACCGCGACCAAGAAGCTGCGTCTGCCGGGCAAGCTCGCCGACTGCACCGACGCCGGCACCGAAGGCTCCGAGCTGTTCATCGTCGAGGGCGATTCGGCCGGCGGCAGCGCCAAGCAGGCACGCGACCGCAAGAAGCAGGCGGTGCTGCCGCTGCGCGGCAAGATCCTCAACGTCGCCTCCGCCGGCAAGGACAAGCTGACCGCCAACGCCCAGCTCGCCGATCTCGTGATGGCGATCGGCGCCGGCACCGGCACGTCGTATCGCGAGGAGGATCTGCGCTACCAGCGCATCATCATCATGACCGATGCCGACGTCGACGGCGCCCACATCGCCTCGCTGCTGATCACCTTCTTCTACCGGCAGATGCGGCCGCTGATCGACGAGGGGCATCTCTACCTCGCCGTGCCGCCGCTCTACCGGCTCACCCATGGCAGCAAGACGTTCTACGCGCGCGACGATGCCCATCGGGACGAGCTCCTGAAGCGCGAGTTCAATGCCAACGCCAAGGTCGAGATCGGCCGCTTCAAAGGTCTCGGCGAGATGATGCCGGCCCAGCTCAAGGAAACCACCATGGATCCGGCCAAGCGCACCCTGCTGCGCGTGGTTCTGCTGGCCGAGGATCGCGACGGCACCGCCGACTCGGTCGAGCGGCTGATGGGGACCAAGGCAGAGGCCCGCTTCGCCTTCATTTCGGAAAAGGCCGAATTCGCCAGCGACGAGCTGCTCGACGTCTAGCTTTTGACCCGATTTCACGCCTCGATTGCAGGTTCCATTCGCTCGCGCGAGCCTGCAATCGATCTTTCCAATCAAAGGGTTACGAGAATCCCGAGCATCCCGCAGCGCACTTTCCCCTCCGGTGTGCTCAACCTGCAACAGCTTTTGGGCACCAATCGGCTATAGTTCTGGCACATCTGGCGAGGGAATCGCCGCCGCAACCCGGCACCTGCGACACGACGATCTTGGGGAATTGGATATGAAGAAGTTTTTGCTTGCTGCCACTGCGCTGGTTGCGATCACGGGTGCCGCCTCTGCTGCTGATCTGGCGGCTCGCCCCTACGTGAAGGCTCCGATGATGCCGGTGGCGCCGAGCTGGACCGGCTTCTACATCTTCGGTGGCGCTGGTGGCGGCCTCTGGGATGCAGACTCCCACACCAACTTCAACGGCGTGCCGGTGACGATCGATCAGCGCGTCGGCGGCGACGGCTTCCTCGGCACGGTCGGTGCGGGTTATGACTGGCAGGTCAACCCGACCTGGGTCTTCGGCCTGTTCGCTGACGGCCAGTTCGGCAGCCTGCGCGGCACCCTGCAGGATCAGTTCGCTGCCCTGACCGGCCGCATCAAGATGGAAACCGCCTGGGCCGCGGGCGCCCGCGTCGGTTACCTGGTTGCGCCGAACGTGCTGTCCTACGTCAACGCGGGCTACTCCGGTTCGCACTGGTCGGGCACCGGCCTGACCACCCTCACCGGCGCGGCCTCCGGCTTCCACACCGACTCGTTCAACCGCAACGGCTGGTTCGTCGGCGGCGGCGTCGAGAACAACCTGAACATCTTCGGCATCTCGGCGCCGGGCTGGTTCATGAAGACCGAATATCGCGCTGCCTATTACGATCGGAAGGACATCGCGGTCCGCACCGACGTCGGCAACCTCGCAACGACCGACTCGGTCAGCTTCAAGCCGTGGGTGCAGACCATCAGCACCTCGCTGGTCTACCGCTTCAACTGGACCGGCCCGGTCGTCAAGTACTGAGCCGAACGCACTCGGTCTTTCAATAATTCTGCGAAAAGCCCCGGTAGATCCGGGGCTTTTTGTTTTTGGCTCGGATATTGGCGGCTGGAGCCGCTGGTCATCTGCCGCGCCGGCCGCTAGCCTCCTCGTCACAAAACTTCACAAAAAAGACGGCAGCAGCGTTTCCGATGCTGTGACGCGGTCGACGAGGGAGGACATGGTCATGCGGAAATTCCTGATGATCGGCGGCCTGCTTCTGCTCGCCATCGGCCTGCTCTGGGTCGGTCAGGGCACCGGGGTGGTGGCATGGCCGCGGACGAGCTTCATGATCAACCAGCTGCAATGGGCCGGCTATGGCGTCGGCATGGGTGCACTCGGCCTGGTGATGATCTGGCAGGGCACCTGCTGACGTCTGACAACAACGACATGGAGACACGACATGGCGGGCCGTTTCGACCTGAGTGGCAAGGTTGCGATCGTGACGGGAGGCAACGGCGGAATCGGCTTGGGGATGGCGCGCGGGCTTGCCGATGCCGGCGCCGACATTGCCGTGGTCGGCCGCAACGAAACCAAGTCACGGGCGGCGGTGGCTGATCTCGCCGGTCGCGGCGGCCGTGCCATCACCGTCACAGCCGACGTCAGCGACAAGGACGACGTCGCCGCCATGGTCGCGCGCGTGACCAGCGAGCTCGGTCGCATCGACATCCTCATCAACAATGCCGGCATGAGCATCCGCAAGCCGCCGCACGTGCTCGAGCTGGAGGAGTGGCAGCAGGTGATCGACACCAATCTCACCAGCGCGTTCCTGTGCTCGAAGGCCGCCTACCCGGCCCTCAAGGCGAACGGCGGCGGCAAGATCATCAACATCGGCTCGATGCTGTCGATCTTCGGCGCCAGCTTCGCGCCGGCCTATGCGGCCAGCAAGGGCGGCATCGTGCAGTACACGCGCGCCTGTGCCTGCGCCTGGGCGCCCGACAACATCCAGGTCAACGCGATCTTGCCGGGCTGGATCGACACCGACCTGACGCGCGCGGCGCGCAGCCAGATCGACGGCCTGCACGACCGCGTGCTGGCGCGCACGCCCGCGGCACGGTGGGGCGACATCGACGACTTCGCCGGCATCGCGACGTTCCTGAGCTCGCCGGCCTCGGACTTCGTCACCGGCACAGCCATTCCCGTCGATGGTGGCTATTCGATCATGGCCTAGCCGAGGCCTCAGCGTCGAAAGCTCTTGATCTCGGAGACGCTGCCGTCGCGATAGGTCAGCTCCACCGAGACGAACTTCGTCGCCGGCGGCAGCTTCAGATAGGGCGTGGCGTTGGAGGGAATCGCAATGGGATCGCGCATGTCGCAGCCGGGCATGTTCAAGACCTTGTCCGGCACGGCCGTATCGATGCCGATGCGGACCTCGCGGATGGCGCAGCGATACGACATCAGGTGCGTGTAGTAGACCAGGAGACCGTTGAACTCGCGGAACGACAGCCAGCTCGTCGCGGTCATGTCGAGGATCTTGCGCTGGTCATGCACCAGCGCGGCCTCCGGCTCGAAGCGGATCGGAAACGGTCCCTGCATCTCGCCGGATGCATCGACATAGCGGACCTGGATTGTGCCCGCGGGCGCATCCGCCGGCAGCTGGATCGAGGGATTGGGCATGCGCTTGCGCGTGCGCGGATCGAGCACGTCCATGAAGCCGGTCTCGCGAAACTCTCCTGCCTCACCCATGCGCCAGGAAATGCCGAGCGTCGGATCGGCGATCGAGAAGGTGACGGTCCAGCCGCCATTGTGGCGCGAGAACATCGCAATCGGTGCGTTCAGGCTCTCGTTCGCCGGCGGAATGCGCGGCGCCGAGACGGGAGGCAGCGCCGCCAGCTTCTGCTGCGGCTCGGCCGGCTTGTCGGCTGCAGCCGGCCCCTTCGCCATGCCGTTGAGAAAGACATCGTCGACCATCTGGTCGAAATAGACCGGAATCTGCTTGTGCCGCACGGTCTCGGCGAGCTCGCTGACCAGCCGGCGGGTGCGTTGCGCCACCTGCACCAGATTGACGCCGGGCTGCGTCAGCTCCTTGGCGAAGGTGCGCGTGAACACCGAGTTTGGATTGACGTCATCGTTGGAGAGCCGGTCGAGCGCGGTCTGGCGCGGACCGGCCGAGAACACTGAGAATACGCCTTCCGGCAACTGCGTCATCGGCGCCAGGCCACCCCCGCCCGCCACCGCGCGCGTGCCCGAGCGCTCGAACGGATTGTTGCGGCAGGCGTCGAACACCAGGATCGAGGTGCGCGCCTTCTTGTTCTGCAGCCGCTCGATGACGCGGTCCGCGAGGATCGAGGCGTCGCGTACCAGCTCTTCCTGGCCTTCGGTGGCCGCGGGCACGTCGGTCGGCAACAGGAAGTTCTGACCGGCGATTTCGAAGCCGTGACCGGCATAGAAGAAGAACGCGGTGTCGCCCGGCTCGACGGCGTTGTCGAACGCCAGCAGTGTCTGGCTGAACTGCTGGCGATTGAGATTCTCCGCGACCATGACATTGAAGCCGAGTTGCTTCAGCGTGTCGCCCATCGTCCGCGCGTCGTTGACGGCCTTCTGCAGCTTCGGCACGAAGCGGTAGTCGTTGTTGCCGATCACGAGCGCAATGCGCTTCTCGGCACGCGCGGCGGCCGGCGCCAGAACCACTGCCAGCATCGCCAGCCCGCACGCCAGCCACGTCCGCATCGATCTCATCGTTCGTCCCTGCCCTCATCGCGTGGGCTGCCGCCCTCGGATAGTCGACGGCACCGCGCCACCGGTTCATGCCCGGCGGCACACGCGGCTGCTCCCCTGCCGAACACACGCCGCAATTCCATCGACAATTCGACCAGAGCGCTTTCCGCGACCGGCCGTAGGAAGCTTCGGAGCACCCGAATACGACAGCTCGACGACAGGTTGCCTGCAAATAATGCAAAAACATTAAGCTTTTTCGGTACTTCGCTCCCCTCTTCCATTGACTTTGCAGAATTCGCCCCTATCTTCCGGAGCAGCGCGGCCGGATCGCATCCGATTCCTGAGAGATTGACCGCGGGTCGGCGTTAGTCAGAAAACCCCCAGCTTCGTTAGAGCATGCCGTTTCGGGGTTGAGCGCGACCACAGCCTTTTACCCTCGATTCCTAACGGCGGCGTCGAATAGAGGCCCCGTCGCCTATCGGCGCGTGACATAGAGGCTCGATGTCTTTTTCCAATCTCGGCTTGTCCGACAAGGTGTTGGCTGCAGTTGCGGCCACTGGTTACACCACCCCGACCCCCATTCAGGAACAGGCGATTCCTCATGTGCTGGCGCGCCGCGACGTGCTCGGCATCGCCCAGACCGGCACCGGCAAGACCGCCGCTTTCGTCCTGCCGATGCTCACGATCCTCGAGAAGGGCCGCGCCCGCGCCCGAATGCCGCGCACCCTGATCCTGGAGCCGACCCGTGAGCTGGCCGCCCAGGTCAAAGAGAACTTCGATCGCTACGGCGCCGGACAGAAGCTCAACGTCGCCCTGTTGATCGGTGGCGTCTCCTTCGGCGACCAGGACGCCAAGCTGACTCGCGGGGTCGACGTGCTGATCGCCACGCCAGGCCGACTGCTCGATCATACGGAACGCGGCGGATTGCTGCTCACGGGCGTGGAACTCCTGGTCATCGACGAAGCCGACCGCATGCTCGACATGGGTTTCATCCCCGACATCGAGCGCATCTGCAAGCTCGTCCCCTTCACCCGCCAGACCCTGTTCTTCACCGCGACCATGCCGCCGGAAATCCGGCGCATCACCGAAACCTTCCTGCACAACCCGCAGAAGGTCGAGGTCTCCAAGCCGGCCACGACCGCCGTTACCGTGACCCAGTTGCAGGTCCCATCCGGACGCGAGGCGCATCAGAAGCGCGAGGTGCTGCGCAGGCTGTTGCGGAACGCCAAGGATCTCAACAACGCGATCATCTTCTGCAACCGCAAGCGCGACGTCGCCATCGTTCACAAGTCGCTGCAGAAGCACGGCTTCAGTGTTGGCGCCCTGCACGGCGACATGGACCAGTCGGCCCGCACCGCTGCGCTCGATCAATTCCGCAAGGGCGAACTGCCCTTGCTCGTCGCCTCCGACGTCGCCGCACGCGGCCTCGACATTCCCGAAGTCAGCCACGTCTTCAATTTCGACGTGCCGCATCATTCCGACGACTACGTTCACCGCATTGGCCGTACCGGCCGCGCCGGACGGACCGGCACGGCAATCTCGATCGTGGCCCCGGCCGACCAGAAGTCGATGGTCGCCATCGAGAAGCTGATCGGACAGGGCATTCCGACGATCGAGGGTGACTACGAAGTGCAGGAGTCCTCGGGCGACGAGGATACGCGTGAGCGACGTCCGCGTGACGCCGCGCGTCGCGGCAGCCGCGGCAAGGCGCGGGAGCGCGATGCGGCCCCGCGCGAGCGTGATCCAGCCCCGCGGGAGCGCGAGCCGCGCGCGGCAGCTCCGCGCGCCGCACAGGCAAATTCTCCGCGGCCTGCGCCGAGCGCTCGCAAGGAACAGCCTCGCAACGAACAGCCTCGCAATGAAGCGCGGCGGCCGCGGCGCGACCACGACAACGAGCCCGCCGATCACTCACATCTGCCCGCCTTCCTGCTTCGCCCGGTGCGGGCACCGCTTCCCTGAGCGCGGGCACAAGATTCCGGGCTGCCCCCCCCATGCGGTCGCCCGGAACATCAGCCGCTGCATTCGTAGACCTGACTTAAGTCGACAGCGCTGAGCTCTCGGCGAGGCGTGCGTCGAGCGAACAGTTCCAGCTCGCGTCAGCAGTTTCCGGCAGCATCCTATGTAGCTCATTGAACATATGAGCTGCCGTTCCCGTATCCACGGCGCGGCGCATCCGGGACTCTACGGCCGTATTTACCCCTGGTTCACAAACGTCCTTTAGCTTGGCCGGCATTGTTTATTTCATTGCTGTGACGACGACGGCGACGCGGGCGATTGGGGGGAACCTGTGGTGGTCAATGCGCTTGACGAACACGAACGCACGATAGGCTTCGCCGAAGTCGCGCTCAGCCAGATCAGAACGCTCCGCCATTCGGCCAATCCGCGCAATTACGAGGTCTGGTACGTCTACGCGACGGGCTACAACGCACCGCTGAACGAGATCATCAACGAGACGCTTTCGCGCAACGGCAAGCTGTCGCAGTCCGATCTCGATCAGCTCTACGACTCCTACCTCGCGCAGCTCAAGACGTCGGATCGCATCGACAAGGTCGGCGCGCGCGTCGTCGGCGAGATCGACGACCTGGTGAACATGCTCACCGATGCTCTCGGCAGGACGGCGAGCTACGATGCGAGCCTCGCGGGCGCCGATCAACGACTCGCGTCGGCCACCAGCCGCGAGCAACTGGTCGACATCATCGAGGCGCTGGCCCATTCGACCAAGCAGATGCGCGAAACCAACCGGATCCTCGAAGAGCGGCTGACGCTGTCCAAGGACGAGATCAGCGGGCTGCAGCACAGCCTGGAGGTCATTCGGGCCGAGAGCCTGACCGATCCCCTCACCGGCCTCGGCAATCGCAAATATTTCGACCGGATGATCGAGACGACGGTGCAGTCGGGGCTCGCGACCGAGCAGCCGCTGTCGCTGTTGATGTTCGACATCGACCACTTCAAGTCCTTCAACGATTCCTACGGACATCTCACCGGAGACCAGGTGCTGCGCCTGGTCGGGATGACCCTGAAGCACGCCATCAAGGGCCAGGATATCGCAGCGCGCTATGGCGGCGAGGAGTTCGCCGTCGTGCTGCCCAACACCTCGCTACAGCACGCGCTGACGGTGGCCGATCACATCCGCCGCGCCGTCACGGCAAAGGAGCTCAAGAAGAAATCGACGGGAGAGATTCTCGGACGTGTGACCATCTCGGTCGGCGTATCCGTGCTGCGGGCCGGCGATGACACCGACGCCCTGATCGAGCGCGCGGACGCCTGCCTCTATGCCGCCAAGCGCAACGGCCGCAACAAGGTGGTATGCGAGAACGATCCCGAATACGCGACGACGACGCGAGGTCAGGTCGCCTGACGGCAAGGTCGCCAGCGACGCATATGGAGCATCAGCGTGCTCGCGATGATGCTGCGCGCGACGTCTGCCGGCCCCGCGCCACTGTCGCGCTGCGTGTTTTGCGACCGGCGGGACCCTTGTCTGCGCTCTTGTCAACGCTCTTGGCCACCTTTCCCGTCTTGGCCGGCTTGGTCTTTTTCACTGCCGGCCTGGTTGGTCCAGGCTTCGCCCCACCCCGGGTCGGGACCAGTCCGTTGCCCCGCGCCGCCCGCTTCTTGCTGGTCCGCTTGCTCAAGGCCGCCCTCTGGGCCGCTGCGAATGCATCTCTCGCCCAGACCGCGAACTCGTCGGTGTCATCGAACAGATGTGCCGGCACCTGCCAATACGACCGCACCGTCATGGTCCGCGCGCGGGTCTCGTAGGAAAACGGCTTGGATCCGGCCTCCTCGAATCTGGCAAAGCTGGTTTCGTCAGCACGGAGATAAAGGCCGCTGCGCAGCGCGAGCGCGAAGTTGATGCCGTCGGCGGAGATGCCGAAGCCGGAGAACATCCGCCGGATCGTGACCGGACCGAAGCCGGCGAACAGATCGATCAGGAATTCGCGGTCCATCGCGCCAGCTCCCGCCAACACCCCACTTGCTCGCCCGGAGTTTTCGGTCGGGAAGGTGGCGCGTGTCAATGTCCGGAACGCGACAGCTCCGGAGCCGCACTGGCTGGAAGCGGACGATCAGACCTCGGCCGGCTTGAGCTGCACCGACTCGCCGCAGCCGCAGGCACTGATCTGGTTCGGATTGTTGAAGACGAACTGGGCCTGCATCTTGTCAGCCTGATAGTCCATCTCGGTGCCGAGCAGAAACAGCACGGCCTTGGGATCGACCAGGATCTTGACGCCCTTGTCCTCGACGACCTCGTCGGTCGGCCGGATATCATGGGCATACTCGACCGTGTAGGACTGACCGGCGCAGCCGCCATTCTTGACACCGACACGCAATCCGATGATCTCGGACTCGGCGCGATCGGTGAGCTCACGGATGCGCTTGGCCGCCGCATCGGTGAGCCGCATCACCTGCGGGCGGGGCCGCGGCTTGGGCTTGGCAACAGGCGCTGTCGAATTCGTCGTGCTGGTCATGGCGTCATCCCGGCGGGGTATGTGATCCGCCCTTACTATTCAAACTTCGTGCCCGCTCGTCTCACCACATGTTCAGGACGAGCCGGGCCTCGTCGCTCATCCGGTCCGGCGTCCATTGCGGCTCCCAGACGATGCTGACGTTGACGACGCCGACACCCGGGACGCTCGCGATCGCGTTCTCCACCATGGTCGGCAGCTCGCCAGCCGCCGGACAGTTCGGCGTCGTCAGCGTCATCATCACGTCGACGCTGCGGTCGTCCTTGATGTCGACCTTGTAGATCAGGCCGAGCTCGTAGATGTCGGCCGGGATCTCCGGATCGAACACCGTCTTCAGCGCCGCGATGATCTCGCTGGAGAGCCGCTCGGTCTCCTCCGGCGGCAGCGCCGAATGCGTTTCGACGGACTGAGTTTTGACGTCGGCCGTGTCGGTCATGCAAACAATTCCCGCGCCTTGATCAATGCCTGTGCAAGCTGATCGACCTCTTCCCTCGTATTGTACATGCCAAACGAGGCCCTGCAGGTCGCCGTGACGTTGAATCTCTCCAAAAGCGGCATCACGCAGTGCGTGCCCGCACGCACCGCGACGCCCTGCCGATCGATCACGGTCGCGATGTCATGGGCATGCGCCCCCTTCATCTCGAACGAGATCACAGGGCCCTTGCCCTTGGCGGTGCCGATCAGCCGCAGCGAGTTGATCTCACGCAGCCGATCCTGGGCATAGGTGAGCAGGTCGTGCTCATGCGCGGCGATGCGCTCCTTGCCGACCGAGTTGACGTAATCGATCGCGGCGCCGAGCCCGACCGCCTCGACGATCATCGGGGTGCCAGCCTCGAACTTGTGCGGCGGATCGCCATAAGTGACCCAGTCGCGCGCAACCTCGCGGATCATCTCGCCGCCGCCATTGTAGGGGCGCATGGCAACGAGGTGGTCGTACTTGGCGTAGAGCACGCCGATGCCGGTCGGCCCGTACAGCTTGTGGCCGGTGAAGACGTAGAAGTCGCAGTCGATGTCCTGGACGTCGATGGCGAGATGCACGGCGGCCTGGCTGCCATCGACCAGCACCGGAATGCCGCGCGCATGCGCAATGCGCACGACCTCCTTCACCGGGACCAGCGTGCCGAGCATGTTCGACATCTGGGTGATAGCGACCAGCTTGGTTTTCGGCGTGAGCAGCTTCTCGAACTCGTCGATCAGGAAATTGCCGTCGTCGTCGACCGGAGCCCACTTGATCACCGCGCCCTGGCGCTCGCGCAAGAAGTGCCAGGGCACGATGTTGGAATGGTGCTCCATGATCGAGAGCACGATCTCGTCGCCCTCGCCGATGTTCGGTCCGCCCCACGACGACGCCACGAGATTGATCGCCTCGGTCGCGTTGCGGGTGAAGATGATCTCCTCGCTGCGCCGTGCATTGAGAAAGCGCGTGACCCGCTCGCGGCCGCCCTCATAGGCCTCGGTCGCGGCGTTGGCGAGATAGTGCAGGCCACGATGCACGTTGGCGTATTCGCTGGTGTAGGCCTGCGTCATGCGATCGAGCACCGCGCGCGGCTTCTGCGCCGACGCCGCGTTGTCGAGGTAGACGAGCTTCTTGCCGTAGACCTGCAGCGCCAGCGCAGGAAAATCCTCGCGGATGCGGGCGACGTCGTAGGATCCGTTGGAGACGGCGGGATGCGTGCTCATGCGCGCGCCTCCATCCAGTCCTGGGCGGCTGCAATGACGCGCTCGCGCAGAGCATCGTCCTCGATCGCTTCGATCGCCTCGCCGACGAAGGCCTGGATCAGCAGCGCCTGGGCCTGCTTCTCCGGCAGGCCGCGGGCCTGCAAATAGAACAACAGGCTGTCGTCGAGCGCGCCGGCAGTGGCGCCGTGGCCGCAGGAGACGTCGTCGGCGAATATCTCGAGCTCCGGCTTGCTGTCGGCCTCGGCCTCGTCGGACAGCAGGAGCGCACGGGTCATCATCTTGCCGTCGGTCTTCTGCGCGTGGGGGCGGACGACGATGCGGCCCTGGAACACGGAATGAGCACGATCGTCGAGCACCGCGCGGAAGTTTTCGCGGCTGGTGCAGCCCGGCACCGCGTGATCGACGACGAGCGTCAGGTCGCCATGCTGCTTGTCACGCAGCAGGTTGACGCCGTTGACGATCAGCTCGCTGCCTTCGCCCTTGAAAGTAATGAAGCCCTGCAGACGACTGACGGCGCCGCCTGTCGCCATGTTGAAGAGATTGAGTTTCGACCGCGCACCGACCTCGTACTTGGCTGAAGTGATGTTAACGGCGTCCCTGGCATCGCGCATCAGACGAATGGTGGACAGCGCAGCGTCATCACCGAGGGAGACGACCACGGCGTCATTGGCCTGATAGCCCGAGGCACCATCGGCAGCGATCGCGCTCTCGATCAAGGTGGCCTGCGCGCCGTTCCCCACCGAAAGATGTGAGCGACTGGCGCGCGATGCTTGCGATGCTGTCGCGATGTGGATGATCTGCAGCGGATGCGAGAGCTTTGCACCGTCCGTCACGGAGATCAGGACTCCGTCGGTCGCAAGCGCCCCGTTCAACAGGACCATCGCATCGTTGACAGTCGTCTCCAGCAACCGCTCGCTGCCGGCGCTCTGCAGCGCCTCGCGAAGCGTGTGAACCTTGACACCATCCTCGGAGGCCGAAATATCCGAGAGCTCCGCCACGAACACGCCGTCGACCAGCACCAGCTTCCGAGCACCGTCGACGGCAACAGAAGCCAGCACGGCCTTTGCCCGCGCCAGCGCCGCCGCGTCCGGCGCGCCTGCCAGCGGCAGCACCTCGCGCATCAGCGCACGCAGATCAGTGTACTTCCATTCCTCGATACGACGGTGCGGCAGGCCGGTGCGCTCGAAAGCCGAGAAGGCTTCGCGCCGGATATCGGCCACCTTGCCGGTGCCGGGCAGACGGCCCCAAGCGGCAGAGAGCAAGCTGCTCGCCGCCGGACCGCTGTCGTTCTTAACCAAAGCTACGTTCATCACAGATCCATTCACGCGAGGCTCAGGCCGCGTCTTCGAACTGGGCGTAACCGGACGCCTCCAGCTCGAGCGCGAGCTCCTTGCCGCCGCTCTTCACGACGCGGCCCTTCGACATCACATGAACGACGTCGGGGACGATGTAGTTCAGCAGCCGCTGATAGTGGGTGATCACGATCATCGAGCGCTCAGGCGAGCGCAGCGCGTTGACGCCGTCGGCGGCGATGCGCAGCGCGTCGATGTCGAGGCCGGAATCCATCTCGTCGAGGATGCAGAGCGACGGCTGAAACAGGGCCATCTGCAGCACCTCGTTGCGCTTCTTCTCGCCGCCGGAAAAGCCGACATTGACGCCGCGCTTGAGCATGTCCTGCGGAATGCTGAGCGATTTCGAGATCTCGCGCACCTTCCTGAGGAAGTCCGGCGTCGAATACTCCTCCTCGCCGCGCGCCTTGCGCTGCGCATTCAGCGCGGTGCGCAGGAAGGTCATGGTGGCGACGCCGGGGATCTCGACCGGATACTGGAACGCCAGGAACACGCCCTTGGCGGCACGCTCGTCCGGTGCCATGGCGAGCAGATCCTCGCCCTTGAACAGGATCTCGCCGCCGGTCACCTCGTAGCCCGGCTTGCCGGCGATGACGTGGGACAGCGTCGACTTGCCGGAGCCGTTCGGCCCCATGATCGCGTGCACCTTGCCGGCGTCGATCGACAGCGTCAGGCCGTGGAGAATCTCGCGCTCCTCGACGCGGACCTGCAGGTTGTTGATTTCGAGTAGTGCCATGATCTGTTTCCGCTCAACGCTTGCCCTGGCGACACCGATTCCATCGGGTCCGAGGTCGAATGATATCGATGTCAGTACGAGCGGGCCGCGCCGCGGCCCCGCTGCAATGTGGCCTCAGCCGACCGAACCTTCGAGGCTGATCGAGATCAGCTTCTGCGCCTCGACCGCGAACTCCATCGGGAGCTGCTGCAGCACGTCCTTGACGAAGCCGTTGACGACGAGCCCGACCGCCTCCTCCTGCGAAAGACCGCGCTGGATGCAGTAGAACAGCACGTCCTCGGAGATCTTGGACGTGGTCGCCTCGTGCTCGAAGGTGGCCGAGGAATTCTTGGCCTCGATATACGGCACGGTATGCGCGCCGCATTTGTCGCCGATCAGCAGCGAATCGCAGGCCGTGAAGTTGCGCGCGCCGGTGGCTTTGCGATGCGCCGTGACGAGACCGCGATAGGTGTTCTGCGAGCGGCCTGCGGCGATGCCCTTGGAGATGATCCGGCTGGTCGTGTTCTTGCCGAGATGGATCATCTTGGTGCCGCTATCGACCTGCTGATAGCCGTTCGAGATCGCGATCGAATAGAACTCACCGCGCGAATTGTCGCCGCGCAGGATGCAGCTCGGATATTTCCAGGTGATCGCCGATCCCGTCTCGACCTGGGTCCAGGAGATCTTGGAATTGTCGCCGCGGCAGTCGCCACGCTTGGTGACGAAATTATAGATGCCGCCCTTGCCTTCCGAATTGCCCGGATACCAGTTCTGCACCGTCGAGTACTTGATCTCGGCGTCGTCATGCGCGATCAGCTCGACCACGGCGGCATGCAGCTGGTTCTCGTCGCGCTGCGGCGCCGTGCAGCCTTCGAGGTAGCTTACGTAGGCGCCCTTGTCGGCGATGATCAGCGTGCGCTCGAACTGGCCGGTGTTGCGCTCGTTGATGCGGAAGTAGGTCGACAGCTCCATCGGGCAGCGCACGCCCGGCGGCACGTAGACGAACGAGCCGTCGGAGAACACCGCCGAATTCAAGGTCGCGTAGAAATTGTCGGACGTCGGCACCACGCTGCCGAGATATTTCTGTACGAGCTCGGGATGCTCGCGGATCGCCTCCGAGATCGGCATGAAGATCACGCCGGCCTTCCTCAGCTCCTCCTTGAACGTCGTCGCCACCGACACCGAATCGAACACGGCGTCGACCGCGATCTTGCGCGTCTCGGGGCTGCCGGCGCCGGGCACCGGCTCGACGCCTTCGAGGATCGCGACCTCGCGCAAGGGAATGCCGAGCTTCTCATAGGTCTTCAGGATCTCCGGATCGATCTCGTCGATCGAGGAGAGCTGCTTCTTCGGCTTCGGCGCCGAGTAGTAGTAGAGATCCTGGAAATCGATCTTCGGATAGTCGACGCGCGCCCAGGTCGGCTCGGTCATGGTCAGCCACCGGCGATAGGCCTCAAGGCGCCATTCGAGCATCCAGGCGGGCTCGTTCTTCTTGCCCGAGATGAAGCGGACGGTGTCTTCGGAAAGCCCCTTCGGAGCCTTCTCGGATTCGATGACGGTCTCGAACCCATAGCGATATTGGTCGACGTCGATCCGCCTGACGCGGTCGACCGTCTCTTGTACGGCTGGCATTCAATCCTCCGCTCGCGGTTTCAAGGACCGCGGTGGACACGTTCTGGAACCGTCTTACGACGTTTCCTCGACGAAATCACGCCCTTAGAATCACTCAAGCACGGTTTCGTCGCCACCTTTAAGTAGGGTCAATGACAGCTTTCGCCAAGCCTGCAGGCCGCGATCGACGTCCGCCTCCGTCGTGGACCAGCCCAGACTGAGGCGCACCGCTCCCTGGGCTGCTGCGGAACTGGCGCCCATCGCTTCCAGGACATGGGAGGGCTGGACCTTGCCGGACGAGCAGGCCGAGCCGGAAGACACCGCGATTCCTTCGAGATCGAACCCGATCACGGCTGTCTCGGCCTTCAGCCCCGGCGCCGTGAACAGCGTCGTGTTCGGAAGCCGCGCCGCTTCGGAGGAAAATACCGTCACGCCAGCGGTTTGACGAAGGCCCGTTTCCAGCCGGTCGCGCAGCGCCGTGATCCGGGGCAGGTCGACCTCGAGCTCAGCCAGGGCAGCACCGGCCGCGGCGCCAAATCCGGCAATTCCTGCCACGTT
Organism: Bradyrhizobium sp. HKCCYLRH3097; assembly: GCF_051167875.1. Classification (NCBI taxonomy): domain Bacteria; kingdom Pseudomonadati; phylum Pseudomonadota; class Alphaproteobacteria; order Hyphomicrobiales; family Nitrobacteraceae; genus Bradyrhizobium; species Bradyrhizobium sp. HKCCYLRH3097. The sequence continues at coordinate 373,972 of NZ_JBNPTX010000002.1, forward strand.
TTCGGTTCCAGCCCGGCGACCGCGCTCCTGGCCGCCACCGCGGAGAACCGGAATCGGCTCCTCCACACCAGCGCCCAGAACCAGCGCGCCGACGCCCTTGGGTCCGCCGATCTTGTGCGCAGAGATGGTTACAAGGTCTGCGCCCATCTCTTTGATATCGAAGGGTATTTTTCCAAATGCCTGGACCGCATCGACCTGCAGCAGGCCGCCCGCCTGGTGCACGATCTCAGCAACTTTCGAAGCCGGTTGAAGCACCCCGGTCTCGTTGTTGGCGGCCATGACGGATACCAGCGCCGGCGGCCCTCCGGCCAGCAGGGCTTCCAGGCGGCCGAGATCGACCACGCCGGAGGAGTCGACCGGGATCGTCTGCACCGCTGATGGCGCGAACCGGCCGCCGGCCAGCACCGAGGCATGCTCGACCGCCGACACCAGCAGCCGCTCGACCGGGCCGGCCGGCGCGCGCAGGCCGGGGCTCAAGGCGAGCACATTGGCCTCGGTTCCGCCGGAGGTGAACACCACGCGGCGCGCGACGGTGCCGAGCCCCCGGGCGATCACCTCGCGGGCCTCCTCGGTCAGCCGCCGCGCCTTGCGGCCTTCGGCGTGAACCGACGAGGGATTGCCGACCAGATCCATGGCGGCGAGAATCGCCGCGCGCGCTTGCGGTCGCAGCGGGGTCGTCGCATTCCAGTCGAGATAGATCCTGTCGGCCATGGCTCGTTCTTATCAACTCGGGCCACGAACGACCATCGCTCGCCCGCGCCATGATGATGCGCGACGGCCAGCGTGATATTGTCGGGCGCGAGATTGAGATAGCGGGTCCGTTGCCATGAACAAGCTTGTCGGCTCGATGCTGCGTCCGAATGATCGGACCTTCTACGCGATCATGGCCGGGCTCTCGCTCGGCATCGGCGTCGTCAACGCCCTTTCCGCCGCCCACGATGCCGTCAGGCTGGGCGCGGCCTATGATCTGGAAAAACAGTTGCTGTGGGAGATGACGAGCATTGTCGTCCTCATCCTGCTGGCGCCGCTGCTGGTCGCTACGGTTCGTTCCATCCGGCTGGGTCCGGCTACCATGGCACGTCACATCGCGCTCGCAATTGCCGCCGTGGTCGCCTTCTCTGCGCTTCACATGATTGGCATGGTGACGCTCCGCAAGCTGCTGATGTGGACCGCGGGCGGCGCCTACGACTTCCAGCTCTCGCTGGCCACCATCGTGTACGAGTTCCGCAAGGACGTCATGACGGCGCTCCTCATCGGTGCCACGCTCTGGCTGTACGACGGCTATCGCGCGAGCGCTGTCCGAGAGCCGACACGGCGATCCGAGCCGCCTGCCCCTGCCACGCTCTGGCTGCGCGACGGCGCGAGCCGCATCCGCATCTCGCCGGCCGACATCCTGTGGGTCGCCGCGGCCGGCAACTACGTCGAATATGCCATGGCCGACGGCAGGCGACATCTGATCCGCGGCACCTTGTCGGCCGCCGAGGTCGAGCTCGCTCGCTTCGCGCTCGTCCGCATCCACCGCGGCCGGCTGGTCAACATGGCCCGGGTCGCCGCGCTTTCGGTCCTGCCAACGGGCGATTTCGGCCTGACCTTCGACAACGGACAATCCGCGCAGGGCAGCCGCCGCTATCGCAGCGCCGTTGCGCAACTGGAGCACACGGCGTCGCTGCGCTGAACGGCCGGGCCGCAGACGAAAACGCCAGTATTTTCATCGAATTGCAGGCGCATTCGGATCACGTTCCGCGACCGCTTCGCCCCGCCACTGTATCGGCGGCCCGGTCTGCATCCCTGCCGCAGCCGCCTTGCCGGGCGTTGAAAATCCTTGCTTTTTGCCCCGCGCTCCATGCTAGAAGGCCAACTTCCAGTCACGCCAGCGCTGCTCCGTCCAAGCGAACGGATGGCGCTCGATCACCACTTTTCCTGCTGAACTCGTCGGCGAGGCGCCAGATGAAGCATGGACGAAGTCGGTCGACGCTCTGCCAAGGATTCTCTGATGCCTGAAGTCATCTTCAACGGTCCGGCCGGCCGCCTCGAAGGCCGTTACCATCCGGCGAAGCAGAAGAACGCGCCGATCGCGATGATCCTGCATCCGCATCCGCAGTTCCACGGCACGATGAACCATCAGATCGTGTACCAGTGCTACTATGCCTTCGCGCATCGCGGCTTCTCGGTGCTGCGCTTCAATTTCCGCGGCGTCGGCCGCAGCCAGGGTTCGTTCGATCACGGCACCGGCGAGCTGTCCGATGCGGCCTCCGCGCTCGATTGGGCGCAGACCATCAACCCCGAAGCTCGCGCCTGCTGGGTCGCCGGCTTCTCGTTTGGCGCCTGGATCGGCATGCAGCTCCTGATGCGCCGCCCGGAGGTCGAGGGCTTCATCTCGATCGCGCCGCCCGCCAACCTCTACGACTTCTCGTTCCTGGCGCCCTGCCCGTCCTCGGGCCTGATCGTGCACGGCGAGCGCGATGCGGTGGTGCCGCCCAAGGACGTCAACACGCTGGTCGAGAAGCTGAAGACGCAGAAGGGCATCGTGATCGACCAGCAGGTCATCCCCGGCGCCAACCACTTCTTCGACGGCAAGCTCGAGCCGCTGATGGAAACCATCACCGCCTATCTCGACATGCGCCTCGCCAATGTGAGGTGAGGTTGCGTCATCACCCGCGAAAGAAAGCGGGTGATCCAGTACGCCGCGGCTTCTCGGCTGATCATCAGCGTCTCGGATTACTGGATCGCCCGGTCAAGCCGGGCGATGGCACTGTGAGTGGCGTGAACGCTCGGTACGACAACAACGTTCCTACGCCGCCTGCTTCAACAAATACGCATCGTGCCGCGCGAGGAACGCGCGCAGCAGCTGCGGATAGTCGGCGCTGACCGCCGTCCTCACGCTCGGCCGCTGCGCGAGCCGATCGCGCCACGCCCGAACCTTCGGCGTGGACGCAAAGATGCCGAGATCGCCGTAGCCATCGAACACATCGAAGTAGCGGAAGATCGGCGCGAAGACGGCGTCGACCAGGCTGAAGCGGACGCCATCGAAATACGGCCCCTCGCCCAACGCAGCCTCAACGCGGACGAACTTCGCCGTCAGCGCCTCGCGCTTGGCCGCGAACACCGCGGCATCCTGCGTCGTCTCCAGGCCCCAGAGATCGCCGAGGATCGCTGAACCGAACTCCATCCAGGCGCGATGCTGCGCACGCGCGAGCGCGCCCTCGGGATGCAGCCGCGCGCCGGCTTGCGTGTCCTCGATGTACTCGCAGATCACGTTGCTCTCGAACAGCGCCACCTCGCCTTGCGCCGTCGGCACGACCAGCACCGGCACCTTGCCGAGCGGCGATATCTTCAGGAACCAGTCGGGCTTGTTGGCGAGATCGATGTCGATCCGCTCGAATGCGACGCCCTTCTCGGTGAGCGCGATGACGGCGCGTTGCACATAGGGGCAGAGCTTGTGGCTGATCAGCTTCAGGGCAGGCGCCATGACATCCTCGGCAGTTTGATGCAGATGCATCAAACTAGATGCACGCGCATGGAACTGTCAAGGTTCATGCAGATGCATAGATCATGGTCGCGCGATCACTCCGCCGGTCATCGGAAACGGCACGCCGGTGGTGGTGGGATAGCTCAGCGGCAGGCCCTTCATGCCGCGGACCGCCAGGAAGCCGAACGCCTGGGCCTCGATGGCGTCCGCCGACCAGCCCAGCGCATCGGCCGATTCGACGCTCGCCGGCGCGACACGCTCCCGTAGCATCCGCATCATGGTATGGTTGCGGGCGCCGCCGCCGCAGACGATCCAGCTCGCCGGCGGCTTCGGCAGCAGCGGGACGATGCGGGCAATCGCTGCGGCCGTGAACGCCGTCAGGGTCGCGGCCCCGTCCGCCGGCTTCACATCGCCCAGCTTCAGCGCGGCAAAATCATTGCGGTCGAGAGATTTCGGCGGCGGCAGCGCGAAGAAGGGCATTTCCAGCGCGCTGGTGATCCAGGCCTCGTCCGGGTTGCCCTGCTCCGCCACGCGGCCATCCTGATCGAATGCCTGTCCCGTGGTCCGGTGCATGAAGTCGTCGAGCAGCGCATTACCGGGACCGGTGTCGCAGGCGATCAGCACGTCGTCGCCGTCGATATAGGTGATGTTGGAGACGCCGCCGATATTGACCACGGCGATCGGCCCCGCGCGCGACAGCGACTGCGCCAGGGCGCGGTGATAGACGGGTACGAACGGCGCGCCCTGCCCGCCGAAATCGACGTCGGCGGCGCGGAAATCGTGCATCACCGGGATGTGGACGGACTTGGCAAGCACGGCCGCGTCGCCGATCTGCACGGTCAGGCGGCGCTCGGGGCGGTGCAGCACAGTCTGGCCGTGGAAGCCGATGATATCGATGTCCTCGGGCTTGAGCCGGTGCTGCGCCAGGAACGCGGCGACCGCCTCGGCATGCGCCACCGTCACGACGCGCTCGGCGTCGCGCACCCGTCCGGGGCGCGCATCGCGCCGCTCGATCTGCACCGCATCGGCGAGCGCCTCGCGCAGCAGGCTGCGCTCCGCGGCGCTATAGGCCCGGTAGCCCGAGGGACCGAGGCTCTTGACCTGCCGCCCATCGGTCTCGATCAGGGCCACGTCCACCCCGTCGAGCGAGGTGCCACTCATGAGGCCAAGTGCGGTCAGAATCATTGCAGTCGAACCTGAAAACCCTGCCCTGCTTGCCAAGTACGGCCGATTTGAGGTCCCGCCCAGGCCGTGCACATGCTTGTACAAGCCCGGCGCATCTTATAATGCCACAACGCCCGTATCCGTGGCATGTGCCTCCCGCACGTCCCCGCGACAAGCGGTCAATACCGTAAACAAATGCTCAGAGTCGCCGACAATGACTGGCTTCAAGTCTGATTTCCTGAACGTGCTGCAGAGCCGCGGGTTCATTCATCAGTGCTCGGATTTCGAGGGGCTGGATGCCCTCGCCGCCAAGGGCCAGGCGACCGCCTATGTCGGCTACGACTGCACCGCACGCTCGCTGCACATCGGCAACTTCCTGACCATGATGATGCTGTATTGGCTGCAGCAGACCGGGAACAAGCCGATCACCCTGATGGGCGGCGGCACGACGATGGTCGGCGATCCCTCCGGCAAGGACGAGACCCGCGCGATGCGCACGGTCGAGGAGATCGAGGCCAACAAGGCGTCGATCCGCGGCGTGTTCGCCAAGGTGCTGCGCTACGGCAATGGCGCCACCGACGCCATCATGCTCGACAATGCCGAATGGCTGACGAAGCTGAACTGGATCGAGATGCTGCGCGACATCGGCCGGCATTTCTCGGTCAACCGCATGCTGACCATGGACTCGGTCAAGCTGCGGCTTGAGCGCGAGCAGGAGATGAGCTTCATCGAGTTCAACTACATGGTCTGCCAGGCCTACGACTTCGTCGAGCTGGCGCGGCGCACCGGCTGCCGGCTGCAGATGGGCGGCTCCGACCAGTGGGGCAACATCGTCAACGGCGTCGAGCTCGGACGCCGCATGGGCACCGAGCAGCTCTTCGCGCTGACCACGCCGCTCTTGACCACCGCATCCGGCGCCAAGATGGGCAAGACCGCGCAGGGCGCGATCTGGCTCAATGCCGACCAGTGCAGCCCGTATGATTTCTGGCAGTACTGGCGCAACACCGAGGACGCCGACGTCGTCAAGTTCCTCAAGCTGTTCACCACGCTGCCGCTGTCCGAGATCGAGAAGCTCGGTGCACTGCAGGGTGCCGAGATCAACGAGGCCAAGAAGGCACTGGCCGATGCGGCCACCACCTTGCTGCATGGCGAAGAGGCGGCACGCACCGCTGCCGAGACCGCCCGCCGCACCTTCGAGGAAGGCGCCATCGCCGAGAACCTGCCGACGGTCGAGGTGCCGCAGGCCGAGCTCGACGCTGGCCTTGGCGTGCTCAACGCCTTCGTCAAGGCCGGCCTCGTCGGCTCCAACGGCGAGGCGCGGCGGCAGATCAAGGGCGGTGGCCTGCGCGTCAACGACATTGCGGTCACCGACGAGAAGATGGCGCTGACGCCGGCTGCACTGACCAGCGAGGGCGTGATCAAGCTGTCGCTGGGCAAGAAGCGCCACGTGCTGGTCAGGCCTGCATAGCCGCATTCGCTTTTGCCTGCTTGTCAGGGAAGGCCGAAAGGCGCTCCCTCAGGGCATGACGATCAGCGCGCCGCGAGAGCCTGCGCAAGCCGAGGAAACTCCGACAGCTCCACCACGCGTGCGCATGGCGTTCGTGGTGCTGGGTCTCTGCTTTGCGCTATCGGTGATTGGCCGCGGGCTGGGAGAAAGCTTCACCGTCTTTCTCAAGCCGATCTCCGACAGCTTCGGCTGGGACCGTTCCGAAGTCGTCTCGATCTATTCACTGACGGCGCTCGCCGGCGGCCTCGCCGCACCGCTGATCGGGCGGCTGTTCGATTACTCCGGACCACGCGCCGTGTATGCGCTCGGCCTCCTGCTGCTTGGTTCCGCCTTCACGGCCGCGGCGCACGCGCAGGCGCTGTGGCAGTTCCAGATCAGCATCGGCCTGTGCGTCGGCATCGGCATCGCGCTGATCGGCAACGTCCCCAACTCGATCCTGCTGGGCCGCTGGTTCGGCAAGAAGCTGCCGACCGCGATGGCGGTGATCTATTCCGCCACCGGCGCCGGCGTGCTGATCCTGCTGCCGGGCTCGCAACTGCTGATCGACGCGACCGGGTGGCGCAGCACATATCAGGCGTTCGGCGCCGCCGCCTTCATCCTGCTGGTGCCGCTGGCGCTGCTGCCCTGGCGGCTGTTTGCCGCCGGCGCGCCCCACATCACCAGGCCTGTCGCCGACGAGCTCGCCGGCGATGCCTGGACCTTGTCGCGGGCGCTGCGCCATCACGCCTTCTGGGCGTTGTTCTCGACCTTCTTCTTCACCGCCGTTGGCATGTATGCGATCGCGCCGCAGGTCGTCGCCTATCTGATCGATGCCGGCTTTGCGCCGCTGCAGGCCGCCACCGCCTGGGGCTTCTCGGGCGTGGTGCTGCTGTTCGGCATGCTCGGCGTCTCGGCCCTCGACGGGCTGATCGGCCGGCGGCCGTCGGTGCTGTTCTCCTACGCCGTATCGATCGCAGGAATCCTGATGCTGTGGGCGCTGCAATTCTCGCCGAACATCTTCCTGCTCACCGGCTTCGTCGTCTGCTTTGGCAGCATGATCGGCTCGCGCGGGCCGCTGTTGTCGGCGACCGCGATGAAGATCTTCCGCGGCAGGCGGCTTGGCACCATCTACGGCACGATCACGATCGGCAGCGGGCTCGGATCGGCACTAGGATCATGGAGCGGCGGCGTCATCCACGATCTCACCCACGGCTATGATGCCGTCATTCTGCTCGCGCTCGTGAGCGTCGTCATCGGCATGATCCCGTTCCTGGTCGTTCCGGCCCTTCGCACGTAATTGGCCCGCGGTCCAAGCACGATGTGCTTGCGCGCTCCGACAGCCGCCCGTCCACATAGTGGACGGCGCACAACAACCACGCGTTCATGATTAGTAGGCTGCTTGATGATAGTTGTTTCGGCAAGGACGCGCCGTCGAAAGCGCGCGCCATACCGACGGGATCGTCCGCGCCCTGGCCGATGGCGCCAAGCAGATCGAGCACGTCGCCGAGCTGATCTCGAGCATCGCGGGCCAGACCAACCTGCTGGCGCTCAACGCCACGATCGAGGCCGCGCGCGCCGGCGAAGCCGGGCGCGGCTTTGCCGTGGTCGCGGCGGAGGTGAAGAGCCTGGCAAGCCAGACCGGCACAGGCCACGCAGGAGATCGGCGACCGCATCGCCCGGATCCAGAACGCGACGCGGGAAGCGGTCGGCGCGCTCGACGGCATCACCCTGACCATCGAGGAGGTGTCCGCGATCGCGGCCACGATCGGATCGGCGATCGAGGAACAGGGACCGGCCACCGCGGAGATCGCGCGCAACGTCACCCAGACCGCGCAGGCCACCCGCGAGGTCACCGCCAACATCGGCGGCGTCTCGACGGCGGCCAATGAGACCTGGAGCGCCGCCGGCCACCTGCTGATCGCGGCCGGCAACCTCTCCAAGCAGGCCGAGCAGCTCTCCCGCGAGGTCGACACCTTCCTTGCTGGCGTCAGAGCCGCCTGAACCGCATCGATCGGGTCTGTTGACGTCGCCGAACGCCGGCGGCCGGCAGCGTCAATTGTTCGGCGGCAGCTCCGCCGGCGGGTATGGCTGTTTGCCGGTGTTGAAGTCCATGATCTTGCGCGTCACGCCCGGCAGCATGGCCGAGATCGGGTTGATGCGCACCACAGGCTGGCTTGGCGTGCCCACAACCTCATAGGTCACGCCGAACAGACCTTCATTGCTGCCGCCGAGGAACAGCCCGACGATAGGGATCTGGTTGAACATGTTGTTCAGCCCGTACAGCGGCACGATCGTGCCCGAAGCCCGGACCTGGTTGACGTTGTAGTCGATGCTGCCCTCGATGGTCAGGCCGAGCGTCGGTCCCTTGACGACTCCGTCGCGGATCGAGAGCAGCCCGTTCTGCCGCGTGAACTCCGCGCGCAGCATGGTGAAGGCGATGCCTTGCGAGGCGCCCTGTGCTGCGCCGGAGGCGGCGCGATCCAGCGCCTGCTCACCCCTGACGGTGAAGTTGCGAACGATCGCCAGGCCTTCCTTGGGGCTGGAGTCGGCCGTCGGCGGCTCCATCGCCAGTTCCAGCTCGCCGCCAGCCATCTTGGAATAGGTGTCGGCGAAGCGCAGCAGCGCGCCGGCATCGTTGGTTACGAGATAGATCACCTCGCGGCCCTGGCGACGCGCGCGAGGATCGGCGCTCGGCGCCTCGCGGCCGACGCGGATGTCGGCGGTGACGGGCGTGTCGCGGCCGACCTTGCCGGTCAAATTGAAGCTCTTGAAGGCGCCGCCGCGCCTGGAGAACTTGAGGTCGACGCTGCGCAGCGCCTCGCCGTTGAAGCCGGCAACGGCGCCGAGCTTGACCTCGGCGTCGAAGTCGAGGTTGGAGCGTGCCTTGTTCTTGTCGGCGTCCTTGTTGGTGCCCGAGATCGCCGACTTCAGGAAGCCGCGGCCGTCGAATACGTCGCCGCGCATCGACAGCTTCAGCACGCCGTCCTGGCCGCGCTCGGCCTTGAGCTGCGTCTTGTCGCCTTCCGACGGCGAATAGGTCGGGAAGTTGGCGTTCATCAGGTCGCCGTTCTGGTCGACTTCCAGCGAGCCCTTGATGGAGACGCCGCCGCCTTCGATGTTGATGTCCTCGAAGCGTGTCGATTGCTGCTTGGCGACAACGTTGAAGGTGGCCTTGCCGGATTTGCCCGGATTCTTCACCCAGCCCGGCAGCAGGTTGTCGAGCTTGAGCTGGGTCAGATCGGCCTCGACGCCGATGCGGCTGTCGCGATCGCTGGAGCCGGCGATCTTGCCATTGAGCTTGAGCGGCACGTTGCCGGTGATCGCGGTGCCCAGATCCATGCCGAGCCGGGCCCGGCTGGCATCGTCGAGGATCGCCTGCATCTTGATGTCGGCGTCGCCTTCCGTCGGCTTGCGATAGTCGAGCGTGGCCGGCTGGCCGTTGATCTTGACGTCGCCCTTCACCTGATAGCCGGCGGTGTTGGCCACGATCTTGAGCGTGTTGGCCTCGAGCTTCTGGTTCATCACCAGTTTGTCGGCGGCAAAGCCATTGAGATCGGCCGTGACCGCGTAGCTGGTGTCGGCCTTGGTCAGTTCGCCCTTGACCGGCATCGCGAGATTGACGCTGGCCTGGAACGTTCCCTTGGTCTGGTTGGGATCGATCGGCATCGACGACAGATCGTTGAGCCGGTCGGAGGCGAGGATTTCGGCGGCAGCGGCGACCTGCCCTTCGACGCGCATGCGTACCCGCGACGGCGACGGCTTCGGCGCCATGTCCGGTACTTCGAACACGACGTCGGAGAAGTTGAGCTTGCGCCCGGCCGGCGTATCCGCGACGCCCTGCCCGATCGTCACCGTCGCGGTGCGGCCGGTGACATGCGCCTTCACGTCGGCATCGCGCACCGACGGCAAGCCGTCGACCGGATGCACGGTGACATTGGTGGCGACGATGTTGACGTCGAGACCATCGTCGGGAATCGGCGGCCCCTTTCGCGGCAGGTTGCGCGTCGGCGAATTGACGGCGACGTCGATCCGCTGCACCGAGCCGCGCTCGATGCGCTCGATGATCCAGGCCCGCACCTCCGGCACGATCAGCGCCGGCCAGATCCGTTTCATCGCCAGCGCGGGCATCGGCGTCGCCGCGAAGCCGAGCTTCAGCCGCGGCTCGCCGGCATAGTCGACGCTGCCGGTGCCGGCGACGCCGATCTCGCCATTGGAGACCTCCGCCTGCGTCAGCAGCACGCGCTTGCCCTCGGTGTCGAAGCGGAAGTTGATCGAGATGCGGTTGAAGATCAGCGGTGGCTCGTTTTCGATGGCGCCGAGCAGAATGGTGCCGCCGTTGAGACCCAGCCGCCAGTCGTTTGCGGTGTCGTTCGGAGGCTCGAGATTGGCGTTGAGCGTGATGCGGTTGGCGCCCGAGATCACCTTCAATGGCGCGATCAGCACGCGGCGCCCGGCGTCCCATTCCATGCTGATCTCGGCGGAGTCGATCGCCATCGGATAGTCGGGCGTATCGGTGTCGATGATCTTGCCCGCGCCGATGTTGATCTTGCCGCGCAGATAGGTCGGCAGCCCGTCGCGCGCGAGCTCGCCCTTGATCTCGCCGGTCATGGGCAGGTCCGCCATGTAGGTGAGATCCTTGAGCCGCATCGCCAGCAGGATGTTGCTGGTGGAGACCTTGTCGGCCTTGATGTCCACCGTGCGCACGCCGTTGGCCTGGGGCCCGACCAGGATGCGCAGCTGCCACGGCTTGGCGCCCTCTTCGCCGAGGCTCAGCGCCACCCCGCCGCCGGACGGCCGGCGCAGGCTGAGGCTGATGTTCTCGAACGTCCATTTGTTGCCGCGCTGCTGGTCGTCGACGATCAGCACGCCGTTCTTCAACCCGATCTCGTTCAGGTTCTGGCCATCGAGCCCGGTGAGGCTGAGGCTGTCGAGCCAGTCCAGGCCGGCGAGCAGGCCGTTCGGCGCAGCGGTCGCGGACACAGTCGACATGGCCGGCGGTGCTGGCTGCGAGCCGGCCTGCGGTCCCGGTGCGTTGGGCGGTGGCGCGGCCTGTCCCGGTCGCGGGAATGTCGGCGGCAGGCCGGCATCGCGCTTGGAGGCGACGCCCGTTGCCAGCGGCTTGGTGGTCTCCCCCGTCGACACCGTGACGGTGCCGTCCGGGGTGATGCGAATCGCGAGCTCGGCGTCGACCAGCTTGAGGCTCTCGGCACGCAACTGGCCCATCAGCAGCGCGGCGCCGGACAGCCGCACCTCGGCCTTGGGCGCGCTGGCGACGATGGCGTGATCCTGATCGCGCACGATGATGTCGCGGATCCGGACCGCGATCCTGATCCGGCCGGCACGCTCGATCTGGGTGCCGCCGACCTCGACGGTGTTGCCGTGGCCGATATTGTCCTCGATCGCCGCCGCGAGCCACGGCGTCGCCAGATCGAGGCTGATCGGGCCCGCACCGAGCCGCAGCCACAGGCCGGCGAAGCCGAGCCCGACGAGCAGCATGAGCGATGCCAGCGTGATGACGATCCGCTTGGCCACGCGGCCGCCCGGCAGACGCGGACGCGCCCAGCCGAATCGACCGGTGCTCCCGCCCGAATCGGGCCGCGACAACAGGCGCCGGGCGCGCTGCCCGACCGTCTCGTCGTGCTCGGCGGCAGCCTCATACTGGTCGGCCACATCCCAGTCGGCCTCATCCCACTGCTGGCCCTGGGTGTCCGCTTGCAGATGGGGCCGGTGGGGTGATGTCTGTCTTGCCATTGCCTCTCGGTGCCGGCCCCTCGTGTCCGAAACATTCGTGCCAACCTGGCCTCGGCCAGGTTGGTCGCCGGTGTGGCCCCGCCCGTTCACGCAGCGCGCGTGCTCACTGCCGGCAGGACTCGATGCCCCAAATGATCCCGTCACGCTTCGGCGGGTGCTGTCAACACGCCGCTGGCGCTTCGCCGGCGGCGCGGACGACGCGCGACATCCTCGTCACTATACCCCGCCGCCGTCAGGTTTGCCCACCTGCTCGCGCCAGCGGACCGGCGCCTCTCCACCGCCGGACGAATTCTGTGGCGGGGACGTCTGATCCGGAGACGGTACGAGAGTCGTCATTGCACTGTGCTCAACTGCGCTGGTGCTCACGCCTGCTGGTAGCCGTGATCTTCGCTTCATCGCAAGAGACACGATCCCCTGCGCGCCGCGAAGCACGGATTCCAGATCGATCCCGGGACACCGGACAAGAACCGAGATACTTTCATTTTTGAGCCGCCGAAAGCGACGAAAGGAAGGCGTATGTCAAAGGAATCACAAAAGAAATCCTCCAACCCGGCGTCCTACGGGGCGATTGACGGGAACCGGCTCGCCACCGCGGCCAAGAAGGCCACCAAGAAGACGGCCAAACCGGCAGTGACGAAAGCCACCAAGACGACCTCCGCAAAGACGACCTCCGCAAAGACCGCGACGTCCAAAGCCGCGACCACCAAAACGGGAGCTGCGAAGGCCGGGCCCAGGACGCCAGCCACCACTGGAACGGGCCTCGCCGAGGGCGTCAAGGCACCCGCGTTCAAGCTGCCGCGCGATGGCGGCGGAACCGTTTCGCTGGCCGACTACGGCGGCCAGAAGCTCGTGCTGTTCTTCTATCCCAAGGCCAATACGCCCGGCTGCACCAAGGAGGCGATCGACTTCACCCGCCTGTCGAAGGACTTCGCTGCCGCCGGCGCCGCAGTGCTCGGCGTCTCCGCCGATTCGGTCAAGGCGCAGGACAATTTCCGCGACAAGCACGATCTCGCCGTGCCCCTGATCTCGGACGAGACACATGAGATGCTGGAGGCCTACGGCGCCTGGGGCGAGAAGTCGCTCTATGGCCGCAAGTTTCTCGGCATCATCCGAAGCACCGTCTTGATCGGCGCCGACGGCCGCGTCGCCAAAGTGTGGCGCAACGTCAAGGTCGACGGCCATGCCGACGCGGTGCTCGCGGCGGCGCGCGCGCTCTGAGAATGCGCCTGACGGCGTTGGCGGAAAATTAACCATGCAGGGGTCAAATCGCTCCCGTAAATGACGCCGCTGGAACGACGATCTCCGGCCGGCGCGGGAGTGCCGATGTCGTATCGTTCCGGCCATCACGCCGAATATCCCCAGCACCATTCTCATGACCGTGGGCACGCCCATCACCATCGGCGCGCCCACGTCAGCCATCCGGCGCCGGTCGCGGCCGCGTCGCAGAGCGACTACACGCTGGTGCATGCCGGCAAGCAGGTGCGCATCGGCCCGGTGGTATTCTGGATCGTGGTCGGCACCGTCAGCCTGCTCGGGCTGTGGTCGGCGGCGACCGCGACCTATTTCGCGTTTCGCGACGACGTGCTGACGCGGCTGATCGCGCGCCAGGCCGAGATGCAATACGCCTATGAGGACCGCATCGCCGAGCTACGCGCCAAGGTCGATCGCGCCACCAGCCGGCAATTGCTCGACCAGGAGCAGTTCGACCAGAAGCTCGACCAGATCCTGAAGCGCCAGAGCGCGCTTGAAGGCCGCGCCACCGCGCTCGGCAGCATGCCCGACATCACCGGCTCGATCCGCGCCCCGGCGCGCGCGCCTGTCGCGATCGAGCCGCCGTCGGCGCCAGCCACGCCCAAGCCGTCGCCGATCAGCGACACCGTGATCTTCACCGCGCCGCCGGACCGCGAGGCCCGGCTCGAATCGCGCAGCCCCGTGATGGCCAACGCGCAGCCGAACCCATCGACCAAGCTCGCCGGCGTCGACAACGTGCTGACGCGGTTGACGCGCTCGCTCGACCAGGTCGAGGCCCGGCAGATCGCGATGCTGTCCTCGGCCGAGGAGACGCTGGAATCGAAGCTCCGCCGGATGCGCGGCGTCATCACCGATCTCGGCCTCGACATGGGTCAGCTCGAAGCGGCGGCACCGAAGGGCGGCATGGGCGGCCCGTACGTGCCGGTCAAGCTCGGCGCCGAATCCGGTCCGTTCGAGCGCCAGCTCTACCGCATCAGCATCACCCGCGCCCAGGTCGAGAAGATGAATCGCACGCTGTCGCTGGTGCCCTATCGCAAGCCGGTGATCGGCGAGGTCGAGTTCACCTCCGGCTTCGGCGTGCGCTCCGATCCGTTTCTCGGCCGACCAGCCATGCACACCGGCCTCGACTTCCGCGCCGCCACCGGCGATCCGGTCCGCGTCACCGCCAACGGCAAGGTGGTCAACGCCGGCTGGGCCGGCGGCTACGGCCGCATGGTCGAGGTTGATCACGGCAACGGCCTCTCCACCCGCTACGGCCATCTCTCCGAGATCAACGTCAAGATCGGCCAGCATGTGAAGATCGGCGACATCATCGGCGAGGTCGGCTCGACCGGCCGCTCGACCGGCCCGCATCTGCACTACGAGACCCGCATCGACGGCGAAGCCGTCGACCCGCAGAAATTCCTGCGCGCCGGCGTCCGGCTGAGCGCGGGCTAGGTCAGTCAGCTCACATCAAGTTGGTGCGGTGCAGCGCCCCGCGGGTGCGCTCCGGAGCCGGACCTATCGCTTGGCCGGGAGCATGAAGACCTGCCCCGGATAGATCAGATCGGGACTTCGGATCTGCTCCCGGTTTGCCTTGTAGATGACCGCGTAGCGCGTGCCGCCCCCGAGCAGGCGGCGGCTGATGTGCCACAAGCTATCGCCGCGGGCGACCGTGACCGTCGTCATCTTCGGCTCGCCTCTGGCAGCGGGCACGATCGCCTCACGCGGGTTGCCTGCAGCCGCGACCAGCGTGGACTGAGCGGCCGCGCGTGCCTTGGCCGTCTCGGCCCCCGCAACAACCGAGGACAGCGATGCAGTCGTCGCGTCGTCGGGCAGGCTCAACGGGACCTCGGCGCGCGCCTGGACGGAGCCGGATGCCGGATCGACCTCGTCGAGCCTGATCCGGTCTTTGCCCGCCCGGCTGACGTCCTTGCCGATCGCGATGCTGAGACGTCCGTCGGCACCCGCCACCGTCGATGAGATCAGGCGATCGTTCAAATAAAGCCTCACCGTCGCGCCCGGACGCGCCCGGCCGTTGACGCGCAGGACGCCATTCGTCTCGTGATCCACCGCGTCCACCGCCAGCGCCTGCGGGATCGCGCCGGCCGGCTTCGACAGAACGCGCGTCGGCTCATCCGGCGACAGCAGAGCCACCGTGGCCTGCTGCCGCCCGGCCTCGACGTTCACCGCCACGCTCTGCTTCGACGTCACCTCGTGTCCGTCGGCGAGCTTCGATCGCAGGGTCAGATCGTAGGTTCCGGCAGGGAGACGGGGCGGCACCATGGCGAACTGTCCGGCCCGGTCGGCAACGACGCGGTCATGAACCTCGCCGTTGCGCAGCAGCTCCACGGTGGCGCCGGGCGCCGCGCGCCCGGCGACGACGGCGTCGCCCGAAGGAGCGACGTTGACGACATCGAACGCCGGACCATCGCTTTCGGCGCCCGACTGTGGAACCAGCGGGCCCAGCGCGTCGGCAAGACCACTCGCCTGCTGCTGCATCGTCGCAAGCGGGCTCGCGCCGCGACCATGGTCCGCGGCGGACGGCGCTTGCTCGGCGGTCGGAACCGATGCGGACTGGCCCGGCGCTTCGGCCGCCGGGATTGCCGCTCCGCTCGCGGCCGTTCTGTCCCGCCCGATGATCGGGACGTCACGGACCAGGGCGGGATCGAACACGACGACCAGCGCTGCCGCCGGGACAACGAGGGCCGCGACCCCAAGAATGATCCGGATCACCGGCTTGCCGCTCATGATCATGCCTCGGTCCGTTGCTGGTCGCGTCGATCGCGCGTGTGTCGAGCCATACCATCCGGTCCGGCGAAACACCAATTGCAGCCGGGCGGGCACGACACCGGACAATTCCGGGATACCGGCCGCCGAGGCCGCCCATGGCTGGCCCGGCCGCGCCCGGACCCGACCGGCTCACGCCGCGCCGAGCGCATCGACAAAGCGCGACAAATCTTCCCACAACTCGCCCGGCTCCAGCGCCGCCTCGTCCTGCGAGACGCCGATGCTGAGCCGCACCAGCACATCCTTGAGCGCCTTGCGCAAGGCCAGATCCCTCACCGTGATCGCGCCGAGCAGCAGGTCGGAATGGTCGCCGACCGCGGGCACGAGACAACATCCGGTCATTTGCGCGACGCGCGTGCCCTGCTCCGGCCTTCGGACGCAATCTGCGCCGCGCATTCGGCGAACACCTGGCGCAGGAATTTGTGGCTGGAGTCCTGATCCCTGAACGAGGGCCAGATCATGGACTCGTTCAGGCGCGGAATCTCGAACGGGAAGCCGACGAACTTCACGGGATAATGCAGCGCCAGATCCTGCGCGAGCAGCCGATGCAGTGTCGCGATCCGGTCCGTCCCGCACAACATCCTGGGCAGCAGGCAGTAGGAATCGACCGTACAGGCAATCTTTCGCGGCCGGCCGGCGCGCGGGAAGAACAATTCCTCGAACGAGAAGGTGCCGGCTTCGCCGAGGCGGACGTTGACGTGATCGGCCGCGAAATAATCGTCCTCGGACAGCTTGCCACGCCGCAACGGCCGCTCCCGGCACATCATGCAGACATGATCGTCCGACAGCAGATGCGTCTGCGGATGCGCTATCCGTGATGCATACTGCTCGGGCAATATCAGCAGGTCGATGTCGCCGAGCCCGAACACCTGCTCGACATGCTTGGGCAGATGCGCGATCTCGAGCTGGAATCCGGTCGCGCGCTGCGCGAGCGCGATCGCCACTCGCGACACCAGCACATAGGTCGCGTAGTCGGATGCACAGATCCGGAACGTGCGGCTGATCGTCGAGGGATCGAAGTCCGGCCTCGTGCTGATCGCGGCGCGCGCACGAACGAGCGTGTCCTTGACCGGCTCGACCAGCGCCTGGGCGAGCGGCGTCAGCTCGAACTGCCGTCCGACCTGGGTCAACAACTCGTCCTCGAAGAACTCGCGCAGACGCGCCAGCGCGGCGCTGGTCGCGGATTGACCGAGCCGGAGGCGATCCGCAGCCCGCGTGACGTTGCGCTCGTCGAGCAGCGCGTCGAGCGCCACCAGCAGATTGAGATCGAACCTGTCCAGCCGCATCGCAGCGCGCTCCCTTCCCCTGGACTTGTCACTTGGTATCGATCGTATCGATGACGATGCGCAATTCAATCGATTTTGCCGGATCACGGGTTCGACCTAGCGTGTGCTCGGACCAGCGTCGGCAGAGGGCGCGAAAGCCCGGGCCAAGGGGCCCCCGCGACTGGTCCGTTCACGGGGAGGGAAACATGAGCCGATCGAGCTCGGGTGGAGTCGTGCTCGCCACGTGCCACGTGGCCGGCATGCTGGACCTGGTGGCGCTGCCGGTCTGGGTCGGAACGTTCATCGAATTCTACGGTCTGTCGCCGGCGCAGGCGGGTGCGACCGTCACCAGCTTCCTGGCGGGCATCGTGCTCGCGAGCCTGGTGACCGCGCGATCGTTCACGCGGCTCGACGCGCGCAGCATCGTGGTCGGCGGCTTCATCGTGGCCGCTGCGGCGTTCGGCTATCTCGCCGGCAGGCCGCCAGAGCTGGTGCCATTCTGGGTTCTGCCGATCATCCACGCCATCGCGGGCCTCGCAGCCGGTGCCGCCTTGTCGATGACGCACGGCACGATGGGCCGTACCGACAATCCGCACCGCCTGTTCGGCCTCGCCAATGTCGCGCTCGCCGTCTTCAGCGTCGCCTTCTTCGCCACCGTGCCGGCCCTGATCCATGCGATCAGCCCGCGCCTGCTGTTCGCGGTGTTCGCAGCCAGCATGGCGGTCGCGGCGCTCCTGGCCTCTCTCGGCTTCCCGCGCTCCGTCGCCGCCGCCGAGACCGGCGGTGAGATGCTGCACGCGATGCCCGGCCGAGCCTGGCTGATCATCGCCGTCGTGATCTGCCTCGCCTTCAACCAGTCGCTCGTTTTCTCCTTCCTGGAGCGCATCGGCCGTCACAAGGGGCTGTCGCAGGACGACGTCACCAAGGTGCTGATCGCCGTCGGCTTCATCAACCTGCTTCCCGGCGCGCTGGCGGCGGCCCTGCAACGACGCCTGTCGCCGATCGCGATCGGCATTGCCGGCCCGCTGCTGCAGGCCATGCTGGCTTTCGTGATCGTCAATGCCCAGGGCTTCTCGACCTACGCGGCCTTTGCGATCCCCTACGTCTCGATCGTGATCTTCACCCACACGTTCCTGTTCGGACTGCTGTCGCAGATCGACCCGAGCCGGCGCGCAGTCGCGGCGACACCGGCGATGATGATGATCGGATCGGCCGCGGGACCCGCCGTCGCCGGCGCGATCGTGGAGAGCCTGGGCTACGGCGGCCTGAGCTACGTGGCCGGAACGATATCCACGCTCGCCGTCGTCCTGATGCTGACCTTCAAGGCACGCACCGCCGCATCACCGGCCATGCTGCGCTCCGCCTGAGCCCCCTGCCCCCAAGGAGAGTCCCATGAACAAGCACGTCACGCAGCACAACGGCCTGGAGTTTCCGCAGGATATCGTGTTCTCCGGCTATGCCGCTCCGGTACGGATCGAGGGCGAGGTGCACGACCTCGAGGTGATCGGCCGCATTCCGGCGGGGCTGGAAGGCGTCTACTACCGCAACAGCGCCGACCACACCTACCCGCCCCTGCTGGGCAAGGACATCTTCCTCAACGGCGACGGCATGGTGCACATGGTCCGCATCCAGAACGGTCATGCCGATCTGGCGATGCGCTACGTCCGCACCCGCAAGTTCCTGATCGAGCGGCAGGCGCGCAAGGCGCTGTTCGGCGCCTATCGCAATCCGTTCACCGATTCACCCGAGGTGGCGGGCGAGGATGCCAACACCGCCAACACCTCGGTGATGTGGCACCATGGCAAGCTCTATGCCCTGAAGGAATCCGGCCGCCCCTACGAGCTCGATCCGGTCACGCTGGAGACCCGTGGCGAGACCGATTTCGGCGGCCAGCTCCGGAGCCGCACCTTCACCGCCCATCCCAAGATGGACCCGCTCACCGGCGAGTGCATCGCGTTCGCCTATAATTGCGAGGGCACGGCCAGCAATGACATCGAGCTCTACACCATCGCGCCGGACGGCGAGTTCACCCGCACCGAGCGCTTTACCGCGCCCTACTGCTCGATGGTCCACGACTTCCTGGTATCACGCAACTACATCGCCTTCGTGATCTGCCCGATGGTCTGCGACTGGGATCGCGTCAGGAAGGGCGAGCCCTATTGGCATTGGGACAGCCACAGGCAGACCCATGTCGCCGTGATCCCGCGCCGGCAGGGCGTGGCCGGCATCCGCTGGTTCACCGCGCCGAAGCTCGCGATGCAGACCCACACCTTCAACGCCTGGGAGCACGGCAGCCGCCTGGTGCTCGACCAGTTCGTCACGGAGTCCGGCTGGCTCAGCCAGTTCCCGGACATCCGCGATCCCGAGGCCAAGGAGCTGCCGCCCTTCGGCGAACGTTGGACGATCGATCTGTCGAGTGCATCTGGCGCCATCGACATCTCGCGCTTCATCGGACACATCGGCGAGATGCCGGTCATCGACCAGCGCTTCGCGATGGCCCGCGTCCGGCACTTCTGGTTCGGCACCAACAATCCCAGGCTCGGCCCGATGCTGCCCTTCGGCCCCAAGGGACCGCCCTTCACCTGCCTCGGACATTTCGACGAGGAGACAGGCAAGCTCGACTTCTACTACGCCGGCCCCGAGAGCTCGCCCGAGGAGCCATGCTTCGTTCCCCACAGCGCGCACGCAGCCGAGGGCGACGGCTGGCTGCTCAGCATCGTCGGACGGCGGGCGGAGAACCGCACCGATCTCGTCATCCTCGACGCACGCAATCTGTCGGCCGGCCCCATTGCGACAATCCGCTTCCCGTGCCGGGTGCATGAGGGTTTCCACGGCATCTGGGTGAACGCCGACGTCCTTTAACGCATCCGGCCACCGGAGGCGCCAGCCGCGGATCCGCCAGCGCCTCGCGCTGAACGACAAACACTCCAATGACAAAGAGCCTCGCAGCAGGCCTGTCACAACCGGGGAAACACCATGATACGTCTGTACGGCTCGATGCACTCGCGCGCGCATCGCTGCGCCTGGATGCTGAAGGAGCTCGCGCTCGACTTCGAGCACGTTCCGACCGGCTTCACCGACGGCAGCACCCACACGCCGGACTTCCTGAAGATCAATCCCAACGGACGCGTGCCCGCGTTCGTCTCCGACGAGATCCGCCTGTTCGAGTCGCTCGCGATCAACCTTCATTTGGCGCGCCGCTACCGCAGCGACCTTTCTCCGGCCACCCTGGAAGAAGACGCGCTCGTCACCCAGTGGAGCTTCTGGGTCGTGACCGAGATCGAGAAGCCCCTGCTTCTCGCCGCAGCCAATCGCGTCCTGTTCGATGCCGACAAGCGCGATGCCGACGAGCTCGGGATCGCGCTCACCAAGCTCGGCCGTCCGCTGGCGGTCCTCGATCGGCATCTCACCGAGAGGCCCTATCTCGTCAGCGGCCGCTTCACCGTGGCCGACCTGAATGTCGCCGCCGTCATGACGCTGGCCCGGCTCGGCACGCTCGACATGTCACCATGGCCCCATGTCGACCGCTGGCTCGATCGCTGCCTGGAACGGCCGGCCGCTGCGGACTGGAAGACGATCAGTTTCCGCGTTCCGCGGCCCGAGAACCCTCTCGGCATCCTCGCGATGTTCGTCTGAGGCACTATCGCAGATTGAATGAGGAACCGCACATCATGCTGATGCTCGCCGACGCAGTGATCATCATCGACGCCGCGCTGCGCGAAGCGCGTGCGAAGAACCTCGCGCCGCTCGCGGTCGCCGTGCTCGATCCAGGCGGACACCTGATCGCCTATCAGCGCGAGGACGGCGCCGGCATCGTCCGCTTCGACATCGCCTTCGGCAAGGCCTTCGGCTCGCTCGGCATGGGCTTCGGATCACGCGAGCTGAGCCGTCGCGCCGGCAACATGCCGACATTCTTCACGATGCTATCAGCCACGACCGGCGGCCGCCTCGTCGCCTCGCCCGGCGGCGTCCTGGTGCTCGGACCGGACAGGCAGGTGCTCGGCGCCGTCGGCATCTCCGGCGATCTCGGCGACAATGACGAAGCCTGCGCGATCGCCGGCATCGCCGCGGCGGGCTTTCGAACGGAAGAGCCGCCCGGCGCGTGAACCGGTGAAGAACGGCCAAGCGGACCGCCGAAACGGTCCACGCGGCTGATCATCGCTTGGCCGGGAGCACGAAGACGTGGCCGGCCCCACCGCGGGCGGGTGCCCATCATTCGGCTGAAGGGGAGGACCACGCCCGGCAGCAACTCCCTCATCCGAATTCTCCCACGCGATTTTGTTATTTCTTTTTTCCAGAAATCATGTATGATCCCCCCATCCTGCCCTCTCTGCGAGGGGCGTACGCGTCGTCACGGACGTTGGGGCGGGATGCGGTGGACGCGGGCTGCGATGCACGACGGGCATGGCGGTCGCGGACGATGAAGTCGCGTGGTCCTGGCGCCCCGATGCTGGCGCCAAGTTCGTGCCGGTGCAGATGCGCTGGCGCGGATGACGGGGGCAAGAAAGCCGGTCCCCGGGGAGATCGCGTATAAGTTGTTAAAACCATCGCGCAGGGAATGCCGGTTACGGCTTTGCCTGTGGTACCTGCCGCCTGCATTCTTCTCGCAGGCGGGCCATGGGTGAGGCCTTCACCCGGCATTCCCTGCACCCTCGCGTCGAGGGGGCGCTGCCGAAAACCCCGGGTGCACCGCGCCGCGGGAGCTCTTTCTGCACGCTGAATCACATACTTGCGCGCGAGAGCGAGCATTCCATACAAATTGCAACCTTTATGAGCAGTGCGTAGTCGTACGGTGCCTAGGTTTTACGCAACTTTTAAGGAGTCGGCGCCTTCTAGGCGGTGATCTGAAACTCTGCATCCAGTGTCCGCATGCAGGTGGGACAATTTGGAGTCATACCGTGCGCAAAAATCTGCCTGTCACCCACAACGAATACCCGATCACCGACGAGACGCTGATCGTCTCGCGCACCGATCTGAAGGGCAAGCTGACCTACTTCAACGACCAGTTCGTCGATGCCGCCGGCTTCACCCCCGACGAGCTGATGGGCCAGCCGCACAACATCATCCGCCACCCCGACATGCCGGAGGCCGCATTCGCCAATCTCTGGGACACGCTGAAGC
The DNA here is from genome assembly GCF_051167875.1 of Bradyrhizobium sp. HKCCYLRH3097. NCBI lineage: Bacteria > Pseudomonadati > Pseudomonadota > Alphaproteobacteria > Hyphomicrobiales > Nitrobacteraceae > Bradyrhizobium > Bradyrhizobium sp. HKCCYLRH3097. Next base: position 396,248 of record NZ_JBNPTX010000002.1, read on the forward strand.
AAGGCAAGCCGTGGGCCGGCGCCGTCAAGAACCGCCGCAAGAACGGTGACTTCTACTGGGTACTGGCGAGCGCATCCCCCATCCGCGAGAACGGCCGGATCACGGGCTACACCTCCATCCGCACCAAGCTGCCGGCCGAGCAGCGCGCCGAGGCCGAGAAGGTCTACGGGCTGTTGAATCAGAACAAGGCGCAGGGCTACGCGATCAGCGCGGGCGTCATCCGCCGCCGCTCGGTGTTCGACCGCCTGTCGCTCTTCACGGGTACGCTCAGGGCGCGCCTGACGACCTTGGCCGCGGTGCTGGGCGTGTTCATGCTGATCATCGGCGCGGCCGGCCTGCTGTCGACCCGCTCCACCAACGTCGCCATGAAGTCGCTGTACGAGGATCGCACGATCCCGCTGGCGCAATTGCTCGAGATCAACGATCGCACCTTGCAGAACATGTCGTCGCAACAGTCTGCGGCGGCGAACGGCAAGGCCGGAAAACCGATCGACGGCATCAGGGCGCTGGTGGACGGAAACAGCGCCAGGATCACCAAGGTCTGGGCCGACTACATGGCGAGCTACCTGACGCCGGAGGAGAAGATCGTCGCCGATGCCTTCGCGATCAAGCGCAAGGCCTATCTGGAGGAAGGCATCAGGCCGGGATTGGCTCTGCTCGAGCAGGGCAAGTTCGACGAGGCGAGCCAGCATATCGCCACCAAGGGGCATGATCTGTTCGAGGCCGCCAAGCACGAGCTCGACAAGCTCGTTCAGATCCAGGTGAAGGAAGGCAAGGCGCTCTACGAGGAGGCCGAGAGACAATATCTGGTGGTGCTCGCGATCATTTCTGTGATGATCCTGGCCGGTATCGGAATCGGCGCTACGTTCAGCCTGCAGAGCATCCGCGCGGTGCTGCGGCCGCTCAAGGTGCTCAACGACGCCATGCAGAACATCACCGCCGGCAAGCTCGACAACCGCATTCCGGTGGAGCGCGACGACGAGCTCGGCGAGGCGCTGCGCAACCTGCAGACCGTGCAGGCGATCGTCCGTTTCAACAGCGAGGAAGTGAAGGCCGTGCAGCACTCGGCCGAGGTCAAGCGCAAGGCCGGAATGAACAAGCTCGCCAGCGAATTCGAAAGCGCGATCGGCGGCATCGTGCAGACGGTGTCCTCGGCCTCGTCGCAGCTCGAGACGTCCGCCGGCACGCTGACCTCGACCGCGACGCGCTCGCAGGAGCTCGCCACCACCGTGGCCGCCGCGTCCGAGCAGGCCGCGACGAACGTGCAGTCGGTCGCCTCGGCCACCGAGGAACTGACCTCGTCGGTGACCGAGATCAGCCGCCAGGTGCAGGAATCGGCGCGCATCGCCAACGGCGCCGTCGATCAGGCGCGCACCACCAACGACCGCGTCAACGAGCTCTCGAAGGCAGCCGCGAGGATCGGCGACGTGGTCGAGCTGATCAACACCATCGCCGGCCAGACCAACCTGCTGGCGCTGAACGCCACCATCGAGGCGGCGCGCGCCGGCGATGCCGGCCGCGGCTTCGCCGTGGTCGCGTCCGAGGTCAAGGCGCTCGCCGAGCAGACCTCGAAGGCCACCGGTGAGATCGCCCAGCAGATCTCGGGCATCCAGGCAGCGACACAGGAATCGGTGTCGGCGATCCGCGAGATCAGCACGACGATCGAGCGGCTGTCGGAAATCTCCTCGACCATCGCCGCCGCCGTCGAGCAGCAGGGCGCGGCGACGCAGGAGATCTCGCGCAACATCCAGGAAGCGTCGCGCGGCACCACCGAGGTCAACACCAACATCGTCGACGTCCAGCGCGGCGCCTCGCAGACCGGCTCTGCTTCGGGCAACGTGCTGTCGGCGGCGCAGTCGCTGTCGCGGGAGAGCGACCGGCTGCGGCAGGAGGTCGACCGATTCCTCGGCAACGTGCGGGCGGCCTGAGCCGCCCCGCGCTCACCGCCCGGTCAGCCGGATCGGGCGGCCCTGACTGATGAAGGCGTAATAGCCGGCGCCGATGCCGCCGACCATCAGCGCCTCGACGACGGGCTCGGCGATCTCACCGGTCGCGGCCCAGTCGATGACGAAATTGGCGCCGGTGCCGCCGCGGGTGTCCTTGATGGGCACGAAGACCTCGACGGTCGCGAACGGCCTCAAGGCGACGGGCTCGCGCAGATGCGCCTCCACCAGCGTGCCGGCCGTATCGTAATAGTTGATGCGCCGGACGATCAGCGGCCGCTGCTCGGAGGCGTTGTGGATGCTCAGCGTCACCGAGAAATCGGCCTGGACCCGGCCCGGGGTCATCGCAACGCTGGAATAGACGGGGACATAGACGGCGCCCGTGACCGTGACCGGCTCCGCCGGAACTGGCGTCAGCGAGCTCGCGAAAGCGGTGGTCACGTCGTCGGCGGCCTGCGCCGCGCCGGCCGCAACAGCTGCGATGAGCAGCAGCGCGAATGCGCCGGTCCGGATGTGACAGATTGCGGGTTTCCTTGCGCGGCGGCGCGACATAAATTGCCGCCTTGGGGGTTGCTTCATGCATGAACTGATCGGCGACATCACGCTCTGCATCCTGTTTGCGTGGGTGCTTGGACTGGCGGCACATAGATGGCGCCAGCCCTCGATTCTCGCTTATCTGGTCGCGGGCTTCGCCATTGGCCCCTTCGGCACCGGCTGGGTCAAGTCCCAGGAGTCGATTTCGGTGATCTCCGAGCTCGGCCTGATCTTCATGCTGTTCATGATCGGGCTCGAGATCGACCTCAAGAAGATCATCCGTGCCGGCCCGGTGATTCTGATCGCCGGTGGGGTCCAACTGCTCGGGGGTGCCGCGCTCGGCATCCTGTTCTTCGTCGCGATCGGCATGCGGATGGGCGCCGAGAGCTACGACGCACTCTATCTCTGCGTCGCCTGCGCGCTGTCCTCGACCGTCATCATCGTCAAGGTGCTGTACGAGAAGCGCGAGCTCGACACCCTGCCCGGCCGCATCACGCTCGGCGTGCTCGTGCTGCAGGACGTGTTCGCGATCCTGTTCCTGGCGGTGCAGCCGAGCCTCGACGACCTCCATGTCAGCGTGATCCTGCTGTCGTTCGCCCGCGCCGGCACACTGGTCGCGATCGCCCTGCTCCTCAGCCGCTACGTCTTGCCGCCGGTGTTCCATCGCATCGCGCGTACTCCGGAGCTGATCCTGCTCGGCGCGCTGGCCTGGTGCTTCCTGATCGGCGAGATCGCTGAAAGGCTGCACCTGTCGCGCGAGATGGGCTCGCTGGTCGCGGGCGTCTCGCTGTCGACCTTCCCCTACGCGCTCGACGTCACCGCCAAGGTCACGACGTTGCGCGATTTCTTCATCACGCTGTTCTTCGTCGCGCTCGGCATGACGATCCCGATCCCGACGATGTCCGTGGTGGGGCTGGCGCTCGTGATCGCGCTGTTCACGGTGGCGAGCCGGCTGCTCACGACGTTCACGCCGCTCTACATGATGCGGCAGGGCCTGCGTGCCAGCCTGCTGCCGGCGCTCAACCTCGCCCAGATCAGCGAATTCTCGCTGGTGGTGATCCAGACCGGCGCCGCCGCCGGGCACCTCAAGAACGGCACGTCGAGCGCAGCGTCCTTTGCTTTCGTGCTGCTCGCCGTGCTCTCGACCTTCGTCATCGTACGCTCCGATCCGATCGCGCGGCGAAGTATCCCGCTGCTCAAGCGGATCGGTCTGCGCGACCTCGATGCAAGCAAGGATGGCGAGGCCGGACATGAGGGCGGACACGGCGCCGGACGGCCGATCGTTCTCCTCGGATTCTTCCGCACGGCAAGCGCGCTGCTCAGCGAGATCGAGCGCAACGAGCCAGCGCTGCTGGAGCAGATCGGCGTGGTCGATTTCAACCCCGTCGTCTTCCGAACCTTGTCCGATCGCGGCATCCAGGTGACCTATGGCGACATCAGCAACGTCGACACGCTGATTCATGCGGGGGTGGGCCAGGCCGAGCTGATCATCCTGAGTATCCCGGATTCGCTGCTCAAGGGTGCCAATAACGAAAAGCTGGTGCGCCATGTCCGCAGCATCAATGCAACGGCCAAGATCATCGCGACCGCCGACCTGCTCGCCGACGTCAACGACCTCTACGCTGCCGGCGCCGACTACGTGACCGTGCCGCGGCTCAGCGATGCGCAGGTGCTGCTCAACCTGATCCAGGACGTCAGCGCCGGGCTCCTCTCCGAGCGCCGCAGCCAGGCGGAGACGATGCTCGCCGACCGCCGCGAGGTGCTGCCATGAGCCTGGCACGCATCCATCTCCCACAGAACCTGCGATCCTGCTGGACTTGAATCATGGCAAACACGAGCGTTCACGTCGTCGATCACCCGCTGGTCCAGCACAAGCTCTCCTTGATGCGCGAGCGTGACCGCTCGACCAAGGGCTTCCGTGAGCTGTTGAACGAGATCGGCATGCTGCTAGCCTACGAGGTCACGCGCGACCTGCCGCTCGAGCTGGTCGACATCGAAACGCCGATCGCGCCGATGAAGGCGCCGAAGATCGCCGGCAAGAAGCTGACGCTTGCGCCAATCCTGCGCGCCGGCGTCGGCTTCCTCGACGGCATGCTGGCGCTGATGCCGTCCGCGCGCATCGCCCATATCGGACTCTACCGCGATCCCAACACGCTGCAGGCCATCGAGTACTACTTCAAGGCGCCGCAGGACCTGAGCGACCGCACGGTGATCCTGATGGACCCGATGCTCGCGACCGGCAACTCCGCCTGCGCGGCTGCCGAGCTGCTCAAGACGCGCGGCGCCCGCGACATCCGTTTCGTCTGCCTGCTGGCGGCACCGGAAGGCATCGCCAAGTTCGAGAAGGAGCATCCGGACATCCCGATCTGGACCGCGGCGATCGACGAGAAGCTGAATGACCACGCCTACATCGTGCCCGGTCTGGGCGACGCCGGCGATCGGATGTTCGGCACGAAGTGATGGTGCGCGTGCAGTTCAGCAGGACGGTCGCGGTGAAGGGCGAATGACGCTGAAGATGCGACCGTCGATCACCAGCAGCGCACTCCCGATCACCAGCGCGCCGCTGATCTCTCCCAACGAGATGCTTTCGCCGAGCACCAGCGACCCGAGCAGGATTGTCGTCAACGGGATCAACAACGTCACCAGCATCACGTTGGTCGCCCCGGAGCGGCGCAGGATTTGGAAGAACACGATATAGGCGAACGCCGTCGACAGCGCCGCAAGGCTTATGACCGCGACCCAGGTCTGCAGTCCGGGAAGCGGGAGACGCCAGGGCTGGTCGACCGCGCCGGCGACCATCAGCATCATCACGCTGGACGCCGAGAGCTGGAAGGTGGCGGTTGCAAGCGGCGGCGAATGGGCGAGATGGCGGCGCACCAGCAGCGCGGCGATGCCGTAGCTGAGCGACGCGCCAAGACCGAACAGAATGCCGTAGCCGCCTGCCGAGCCGCCGAGCCCCGGTCCGCCCCGCAGGATCACGACCCCGACGAGGCCGACGACCAGACCCGCTGCCCGCCGGGCCGACAGCCTTTCCTCTCCCGCGGCGGCCATCACCACGATTGTGAACAGCGGCGTCGTCGCATTGAGGACAGCAGCAAGGCCGGAGGTGATGAACGTCTGGCCGATCACGATCAGGCAGAATGGCACGACATTGTTGAACAGCGCCACGGCAAGGAACGGCAGCCAGCCGACAATCCCCTTGGGAAAGCCGAGCCCACGCAGTCGCGCCACCGGCAGCAGAATCGCCGCCGCCAGCACGATGCGCAGCAGCACCAGCGTCAGCGGGGGCAATTCCTTCAAGGCGAGGCCGTTGAAGATGAACGATCCGCTCCACAGCAGCGAGAGCAGGCAGAGCAGCGACCAGTCCCGCGCGTCCATGCTCTCGTTCTGGGATGTCATCGCCGCAAACCGCTGTTTCATCTGCGCGAGCCTTGCAGGCGAAGCCTCGCGCCGTCCACCCGCTTTCCGTTGGTGTGCCTACGGCATGGATCTCGGCCGCGACACCAGCTCGATCATGCGGCCTTCGTCCTCATCCGGCATCGCCGCCTTCGCCCGCGCATAAGCATCGACGGCTGCCTGGGCCATGATGGGACGCTCACCAAGCAGCTGCTCGGCGAGCTGCAGCGCATAGGCTGCATCCTTGTGACGGAGCGCCGCGGTGAAGCTTGCATCGGCGAAGTTGCGCGCGATCATGCGCGGCGCGTGGCGCAGAACCTGGGGGCTCGCCGCGACGCCGCTCTGGATTGCCTCCAGCACGAGCTTCATGTCGAGGCCGGCCTGCTCGGCGATTGCGAGCCCCTCCGCAAGACCTGCGATCTGCATCGCGCCAAGCAGGTTGTTGATCAGCTTGTAGACTGTCCCGGCGCCCACGGGCCCGAAATGGCGAATGGTCGAGCCGATCGGCGCCAGATACGGCCGCGCGCGGTCGAGATCGGCAGCGTCGGCACCGACCAGCAAGGTCAGCTTGCCGCTCGCGGCCGCGTCGGGCAGCCCGGTCACCGGGCAGTCGAGATAGGTCACGCCGCGCGCATCCAGCTCGCGCGACAGACGCAGCGCATGGTCGCGCGATACGGTCGAGCATTCGATCGCGATCGTGCCGACCCGCATGGTGGCCGCGGCGCCATCCGGCCCGAGCCAAACCGCGCGCGAGGCGTCGTCATCAGCCACCATCGTAACGACCGCATCGGCATCGATTGCCGCATCAGCTGGCGAGGTCGACCAGCGCGCGCCGCGCGCGATCAGATCCTCCGCCTTCGCCCGGCTGCGATTCCAGACCGCCACGGAATAGCCTGCGTCGAGATAACGACCGGCCATACCATGGCCCATGCGCCCGAGCCCGATGAAGGCAACGCGCGCCACGCTCAATCGACGTCCTCGATCGCAGCGCCTGGCGTCGTGCCGAACGCGCGCTGCGCCAGCGTCGCCGCCATGAACTCGTCGAGATCGCCGTCGAGCACGCCGGCGGTGTCGGACGTCTGCACGCCCGTGCGCAGATCCTTCACCATCTGATACGGCTGCAGCACGTAGGAGCGGATCTGGTGGCCCCAACCGATCTCGGTCTTGGCCGCCTGGTCGGCCGCAGCTTTCTCCTCGCGCTTCTTCAGCTCGATCTCATAGAGGCGTGCGCGCAGCATGTCCCAGGCCTGGGCGCGATTCTTGTGCTGTGACCGGCCAGCCTGACAGACCACGGCAACGCCGGTTGGGATGTGCGTCAGCCGGACCGCCGATTCGGTCTTGTTGACGTGCTGGCCGCCGGCGCCACCGGACCGCATGGTGTCGACGCGGACATCGGACTCCTTGATGTCGATCTTGATGCTGTCGTCGATGACCGGGAAGATCTGCACCGAAGAGAACGAGGTGTGGCGGCGTGCATTCGAATCGAACGGAGAGATTCGGACCAAGCGATGCACGCCGGCTTCAGTCTTCAGCCAACCATAGGCATTATGCCCGGAGATCTGGATGGTCGCCGACTTGATGCCGGCCTCTTCGCCCAACGATTCTTCGAGATACTCGATCTTGAAACCGTGCTTCTCGGCCCATCGGGCGTACATGCGCAGCAGCATCTGCGCCCAGTCCTGGCTCTCGGTGCCGCCGGCGCCGGCATGGACCTCGAGATAGGTGTCGAACTTGTCGGCTTCGCCGGACAGGAGCGCCTCGAGCTCGCGCCGCGCGACCTCCTTCTTCAGCTCCTTCAGCGCATTCTCGGCTTCAGTGACGACACCGGGATCGTTCTCGGCCTCGCCAAGCTCGATCATCTCGATATTGTCGCTGAGCTCACGTTCGACCTTGCCAATGCCGGTGAGCGAATCCTCCAGCGAGGTCCGCTCCTGCATCAGCCGCTGAGCTTTTTGGGGGTCGTTCCAGAGATTGGGGTCTTCGGCGAGCTTGTTCAGCTCGGCCAGCCTTGCCGTCGATGTCTCGACGTCAAAGATGCCTCCTCAGCAGCCCGACCGACTGCTTGATCTCTTCTACGATTTTCTCGATTTCCGCGCGCATGTCGCTCTCTTCAGGCCACGGCTCGAAGCGCCGCAGCATCGTCTCTCACAGGGGATGTAACGGCGCTCGGCGCAAAGCGCAATCGCTCTGCACCGCACCGACATCAGTTTCAGCCGGCCCAATGCCTAATAGAGGCTTCCCGTGCCTGGACGGATGATGAAGCTGCCAGCATCAGGCTGGCCGCCGCTCTGCGACGGCATCACGCGTCCATCGGCGTCGGCGACACCGATGACCGAGTAGTTGTCCGGCGGCGCCGTACCAGGTTTGAACGCTTCCATGATCGTGCGGCCGCCGTCGCCAGGGCTCGCGCGCATGCCAGTCTTGGCATCGACACGGACCAGCTTGATGCCGGCCGGGATCTTGAAGGGCGTGGCCGGCTTGTCGGCCAGCGCGAGCTTCATGAAGTCTTTTGCGATCGGCGCGGCCAGATGACCGCCGGTCGCAGCATTACCCCTACCGAGCGGCCGGGGCTTGTCGTAACCCATGTAGATGGCGACGGCGAGGTCCGGCGAGAAGCCGACGAACCATGCGTCCTTGGCCTCGTTGGTGGTGCCGGTCTTGCCGGCGATCGGCTTGCCGACCTCCTTCAGCACGGTCGCCGTGCCCGCCTGCACCACGCCCTCGAGCATCGAGGTGATCTGGTAGGCCGTCATCGTATCCAGAACCTGCTCCCGGCGGTCGACCAGCTGCGGCTCGCTCTGGTTCTTCCAGCCGTCCGGTGCGTCGCAGCCGCGGCACTCGCGGGCATCATGCTTGAAGATGGTGTGGCCGTAGCGGTCCTGGATGCGGTCGATCAAGGTCGGCTTCACCCGACGGCCGCCATTGGCGATCATCGAATAGGCCGTGACCATGCGCATGGCCGTGGTTTCGCCGGCGCCGAGGGCGTAGGAGAGGTAATTCGGCAGCTCGTCATAGACTCCGAACCGCTTGGCGTATTCGGAAATCAGCGGCATGCCGACGTCCTGCGCGAGACGCACGGTCACCGTGTTCAGCGACAGACGCAGCGCGTTGCGCAAGGTCGTGGGCCCGAGATATTTGCCGTTCGAGAAGTTGTCGGGGCGCCAGACCTGCCCGCCCTGCCCCTGGTCGATCTCGATTGGTGCGTCGACGACCTGGGTCGACGGCGTATAGCCGTTGTCGAGCGCCGAAGAATAGACGATCGGCTTGAATGACGATCCGGGCTGCCGGTAGGCCTGTGTTGCGCGGTTGAACTGGCTCTGGTCGAAGGAGAAGCCGCCGACCATCGCGAGCACACGGCCGGTGTTCGGGTCCATGGCAACCATCGCGCCGGACACTTCGGGCAGTTGCTCGAGGCGATACTGGCCTTCGACCGGATTGCCTTCCTTGTACAGCGGATCGGCATAGATCACGTCGCCCGGCTGCAGCACCTGGGCGACCGACGTCGGCACCTTGCCACGGCCATTAGCCGTCGCAGCCCGCGCCCATTTCACGCCGTCAAGCGTGATCAGGCCAGTCTGGCGTTCCTTGCTGACGGCGCCGCCGAGTTCGCGCGGCGGCTGGAAGCCGATGCGGGCGGACTGGTCACTGGTCTCGAGCACCACGGCCATCCGCCACGGTGAGATGTCCGAGAGCGATTTGATGTCGGCGAGCTTCACCCCCCAATCGCCCGAAGTATCGAGCTTGGAGACAGGCCCGCGATAGCCCTGCTCCTGGTCGTACCTCACGAGTCCGGCGACCATGGCCTTGCGCGCCATGACCTGAATCTTCGGATCGAGCGTCGTCCGGACGGACAGGCCGCCTTCGTAGAGCTTCTTCTCGCCATAGCGCTCGAAGATGTCGCGGCGAACTTCCTCGGCGAAATATTCACCCGCAAAGATGTGGGCGCCGGTGTTGCGGCTCGCGATCGTCAGCGGATCCTTGCGCGCCTTGTCGGCGTCGGCCTGCTTGATCCAGCCGTTCTCGAGCAGACGATCGACGACGTAGTTGCGGCGCTCGATGGCGCGGTCGCGATTGCGGATCGGATGCAGGCTGCCCGGCATCTTCGGCAGCGCGGCGAGATAGGACGCCTCCGCCACGGTGAGCTCGTTCACCGACTTGTCGAAATAGACCAGCGACGCCGCGGCGATGCCATAGGCGCCCGAGCCGAGATAGATCTCGTTGAGATAGAGCTCGAGAATCTTGTCCTTCGAGTAGGTGCGCTCGATGCGCATCGCCAGCAGCGCTTCCTTGATCTTGCGGGCGAACGACACCTCGTTGGTCAACAGGAAGTTCTTGGCGACCTGCTGGGTGATGGTGGAGGCGCCCTGCGGACGGCGATTGGAGCCGAAGTTCTGGGCGTAGACCACGGCGGCGCGCGCCATGCCGGTGAAATCGATGCCGCCATGCTCGTAGAAGTTCTTGTCCTCGGCGGCGAGGAAGGCGTTGATCACGAGCTTGGGAACCGCCTGGATCGGCAGGTACAGCCGGCGCTCCCGGGCATATTCACCGACCAGCGAGCCGTCGACCGCGTGCACGCGCGTCATCACCGGCGGCTCATAATCCTGCAACTGGGAGTAGTCAGGCAGGTCCTTGGAAAAATGCCAGATCAGGCCGGCCGCTGCTGCCACACCGACCAGGAACAAGACGGTACCGGCCGCGAACAGGAAGCCCAAAAACCGCACCAGAAAGCGCATCGGCGAATATCCGTTCCAACTCTTGTTTCGTCTCTCGGCTCGGACGCGGCGCACCCACAGGCGCTACCGCCAAAAATCACACGGTCGGCTGCAATGCCGCGTGACCCATGCCAGAGAAACGCATGGTCAAGCCTATCAGCGGTCAAGCCTATCACAAGTCTGCCGAGAAGGAATCCTCACTGATTCCGGGTGCCTCGCAGCACGTTTATACGGATGTTGCTGTGGCCAAACTAGGGCTTTGCGCGTACCGCCGCCGGCTTGTCCGGCCTCTCGGGGCCCGCGTTGGCGATGCGCTTGGCCAGAAAGGCATCGATCGCCCGCGCCATTGCGTCCGCCGTGCGCGACCGCCATGCGTCGGAGACCAGGTTCCCCATATCGCCCTTATTGGAGACATAGCCGAGTTCGACCAGCACGGATGGCACGTCGGGCGCCTTGAGCACGCGGAAACCGGCCGATTTCAGCGGGCGCTTATGCATATGCACCGCCGTCTTCATGTCGTTCATCAGCACACGGGCGAACCTGTTGGAAAACGTGCGGGTTTCCCGGCGGGCCAGATCGATCAGGATGTCGGCGACGTCAGCCGGCTCCTCGGTCAGATTGACCCCGCCGATCTGGTCGGCCCGGTTCTCGGCCTCGGCCAGCCGTTCCGCCTCGACGTCGGACGCCTTGTCCGACAGCGTATAGATGGTCGCGCCCTGCGCAGTGCCCTCACCTCGCGGCAGCGCATCGGCGTGGATGGAGACGAACAGAGCCGCCGACTGCTTCTGGGCGATGCGGACCCGGTCTCCAAGCGGGATGAAGGTGTCGTCGTCGCGAGTCATGATCACGCGGAACTTGCCCGACCGTTCCAGCCGGTCGCGCAGCGCCTGGCCGAAGGCGAGCACCAGATTCTTCTCCGGCACCTCGCCGCCCTGGGTGCCGTAGTCGATACCACCATGACCGGGGTCGATCACGACCACGGGCCGGGTGTCCGGCGGACCATCCGTCGGAGGGGGGGCGATGGCGACCGTCGTCGGCGGCGGCCGGACTGCCGGCGCGGGGTTTCCTGCGACCGCGACCGACGCCGTCGCGGAACCTGAATCGGCAGGCCTGGGCGCAAGACGGCTGTCGCTGCCGATGGCGCGGGCGAAGGTCGCCTCGTCGACCTCCTCCAGTTCGAGCACCAGCCGCGGCGGCTGACCGTTGGCGGCATCCAGCACCGTGGAGTTGGCGATTCGAGCCGGGCCGGTGAGATCGAAGACGATGCGGGACCCACCGGGCATCACCATCCCATAGCGGAACGCCTTCACCAAACCACGGCCGCTGGTCCCGGCTCCAGTGGGCAGATGAAAGCTGACCTGGGGCAGGTCGACGACGACGCGATAGGGTTCGCTGAGCAGGAAGGTTCGAAACGGCACCGTCCGGTCGAGATCGAGCACGAATCGGGTCTGTCGGGAATCGCCGGCGACCCGTGCGTCGGTGGCGATGGGGAACCCGGGCCCGACCACGGCAGGCGGCACCTGGCCGACCGGCCCGCTCTGGGCGCGGGCCGGAATGACCGCCGCACATAACATTTGCGTGACGCACAGCGACGCGCATCCCAGCAAGGAAAGGTAATTCGCCCGGCCAATTGCCAAATCGATGCCTCCGCGGGATCGTCTTACCGCAACCAATCCCAGGGGTTAACCGCCAAATTTTGTCATTTTCGTTAAAGGCCACCGATTGTTGCGGTTCCGCGACGCTTCGCTTGCGCGACCTGACCATTCCTCGTATGTACGAAGGGCTGAAGGCTAATCCTTACTGCCGGTTGTGTCGCGTTCAACCTCCGGTGAAACGCCGGAAGCTTCGTGATCGGGGTGCTCGATATCGGGTCCTCGGTCGTTGCGAAGAGTCCAGCGCCTTTCCGACGCTCCACCAAAGCCTGCGCGATCCCGCGCGGCCGCAACGGAGAGCCGGTCACGAGCCGAGTGGCGCCTGTCAGGGCGCCTCCTCGCAGAGACCGCCCGGGCACCAGGTCAGACACGGTATAGCCTGATACCGCACCCGTGACAGGGTGGGTATTCGATCCAGGCAAGCGTTTCGGCGCAATCTGGCCTTCGGCAACAGAGAAGGCGGCACCCGCTGCCGCCCACATATTCCAGACGGGCCGACGCTTGATGCGCCAGACTGAGTTGCCAACCATGACCAGCGGACGATCCGCGCCGATGCGGGGCCAGACCCCCGTCCGGCCAATCGCCCCGCCGGCATCAGGGTTGGCGCGGCGCGACCAGCTGCGTTTAGGCCTTCCCCTCACCCCCGAATCAGGTGGACCGTCGCGTCATCCGACAGCGCGCCACGCGCTCGCGGCCAATCGCGCCCGTCGCCTCCAAGAGTTCCAATATGCCCAACAAGATGTTGATCGATGCTACCCACCCGGAAGAGACCCGGGTCGTTGTCGTCCGCGGCAACCGCGTCGAGGAATTTGATTTCGAAACGGCCCAACGCAAGCAGCTCCGCGGCAACATCTACCTGGCCAAGGTTACCCGGGTCGAGCCCTCGCTGCAGGCCGCCTTCGTCGAGTATGGCGGCAACCGCCACGGCTTCCTGGCCTTCAGCGAAATCCATCCGGACTACTATCAGATCCCGGTCGCCGACCGGCAGGCTCTGATCGAGGCCGAGGAGCGCGCGCACCGCGAAGCCGAAGAGGAAAGCGAGAACCGCTCCAACCGCCGCCGCAACCGGCACCGCAGTTCACGGCGCCGCGGCAGCGGCGAACGGGTCCAGAGCGAGATCGTCGAGGTCGCCGAGGCGGGCCTCCCTGCCCCGACCGAAGGGCACGAGGCCGACCACGAGGCGCAAGACCACCGCGCCTATGCGCAGGACGATCAGCCGCACGCCGACGCGACCGCTCCCAGCGAGGCGCAGGGCTTCTCCGAAGGCCCGGTCGAGGCTCAAGGTCGGGACGCCTCGGGCGAAGCTTGGCAGGGCGCAGCCGACGAATCGCGCGAGCATGCCGACCGCCAGCCTGATGCCGTCGCCGCGCAGGACCATGACGCTGCTGCCGAGCAGCCCTCCGGCGAAGCTGCGGAGGCCGCGAGCGCGCAGACCGGCGGCTCGCACCCTGCCGAGGCGGCCAGCCCGGCTGTCGCGGCAGACGAGCACGACGACGAGCATGACCATGAGCACCACGGTCACGACGAGCATCATGACGGCGAGCACGAGCATGATGAGCACGAACATCACGAATACCACCATCATGAGCATGATCACGATGAGCACGACGACGATGACGTCGCTGCCGTGGGCGAACATGCTGATCACGGCGTCACCATCGTGCCCGGCGACGAGAACGGCTCCGACACCGCGTCCGGCGACCATGAGGACGACGAGGACGACGGCGAGGAGATCGAGGAAGAGCTCGTCGAATCCGTCGGCGGCGATGACGTGCTGGAGGAAGTGCCGGAGCGCACCTTCCGTCCGCGCCGGCAGTACAAGATCCAGGAAGTCATCAAGCGCCGCCAGGTGATGCTGGTGCAGGTCGTGAAGGAGGAGCGCGGCAACAAGGGCGCGGCGCTGACGACCTATCTGTCGCTGGCCGGCCGCTATGCCGTGCTGATGCCCAACACGGCGCGCGGTGGCGGCATCAGCCGCAAGATCACCTCGGCGCAGGACCGCTCGCGCCTGAAGGAAGTGGTGCAGGACCTCGACGTGCCCGAGGGCATGGGCGTGATCCTGCGCACCGCCGGCGCCAACCGCACCAAGCCCGAGATCAAGCGCGACTTCGAATATCTGCTGCGTCTCTGGGAAACGGTCCGCGACATGACCCTGAAGTCGCAGGCCCCGACCCTCGTGTATGAGGAAGGCTCGCTGATCAAGCGCTCGCTGCGCGACCTCTACAACAAGGAGATCGACGAGATCCTCGTGGCCGGCGAAGACGGCTACCGCGAGGCGCACGATTTCATGAAGATGCTGATGCCGACCAATGTCCGGGCGGTGAAGCAGTATCGCGACGGCCAGCCGCTGTTCTCCCGGATGGGCGTCGAGAGCCAGCTCGACGCGATGTTCTCGCCGACCGTGCAGCTGCGCTCGGGCGGCTATATCGTGCTCAACCAGACCGAGGCGCTGGTCTCGATCGACGTGAACTCCGGCCGCGCCACGCGCGAGCATCACATCGAGGACACAGCGCTCAAGACCAATATGGAGGCGGCCGAGGAAGTGGCGCGGCAGCTCCGTTTGCGCGACCTGGCCGGGCTGATCGTCATCGACTTCATCGACATGGACGAGAAGCGCAACAACCGCTCCGTGGAACGCAAGCTGTCGGACTGCCTGCGGCAGGATCGCGCGCGCATCCAGGTCGGCCGGATCTCGCATTTCGGCCTTCTGGAGATGTCGCGGCAGCGCATCCGGGCCAGCGTGCTCGAAAGCTCGACCGAGCCGTGCGCGCATTGCGGCGGCACCGGTCACGTGCGCTCGGTGTCCTCGGTGGCGCTGCAACTGCTGCGCAGCCTCGAAGAGACGCTGATGAAGGGCGCCACCCACAATCTCGTGGTCCGCACCCGCACCGAGGTGGCGCTCTACGTGCTCAATCACAAGCGCGGCCATCTGCGTGACCTCGAGAACAGCTTCAAGGTCTCGCTCGCCGTCATCGCCGATCCGAGCGTGAGCGGCCAGCAATCCTTCATCATCGATCGGGGCGAGCAGGTGCACACGCTCGAGGCCGCCAAGGCGCTGCTCGCCGCGCAGGCCTCCGCCCCGCCGCTGGCGGCCGAGGAAATCTACGACGAGGAAGAACCGTTCGATATCGAGACGGAATCCGAGGTCGAGACCGAGGAGACCGAAGGCCTGTCCGAGGACGCAGCCGACGGCAGCGCAGCCGAAGGCGAGCGGGACGGCGCGCGCCGCAAGCGGCGACGGCGCCGGCGTGGCCGCGGCAGCGAGGCCCGCGAGGGCGCGCTCCCAGAAGGCACGGCCGGACTGCAGCCCGCCGAGCCGGGCTCTGCCGCCGAGCAGTCAGCCGAGGACACCGACGGCGAAGACGACGAGTCGGAGGAACAGCCTGCGTTCGCACAAGGCGAGCAGACGGATCAGCCTGGCGGCGAGCGGCGTCCGCGCCGGCGTGGACGCCGCGGCGGTCGTCGTCGGCGCGGTGGCGCGGAAGAAGGTCTCGCCGCGTCGATCGGCGACGAGCTCGCGCCGGCTTCGGCATCGGAGGCAGAGGCCGCCGTGGCCGATTTCGACGGCAATGGCGCTTCCCACCACGACGAGGAAGAGCCGGCAGAACCTGCGGCGCCGGTCCATGCGTCGGCCGCAACCGAGGCCGATGAGTCAGTCGCTGGCGCCTCCGTGCCCATGCCACAGGCTGCTCCGGGGCAGCCCGAAGTGCAGCAGAGCGAGGCTCCGAAGACGGAATCCGAGAAGACCCCACGCCGTTCGACGGTTCGCGAGAAGGTCAGCTTCCTCACCGAGCCGAGGCCGGAGGGCGCGGTTTCAGCCGTCAACGTCGCCGAGAGCAGCGCACCCACTCCGGCTGTCGACGTCGCGGCGTCCGGACCGGTTGCCTCCGAACCGGCGGCCACCGATTCCTCGTCCCCTGCGGCCCCGCGCCGGGCCGGCTGGTGGTCCCGCCGTTTCGGTGGCGGGCAGTAAGCCCCCGCTCTCCGACGCTTCGATGCAAAACGCCCGGCCAGATTGGCCGGGCGTTGTTCATATGGCGTTCTTCGTATGGCGATCGTTCTTGACCGTGACGACCGACCGGAGGCCGCTCAGCCGGTCGTCACGGCCGGCTCGACATCCGACGGATCGATCTGCTGATTGAGCCGTCGCTGCAGGAGATCATGGTCGAGTTCGTCTTCGCGCCACGAGACGAACACGGCGGCGATGCCGTTGCCGATGATGTTGGTCAGTGCACGCGGCTCGCGCGCCCTAGCCTAACCAGCGCGCGATCCGGGCCACCGCCTCACGCATGTCCTCGGCCGAACGCGCATAGGAAAAGCGCACGAAGCTGCGGCCGTGGATCGGATCGAAGTCGACGCCCGGCGTGGCCGCCACATGGGTCTCCTCCAGCATCCGCTTGGCGAAGTCGAAACTGTCGGAGGTGAAGTCGGACACGTCGGCATAGAGGTAGAAGGCGCCGTCGGCCGGCAGGAACCGGGTCAGGCCGGCCTTCGGGAAACCCTCGATCAGGATGTGCCGGTTCTCCTGGTAACCGTGCTTGATGGCCTCCATTTCGGTCCGGCCGTCGAACGCCGCTTCCGCCGCGATCTGCGACAGGGTCGGAACCGAGATCGCGAGGTTCTGTTGCAGACGCTCGATCGGCCGCACCAGCGCATCTGGCACCACCATCCAGCCGATGCGCCAGCCCGTCATGCAGAAGTACTTCGAGAACGAGTTGATGATCAGGGCCTCGCGCGACAGCTCCGCCGCCGTCACCGCCGGAAACGCGTAGTCCAGACCATGATAGATCTCGTCGGAGATGAAGCGGATGCCGGCGTCGCGTGCGGCTGCGATGACACCGCCCAGCGCCTCACGCGACATCATGGTGCCGGTCGGATTGGCGGGACTTGCCACCAGCACACCCTTCAGCGGCGTCTTGCGGTGCGCGGCGAGCAGCGCTTCGCCGGTCAGGGCGTGACGGTTCTCCGCCGTGGTCTCGATCAGCACCGGCTCGCAGCCCAGCGCCGTCAGGATATGGCGATAGGGCGGATAGCCCGGCACGGTCACGGCCACGCGGTCGCCGGGCTCGAACATGGCCAGGAACGCCAGGATGAATCCGGCCGAGGATCCCGTCGTGATCACGATCCGCGCCGGATCGACCTCGCAAGCGTGCGTCTCGCGATAGTGCCGCGCGATTCGCTGTCGCAGCGACAGCAGACCGAGCGCCGAGGTGTAGTCGATGCGGGCCTGATCGAGCGCGGCATGCGCGGCCGCAATGGCCGCTCGTGGCGCAGGCGCCGCCGGTTGGCCGACCTCCATGTGGATGACATGTCCACCGCCCGCCTCGATCCGCTCGGCCGCAGCCATCACGTCCATCACCATGAACGGCGGAACATTGCTGCGCGCGGACGGTGCCGTCAGGTCGGCGATCCGCTGTTCCAATGTCGGTATCACTGTCGCATCCACCATCGATATCTGCTATTGACCCCGGCTGTTCGGACCCGCTCCGTGAACCGGTCGGGGTCAGCCCATGGGCCTCGTTCGCCGCAGATGAGCCGCATTCCGCCGTTTGGTGGGCAATAGCCCGTCTCGCGCCTCGCGCCAATTGCAAAGATCGCCTGATGTCGCTCCGTATCGTGCTTCGCAAGAAACTGTCCGGCGGGCTTGCCGCGGTCGTCGCGGCGGCCGTGACGCTGGCGCCGCTCGCGCCTGCATCGGCGCAGCAAGGCAAGGGACCGCCGATCCTGCGCGACACCGAGACCGAGGTGCTGCTGCGTGAATATACCCGGCCGATCCTGCGCGTCGCCGGGCTCGAAAAGCAGAACATCCAGATGGTCATCATCAACGATGCGTCCTTCAACGCGTTCGTTGCCGACGGCCGCCGCATCTTCGTCAATTACGGCGCCATCCTGCAGTCGGAAAATCCGAACCAACTGATCGGCGTTCTCGCGCACGAGACCGGCCATCTCGCCGGCGGCCATCTCGCCAAGCTGCGCCAGCAGCTCGCCACCGCCCAGACCCAGATGATCATCGCCACCATTCTCGGCGCCGGCGCCCTCGCGGTCGGCGCGCGCGGCGGCGGCAGCGGCCTTGCCAATGCCGGCGCCGCGACGCTGTCGGCCCCGGGCGAGGTCATCCGCCGATCGCTGTTGTCGTATCAGCGTCAGCAGGAGGAGAACGCCGACCGTGCGGGGGTGAAATTCCTCACTGCGACAGCGCAATCGCCGAAGGGCATGTACGAGACGTTCAAGCGCTTCACCAATGAGAGCCTGTTCGCCGCGCGCGGCGCCGACCCCTATCTGCAATCACATCCGATGCCGGCCGATCGCGTCGAGGCGCTCGAGGGCCTCGCGCGTCAAAGCCCCTATTGGGACAAGAAGGACGACCCCGCATTGCAGCTCCGCCACGACATGGTCCGTGCCAAGATCTCGGCCTTCATGGAACGGCCGGACACGGTGGCACGGCGCTATCCATTGTCGGACACCGGCCTGCCCGCCCGCTACGCCAGGGCAATCTCCACCTACCTGCATGGCGACCTGCGCAGCGCCCTGAGCCAGATCGATGCCCTGATCCAGGTGCAACCCAACAACGCCTATTTCTACGAGGTCCGCGGCCAAGCCCTGCTGGAGGGCGGCCGCCCCACTGAGGCGATCGCTCCGCTGCGCAAGGCGGTGCACCTGTCCAATAACGCCCCGCTCATCGAGATGTTACTTGGTCAGGCCTTGGTGGCATCCGAGAACAAAGCCTACACTGACGAGGCGATCTCGATCTTGCGCGCGGCGGTCGCGCGCGAATCCGAGGCGCCGCTCGGCTATTCCCAGCTCGCGATGGCCTACGGTCGCAAGGGCGATTATGCGGAGGCGGATCTCGCCTCGGCGCAGGCCGCCTTCCTGCGTGGCGACAACAAGACGGCGCGCGAGCTTGCCTCGCGTGCAAAAACCCGCTTCGCGGTCGGCTCGCCGGGCTGGGTCAGGGCCGACGACATCGTCACGGCAAAGCCGCTTTCCGGCCAGTAGGTGTCGGACAGCGGAGTTGGCGCCCGCTGAAGTTTTGAACTACTGCTATCATCCGATCCAGAATATCAAAATACCGTCACGACCATCGACAAGGACCCGATCATTTGACCCAGAGGACCTCCTTCATGCCGTCAGTCCGCACGCTCATTCCCGCGATGTTGCTCGCGCTTTCGCTCTGCGGCGTGCCTCAGCTCGCGTCGGCGGAGAGCTTCTCCGACAGCCAGCGGGGCGAGATCGAGACCATCGTCCGAAACTACCTGATCGCGCATCCCGAGGTGCTCGAAGAGGCGATGGCCGAGCTGCAGAAGCGCCAGACGGCAGCCGAGGCGGCCAAGCACGAGGCCAGCGTCAGCAAGAACGCCGAGACCATTTTCAACTCGCCGCGCGGCGTCGTGCTCGGCAACAAGGATGGCGACGTCACCTTCGTCGAGTTCTTCGACTACAATTGCGGCTACTGCAAGCGCGCGATGGCCGACATGATGGAGCTGATGAAGAGCGACCCGAAGCTGAAGGTCGTGCTCAAGGAATTTCCCGTGCTGAGCCAGGGCTCCGTCGAGGCCGCGCAGGTCGCCGTCGCCGTTCGCATGCAGGCCCCGCAGAAATATCTCGACTTCCACCAGAAGCTGCTGGGCGGCCGCGGCCAGGCCGACAAGGCCCATGCGCTCGCGGTCGCCAAGGATCTCGGGCTCGACATGGCGCGCGTCGAGAAGGACATGGCGAGCCCCGAGGCCAAGGCGACGATCGAGGAAAACTTCAAGCTCGCCGAGGAGATGGGCATGAACGGGACGCCGAGCTACGTGATCGGCAAGCAGGTCGTGATCGGCGCCGTCGGCGTCGAGGGCCTGCGCGAGAAGATCAGCGCGGCCCGCTGCGGCAAGGCGAGCTGCTGAGCATCTCTGCCAAAGCGTCTCGCCATCACGGGATCAATCGAAGGCCGGCTGTCTCAGCCGGCCTTCTGCTTTTGCCGTGAGCCGGTGGCGAAGCGGCAGCCGGGTGGCGGCAGCGCCCTCGCCTATCCCTTCAGCTTCATGCCGAGCCGGGTTCGAAGTGCCTCGCGGATGTGCCCGCGTGCAATCGCCTCGGCCCGATCGGGATCGCGGATCGCGATCGCTTCGATCAGCTCACCATGCTCGGCCGCGGCAGTTGCCGCACGTCCTTCGGCCGCAAACGTCGTGGTTCCCAGCAGCGCTGTCGCGACATGCATGTCCTCGAGGGCGGCATCGAGGTAGCGGTTGCGCGCCGCGCGCTGGATCGCACCGTGCATCAGCCGGTTCAGCCGCGCTAGCTCGGCGGCGTCGTCCCCCCCGCTGACAAAGCGTGCATGAATGTCGCGGAGCGCCGCGATCTCGGCCGACACGGCATACTGCGCGGCGAGCCGGGCGGCGGCGCCTTCGAGAATTTCCCGCATCGCGTACAGCTCGAGGACTTCATTCTCGTCGAGACTGCGCACGATCAGGCCGCGTCCACCAGCCGGCTGCACCCACCCCTTGGCCACCAGCTTGCCGAAGGCCTCACGGACCGGCGTCCGGCTGACGTTCAGCTTCTGGGCGACCTCGTCCTCACGCAGCCGATCGCCGGAGCGATAGAAGCCGTTCTCCAGCGCATGGCACAGCGCACGAAATACCGCTTCGCCGAGAGAGACGTTGTCACGATCGATGGTGAGCGATGGCGCTTCCGAGGACATGGGGTCACCATTTCACAATCTCGTTGCGAACAACAGCCTATCTTGCATATTTTTGTATACAATAGCATACTATTTCTATGCCCACTGTAGCCTTTACTTCCGTACCATCCATCATCGCTTGGCCGACGGCTGACATGCCGATGGCGTTGCTGTGCGGACCAAAGCCGATCCAGGCCCCGCCGCCTTGCGTCCGCGAGGGCCTGCAATGACTGATCAGAGCGATCTCGCCGACCATCCCCTGACCTACGACGTCGTCGTGGTCGGCGGCGGCAACGCAGCCCTCTGCGCCGCCATTGCGGCACGGCGCGCCGGGGCCTCGGTCATCGTGCTGGAGGCCGCCTCCAAGTTCTATCGCGGTGGCAATACGCGCCACACCCGCAACATGCGCTGCGCCCATGACGCGGCGACCGCGACGTTGAGCGGCCCCTACACCGAGGACGAGTTCTGGGACGATCTCCTGCGCGTCACCGAAGGCCAGACCAACGAACAACTGGCCCGCCTGATGATCCGCGAGTCCAAGGACATGCTCGACTGGATCGTCGCACAGGGCGTGCGTTTCCAGCCGTCGCTCGGCGGGACGCTGAGCTTAGGGCGGACCAACTCGTTCTTCCTGGGCGGCGGCCGGGCCATGCTCAATGCGTTGTATCTCACCGCCGAGCGGCTCGGCGTCGACGTGCTGTATGAGGCGGAGGTCGTCGGGCTCGACATCGATGAGACCCGTTTCGACGCTGCGATCATCCGACAGCGTGACGCCAGGACGCGAATCTGCGGCAAGGCGCTGGTTGCGGCAGCGGGCGGCTTCGAAGCCAACATCGACAGGCTGGTCGAGGGCTGGGGCGAGATCGCGCGCAACTTCCTGATCCGCGGCACGCCCAACAATCGCGGTACGGTGCTCGACATGCTGCTCGGCGCCGGCGTCGACAGCATCGGCGATCCGACCCAGTGCCACGCGGTGGCGATCGATGCGCGCGCACCAAAATATGACGGCGGCATCATCACGCGGCTCGACTGCGTCGTGTTCGGCATCGTCGTCAACAACAACGCTGAGCGATTCTACGACGAAGGCGAGGACGTCTGGCCGAAGCGCTACGCGATCTGGGGACGCTTGGTTGCCGCTCAGCCGGACCAGATCGCCTACATCATCTTCGACGCGAAATCGGCGAACCTGTTCATGCCGTCGCTCTACCCCGCGATCGAGGCGGCCAGCATCACCGAGCTCGCCGGCAGGCTCGGCCTCGATCCGGACAAGCTGACCGCCACCGTCGCGCATTTCAACGCATCGGTGCGCGACGGACAATTCAATCCCGACATCCTCGACGATTGCCGCACCGAGAACCTGACGCCGCCGAAATCGCATTGGGCGCGCCGCATCGATAGCGGCCCCTACTACGCCTATCCGGTTCGGCCCGGCATTACCTTCACCTATCTCGGCGTGCGGGTCGATCACGCCGCAAAGATGATGATGAAGTCCGGCGGTCCCGCCGACAACATGTACGCCGCAGGCGAGATCATGGCCGGCAACGTGCTCGGCCGCGGCTATGCCGCAGGAATCGGCATGACGATCGGCAGCGTGTTCGGGCGTATCGCCGGCCAGGGAGCAGCGACACATGCAGCGCAGTGAAGCGTTGACCGAGGCGGATCGGCTGATGACGATCTGCAATTCCTGCCGCTATTGCGAGGGACTCTGCGCCGTGTTTCCGGCAATGGAGATGCGCCGCGCCTTCACCGGCGGCGACCTCAACTATCTCGCCAATCTCTGCCATGCCTGCGGGGCCTGCTACGTCGACTGCCAGTTCTCCCCCCCGCACGAGTTCGACGTCCGCGTCCCCTCCGTTCTGGCCCGGGTGCGGCACGAGAGCTATGCCGACTATGCCTGGCCGCGCGCGCTGGCGCCGCTGTTCAGGCGCAATGGTCTCGCGGTGTCGCTCATCGCGGTGGTCAGCATGGCCGCGTTCATCGTCGGCATCGTGGCCTTCAACGATCCCGCCGCGGTGTTTGCAAGCCGGCACGGCCCCGGCTCGTTCTACGCGCTCATGCCCCACAACGCGATGGCGCTGTTGTTCGGCGCCGCCTTCCTGTGGGCCATCATCGCCTTCATCATGGGCGCTCGGGCGTTCTGGAATGATATCGGCGAGCCGAGCTCGACCTTGACGCGCCCACGTCCACTGCTGCGCGCCGTTCGCGACGCAGCCAGCCTGCGCTATCTCGATGGCGGCGGCGTCGGCTGCTACAACGAGGACGAGCGGCCACGCGACACCCGGCGGTTCTATCACCATCTGACGTTCTGGGGCTTCATGCTCTGCGTCGCATCGACCAGCGTCGCGACGCTCTATCACTATCTTCTGCACCGTGAGGCGCCCTATCCGTTGTGGGACCTGCCGGTCGTGCTCGGCACGCTGGGCGGATTGGGCATCGTGGTCGGTCCGCTCGGACTCCACACCGCCAAGCGCAGGCGTGAGCCTGCGATGATGGATGCGGGCAGTCGCGCCATGGACGTCGCGTTCCTGGCGATGCTCGTCCTTACCGGCGCAACCGGGCTCGCCCTCCTCTTGCTACGCGAGACCAGCACGATGGGCCTGCTGCTCGCGCTCCATCTCGGTGCGGTGTTCGCGCTCTTCATCACGATGCCCTACGGCAAGTTCGTGCACGGCCTCTATCGATTCTTGGCGCTCGTCCGCTACGCGCGCGAACGTCACGGCGCGTAGCTCATGCGAGGTCGCCGGCGACACGCAACGGATCACTGTTGTCGTCATGCAGCATTCATGACCCTGAGCATCCGTTCATAAAGTTGCGATCTGCGACATTTTTCCGGAACGATCAGCGACGCACGGAACGACTCCTACCTCCTGCCGTTGTCGGCGCGGGCAGTGCAAATACGAGGAGGATAGAGGATGACCAATCGCTTGATGGTATCAGTTGCTGCAATCGCGCTCCTGGCGGGTGCAGGTTTTGCTCATGCGCAAGGTACCGGCGGTGCGGGCGGCGCAGCTGGACAGTCCGGCGGCGCAGCCATGCAGGGCGGTGCGACCGGTGGTGCTGCCGGCGGAGCATCGAGCGGTGGCATGAACGCGCCCGGCGGCGCGATGCATCGCGACAGCGGCTCGCCTGCGTCCGACATGCGCTCCAGTCAGTCCGAGCAGAAGCCCGGTGCGACCAAGGGCCAGCGCGCCGAGGAAGGCATGAAGGGTCCGAATGCCAAGGGCGCGACCTCCGAGACCGACAAGGCCGGCTCCAAGAACATGAAGGCCGAGGGTCGCGACAGCAAGAGCGGCACCAGCACGAACGCCGAAACCAAGACCGGCAGCGACCGGTCGCAGACCACCACCGGACAGGCCGGCGCCGGCGCCAAGCTCACCACCGAGCAGCGCACCAAGATCACCAGCGTGATCCGCAGCCAGCGCGTCGAGCCGGTGACCAACGTGAACTTTAACATCTCGGTCGGCACCCGGGTGCCGCGCGACGTTCACTTCCACCGGCTCCCTGCGGAAGTCGTGACGATCTATCCGGAATGGCGCGGATACGACTTCATCTTGGTGCGTGAGCAGATCATCGTGATCGATCCCCGCACCTACGAGATCGTCGCAGTTCTCGACGCCTGATCCCGACCAGGCAGGCGATGAGGACATGGGGCGGGCGGGCAGCAATGCCCGCCCCATTCTATTGCGCAAAGAGCACGTAAGGGCGATCACACGCAGCCCGTGCAGCCCCGTGGACAAACCTGGTTAACCAGCAATTTCGTACACTTAAGACGGTTTTTTCGTCTGACGGACCAAGCCTCGGGCAGCCGGCCCGGCTGCCGAAAGGCTTCCCCTTGGCGGCTTTGTTACCTATAACGCCGCCCACTGCCGCCACACCGCCGGGATGGGAATGGCCGACGCCGCGCACAACACGATCTATGTCCTCAACGGACCCAACCTCAACCTGCTGGGCACCCGCGAGCCGGAGACCTATGGCCATGCCACCCTGGCAGACGTCGAACGGCTCTGCGTCGAGACGGCCGCGCGCTTCGGCCTGACGGCGGAGTGCCGGCAGTCGAACCATGAGGGTGTGCTCGTGGATTGCATCCATGAGGCCCGCAGCCGCGGTGCGGTCGGAATCATCCTCAATGCCGGCGCCTACTCGCATACCTCCATTGCCTTGCACGACGCGCTGATGGGGGTGAAGATCCCCACCGTCGAAGTGCACATCAGCAACATTCACGCCCGCGAGAGCTTCCGGCACCATTCTTTCACCGCGAAGGCCGCGTTTGCCTCGATCTGCGGCTTCGGCATCGACGGCTACCGGCTGGCGATCACCGGCCTCGCCGCCAAGATCGGCGCCAAAGCCGTCACGCAGACCGACATCTAGCGCAAGCCTGACGTCACAGTCCTCACGCACCCAACGTTCCGGATCAGATCATGGCGCCCCAGCCCGACGACAAGACCATCGCGAAATCCGAAGACAGCCAGCTCATTCGCGAGCTCGCAGCGCTGCTGGATGAGACCAGCCTGACCGAGATCGAGCTGGAGCGTGCCGGCCTTCGCATCCGCGTTGCCCGCAACGTGACCGTTGCGGCGGCCGTCCATTCGGCCATCGGAACAGCCGCCGCTGGCGTTCCCGTGGTCGCAGCCGCCACCGCGGCAGCCGCCGGCGCGGACTTGTCAAAACATCCCGGCGTGGTGCCCTCTCCCATGGTCGGTACCGCCTACTGGGCGCCCGAGCCCGGCGCCAAGCCGTTCGTCGAGGTCGGCTCCAAGGTGTCCGTCGGTCAGACCCTGATGATCATCGAGGCGATGAAGACGATGAACCAGATTCCGTCACCGCGCGCCGGGACGGTGACGCAGATCCTGGTCGAGGACGGCCAGCCCGTGGAGTACGGCGAGCCGCTCGTCATCATCGAATAAGCGCGACTAGCGGACGGCGAAAGCGAATGGTCCACCATTCCATGTTCGCCGCTCACTACTCGCCACTCGCGCCCGAGGCACCATGTTCGACAAGATCCTCATCGCCAATCGCGGCGAAATCGCCCTTCGCATCCTCAGGGCCTGCAAGGAGCTCGGTATCTCCACCGTCGCGGTGCATTCCACCGCCGACGCCGATGCGATGCATGTCCGCCTCGCCGACGAAAGCGTCTGCATCGGGCCGCCGCCGTCGAAGGACAGCTATCTCAACATTCCCGCCCTGCTCGCCGCCTGCGAGATCACCGGCGCCGACGCCGTGCATCCCGGCTACGGCTTCCTGTCGGAGAACGCGCGCTTCGCCGAGATTCTCGCGGACCACAATCTGCATTTCATCGGGCCGAAGGCGGAGCACATCCGCCTGATGGGCGACAAGATCGAGGCCAAGAAAACGGCCAAGCGGCTGGGCATTCCCGTCGTTCCAGGCTCGGATGGCGCTGTCACTCCGGACCACGACGCGATGGCGATCGCCAAGGAGATCGGCTTCCCGGTGCTGGTCAAGGCAGCCGCCGGCGGCGGCGGCCGCGGCATGAAGGTCGCCCACACCGAGGCCGACCTGCAGCTGGCGCTGACCACAGCGGCCAACGAGGCGAGATCGGCGTTCGGCGACGCCTCGGTCTATCTGGAGAAGTATCTGCAGAAGCCGCGTCACATCGAGATCCAGGTGCTCGGCGACGGCCGCGGCGGCGCCATCCATCTCGGCGAGCGCGACTGCTCGTTGCAGCGGCGCCATCAGAAGGTCTGGGAGGAAGGCCCCTCCCCGGTGCTTGACGCAGCGGCCCGGGCCAAGATCGGCAACACCGTCGCCAAGGCGATGCAGGAGCTGAAATATATCGGCGTCGGCACCATCGAATTCCTCTACGAGGACGGCGAATTCTATTTCATCGAGATGAATACCCGCATCCAGGTCGAGCATCCCGTCACGGAGATGATCACCGGGATCGACCTCGTGCTGGAGCAGATCCGCATCGCCGCCGGCGGCGACCTGCCGATGACCCAGGACCAGGTTGTCATCAACGGCCACTCCATCGAGTGCCGCGTCAATGCGGAAAACCCTGTCACCTTCCGGCCCTCGCCGGGCAAGATCCTGCAGTACCACCCGCCTGGCGGCCTCGGCGTCCGCATCGACTCTGCCGTCTATCAGGGCTACGTGATCCCGCCCTATTACGACTCGCTGGTTGGCAAGCTGATCGTCCACGGCAAGACCCGGGTCGAATGCCTGATGCGGCTGCGGCGCGCACTGGACGAGATGGTCGTCGACGGCATCGAGACCACGCTGCCGCTGTTCAGGGCCCTTGTCCGCGAGCCGGCCATCATCGATGGCGACTATCACATCCACTGGCTCGAACAGTACCTCGCTGGCCAGAAGGCGGAGTGAGCGGCTAACCGCAAAATTCCACTGACGCGCCGGAACCCTCCAGCCCGCACTGCGTTCTGCTCTTTCGGCGGTTCCGCTGAGGGGGCAGGTATTTCAATTGGCATGCGAGTGAGCGGTGGCGCCTGAGATTGGACAAAGGCGCACGCTGGGACAAATCCTGCTGCTGTCGGCGGGATTCCTGGTGCTGGTCGTCGTCAGCACGGCCTCGGTGCTGCTCGTCAACAAGGCCCGCAAAGACAACGCCTGGGTGGTGCACACCATCGAGGCGGAGAACCAGATCAACGCTCTGCTGCTCGAGGTCCGCCGGGCCGAGAGCGGCGCCCGCGCCTACCTGCTGACCCAGGACAATACGTTTCTGACCGATCACGACGCCGCCGTCACCGCGATCGCGCCGGTGCTCGACAAGCTCGGAACACTCGTGGCCGACAATCCTGCCCAGGTCGAGCTGCTCCGCCAGGTCCGCGCCGAAATCGACACCCGCCTCGGCCAGTTCAGGCGCGAGAAGGAGCTGGCCGCGCAGGGTGACCTCGCCGCCGCCGCCGCGCTCGTGCGGAGCGCCGCTTCCGGCAACACCAGCATCAACATCCGCGATCTCGCCAATCGCATGCGGCTGGAGGAAGAGCGGCTGTTCGTGCTGCGCACCGCCAATGCCGACCGCAGCCAGCAGCTGGCGACCGTCGTGACGGTGACTGGCTCGGCCCTGGTCGTCCTGCTCGCGATCATCTCGGTGCTCCTTGTGCGCCGCTCGGCCAGCGCGCGCGACGAGGCCGAGGCCAGGCTGCGCGAGAGCAACCTCAACCTCGAAGCCACCGTCGACGAGCGCACCGCGGACCTGCGCGAGGCCAATGAGGAGATCCAGCGCTTCGCCTATATCGTGAGCCACGACCTGCGCTCGCCGCTCGTCAACATCATGGGCTTCACCAGCGAGCTCGACGAGCTGCGCAACGACATCTTCCGGCGGATCGCGACGCTGGCGCGGGCGGCCTCCGACGCGCCGCCGCCGGCGGAAGGCGCTGAGCCCGAGCTCGAAGGCGCCGACCAGCAGCTGTCGGAGGATTTCAGCGAGGCGCTCGGCTTCATCAAATCCTCGATCGCCAAGATGGACCGGCTGATCACGGCCATCCTCAACCTGACCCGCGAGGGCCGCCGCGAGTTCGTGCCGGTGCGGATCGATACCCGCGAGCTGATCGAGGGCATCGTCTCGACGCTGGCGCATCAGGCTGCGGAAACCGACACCACCATCCGCGTGGAACCGTTGCCGGCCATCGTCAGCGACCGCCTGGCGCTGGAGCAGATCTTCTCCAACCTGATCGACAACGCCATCAAATATCTCAAGCCGGGCGTTCCCGGCGACATCGCCATTCGCGCCCGTACCAAGCTCGGTTTTGCCATCTTCGAGGTTACGGACAACGGCCGGGGGATTGATCCCAGGGATCATCAACGTATCTTTGATCTGTTCCGTCGCGCCGGGACCCAGGACCGTCCGGGTCAGGGGATTGGATTGGCGCATGTCCGCGCGCTGGTGCGTCGGCTCGGCGGAACCATGTCGGTCGCGTCGGAGCTCGACCAGGGCAGCACGTTCACCATCACGCTCCCGATCAACTGGAACGCCTCAAACCGGAACTCAGACCGATGACCATGCCCGTGACGATCATCATGATCGAGGACGACGAAGGCCACGCCCGCCTGATCGAGCGCAATATCCGCCGGTCCGGCGTCAACAACGAGATCAAGCCGTTCACCAATGGTACAGATGCCGTGAAGTATCTGCTGGGTGCTGACGGCACCGGCCTCGATCACAAGGGGCACGCATTGCTGATCCTGCTCGACCTGAACCTGCCGGACATGACCGGCATCGACATCCTCAAGATGGTCAAGCAGAACAGTTTCCTGAAGAGCGCGCCGGTGGTCATCCTCACCACGACGGATGACTCGCAGGAGATCAAGCGCTGCTACGAACTCGGCTGCAACGTCTACATCACCAAGCCGGTCAACTACGAAAGCTTCGCCAACGCCATTCGCCAACTCGGCCTGTTCTTCTCCGTCATCCAGGTTCCGCCCGCCGCATGAGCTCCGCCGCCCCCACGCTGCTCTATATCGACGACGACGCAGCGCTGGCGCGGCTGGTCGAGCGCGGGCTCAAGCGATTGGGCTTCACGGTGGAACACGCCGCCGACGGCAGCGCGGGCTTGCAGCGGCTGGAGCGCGGCGGCATCGACGTCGTGGCGCTCGACCAGTACATGCCAGGCTTCGACGGACTCGAGACGCTGGAGCGCATCATGGCGCTGCCCGAACCGCCGCCGGTGGTGTTCGTCACCGCCTCACAGGATTCCAAGATCGCGGTCACGGCCCTGAAGGCCGGCGCGGCCGACTACCTCGTCAAGGACGTGCAGGGCGAGTTCATTCCCCTGCTGCAGGTCGCGGCCGAAGGCGCGGTGCGCCAGGCCCGGCTGCAGAAGGCCCGCGACGAGGCGGAGGCGGAAGTGCGGGCATCACGCGACCGCTACGCGGCGCTGGCGGCCGAGCGCGAGGTCCTGCTGCGCGAGGTCAATCATCGCGTCGGCAATTCGCTGCAGATCATCGCCTCGCTGCTGCATCTTCAGGCCAACTCCAGCACCCAGGACGACGTCAAGGCCGCGCTCACCAATGCAATGGGCCGCGTCGCCGCTGTGGCGCAGGTGCACCGCCGCCTCTACACGTCTCAGGATCTCAAGAGCGTGCTGCTCAACCAGTATCTGGATTCGCTGCTCGACGACCTGCGCCGCTCGGCCGAGGGCAACCGGATGTCGCGGCTGACCCTGAAGGCGGAGCCGGTCGAGATCGACCCGGATCGCGCGGTCGCGATCGGTATCGTCGTCAACGAGCTGGTCATGAACGCGGTCAAATACGCCTACCCCGATGGGCCGGGCCCGATCCATGTCGAGCTGAAGCTTGCAGGTGAGGACATCGTGCTGTCGATCGCCGACAACGGCGTCGGCCTCAACGCAACCAGCGATCCGCGCTCGACCGGAATGGGCCAGCGCATCGTCAGCGCCATGGCGACCAAGCTCGACGCCACCGTCGGCCCCGATCCGAGCCATGCCGGCACCAGGATCGTGGTCCGCTTCCGCCTCGAAAAAGATGCTCCCAAGCCCGCGGCTGCCGCGGTCGGCTGAGCCGACGCAGCCGGCACGCAACCATCGCGCGCCCGGCATCGGCCTGCTATGCTGATCCCATGAATACGCGCGACTCTGCAGCGTCCGAGATTACGCCCGAGGTCCTGCTGCGTGCCTATGCCTGCGGCATCTTCCCGATGGCCGAAAGTGCCGACGACCCGACCTTGTTCTGGGTCGAGCCGGAGCTGCGCGGCGTCATTCCGCTCGACGGCTTTCGCGTCGCCTCGCGCCTTGCGCGCACGGTCCGGTCGGACGCCTTCGCCGTGACCGTGAACCAGGCGTTCAAGGCGGTGATGGATGGCTGCGCCGAGCCGCAGCCTGGCCGCGAGGACACCTGGATCAACAAGCGTATCCGCGAGCTCTACACCGGCCTCCACGCGCTTGGCCATTGCCACAGCGTCGAATGCTGGCAGGATGGCGAGCTGGTGGGCGGCCTCTACGGCGTCAGCCTGGGCCGCGCCTTCTTCGGCGAGAGCATGTTTCACCGCACCCGCGACGCCTCGAAGGTCGCGCTCGTGCATCTCGTCGCGCGGCTGATCGCCGGGGGCTTCGAGCTGCTCGACACCCAATACGTCACCGAGCACCTCAAGACCTTCGGCGCCGTCGAGATCCCGCGCCGGCGCTACACCGTGCTGCTCGAAAAGGCCCTGAGGGGGCCTGCCTCCAATTTCGCCAGGCTGGCGGTTGATCGGCCGATCTCGGGCACCGAGGCACTCGCGATCATCGCAGCGCGCGGCTGAGCGAGGTTATCTGAACACTCCGCCGAACGGTCCACCCGCCTGGGGCGGCGGCGGTGGTGGCGGCACCTGCTGGGTCTGATTCTGCTGCGGCGGCGATGGCGGCCTGGGCGCCGCCTGCCGCTGCTGCGGCGGACGCTTTTGCGCAGGCTGCGGCGCCGCGGCCGGCTTCTGATCCGGCGCGGCGGCGCTGACGACCGTGGTCTGCGGCTCTTTGCAGTCAACCAGCCAGATGTCGTAGATCGGGTGCTCGACGCCGTGCAGACCGGGGCTGGCCGCGAACATCCAGCCCGAGAAGATGCGCTTCACCTCGCCCTGCAAGGTGATCTCGTCGACCTGCACGAACGCGTCGGTGTTGGCGGCCTCGGTGGCTGGCCTCGTGTAGCAGGCGTCGGTCTTTACCCGGAGCGCCCCGAACTGCACGGTCTCGCCGATATCCTCGTCGAAATTGATGATGCGGCCGGTGATCTTGTCGAGCCCGGAGAAGCTCGCCTTCTTGTTGACGATCTTCTGCGCCGGCGGTTCGGTCACGACCTCGTCGCCCGGCTGGATGGTGGCCGGGGTCTGCGGTACCGCGCCGTTCGGCGGGATCGCTGCATTCTGGGGTGCGCCGCGTGGCGGTGCCTGCCGCTGACCAGGCGCAGCCCCCGGCTGGCCGGGTGGCGGCACGGCCGCGACCGGAGGATTGTTCTGTGGCAGGATCGTCGTTCCCGGCGGCGGCGCCAGCGGCTGGGATTGGACCGGACCCGGCAGGGCGGCGCCCTGCCCTGGCGGCGGACGGGTTGGCGCCGGCAGCACCCGGCCCTGCGGCAGCTCCGGGATCTCCTCCTCTTCCTCGGGAGGCGGAATCGGCTCGCCACGGCGCGGAATGTTGCCCGGCGGGCGCGGAACGGGATCGGAGAAAATGGTACCGATCTGCGCGCGCGCCGGCACGGACAGCGTGAGGGATGTGGCGGCCAGCAATGCCGCGATACCGGTCAGGACGATTGTTCGGTGCATCTCGCGCGGCTTTATCAGGCGAATCGGGGTTCGGGACAATCAAATCGCGTCATGACCCATCCGCCGCTCTCGATCAGCCCTCCCGTTAACATGTCGAATACGGCGGGGGAAGGGCGAGCTGCCAGCACTCCGCGTGCTGGTCAGCCGGTTCTTCCAATGAGATAGTCGTGATCAAGAGCCGGATCGGAACCGGCGCCAAAGGGAAGGAAATCGATGTCTGATTCGATCCGTCTCGACGGCCGAGTGGCCGTCGTTACCGGCGCGGCCGGCGTCATCGGCGCCGCGACCATGCGGCTGCTGGCCGCGCGCGGGGCCCGCATCGTCGCCGTGGACCGGCGCGAGGCCGATCTCGCCGCCGCGACGGCCGCCCTGCCGGCGAGCGCCGAGGCGCTCGCCGTGGCCGCCGACGTCACCGACGAGGACCAGGTCGCGGCTTATGTGCGACAAGCGTGCGATCGGTTCGGCACCATCGACGTGTTCTTCAACAATGCCGGCATCGAAGGCGAGATCAAGCCGATCACCGCATATCCGCTGGAGGCGTTCCGTCGCGTGCTCGACGTCAACGTCGTCGGCGTCTTCCTCGGCCTCAAGCACGTGCTGCCGGTGATGCTGAAGCAGAACCGCGGCTCGATCATCAACACCGCCTCGATCGCCGGCCTGATCGGCTCGCCGCAGATCGCCGTCTACAGCGCCAGCAAGCACGCGGTCATCGGCCTGACCAAGAGCGCGTCCTGGGAGTGCACCGGCACCAATGTCCGTGTGAACTGCATCTGCCCCGGGCTGATCGAGAGCCGCATGCTGAGCGCGATCATCGAAGGGCGCAGCGGCGCCGCGGTTCCGGCCGACAAGGTGGTCGATCGCGTCCCCGCGCGCCGGCTCGGCCAGGGCGCGGAGGTCGCCTCGATCGTCGCCTTCCTCGCCTCCGACGATGCCAGCTACGTCTCCGGCGCGGCCTACACCGTCGATGGCGGCCGCACCGCCGCCTGACGTCCCTTCAACTTGACCGTCTTTCAACCCGACAGGTTTTTGCAATGCCCGTGCAACTCGATGCCGATGCCGCTACCGTCTACAAAGCATTTCAGGAGGCCGGTCGGCCGGCCTATGAGACGCTGACACCACAGGAGGCGCGGGACTACTATCTGGCCGCGCGCGTCGTGAGCAATCCCGAGCCGCCCGAGCTTGCGGACGTCAAGGACCTCGCCATCCCTGCCCCGCATGGCACAATCCCGGCACGGCTCTATCGGCCAAGGACGGTGCGGCAGAACAACGGTCTTGCACCAGGATTGGTGTTCTATCACGGCGGCGGCTGGGTGATCGGCAATCTGGAGTCGCATGACGTGGTCTGCCGCGCGCTGGCGCACGAAGGCGAACTGATCGTGATCTCGGTCGACTACCGCCTCGCGCCCGAGCACAAGTTTCCGGCCGCGGTCGACGACGCCGCCGCGGCCATACGATGGATCGCCGACAATGCCGCCGCGCTCGGCATCGATGCCGCCGGGCTCAGCGTCGGCGGCGATTCCGCCGGCGGCAATCTCGCCGCCGTCGTCGCGCTCTTGGCGCGTGACGGCAAGGGCCCGAAGCTCTCAGGCCAGGTGCTGATCTATCCGGCCACCGACTTTTCGATGAGCCATCCCTCGCACAGCGAGCCCGAGACCAGCGTGCTGCTGACGCATTCGGTGATCCGCTGGTTTCGCGACCATTATCTCAACAGTGCCGCCGACATCCACGATTGGCGGGCCTCCCCGGCGAAGGCGGAAACCCTAGCCGGGCTACCGCCCGCCTATGTGCTCACGGCCGGCGCCGATCCGCTGCGCGACGAGGGCGACGACTACGCGCGCCGCTTGCGCGAGGCCGGCGTGCCGGTGACGCATCGCAACCATCCCGGCCAGTTCCACGGCTTCTTCACGATGGGCAAGCTGCTCGACCAGGCCAATGTCGCCGCACGCGACATCGGCGCCTGGCTGAAGCAGCTCGACCGGCCCGGCGGCATCTGAGCGTTACCGCGCTGAGCTCAGAACGCACCGACCCGCGAGTTCGCGGGTCGTGCTCACATGCGGCCGAAGTCGTCGCGTGTGAGATCGGCTTGCTCGCGCTCGAGCAGCAGCTACATCCCGCGCAAGCCGGCCGGGACGACTGGACAGCTCACATTTCATTCCTCGCAGCAGGAGACTCCCACATGAAGACCGTGAACCTCGCCGACAAGCTGAGCCAATTCTCAGGCCATTGGGACCCGCACGTGGTCGCGGACTACAACGATAATGACGTGATGGTCGTGAAGTTCATGGGAGAATTCCCGTTCCACAAGCATGACACGACGGATGACTTCTTCCTGGTCCTGGAAGGCGAGATGGAGATGGACATTCAGGGGCAGCCGTCGCGGACGGTGAAGGCCGGCGAGTTGTTCGTCGTCCCCAAAGGGGTCGTCCACCGGCCGCGCGCGGCCAAGGAGGTCAAGGTGCTCCTGATCGAACCCAAGGGCGAACCGAACTCCGGCGACTCCGACCGGGTGCCCGCGCCCAAGCCGCGCATCTGACTCGCCGGAAGGCGTCAGACCTTCGGGCCTCCGCGAGCTTGAGATATCATTCAGAGCGGACAGGTGAGCAGGATAAACATGGAGCCAACTCTGGAGATTGCGCTGGCTTGGTTCAAGCCCGAAGAGTGGGAGGACATCAGGCGGATCTGCCCGGATCTGCACGACACTTATGAAGAATGGCTGGCCAGCGCTCAGGAGGTCATCGACACGATCGGCAGTCGCCCGGACGAGCGGATCGTGAAAGTGATCCTGACCGCGGCCGAGCTTCGGAAATGGCAACGTGCGACAGGCCGCAAAGTCGATGGCAGGGTTCGCTCACAGCTTGCCGCCAGGCGCGCGCGCAAGATCCGCAACGAGTCCCCACAGCCGGCTCCCGAGCCCCGTTCTGGCTCAGAAGGCAGTCGCTGACGCTTGTCGCTCAGTTCGCTCAGGCGGGCCAGGGCAAGTTCTGAGGGCGCAACGGCCGCCCATGCAGCGAACGAAGCGGAGCATCGCCGAAATGTCCGCTGTTCTTGCGCTGCAACCGAGATAGTGTCCCGTCGCCCGCAAGGACGGCTTATGGCCGTCTGGCAGGCCCCTCCTCCAATAGGATCGCTCCGATGTTCGACCGCTTGACCCGCCAGCCCGAGGATCCCCTGCTCGCTCTGATCGGCATCTTCAAGGCTGACCCGAGAGCCGACAAGGTCGATCTCGGCGTCGGCGTGTATCGCGACGAGGCCGGCCATTCGCCGATCTTCCGCGCTGTGAAAGCTGCGGAGCGCATCATCTGGGAGAGCCAGGACAGCAAGAGCTATGTGGCGCCGGAAGGCGACCAGCTCTTCCTCGACCTGTTGTGGTCGCTCGTCGGCGGCCCCGCGCCCTCGGTCCATGCCGCAGGCGTGCAGACCCCGGGCGGCTCGGGTGCGCTCCGCCTCGCCGCCGATTTGATCCGCCAGGCCGGCACCGGCAAGATCTGGCTCGGACTGCCGAGCTGGCCCAACCACGCCGGCATCTTCGCCGCGGCGGGGCTCGAGGTCGAGACCTATCCCTACTTCGACGTTCCGTCGCAGACGCTGCAGCTCGACCGCATGCTGGAGGCGCTGCAGCGCGCCGCGCCCGGCGACGCCGTCCTGATCCACGCCTCCTGCCACAACCCGACCGGCGCCCCGCTCAGCACCGAGGACTTTGCGCGCATCACCGCCGTGATGGCCGCGCGTGGCCTCGTGCCGCTGATCGACTCCGCTTATCAGGGTTTTGGCGCCGGTCTCGAGGGCGATGCCGCCGGCCTGCGGGCAATGGTCGCGGCCGTGCCCGAGGCGCTGCTGGCGGTGTCCTGCTCGAAGTCCTTCGGACTCTACCGCGAGCGGACCGGCGCGCTCTACGCCGTCGCCTCGGCACAGGCCGCAGCCGAGACCGCGCGCTCCAATCTCGTCTCCATCGCCCGCACCAGCTATTCGATGCCGCCCGACCATGGCTCGGCGATCGTCAAGACGATTCTCGACACGCCGGACCTCTATGCCGACTGGAGCAGCGAGCTCGAGACGATGCGCCAGCGCCTCGCCGCGCTGCGCCGCTCTTTTGCCGAGGCGCTCGGCGGGCGCTGGTCCAACACGATCGCGATCGGCGTCCAGGAAGGCATGTTCTCGCTGCTGCCGGTGACGCCGGCCGAGGTCATGACTTTGCGCGAAAAGCACGGCGTGTACATGCCGACCTCGGGCCGCATCAACATTGCAGGCCTGAAGCTCGCCGAGGTCGCGCGCGTTGCCGGCCTGTTCAAGTCGCTTTGAAACATCGCCTGCAAGGATCAAGGCCGTGACAGAGATCGTCGCTCAGGAGCGGCACAAGCTCTACGAGGACGCGATGGCGCTGACGCTGGGCACGCTGTTCGTGTCGCTCGGCATGCTGATCTACAGCAAGACGGTGCTGCTGGTCGGCAGCACCGCCGGTCTGTCGCTGCTGTTGAGCTACATCAGCGGCTATGGTTTCGGCGTCAGCTTCTTCCTGATCAATCTGCCGTTCTATGCGTTGGCCGTCCGGCGCATGGGCTGGCCGTTCACGATCCGCACCTTTGTCGCGGTCGGGCTCGTCGCCCTGTTCTCACGGCTGACGACGTCATGGATCGACATCAGCCATATCGATCCGATCTATGCCACCGTAATCGGCGCCGGCCTGACCGGGACCGGCCTGTTGATGCTGTTCCGGCATCGCACCGGGCTTGGCGGGATCAACATTCTGGCGCTGTATCTGCAGGAGCACTGGAAGATCCGCGCCGGCTATTTCCAGCTCGCCGTCGATTTCCTCATCATGATCGCCGCATTCTTCGTCATCCCCGTGAACCGGCTGGCGCTGTCGATCCTCGGCATCGTGATCGTCAACGTCATCATCGCGATCAACCACAAGCCGGGGCGCTATATGGCGCTGAGCTGAACGGCCGAGCTCCAAGCGCATGGTCGATCTGCGCTCGGATAGCCCACCGTGACACGCGCCGGATGCCGCACGAGTGCGCTGCACCTTGCCAGACGGCGCATTCCGTGGGATGAAAGCTCTGGTATGCCAGCAACCGAGGCAATGGGTTACCGCATCCGTCCGCTCCTGCCGGACGCCTGACGGACTCGTCGGTACGGCTGGATCGCCAACAAGAAACGCGAACGCAAAATCTCGAACCGATCTCTGGGGACGACCAAGGTATGGCACGCAACATTCTGATTCTCGGGGCCTCCTACGGCTCCCTCCTCGGCACCAAGCTGCTGATGGCCGGCCACAACGTGACGCTGGTCTGCCGCAAGAAGACAGCCGAGCTGATCAACCGCGACGGCACGGAAGTCCGCATCAAGCTGCGCGACGAGCCGGCGCATCGCTCGATCTTCTCGCGCGACCTGCCGGGCAAGCTCGACGCGGCCACGCCCGATAGCGTCGACCTGTCGCGCTACGACCTGGTCGGTCTTGCGATGCAGGAGCCGCAGTACACCAACCACACCATTCGCGTGCTGATGGTGAAGATCGCCGAGGCCAAGCTGCCGTGCCTCTCGATCATGAACATGCCGCCGCTGCCCTATCTCAAGCGCATCCCGGCGCTCGCCAACGTCGACCTCGACGAGGCCTACACCAATCCCGCGGTGTGGGAACGCTTCACGCCCGGGCTGGTCACGCTGTGCTCGCCGGATCCGCAGGCCTTCCGTCCGCCGGAGGAAGCCGCCAACGTGCTGCATGTCGGCCTGCCGACCAACTTCAAGGCCGCCGCGTTCGAGGACGAAAAGCACAATGCGCTGCTGCGTGAGCTGGAGCGCGACATCGACGCAGTCAGGCTCGACGGCCAGGACGTCCCCGTGAAGCTGAAGGTGTTCGACTCGCTGTTCGTGCCGCTGGCGAAGTGGTCGATGCTGCTTACCGGCAACTATCGCTGCATCACGCGCGGCGAGCCGCAGGCGATCCGCGATGCCGTTCATGGCAATCTCGCCCAGTCGAAATCGATCTACGAGCACGTCGATGCCATCGCGCGCAAGCTCGGCGCAGATCCGAGCGACCAGGTGCCGTTCGAAAAATACGCCAAGGCGGCCGAGAGCCTGCTCAAGCCGTCGTCGGCCGCGCGGGCCGTCGCCGCGGGCGCGCCGTTCATCGAGCGCGTCGACCTTCTGGTGAAGCTGATCTCGCAGCAGCTCGGCATGCCCAATGCCGAGATCGACCAGACGGTGCAGACCGTCGACTTCAAGCTCAACGAGAAGATCGTGGTCGGCGGCTCCAGCGCGCAGTGATGAGCAGGCGCCGACATCGTCCGTAACCAGATGTGACTTTGCATGAACGCGCGGCCAACGCATGGTTCGCGCGTTCATTGATTCACAGCGTTCGGAATGAAGATGCCGTCCTTCGGGCCTCTCGCTTTTCCTCTGCAGGCCCTGAGCTGGCTCGGCAATCAGGGCACCCGCGCCATCGTCGCGGTGCTGCTGGCGGCGATCGCCGTGCCGCCGCTCGGCGAGCTGGCGCGCCCCTACGTCACGCACGCGATCTTCCTGCTGCTCTGCATCTCGTTCATGCGCGTCGACGTCGCGATGCTAACAGCGCATCTGCGCCGCCCGCTGCTGGTGGTGGCCGCGACGGCCTGGACCACGATCGCCGTGCCGGCGCTGGTCGGCTCGATCGGGCGCATCACGGGCGTCGATGCCACAGCACCCGACCTGTATCTCGCGCTGATGCTGCAGGGGACGGCCTCGCCGATGATGGCCTCGCCCGCGCTCGCCGCGCTGATGGGGCTCGACGCGACGCTCGTTCTCATCACGCTGGTGACCTCGACCGCGCTGGTGCCGCTGACGGCGCCGCTGTTCGCCTATATGTTTTTGGGCGAGACATTGTCACTGTCTCCGGCCGCGCTCGGGCTGAAGCTCGCCGCCATCCTTGCGGGCGCGCTGGCTGCGGCCGCCGCGATCCGCCTTGCCTTCGGCATCGATACGATCCGCCGCCATCGCGCGCCGATCGATGGCGTCAACGTCCTCATCCTGTTCGTGTTCGCCTCCGCCATCATGGCTCATTTCCTGGCCGACCTGACCGCGAGCCCGTTCCGCATGCTGGGACTGGCACTGCTCGCCTTCACCGTGTTCTTGCTGTTGCTTGGTACCACGATGCTGCTGTTTCGCGGCGCGGGCCGCGAACGCGCCATGGCGCTCGGCATGATGGTGTCGCTACGCAACATGGGGCTGATGCTCGCGGCGACCGAGGGCGCGATCCCCGGCACCACCTGGCTGTACTTCGCGATGAGCCAGTTCCCGATCCACCTTGCGCCGCAACTGTTGCGCCCGCTCGCCGAGCGCCTGCGTCCAAGGCCGCTTCCATCGGGCGGGACCGATCACGGCTTGATCAATCCTGCATCGGAATGAGGCAGAGCAGCAACGGCATGCGGCCGCTCCGGCATGACGCGACGGCGAGCCGCTTACTATCAAGGCCGACATGGTTGTTGCTGGCGTGCAAGGCCGGCGCTACGCTCCGTGCCTGTTGGTGCAGGAGGATGATGTGACCACGTCAGACGATCAGAAAATTTCCGAAGACCGCCGCGATGCGCTGCGCTACGCGCTCGCCATCGGCTCCGGTGCCGCGCTTGCGTCCGCCATGACGACGACGCCCGCCTCGGCGCAAGCGGCCGACAACACGCTCGACCGCGTCCGCGCCAACAAGGTGCTGCGCATCGCCGTGCTGCCGGGCGAGCTGCCCTATTTCAACAAGGATCTTGCCACCGGCACCTGGTCGGGCTTCTCGATCGAGATGGCCAACGACATCGCCAAGCTGCTCGACGTGAAGCTCGAATATGTCGAGTCGACCTACGGCAATTCGGTGCTCGACCTGCAGGCCGGCAAGATCGATCTCGGCTTCGCCCTCAACCCGACGCCGCAGCGCGCGCTGGTCATCGACTTCTGCGGCACGGTGTTCCCGCATCCGTTCGGCGCCATGCTGAAGAAGGGCATGGAAGCGAAGACCTGGGCCGACATCAACAAGCCCGAGGTCAAGATCGCCGTCGACGTCGGCTCGGCCAACGAGGCGGTGGCGCGGCGCTTTGCTCCCAACGCCACGATCAAGTCGCTCAAGTCGCGCGACGAAGTGATGCTGGAGATGGCCTCGGGCCGCGTCGACGTCGTCGTCAACGCACTGATCCTGGGCCTCACCGCAATCGCCAAGAACCCCAATCTCGGCTCCTACAAGATCCTGCAGTCGCCCTCGGTCGCGATCCCCTCCAGCATGGGCGTGCGCCGCGAGGCCGACAAGCGCTGGCGCGACTTCCTCGCGGTGTGGATCGACTACAACCGCGGCATCGGCCAGATGCGCGAATGGTTCGTCAAGGGCCTGGGGCTGGCCGGCGTCAAGGCCGAGGACGTGCCGGTCGAGGTGAACATCTAAGCGAAGCCACGCTCTCTCCGAGCGTCATTGCGAGGAGCACAGCGACGAAGCAATCCAGGACCGTTCGTGCCGCCCTGGATTGCTTCGCTCGCAATGACACGGAGGCATTCGATGATGTATCGCCTCACGCCTTGTCGTACGTCATGCCGCGCTCGAAGCGGCGGCCCAGGAGCGTCGCCGGAAACAGGATCGCGAAATAGATCAGCGCGATGATGGTGTAGACCTCGAGCGGCCGATAGGTGTCGGCGTTGATCAGCGTCGCGTTGTAGACGAGATCGGGCACCGCGATCACCGACACCAGCGAGGTGTTCTTCAACTGCGTCACCGACTGGTTGACGTAGGGCGCCAGCATCGGCTTCAAGGCCTGTGGCAGGATCACGAGCCGCATCATCCGCCACGGACGCAGGCCGAGCGCGCGCGCCGCATCCCATTGCCCGCGCGGCACGCTCTCGATGCTGCCGCGCACGATCTCGGCATAGAACGCCCCGGCGTAGAGCGACAGCACGGTGACCGCGGCGACATGCGCCGGAATGTTGACGCCGATCACCACCGGGAACGCGTAGTAGAACCAGATGATCTGCACCAGCAGCGGGGTGCAGCGGAACAGCTCGATATAGCCGATCAGCAGCCAGTCGATCACGACCGGACGGCGCAGCCTGACGATGCCGACGACGAGCCCGATCACCGAGCCGAGCAGGATGGTGCCGAGCGTATACGCCATGGTCCAGCCGAGCCCCAGCCAGAACAGATGGCTGTACTTGGCGAGGATGGCGAAATCCCAGGTATAGTTCATCGCAGCTCCGGCGTGACGCGGTCGCGGCCCCTCACAGATACCGGCTCGGAGCAAAGGCGGAGACGTCGAACGACGGCGCCTCGCCCGTGATCATCGCGGCGATCGCCGCGCCCGTGGCCGGCCCCGTGGTGAAACCGATATGCTGATTGCCGAATGCAAGCCACAGGCCGGAATGGCGCGGCGCCGGCCCGATCATCGGCAGCGAATCCGGCAAGGTCGGCCGCGCGCCGCGCCATGGCTGGGCCACGGCCTCGCCGAACTCGACCACGCCGCGCGCCAGCGGGACCACCTGCTCGAGCTGGGCGAAATTCGACGGCGCATCGCGATTGGTCAGCTCGACGCCGGAGGTGACGCGCACGCCGTTCTCCATCGGCGTCATCAGGAAGCTGCCTTCGGCGTCGTGGATCGGACGGTGCAACATGCGCGCCGGGTTGGGCGTGAACTCCTGGTGATAGCCGCGCTCGAACGCCATCGGCACCCGGTAGCCGAGCGACCTGAGAATGTCCGGCGACCAGGGACCGAGCGCAACCACGACATGACGGGCGCGAATCTCGCCGTCGCCGAGCACGACACGCCAGCCGTCCCCGTCGGACAGCACCGCCCTGATCTCGGACTGCCGCAGCACGCCGCCCGCGCCCTCGAACATCCGCGCATAGGCTTTCGTCACATTGCCGGGCGAGTCGACCGACGCGGTCTGGCTATGCAGCAGTCCCACTTTGTAGACCGGCAGCATATTAGGCTCGAGCGCGGAAATGCCCTGGCGGTCGAGCAGCTCGCTCTTGATGCCGTATTCGGCCAGGAGAGCCTGCTCCGCCTTGGCCGCTCCGACAGCGTCGCTGCGCCACGCCTTGAGCCAGCCGGTCTCGCGGATCCGCTGCGGCTCGCCGGCGCGAACGATCCAGTCGCGATGCAGTTTCAGCGACGCGCCGATCAGGCCATGCAGCGCGGTGGCGCGCGGCTTGACGCGGGACTCCACGGCATTGGCGAGAAAGCGCAGCACCCATTCGACATTGCGCAGCGTCCATGCCGGATCCCAGCGCAGCGCCGCGCTCTTGTTGCCGAGATAGGACGGCAGGGCCTTGAACAGCGAGGGCTTGTTGAGCGGAAGGATCGAACCGGAGGAGAGAATGCCGGCATTGCCGTACGATGTCTCCTCGCCCGGCGCCTTGCGGTCGACCAGCACCACCGAGAGCCCGCGCTCCCGGATGGCGTAGGCGGAGGAGACGCCGACGATCCCCGCTCCCAGCACGACCACGTCGGCTGTCTGCTGCATACGCTCCATCGTCTCTCGATCCATCTGCTGCTTACATCAGGGTCAGGCCGCCATCGACCGGCAGCACCGCGCCGGTGACGTGGCCGGCGTCTTTCGACAGCAGG
Source organism: Bradyrhizobium sp. HKCCYLRH3097 (assembly GCF_051167875.1). Lineage (NCBI taxonomy): Bacteria > Pseudomonadati > Pseudomonadota > Alphaproteobacteria > Hyphomicrobiales > Nitrobacteraceae > Bradyrhizobium > Bradyrhizobium sp. HKCCYLRH3097. The sequence goes on from NZ_JBNPTX010000002.1 coordinate 438,933, forward strand.
AAGGTCACGGCCGCGGCGATGTCGTCGGGCTCGGCGAGGCGCTGTTGCGGATTGGCCGCCGCCGCCGTCTGCCACGCGGCCGGATCGAGCGAGCCGAGCCGTCCCGCATCCTTGCGCGTATAGCCGGGCACGACGACATTCGCGGTGCCGCCGCACGCAGCCAGCTCGATGGCGAGGCATTTCACCAGCGCCTCCAGCGCCGCCTTGGCGGCGGCCGAGGCCGGGAAGGTGCCGCCCGGCACGAAGCGGTGCGCGACGAAGCTGGAGATCGCGACCACGCGCGCATGGGTGCTCTGCACGAGGTCAGGGAGCGCGGCGCTGGCGAGCTCATGAAATGCCGCGGGCATCACTGCGAGTGAGCGGTCGAGCCCGTCGCGCGGCAGATCGCGAAAGCTGCGGCGGTCGGCAAAGCCGGCAGCATGCACCACCGCGTCGATCCGGCCGAACCGCGTTCGTGCCGCAGCCGCCAGCTCGGTGGCAACGCCCTGCCTGGCCAGATCGCCGCAATGAAACTCGGCTTCGGCGCCGGCCTCCCGGCACGCCGCGGCGACGTCCCGCAGACGCGCGAGACCTGCTTCGTCAGCCCCCTGCCCGTGCAGCATCAAGGCCTGCCCCGGTGCGGCCACGCGGCGCGCCACCGCAGCGCCGATGCCGGCCCCGCTGCCGGTGATGATGGTGACACGCATCGCGCCTCGTCTACCCCTCGGTTTCGCGGGGCGGACTATAGGTCTCACACCTGCCGATGCCAACACGCGGACGGACATGCGCCGATGTCCGTCGCGCGGGACTTCTTGCGCCTCAGACGTTCAGAACGTCCAGGTCGAACGGCTGAGTTCGCCGCTCAGCACTTGGCGCCGACTTTGCACTTGTTGGTCGACTGTGAAATCGTGCCGCCCTTGCCGCTGCAGGTGGCGGCATAGGCATTCACGCAGGCGACCTTCGCGGATGTGCAGCCCGCATGATCGTTCTTCACGCAGATCGTCTCGCTATAGGTCTCGATCGTGCTGCCGCCTTTCTTGCAGACGCACATTCCGGTGACTTCGGCTTTTGCCGCAAAAGCGCTGTCGACACTGCCGACCGCGGCAGCAGCAAACAAAATCAGGGACAGAAATACGCGCATCGTATCCTCCATGGACAAAGTGGCAATGCGCGTACTATGCGCGCTTCGCGCATGTCACACAACTTTAAATTGTCTCAACTGCCATCGAGGATCGTCGCCCGCGGCCGCTCGTCCACTGATCCAGGTCAGGCGGTGAGGCGTGCCGCGCGCCGCAGGGCCTGCGGCGGCTGGCCGAAGGCGCGAATGAAGGCGCGGCGCATCCGCTCAGGATCGCGAAAGCCGGTCGCCTCGGCCACCAGCTCGATCGGCTGATGCGAAGCCTGCACGCGATCGCGCGCCACCTCCAGCCTGAGACGCTCGATCGCCTTCGACGGCGTCGTGCCGGTCTCGGCCACGAAGGCGCGGGTGAAATGCCGCGTGCTCATGCCGGCACGCTCGGCAAGGTCGTCGACCGTCAGCGGCGCATCGAGATGCTCCCGCGCCCAGGTCAGGAGCTCGGCGAAGCGGCCGCTCGGCGCCTTCAGCTCCAGCAGCGAGGAGAACTGCGACTGCCCGCCGCTGCGGCGATGATACAGCACGAGCTGACGTGCGGTCTTCTGCGCGATCTCCTCGCCGTGATCGTCGGCGACCATGGCGAGTGCGAGATCGATGCCGGCAGTGATCCCAGCCGAGCTCCAGACATTGCCGTCGCGGACGTAGATGCTGTCAGGCTCGAGCTTCACTTGGGGGTAGGCTCGCAGGAACTGCCGCGTGCGCTGCCAATGCGTGGTCGCGCGCCGCCCGTCCAGCAGGCCCGCTTCGGCCAGCACGAAGGCGCCGGAACAGATGCTGGCAAGCCGGGTGCCCCGCTGCGCGACCTTACGAACGAAGTTCAGCGTGCATGCGTTGCGGCTCGCAGCTTCCACGCCCTCGCCGCCGGCGATCAGCAGCGTGGTCAGCGCCGACACCGGACCGAATTTGCGCGCCAGCATTTCGGCCCCTGACGACGACCGCACGGGTCCGGGCGTGGCGGCGACGACCCTGATCGATGGCGCGGCGCGCGCATAACGCGAGGCGATCTCGAACACCGAGATCGGTCCGGCGGCGTCGAGCAGCTGAAAATCGGGGTAGATGAGCACGCCGATCATGGTGGATGGCTCCGTGAGCCTAAGTGTGAAATCCCAAGCCCGTCCGGAAACGAGGGAACTTTGGCATATGCGCCATCCAGCGGACCATGCAGAATGCCCGCCGTCAAGCACCACACCTGCGAGCACCGCCATGGCCCAACCGCTCTCGATCGCTCTCGTCCTGTTTCCACATCTGACCCAGCTCGATCTCACCGGTCCGGTGCAGGTGTTCTCCAGCGTGCCGGGGGCGACACTGCATCTGGCGTGGAAGAGGATCGAGCCGATTCCGACCGACTCGGTCCTCACACTGATGCCGACCACCACCTTCGCTGACTGTCCGCAGGCGGACGTGATCTGCATTCCCGGCGGCTTCGGCGTCGACGCCATCCTCGATGACACCGAGGTCATCGGCTTCATCCGCCGCCAGGCCGAAGGAGCCAGGTACGTCACCTCGGTGTGCACGGGCTCGCTCGCGCTCGGCGCCGCCGGCCTGCTGGATGGCTATCGCGCGGCGACCCATTGGAGCGCGCGCGAGTGCCTGCCGCTGTTCGGGGCAACCGTCAGCACCGAGCGCGTCTGCATCGACCGCAACCGGATCACCGGCGGCGGTGTCACGGCCGGCATCGACTTCGCGCTGACCCTGGTGGCGCAGTTGGTCGATCGTCAGACGGCGGAGGCAATCCAGCTCAGGCTCGAATACAATCCGGCGCCCCCTTTCACCGCTGGATCCCCCGACACGGCGCCGTCCGAGGTGGTGTCACGCATGCTGGAGCGGATCGCACCGTTCCGGAAGCGGCGAATCGAGGCGGCGGAGCATGCGGCGGCCGCCCTCAGGACCAACCCGGCGTAGCGCAGGCTTGGCAGGCTCCCGAAAGTAAAGAGGCCGCCCGGAGCTCGGGGCGGCCTTTTCCGATCGGGTCATCTCGAGCGAAATCGAATCAGCCGCCAGGAGTCCAGGGCTGATAATCACCGGTGGCCTTTGGCCTGCGACCGCTGCCCAAGGTCGAGCCGGCCGGGCGATACGCCAGCGCAGTCCCCGTCAGGTTCGGCTCATGCGGCTTTTCCCACTCGCGCGGCTTGTAGCCCTCCTGAGTCGGCGGCACGTCGACCATATGATGCATCCAGCCGTGCCATTCGGGCGGAATACGGCTGGCTTCGGCCAGGCCGTTATAGATCACCCAGCGCCGCTCGAAATGCAGCACCGGGTCGATCTTGCCGCCGGCAGTCCGATAATAGCGGTTGCCCTGTGCATCCTGCCCCACGAGCTCGCCGAAGCGCCAGGTCCACAATTGCGTGCCGAAAGTCTGGCCGTTCCACCACGTGAAGAGCTTGAGAAAGAACTGTTTCATGGGCTTGGGGCCGGTTCTGTGAAGGTCCCGGTTCTGATGCCACCCCGCCCGCATCTTGTCCAGTGTTGCACCGCCTCCGCCCGCGACGATGTATCGGTTCGCGGCGGGGAACGACATCCGCGGGCCTGCGGTTAGGTCACTTTCCCCCCCTGATGGAGCGATAGCGATGACCAGACTGAAGAGATGGAGCACTGCGGCGGCAGTGGCGCTGATTCTGCCGCTGGCGGCAGCGACGACAAGCTTTGCCCAGGGTCCCGGCGGCGGCGGTCGTGGTCCGGGCGGCGGTGGTGGTGCCGCCGTCGGCGGGGGCGGTGGCGCGGCCGTCGGTGGTGGCGGCGGCGGAGCGATCGGCGGCGGCGGACGCGGCGGCTTTGCGGCGGGCCCGGGTGGCGCCGGGATGAGCGGCGGCAGCTTCGCCGGACGCGCAGCCGTTGGCGGCGCAGCGCTGGCGGGTCGCGGTCCGGCGGCCGGCGCCAACGTCGCCGTCAACACGGGTGGCGGCCGCGGCAACTGGAGCGGCGGCAATTGGAGTGGCGGCGGCTGGCAGGGCGGTCACCGTGGCGGCTGGCATCACCGCGGCGGCGGCTTCTGGCCGGGTGTCGGCGTTGGCGTCGGGATCGGATTGGGCAGCAGCTATGCCTACTACAACGATCCGTATTATTACGGGCCCGACTATTACTCCGACTACTCGTACTATGACGACTCCGCGCCTGTCGCCATCGTTGGAACCGAAGGCGTCGACCCGAGCTACTGCGCACGCAGGTACCGCTCGTATGATCCGGCTTCGGGAACCTATCTCGGTTATGATGGCTTTCGCCATCCATGTCCGTAAGAGTCTGACATAGTAGCTGCGACAACAGAGGGCGGCGAGCCTATGCTCGCCGCCTTTTTCGTGCCGTATTGTTGTTTGTTCTGTGTCTAATGCGCCACGTTGCAGGCCGATTTTCGCCCATATTCCAAAATGTGCCCCGCGACGTGCAGATGATCGTCCCGTTTCGGTCCAATATTGTTTGAGCTCGTGATTCTGCCCGTTTGGCCGCTTCGCAGGCTTGGTTGATATCAGTTGATGGACACATGGATTTTCGCGGGACTCGCGCAGTGCAAACGCCGCGGGTGAGCAGCTTGGGCCTGCCGCCCGCGAACGCGCCAAGAACTTCGAACAAGGAGGCGCGCCTTGCCGACATATCTTCACTGCTTGGACGCAGCTGCATCGAAACTCGGATGCATGGGGCTGGCCGCGATGATCCCCGGCCCAGCTGGCGGACATGTCGATGATTGAGAAACGCAGATGACCTATCAGCGCCTCGCATTGGGGCTCGGTCTTGGAACGCTGCTGGCGATCGGGGCCGCGTCCACGGCGCTCGACATCAAGTCGCGCCACGACGCGGCCTGGGTGAATTCATCGCTCGACATCCTGCAGAAGACCTCCGATCTGCGTCTGCTGCTACGCGAAGCGGAAGCGACCTCTCGCGGCTACGCACTCGTCGGTGACGATCAATTCAGGACGGAGTTTGCCGATGTCAGCACGAGAATTCCGGTCGCCATGGCCGAGCTGCGGCGCGCCGTGGCCGACAATCCCGAACCGCTGAAGCTTCTGACCGAGACCGAAGCCCTGATTGTCCGCAGGGTCGAGCTCGCTGCGGAGTTGATCCGGTTGCACGCCGCCTCGGATCGTGCGGGGCTCGAAGCCCTCAGAAGCCGCGCCGAAGGGCCGGCGACCATGAGCGAGATCACGGCCCATCTCGACCGTTTCGTTGCCGATCAGCGCAAGCTGCTGACGCAGCGTTCGATGACGTCGAAATCCACCGGATCGCTGCTGCTCACGATCGACCTGTGCGGTCTCGCGCTGCTGCTGATCATCGCCTTCTACCTCATCCGGCGGACCTATCTCCACGATCGTGCGCTGCGCGCGTCGCTGGTCCGCTCCGAAGCCGAGGCCAACTCGCTGGCGGAAAAGGCCGAGCAGCAGCATCTCGACCTGATCGCCGCCCATGAGAAGCTGCGCCATTCCGCCGAGATCCTGCAGAACACGTTCAACAGCATGGCAGAGGGTGTGCTCGTCATCGATGCCACCGACACCGTGGTATTCTCGAACCCCGCGGTCGAACATCTGCTCGGCTACAGCCCGGAAAAGAATCTGGCCGACGTCCGCGCGCGCCTCCGCGTCTACGAAAGCGACGGCGTGACGCCTGTCGCAGCACACGACCTGCCGACGCCGCGAGCGTTGCGGGGCGAGAGCTTCGACCGCCGCGAGCTGATCGTCTACCGGCCCGACCGGGACGAGACGCTGCGGCTGATGATCTCCGGCCGCCCGCTGCGCGACGCCGCGGGCGGCATTACCGGCGCGGCGATGGTCTATCACGACATCACCACGGCGCACGAGACCGAGCGGCTGCTGCAGCAGGCGCAGAAGCTGGATGCGATCGGCAAGCTCACCGGCGGCGTCGCACACGACTTCAACAACATGCTGACGATCATTACCGGCACCATCGAAACGCTGGCCGACGAGGTGAAGGACCGCCCCGCCGCCGCGGCGACCGCGGCGCTGATCGGACAGGCGGCAGACCGCTGCACCGAGCTGATCCGGCATCTGCTCGCCTTCGCCCGCAAGCAGCCGCTGCATCCGCGCGACAGCGACGTCAACAGCACGATTCTCGACATCGCAAAGCTGCTGCGTCCGACGCTCGGCGAGCAGATCGAGATCAACTCGATCCTCGAAGAGGAGACGCTGATCACGCACATCGATTCGGCGCAGCTCGCCAACTCGCTGGTCAACATGGCGATCAACGCCCGCGACGCGATGCCCAATGGCGGCAAGCTGCTGCTGGAATCGCGCAGGGTGGAGCTCGATGAGGCCTATGCCTCAGCCAACGCCGGCGTGACGCCCGGCCCCTATGTCATGGTCGCCGTCAGCGACACGGGTACTGGCATGTTGCCGGAGGTCCGCGACCGCGCCTTCGAACCCTTCTTCACGACGAAGGAAGCCGGCAAGGGCTCCGGCCTCGGCCTCAGCATGGTCTACGGCTTCGTCAAGCAATCCGGCGGCCACATCAAGATCTACAGCGAGGAAGGACGGGGCACCACGATCCGGCTCTACATCCCTGTGCCCAAGGGACAGGCTGCGAGCCCTGCTCCGCCCGAGCCCCCGCCGCCGCGCGGCGAGGAGACCATCTTCATCGTCGAGGACGATCCACTGGTGCAGGACTTCGTCGTCTCACAGTTGCAGAGCCTCGGCTACAAGACCATCACCGCATCGACCGGGGTCGAGGCGCTGGCCAAGATCGACTCCGGCCAAAGCTTCGATCTCCTGTTCACCGACGTCATCATGCCCGGCGGCGTCAACGGCAAGGAGCTCGCCGAGGAGGCGCTGCGGCAGCGGCCCGGCACCAAGGTGCTGTACACGTCCGGCTATACCGACAATGCGATGGTCGAGCACGGTCGCCTCGACCAGGCTGCGCTGCTGCTCACCAAGCCCTATCGCAAGTCGGAGCTCGCCAAGATGGTGCGGCTGGCGCTGGCAGGCCCCGTGGATGACGCCTTGGCCGATGATGCCTTGGCCGAGAACGCCTTTTCCGAGGACGCGCCGACGCGCGCTCACTTCTCCTGACTTGACCATCGCGCAGATCGGAACTGCGATCGTCACGGAGCTGGGCGCCACAAATTCCAATGGAAACCTACCCCATGCAATTGGCAGGACGCGACGGCATCCCGCGCCATTGGAGGCCACCGATGATCCGCCGGCGGGTGGTGATCGGGCTTGGCCTTGGAACCCTGCTCGCGATCGGCGCCGCGTCGACGGGACTGGACATCAAGGCGCGCAACGATACCGCCCTGGTCGAGCACACGATGGAGGTGCTGGAGAAATCCTCCGAGCTCCGCGCCCTGCTGCGACAGTCAGAAGCCGCCTCGCGCGGCTTCGCATTGTCCGGAGCCGACCGGTTCATCGCAGAGTTTCAGGCGACGAGTGGACTTATTCCTGCGGCCTGGGCGGACCTGCGAGAGCTCGTCCGGGACAATTCCTCGCAGAGCGAGCGGCTGCGATCGATTTATGGCATCGTGCAGCGGCGTATTCAGCTTGCCGGCGAGCTGATCCGTCGCCACGCGGCGAACGATCGCGACGGCCCGGAGGCGCTGGCGGCGAGCGCGGCCGGTCCGGCGGCGATGACGACGATCAACCAGGCGCTCGACGCCTTTACCGATGAGGAGCGCCGGCTGCTGGCGGACCGCGCCACGATCTCGCGACGAACCGGATCCTGGCTGCTGGCGATCGACCTCGCCGGCGTCGGCCTGCTGCTCCTGATGTCGGCCTATCTCGTCCGGCGCGCTCATCTTTCCGACCGGGCGCTGCGCTCGTCCCTCACCCGGTCACGGGAGACCGCGACCTCGCTGGAAGCCCAGGCCGTGCAGCAGCGCAGCGATCTCGCCGCCGCCTATGACGCGCTGCGCCGCTTCTCCGCCATTCTCACGAACACCTTCAACAGCATGGCCGAGGGCGTCCTCGTCGTCGATCCCGAAGGCACGATCATGCTGTCGAACCAGGCGATGGGACGTTTCCTGGGAACGAATGTGGGCAAGACCTTCGCCGAGATGCAGGCTGCCAACCAGTTCTACGAGAGCGACGCCGTCACCCGCATCGTCGACGAGGAGCTCCCGATCGCGCGCGCCTTGTGCGGGCTGTCGTTCGACCGCCGCGAGGTCGTGGTCAAGCCGACCGACGGCCGGCCGCAGTTTCGCCTGATGGTCAGCGGGCGGCCGCTGCGCAATTCCGCAGGCGCGATCAGTGGCGCCGCGCTGGTGTATCACGACGTCACCGACGTGCACGAGACCGAGCGCCTGCTGCAGCAGGCGCAGAAGCTCGATGCCATCGGCAAGCTCACCGGCGGCGTCGCGCACGACTTCAACAACATGCTGACGATCATCACCGGGTCGATCGAGGTCCTGATCGACGCGGTGCAGGACCGGCCGGCGGCGGCCGAGTTCGCAGCCCTGATCGGCAGGGCCACCGATCGCTGCACCGAGCTGATCCGGCATCTGCTCGCCTTCGCCCGCAAGCAGCCGCTGCGTCCGCGCGACATCGACGTCAACGCCACGGTGGAGGACATCGCCAAGCTGCTGCGGCCGACCCTCGGCGAGCAGGTCGAGATCAGGACCGTTCTCGCCGACGAGGATCTCATCGCCCATGTCGATTCCGCGCAGCTCGCGAACGCGCTGGTCAACATGGCGATCAACGCGCGCGATGCGATGCCCGATGGCGGCAGGCTGCTGCTGGAGACGGCGAAGACCACGCTCGACGCGGCCCATGCAGCGGCCAATCCCGGCATCGTGCCCGGTTCCTACGTCATGGTCGCGGTCAGCGACACCGGCAGCGGCATGCCGCTGGAGGTGAAGGACCGCGCCTTCGAGCCGTTCTTCACCACCAAGGATGCCGGCAAGGGCTCCGGTCTCGGCCTCAGCATGGTCTATGGCTTCGTCAGGCAGTCCGGCGGCCACGTCAAGCTTCAGAGCGAGCAGAACCGCGGCACGACGATCCGGCTCTATCTGCCGGCGGCGCAGGCGACGCAGCAGATCGAGACGGAGCACGAGCAGGCGCTGCCGCATGGCCGCGAGACGATCCTGGTGGTCGAGGACGATCCGCTGGTGCGCGACTTCGTGCTCGCTCAGTTGCAGGGCCTCGGCTACACCACCCTCGTCGCCTCGCAGGCCTCGGAGGCGCTGGCCATCGCCGCGCGGAACCAGCCCTTCGACCTGCTGTTCACCGACGTCATCATGCCCGGCGGCATCAGCGGCCGGCAGCTCGCCGAAACCATCATGACCACGCGCCCCGCGCTCCCAGTACTCTACACCTCCGGCTATACCGGCGATGAGATGGTCGAGAACCGGCAGCTCGTGCCGGACGCGCTGCTGCTGACCAAGCCCTATCGCCGCGCCGAGCTCGCGCAGATGGTGCGGCGGGCGCTGGACGGCAAGCCGGCGGCCGGCTGGCGTTAGCCGCGGGTCGCCATCGCCACCGCGGCCAGCGTGAAGGCCAGCGCGGCCACCTGCCCTGCCCCGAGGGGCTCGCGCAGCGCGATCGCAGAGGCCAGGACGCCGATCACCGGCACCGCCATGGTGCCGATCGCCGCCACCGAGGCCGGCAGCCGCGACAGCGCCGCGAACCAGGCGACATAGGCGACGCAGAACTGGATCACGGTGGAATAGAACATCAGCGCCCAGTCGAGCTGATCCAGCTTCGTCCAGTCGGAATGTTCGACCGCGAAGCCCACGAGCACGATCGGCACGCAGCCGATGCCGATCTGCCAGGCCGCCGCCGACAGCGGCGGCAGCCTGATCGGGAGCTTCTTGGCCATGACCGTGCCGAGCGCGAAGCCGAACGCGCCGCCGAGCACCATCAGGATGCCCGGCAGCTTGTCGCGGCTGGCGGTGAGCCCGTTGCTGCCCATGATCGAAGCCAGTCCCGCGAACGCCAGCACCAGCGCGAGCACGCGCAACAGCGTCGGCCGCTCGCCGAGGATCGGCCAGGCCAAGAGCGAGGCCCACACCGGCATGGTGTAGGCGATCAGCGCCGCCTCGCTGGCCGGCAGCCACAGCAGCGCCAGCCCCATCAGCACCATCCAGGCGGTGACGTTGAGCATCCCGGCCAGGATCAGCCGCGGCCAGACCTCCCGCGGCACGGCGAGGCTCTGGCTGCGGATGACGGCCAGCAGCGCCAACAACACCGCGCCCACCACCCCGGTGGTGCCGCGCAGGGTGAGCGGCGGCAGCACGCCGACCAGATGCTTGGTGACCGGCCAGTTGAAGCCCCAGCCGAGCGAGGTGATGGCGAGGAACATCAGCCCGGCGGGCGTGATCCGCCCGCTGGCCACTGGCTTGTCTGTCATGGAATCACCGGCGCCGTCCGTGGGACGATGAGCTTGCCGGCGTTTTCCGGGCCACACCAGGGATTGTGGGGCATGCCTGCCCCGCGAACGCTCCGTAGGCGCCCGTGAGTCCCGCTGATGCAAGCGAAACACGTCATTCGCACGCGAATAAATCTGCCCCTGTGAACAGCGGGACGAAGCGCTGTGGACAGCCTGCGGCACAAATTTTTTCGGTTTCGAATCCGCGAGGACTCGCCGATAGTTACGGCCATCACGATACCGGCACACGCCCTGGTTATCCCGTACTTTCCCCCATATTTAGTGTTTGGTTTAGGAACCCGTACTAGTCCTTGACGGGTGGAGCGGAGTCGTCCTAGCTTCCGGCCCGGTTCGGCGCACAGTCATGTTTCGGGTCTGGCCGGCCGCTTCCCTCGAGAGGGTTCGAAGACGACCACGCCGCCGTCGCCACGGCAGCGGGCGTGGGTCGCCGTCTGCCCTGTAGACCATCGCTGCGCCGACGCGCCCCAACGGGGAACCCACTAGATGTGGGGCCTCCCCTGCAGGGACGACGGAGCAGAACGGCGGGAGTGACGCGTTGAGAACGGACGGTGCGGGCAGCGGACGGGCTGCACGCCCCGCGCAGGAAGACGGGGCGAGACGCCGGACAACGGCGCAAGGCCTTCGTCTTCGAGGCTGAACAGATGCGGACCGGGCAACCGGTTGAACTGCGGCGGCAGACGAATTTTCCGGCAGCGTCCGGGGACTTCCAGCCGTCGCCCTTGGATGCAATGATCCCGGCCGCAAAGCGCGGTCCGGCAAGAACTATTGGGGCTCGCGATGCGGATTGAACGGCGCAACACCACCGAAGGACAGTCGCCCTATGCAGGGATCGACTTCCGCCTGACCACGTCCGAGATCAAGAATCCGGATGGCTCCGTGGTGTTCCGGCTCGAGAATGTCGAGGTCCCCGAGTTCTGGTCGCAGGTCGCCTCCGACGTGCTGGCGCAGAAGTATTTCCGCAAGGCCGGCGTTGCCGCCAAGTTGAAGAAGGTCGAGGAAGAGAGCGTGCCGTCGTGGCTGTGGCGCTCGGTGCCCGACACCGAGGCGCTGGCCGCGCTGCCTGAGAACGAGCGCTACGGCAGCGAGCGCTCGGCCAAGCAGGTGTTCGACCGTCTCGCCGGCTGCTGGACCTATTGGGGCTGGAAGGGCAACTACTTCTCCTCGGAAGCGGACGCGCAGGCGTTCTATGACGAGCTCCGCGTCATGCTCGCCAAGCAGATGGTCGCGCCGAACTCGCCGCAATGGTTCAACACCGGTCTCCATTGGGCCTACGGCATCGACGGCCCCGGCCAGGGCCACTATTACGTCGACTACAAGACCGGCAAGCTGACCAAGTCGAAGTCGTCCTACGAGCATCCGCAGCCGCACGCCTGCTTCATCCAGGGCGTCGAGGACGACCTCGTCAATGACGGCGGCATCATGGACCTGTGGGTGCGCGAGGCGCGCCTGTTCAAATACGGCTCCGGCACCGGCTCCAACTTCTCGCGGCTGCGCGGCGAAGGCGAGCGGCTGTCGGGCGGCGGCCGCTCGTCCGGCCTGATGAGCTTCCTCAAGATCGGCGACCGCGCTGCCGGCGCGATCAAGTCGGGCGGCACCACCCGCCGCGCCGCCAAGATGGTGGTGGTCGACGCCGACCATCCGGACATCGAGGCCTATATCGACTGGAAGGTGAAGGAGGAGCAGAAGGTCGCGGCGCTGGTCACCGGCTCCAAGATCAACCAGAAGCACCTCAAGGCCGTGATGAAGGCCTGCGTCAATTGCGAGGGCTCCGGCGACGACTGCTTCGATCCCGAGAAGAACCCGGCGCTCCGCCGCGAGATCAAGCTCGCGCGCCGCGCGCTGGTGCCCGACAACTACATCAAGCGGGTCATCCAGTTCGCCAAGCAGGGCTACAAGGACATCGACTTCCCGATCTACGACACCGACTGGGATTCGGAAGCCTATCTCACGGTGTCCGGCCAGAACTCCAACAACTCGGTGTCGCTGAAGGACGACTTCCTCCGCGCGGTCGAGACCGACGGCGACTGGAGCCTGATCGGCCGCACCAACAAGAAGGTCGTCAAGACGCTGAAGGCCAGGGACCTCTGGGAGAAGATCGGCCACGCCGCCTGGGCCTCGGCCGATCCCGGCCTGCACTTCAACACCACGATGAACGACTGGCACACCTGCAAGGCGTCCGGCGACATCCGCGCGTCCAATCCGTGCTCGGAATACATGTTCCTGGACGACACCGCGTGCAACCTGGCCTCGGCCAATCTGCTGACGTTCTACAACACGGAAACGAAGCACTTCGACGTCGGCGCCTACGAGCATCTCTGCCGGCTCTGGACGGTCGTGCTCGAGATCTCCGTGCTGATGGCGCAGTTCCCGTCGAAGGCGATCGCCGAGCTGTCCTACGAGTTCCGCACACTGGGCCTCGGCTATGCCAATATCGGCGGCCTGCTGATGACCATGGGCCTGTCCTACGACTCCAAGGAAGGCCGCGCGCTGTGCGGCGCGCTCTCGGCGATCATGACCGGCATCGCCTACAAGACCTCGGCCGAGATGGCCGGCGAGCTCGGATCCTTCCCCGGCTACAAGAAGAACGCCGCGCACATGCTGCGCGTCATCCGCAACCATCGTCGCGCCGCGCGCGGCGAGGCGACCGGCTATGAGGCGCTCTCGGTCGCCCCGGTGCCGCTCGACCACGCCCACTGCCCGCAGGTCTCGCTCGTCAGCCACGCCATCCAGGCCTGGGACGACGCGCTCGCGCTCGGCGAGACCAACGGCTACCGCAACGCCCAGGTCACCGTGGTCGCCCCCACCGGCACCATCGGCCTGGTGATGGATTGCGACACCACCGGCATCGAGCCTGATTTCGCGCTGGTGAAGTTCAAGAAGCTGGCCGGCGGCGGCTACTTCAAGATCATCAACCGCGCGGTGCCCGCGGCGCTGCGCGTGCTCGGCTATCGCGAGAGCGAGATCGCCGAGATCGAGGCCTATGCGGTCGGTCACGGCTCGCTGTCGAACGCCCCCGGCGTCAACGCCACCACGTTGAAGGCCAAGGGCTTCACCGACGAGGCCATCGCCAAGGTCGAGAAGGCGCTGCCGACCGCGTTCGACATCAAGTTCGTGTTCAACAAGTGGACGCTCGGCGAGGACTTCATCGTCAAGCAGCTCGGCGTCACCACTGAGGCGATCGCCGCCCCCACCTTCGACCTGCTCACCGCGATCGGCTTCACCAAGCGCGAGATCGAGGCCGCCAACGTGCACATCTGCGGCGCGATGACGGTCGAGGGCGCCCCGCATCTGAAGGCGGAGCACTATTCGGTGTTCGACTGCGCCAACCCCTGCGGCAAGATCGGCAAGCGCTATCTCTCGGTCGAGAGCCACATCCGCATGATGGCGGCGGCGCAGCCGTTCATCTCGGGCGCGATCTCCAAGACCATCAACATGCCGAACGACGCCACGGTCGAGGACTGCAAGGCGGCATATCTGCTGTCGTGGAAGCTCGCGCTGAAGGCCAACGCGCTGTACCGCGACGGCTCGAAGCTGTCGCAGCCGCTCAACTCGCAGCTCATCGCCGACGATGACGACGAGGACGATGCGGTCGAGTCCTTCTACGACAAGCCGATGGCGGCGCGCGCCACGCAGGTCTCGGAGAAGATCGTCGAGAAGCTGGTCGAGCGCATCGTCGTGATGCGCGAGCGCGAGAAGATGCCGGATCGCCGCAAGGGCTACACCCAGAAGGCGGTCGTCGGCGGCCACAAGGTGTATTTGCGCACCGGCGAGTATGACGACGGCCGCCTCGGCGAGATCTTCATCGACATGCACAAGGAGGGCGCGGCGCTGCGCTCCTTCATCAACAACTTCGCCATCGCGGTGTCGCTGGGTCTCCAGTACGGCGTGCCGCTGGAGGAGTATGTCGACGCCTTCACCTTCACCCGCTTCGAGCCGGCCGGTCCCGTGCAGGGCAACGACTCGATCAAGTATGCGACATCGATCCTCGACTACGTGTTCCGCGAGCTCGCCGTCAGCTACATGTCGCGCTTCGACCTCGCCCATGTCGATCCGTCCGAGAGCAATTTCGACGCGCTCGGCCGCGGCGTCGACGAAGGCAAGCCGTCGGAGGACGGCCCGAGCCAGCAGGCCACGAAATACGTCTCGCGCGGCCTGACCCGCTCCCGCACCGACAACCTCGTGGTGATGCGCGGCGGCTCCTCGTCCCCCTCCCCTGCAGGGGGAGGGTCGATCGGAAGCTCCGCTTCCGATCGGGGTGGGGTGAATCTCACCGCCCTCTCCCACGCCCGCGCCGGCGACTCCCTCGACGGCGCCGTCGCCCTGAAGCAGGAGCCGCAGCACGACCTCTCGCCTACCGAGAAGCTCGAGGCCCTGCAATGGAGCAAGGCCGGCACGGCAAACACCCAAGTGGCCTCCAAGGCCGAGCGCCGCGCCGAAGCCAAGGCCAAGGGCTACGAAGGCGAGATGTGCTCGGAGTGCGGGAATTTCACGCTGGTGCGGAACGGGACCTGCATGAAGTGCGATACGTGCGGAAGCACGACGGGGTGTTCGTGACAAAATTTGGAATTGGAAATGCCCGGGTAAACGCCCGGGCATTTTACAATATAGGTGTCTGAGGGGGGCCAATTCAAAAGCGAGGTAGCTGATGTCAGCCGACGACTATTTGGTTGATCCACTGCGGGATATAGAAATTCGCGCTCACGCAAAGACCCAACGCCGGTCTTTAGGACTTGGCGATGCCGTACGTATAGATCCACTGATACTTGAGCAGATTCCAAACATCTGGACTATTCACGGACCAAAGCCATTTAAGCTTGAAGTCACCTCAGACGAAGATCTGCCCGGCGATTCGGGGCTGACCACCTATGACGGATCGCGGGTCTTGATAAAGATCCCGAGGCGCATCCGGCACAAAGCCTTTTTGGGTGACGGATACGCGAGGTTCACAATTTGCCACGAACTCGGGCACGCGACCCTGCATATAACCAAGCTCATGCAAGGCGCAGCGCTGCCAAGACGTCGCAGCGGAAACTCGACGTCTCGGTGGATTCCTAAATTCAAATCCGCCGAGCATCAAGCCATGGTTTTCGGAGCAGCCTTTCTCGTCAACGACGAAACGGCTCGCCAGGCGCTATCCGCGGACGAACTCTCAGTCCAGGCCGGCATCAGCCTAGCAGCAGCACGCATTTACTTCGAACAACTGCAAGAGGAACTAGAACGGCCTGCTGCTGCTGCGAGAGTTCGCAAGATCGTGGATGAAGCACGAGCAGTGTTGACCCCAAAACCTCAACCGCACGCAACCACCTTCCTCGCGGAGCTTTGTACATACTGCCAACAACAGAAGCTCTTCCCGGTCGGAAACAAGTTCATGTGCCAGGGCTGTGATGCGGTCTATGATCGCTTTCAAGACGGCGACTCTGTCCAATAGCTGACACACCACTAGGACGAGACATGATCGAGGGCATTCACTGCACTTGGGAAGAGTTCAAGGCCGAAGCTGCACAACTCCGTCAAGCGGCCCCATCATTCTCGCCAATGCTATTTCGAGGGCAATCTAACGCGAGCTGGGATCTTGAGACGACATTGGAGCGAAGTGGCCACGGCGAAACCGTATCCGAATATTATCATCTGATACTCCGCATCAAAGCGGAAGCAGAAGTGGCAACAAACAACAAATGGGCCGACCTCCCCTTTATTCCAGAAATTGATGTACTGGCTCGCGATTACGATGAATTCAGCAGAGCACTAAGCAATTTGCCGCACTACGCGTATATGGCTTACCTCCGGCATCACAGCTTTCCGAGCCCGCTCCTAGATTGGTCAAACTCTCCCTATGTAGCGGCTTATTTCGCATTCCGGACAGAAACAGGCCCGGAGCAAGAGGTAGCGATTTTTGCTTACACGGAGCGAACTGGCTCGCTTAAGATTTCTTCCTCAGAACACCCTCAAATCCATCGACTTGGCCCGTATGTTAACGCCCACAAGCGACACTTCTCTCAGCAATCCGAATATACAGTTTGCGTCCATTTCTTAAACGGACGCTGGACTTTCGTCCAACACTCAAACGTATTCGATAGCTCACCGGAGGGGCGTGAGCAGGATGTTCTGAAGAAGTTTGTCATCAAAGCCACTGAACGCAAGGCTGTGTTGCGGGAGCTATCGGATTACAATCTTAACGCCTACACGCTCTTCGGCTCTGAAGAAGGTCTAATGGAGAGCCTCTCCAATCGAGAGGAGATTAGAGACTAACGGAGGTATAGCACGTAAACCCGATCGGCGCGTTAGTCGTCGCTGGCGTGCCATACGGATGCTAGCTCGGGAGTTACGGTGACGCTGCACTTTACTCGATCTGTTTGCGCTCGAACGTCCTCACCCACTCCCGCTGATCTTCCGTATCCGGCACGCGCACGCCGCGTGCGGCGGCGATCCGGTCGAAGGCCTCAGCTCCATCAATGCCCAGCCGAATCATCACGCAGGCCGCGATGACGGCGGAGCGGCCGATGCCGGCGCGGCAATGGATCAGGACCGTCTGGCCGTCCGTCAGCCGTGCGGCGAGGTCGTGCGCGAGCTGCAACGCTACGCTGCGGCTCTCAGGAAGACCACGGTCGGGGATCGGAAATGACACGAAGGCCATGCCGTGTGACTGGCACAGCGCGGCCTCGCGCTGAAGGCCGAGGTCATGAACCTCAGCCGGCTCTAGCAGGCTGACGACGACGGCGATGCCCTCGCCCACCCAGGCGGCGATGTCCTCCGCCAGCCAGTCCTCCGCCCTCGGCCGCGCCGCGATGGCGAGGCGGCCGGCGGTGGGCAGGTCGATCCGGTGCAGGCGGGACATGGTGATGGTCCTGTCATGAATGAGCGTTCGTAACCCGGATGAGCGAGAGCGACATCCGGGATCGCGGTTGCCGAGACGGATGCACTCTCAGTCCGCCCGAACATCATACCGCGTCCGCTACACGATCCCCAGGATTTGCCGGTGCAGCGGAACGATCGCCGACACGCCGCAGTTTGCTACGAACCCAACAACGAAGGAGGTTCGTTCATGAAGATGGCAATCGTCTTGACGGCGGCTCTGTTCGCCGCTTCGCCGGTGTTCGCCGCAGAGACCGGCGCAAGTTCGCACGGCGCGTCGAAGAAAGCGCCCGGCCAGCAGATGCAGCGTAGCAAGACGTCGACGGCGCCCGGCGCTTCGGAGTACGCGCCCGGTCATCAGAGCAACACCGCCGCCGGCCCGGGGCATTCCGAGAGCGCTCCCGGCCAGCGCATGACGACCACCGGCTCCAGCACGCATAGGAAGTAGTGGGCGCGCGAACGGGATACGATCCCGCTTCTCGGCCCCCCTTTCGCTTGAAGACACAGAAAAGCCGTAAGCCTCTCAGTTCATCTTCCAGACATCCGAGGGAGTCACATGCGCAAAGCGATCTTCATCTTGGTAACATCGATTTCAACCGCGCTGATCGTGCCCGCCAGCGCGTTGCCTCGCGCTCCCCTTCAGGTCGATCGCGGCGCTTCTGATCTCATCGAGGTGAGAGGCGGTCATGGCCATGGTCATGGTCATGGCTGGGGCCGCGGCGGCGGTCACCGGGCCTTCGGCTGGAGTCGCGGCCGAAAGGTGGGTTGGCGCGGCCATCACTGTCCGCCGGGCCACTGGAAGAAGGGATGGTGCTGATCAGCCGGACCAAGAGCGTTAGCAAGCGTAGGGCGGATGAGCGGAGCGTAATCCGCCGCTCGACCAGATCGGCGCGTTACGCTTCGCTAACGCGCCCTACGCAGCGAGCCCTGGGCTCCACCTCCCTGCCCGCCATGAACCTCCACATCGTGGCGCGCCGATCGTCATGGTGATAGGCAACCATGAATTTGATCACCGCATCTATCCTGAGGAGCTGACGCTGGCGCGCGCCGAGGCGGCGCGGTTCGGCGTGCATCTGCTGGAGAACGAGGCGGGCGTGCTGGCGGGCGTACGCTTTGCGGGCGCCACGCTGTGGACACGACCACGCGCTTCCCGCGCGCTTTGGTTGACTTGCATCAACAGGGTCGAAGTGAATCCGCATCAAGCTGTCATCGTCAGAGAAGCGGAGGCAGTATCATGGCCGACTCGCAAGCATCTCTCGTCCCATCCCACGACGCGCCCGATCCGCACCGTCAAATCGATTCAGCCGCTTGGGCCGTCTTCTTCATCTGGCTCGGCGTGGTCATGCTCGCAGGGCTTCCCTGGGGCTGGTTCCTGGTGGGCGTCGGCGTCCTCATCCTGGGCGCACAGATAATGCGGACGCAACGGAGCCTAAAGGTCGACAGGTTCGGCGTGGTCATCGGGGTCATCATTCTTGCGGCCGGCCTGTGGGATCTTCTTGCCTTGCCGTTGCCGCTCATGCCGATGATCCTGATCGTGCTGGGCGGATATCTGCTCTGGAAGACGCTCTCGACGACGGAATCCCCCTAAACGGCGCACGAAACATCAGCAGGCTCGGACGAGCGGGATAGCCCGTAGGGTACGGGCGGTTCGCAATGGTGGGCACGCGCCGCCTTGCGGCGGCGCTTTGCCCGCCCTGCGGCGCTACTTGAAACACACCGACGTGTCGTTCGGGTCGAACGAATTGCCCGGCATCGGCCGCAGCGGGGTCAGCTTGGGGTTGGCGTTGATCAGTCGCTTCGAATAGGCCCCCAGCGCGGCGTTCATCGTGTTCAGGCGGTCCTGGGCGTCGGTGCGTTGCAGCGGCAGGGTGACCACGCCAGAGTTGTAGACCTCCGCCCGCGACCATTGCTGGCCCTGCACGATGCGGCCGACGAGGCGCGACTTCAAATCGGCAGCGCTGTCACCGGCCGCGCTCTTGGCCCCGACGACATCAGGCGGCAGCAGACTGGGGTTGGCGATCCAGCCGCGCGGCTTGGCGACGGTGTTGCCGAACAGGATCAGCTCGTCGACGGTGTTGTTCAGCGCCACATAGTCGCGCAGCGGCAGGCTGGTGTCGCCCGTGCCGGTCTCCTGGACGTGGCTCGCCAGATGCGGCCCGGTGGCGCAATAGGTGCCGAAGCTGAGTTTGATGCTGCCGGAGCTCATGGCCATGTAGCTGCCGACGTCCGAGCCGCCCGGCGGCGACGGCGCGTCGTCGCCGCAGAAGGTGCCGTGCGACGAGGCATCCTGCAGGGAGTGCAGATAGAGCCCGATCCGGGCGATCTGCACCGGCACCGGCGGCTTCCTGGGGTCGTCGAACAGCACGCCGGTCGTCCGGCTCTTGTCGTCCAGCCAGGACTTGAGCTGGGTGTAGTCGACGACGCCGTTGCTGTTGTCGAGCACCTTCGGTCCCGAGGTGATGTTGATGGCCGGCCCGATGGCGTAGTTCTCCAGCAGCGGCACGTTGCCGCTGATCGGCACGTTCGCCAGGCATTGCGGGCCGCTGAAGTTCGAGGAGCCGTTCGGCACCGTGTATCCGGCGGTGCACAGCAGGCCCGGGCCGTCGTCGGGCTTCATCGCCCATTGCCGGAGATCGTACAGCGTGCCCTGATAGACGCTGTCGATGGTCACGGGATAGCCGGGGGGCGGATAGTGGAACGGATACACCGCCTGCACGCCGCTGGCGCCGTGCACGTCGGTGCCCTGCCCGTTCGGCGAGAAGTTCAGCAGGTAATGATACAGTGGCCCGTCGGTGGTGTTGTTGGTGCGCTGGAAGCCGTTGAACTTGGCGGTGATGTAGCTGGCGCCGGAATTGGTCGATGTCGCCTGCCCGCCGCACTGGTCGATCGGCGCATATTGTGCGTAGTCGGAATTCTCGTTGTAGGCGGCGATCCAATAGGCCACGTCGGCGCGATAGCCGAGCGCCTGGGCGATGAAATAGGTCGAGTCGGCGTGGATCATGCTGCGGCCGGGCGGAATGACGGCGAACTGCACCGCCTCGAGCAGGCAGCCCCGGTTGAGCGCTTCCGCCGGATTACGGCACGCGCTGGCCGGCGCGAGACAATTCCTCAAGCCGTCCTTCACGCGCGGGATACAGATGTCCTCCAGGAACGCCTGCGCGGGGTGCGGCGCGGTCAGGCCCCAGCCGAGAACGGACGATCCCACGACGACGGAGAGGGTCGACAATGCAAAGCCAATGCGCATGAAAAACTCCTTGGTGATTGAAATCCAGCCGGTCGGGAGCTGAACCATGGCCAAACGCCACGTCTCTCAAGCCACGCGAAACGCTGCGTGAGGCTTGCCTCGCGGATTCGGCGAGGATGATTTGTCCCCATCTCGATCAAAATATCAACCTATAGTTGTTATGACAAATGCATCGCCTTCGCAAAGATGCGCGCTGCTTGGCCCGCCGACGGCTCGCCGTTGACGCAGGTCTTTCAGACTCGCATCATCACGCCCTGATGTATCGCGATGTCACCGAGCCGCCGTCGGAGGTGCGCTATCGCTGCCCGTGCTGCCGCTTCCTCACCCTTGGGTGAGCGCGGCGGGTTCGAGATCTGCCCGGTCTGCTATTGGGAGGACGACGGCCAGGACGACCACGATGCCGACCTCGTCCGTGGTGGTCCCAATGGAGCGCTGTCGCTGACCGAGGCACGCGCCAATTTCAAGACCCTCGGCGCCTCGGAGGCGGCGCATCGTGCGTGCGTCCGTCTCCCCCGGCGGACGGCGGACGGCGAACGCTAGCTCGTCGCACGATGCGGGACCGTCATCGGCCCGACGGGAGACGCCGGATGTTGTCATCGCTGGATGCCACCACGCCAGCATAGCGATCGCAGGCGAGCACCAAGCGCTAGCGTCATGTCGCAGGGAACGAGCCGTTCAGCTCGCTCCGTCTCGTTTGCCATGAGCGTCGTTCTTCTCGCGCTGAGGAGAGATCTTCCAGTCGCGACCTGCCTTACGGTGGTCCCAATCGATGCCGGGTCCCATCCGATGCAGCGTGTGCTGCTTCTGACGTTCGCTGGTCGACTGCCCCTTCTCTCTTGCCGGCACGCCTGAACTCGCTTTGGTCTCCGCGGGATTGGGGGAAGGTTTTCCTTGCCCCTGAGCGAACAAGGGATTGAGGCTGACTGACGCCAGCAAGACGATCATGAAGGCAAAAGTACGCATGGAACGGCTCTCCCTTTGCATGTCACATCGACCATCCGGCCGCGACCTCGACAGGAGCACTCTGAAGGTCGCGGGCGGCTGCGGATTGATCTGGATCAGATATCCCGCGGGACCAGGCAATCGCGGCTCGCCGGAGCGGATCGACCAGCGATGGATGGAACATGCCTTTGCCTGAGCCGTTCCTGGCTGAAGTGCGGATCGCGGCTGTTTACAGAGCAGACAGATGACCAAGTTTGCGAAGGGCGACCACGTCTCCTGGAACTCGGAGGCCGGCCGCGTGACCGGACGCATCGTCGCGGTGCATGTGCGCGACTTCGACTACAAGGGCTATCGTCACCGCGCCAGCAAGGACTCTCCGCAATACGAGATCAAGAGCGACAAGAGCGAGCACATCGCCGCTCACAAGGAGAGCGCCTTGACCAGGGTGAGCGGCGATGAGGCTCGCGGTTCGCAGGGATGACCGAGCACTCACCCGCCAAGACCGCAATGACACGGGCGCGCGACGCGCTTCCCGTCTTCACCATCGGGCACTCCACGCGGACGATCGCCGAGTTCGTCACGCTGTTGCGGGCCGGCGAGGTTCAGCTCGTCGTCGATATCAGGCGCATCCCGCGCTCGCGGACCAACCCGCAGTACAATTCGGAGGTGCTGCCGGCCGAGCTCGCGCGCCATCAGATCGGCCATCTGCGCATTGCCGAGCTCGGCGGCCTGCGCAAGACGAGCGGCATTTCACCGGACACGAACGGCTTCTGGACCAACAAGAGCTTCCATCATTACGCTGACTACGCCCTGTCCGATGACTTCCGGCGCGGCTTCGATCGCCTGCTGACCGTGTCGGCCGCGCAACGCACGGCCATCATGTGCGCGGAGGCGGTGTGGTGGCGCTGTCATCGTCGCATCGTCGCCGACTACCTGATCGATGCCGGCCGCGCCGTGTATCATCTCATGGGCCACGACGAGGTTCGTGCGGCGACGTTATCTGAGGGTGCGGTGCGAGCCGGCGACAGATTGACCTATCCCGGCTCGAACAACGAATGACACGCAACTCGCGGCGCAGCCGACGCGCTCCGCAGGCTAGGTCTCCTCCTCCATCGTCACCGCGACGGCGCCGATGGCCGACAGCCGCACCTTGTCGCCTTCGACCTCGGCGACGAGACCCTTGTCGATGAAGTGATGATGCCCCTTGTGGCTGCCCTCGCCGCTGTCCTTCCTGGTCAGCTTGATGCGGTTGCCGTCGACGCGGTCGACGGTGCCGACATGCGCGCCGTCGGCGCCGATGACTTCCATGTGTTCCCTGATGTCCTGCATGACGCGTCTCCTTCGTGGCTGATGATGGGTCTGAAACTGCCTCAACCGGCGGGGTGCCCGAACTGTTCCGTCCGCGTACCTAGGCGTCGGGCGGATCAGCGCAGCGTGATCCGCCATTCCTCCGCAGGCAGCGGTTACGGCTGCGCCAAACCCCGCCCTACGGACTCTCGTCATTGCGAGGAGCCGAAGGCGACGAAGCAATCCAGGGCGGCACGAGAATTCTGGAGTGCCGCGGATCCTGCCACGGGCTGGGCCTCGGCGCGGACCCGTCGGCTGACAATGACGCGAAAATCCGCCTGCGCCGACAGGCCATTTTCATCAGCGGCCTCAAGCTGATCTGGCCTGTCCAGTCCTTCGGTGAAAAATAAATCACTTTCGCTTTTTCAAAAATCATGATTGTCTACGCCCATCCCGGCCCGCCGAGAGGGGCGTATCGCGATCGTCACGAGACGTGGGCCGGAGATGCGGTGGCTGTGAGTGTGCCGCAGCGGGCTTGAGGCCCGCCGACGAACGGCACGCTTGCGGACGTGAAGACGCGTGGTCCTGGCGCCCCGAAGCTGGCGCCAAGTGCGGTGGTGATGATGATCGCGCCGCGCGACGGTGGCTAACAAGCCGGACACCGGGGAGATCGCGACATAAGCGTGAAAACCATCGCGCGGGGAATGCCGGGATGCCTCGGCTGAACCTGTGGTGACTGCCGCCTGCTTATCTTCTGCAGGCGGGCCATGGGTGCGGCCAGCGCCCGGCATTCCCCGCGCCCTCTCCCTTCAGAGGGCCAACGACCGGCAAGGCTCGGGCGCCATCTGCGTCGCGGGATCGCGCCCGCTTGGCGATGCTACGCCTTGCGCACGGTGCCGAGGAAGCCCTCCACCGCCACGCGGAAACGATCGGCATCCGTCGACATGCGGCGGACGGAGTCGACCATCGCCGCGCCCGCATTGCCGGTCTGGCGGTTGAGCGCTGCGACCGAGCCGATCGTGTCGGTCACGGCGCGGGTGCCCTGGGCGGCATGCTGGAAGTTGCGCGAGATCTCGGTGGTGGCGGCGCGCTGCTCTTCGACCGCCGCGGCGATCGCCGTCATCTTCTCGTCGATGCTGGAGATGTTGTGGCTGATGGCGCGGATCGCCTCGACCGACTCGCCGGTGGCGGCCTGGATCTCGGCGATCTGGCGGGTGATGTCGTCGGTGGCGGTCGCCGTCTGCGCCGCGAGGTTCTTGACCTCGCCGGCGACCACGGCGAAGCCGCGGCCGGCTTCGCCGGCGCGCGCCGCCTCGATGGTCGCGTTGAGCGCCAGCAGGTTGGTCTGCGCGGCGATCGCGGTGATCATCTTGACCACCTCGCCGATGCGGTTGGCGGCGCGGTCGAGCATCTCGACGGTGGCGTTGGTCTGCGCCGCCTTCTCCACCGCCTGGCGCGCATCGGCCGCCGAGGCCTGCACCTGGGCCGCGATCTCGGAGACCGACGCGGTCAGCTCCTCGGTGGCGGCGGCGATGGTCTCGAGATTGGTGGTCGCGGTCTCCGCGGCGCTGGCGACCGCGGCCGTCTGCTCGGTGGACTCATCGACCAGCTTGCGGACCTCGCCGGCGCTGGAATCGAGCTGGCCGGTCGAGTTGCCCATGCTGACGATGACCGCCTGCACGGTGTCGTCGAAGCTCTTGCAGGCGCTGTCGATCGCCTGCGAGCGCTCCAGCCGGCGGCCCTGGTCGAGCTCGCGCTCGCGCGACAGCTGCTCGGCGGTGGCGGCGCTCTCGCGCAGGCCCTCGAGGGCGGCAGCCATGGCGCCGAACTCGTCGGCATGAGCGAACTGCGGCACCGGCGTCTGGTAGTCGCGCTGGCCGATGCGCTGGATCGCCTGCATCAGGACGCCGACCGGGCGCATCAGGCGGACGCGCACCGCGCGCAGCGCCAGGCCGGCCACCACGAGCGCGGTGATGAAGGCGAGCGACTGGACGATCAGGCTGCTCAGCGCCGCGGTCTTGATCTCCTCGGCGCGCGCGATCGAGCCGTCGAGCGCGGTCATGCCGATGGCGATGATGCCGGCGAACGGGCCCTGGCAGAACGCGTTCCATTCCGGCGCCGGCATCGCCGGCTTGCCGCTGCCGTCAAACCCCTTGGCGAGCTGGTCCATGCGCTGATGCGCGGCATCGACCTCGGCGCGCGAGGTCTTCACGGCCCCGGCGAGCCCGGTGCTGCCGCCCCCCGCCAGGAGGTCGTCGAGCCCGGACCAGCCGGCCGCGACGGTGCCGCGCCATTGCGCGATCGCGCCCTTCTGGGTGTCGTCGAGCGGCTTGGAGGCGTTGATGTTGGGACGCAGCGCCGAGCATTGCAGGCCATAGCGGTCGCGGACCTGCCAGGCCAGCCGCCGCGCCTGCACCATCTTGGCGATCGCCGGATCGGTCATCCAGGCGCGGTTCGAGACGGCGAGCGAGGCAGCGTTGGCGACGTCCAGCGTCTTGGTCATTGCCTGGTACCAGGCCTGCGTACGCGCCAGCACGCGTTCGGAGCGCGGCTTCGCGGCTTCATCGAACAGCAGCTTGAACTGCGGAACCGTGGCGTCCCAGCTCGATTTCAACCCGGCCATGAGGTCGTCGCGCTCGGGCATGTCGACGCCGGCGAGCGCGGCGACGATGCCGTCATAGCCCTTGGCCTCGATGCCCTGATATTCGGTGAGCTTGGCGCGCGGATCGTCCTCGCTCAGCAGCACGCTCTGGATGTCGCCGCGGTGGGCGCGCATGACCAGGACGTTCTGGAAGATCGCCTTGTCGGCCGCGGTCAATTGCTCGGTCGCGACGCTCTCGCGATAGCGGCCCGCGGCGCCGCTCATCAGGATCGCCGTGGACACCAGGATGCCCGCCGCCAGCACCGACAACAGCACCATCAGCAGAGTACTGACCGATTTCTTCATCACGCCCCGCCCCACACCAGAAAGTGGCAGGATGACGCGATTGCGCAAATTCTTCCTTAACCATGGACCGGCACACCGGCGGCCGAGGTAATCAGTTGCCGAAATCCCTGCCCCACGCCAACAAAAAATGCGCAAGCCGCAACGCGGCAGCCGCTGGCGCGCGCTGCGGCGCGATGCGAAGCGAATCGCAGGGCGCGGTGCGCAGTGGCTGGGCCGGACGGTGGGCGCGGCGCCGCGATGGATCAAGATCGCCTGCGGCGCCTTGGTGCTGCTCGTGACCTTCGCGCTGGTCAATCTGGCCTATCACGTCCTGCGCAAGCCGACCGAGCTGTTCGTGGTGACGGGTCATTCGCTCGACAAGGAGCCGGAAGAGACTTGGCGCCAATATGGCGCGCTGTTCCGTGAGAGCTCGACACGATCGATCACGCCGGAGCTGCTCGCCGCCCTGGCGCAGACCGAGAGCTCGGGCAATCCGGTGGCGCGCACCTATTGGCGCTGGCGCTTCGCATGGAATCCGTTCGCGCTGTATCAGCCGGCGTCCAGCGCCGTCGGCTTGTTCCAGATGACCGACGGCGCCTTTGCCGACGCCGCACGGTTCTGCATCCGGGATCGCGAGGTGGTCAGCGACGGCTGTGGGTCGCCGAGCCTGTACGTCCGCGCATGGCCGGCGCATGCGGTGGCGCTCACGGTGATCTCGCTCGACCGCCAGGTCGCTGCCGTGCTCGCGCGGCAGCCTGCTGCCAAGCCGAGTGCGCAGCAGCGGCAGGATCTCGCGGCCGTCATTCATCTGTGCGGCGCCGGGCCGGCGGCCGGGTTCGCGCGCCGTGGCTTCAAGCCGGCGGATGGCGAGCGCTGCGGCGACCATTCGGTCGCCGGTTATCTCAGCCGCGTCAATGCGATGAAGAAGCAGTTTCAGAAGCTCTCGACGGCGGAGCAGAGCTAGCGCATGGCGCCCGCTCGGCAACATCGCAGCCCGCCCGGTTCCGCGTTAAGCACGTCGGATTCACTGATGTGGGCAAAGCGCGCCCGTTAAGACATTGGCAACGAACTGCCGCGCATTTTCTCCGTCCCATTAGTACAGGAGTCACCATGTCAGAGATCGGCATTCCCGGCGCGCGCATCCGGTCCTTCATCGAGCGGATCGAGCACCTCGATGGCGAATTGGCGGAGCTGAACGAGCAGAAGAAGGAAGTGTTCGCCGAGGCCAAGGGCGAAGGCTTCGACGTCAAGATCCTGAAGGAGATCATCAAGCTCAGGAAGCAGGACCAGGACGAGCGCGACGAGCACGAGACGCTGCTCGACACCTATCTCCGGGCGATGGAAGCGGCCGAGACCGGGCCGGCCAGCAAAACCCCCGAGCGCAAGGCGGCGTGACGCTGCCGACCGACGATGGCGGCGCGCAGCCCATCTGCGCCGCGCGCTGCCCTCCCCCGGGATTTTCCTTGCCCGGTTCCATCCGAGCCTCTAACGCTGCGCTACGCTTCTGCCCGCGCCCGAGGATGAGATGACCGACGCAATGACCTGCCCGCAATGCCGCTCCGAGCACGCCTATCAGGACGGCGCGCTATGGGTCTGTCCCGAATGCGGCCATGAATGGAGCGGCGACGCCGCCGTTGCGGCATCGGCCGGCGACGACGCCAGCATCCGCGACGCCAACGGCAACGTTCTGGCCGACGGTGACAGCGTCATCGTCATCAAGGACCTGAAAGTGAAGGGATCGTCGTCGGTGGTGAAGGGCGGCACCAAGGTGCGCAACATCCGCCTGCAGGAGGCGAGCGACGGCCACAACATCGCCTGCAAGATCGACGGCATCGGCCAGATGAACCTGAAGTCGGAGTTCGTGCGCAAGGCGTAGAGCCTAGTGCTCCCGGAACATTCGCGACGCCATGGCGTTCGGATCAACAACGGGAGGATGGCCATGCTGACGGACGACCAGATCGCGACGCTTTCGGATATCGGCCAGGCGATCGCCTTCTCGCCCGACCGGCAGGACGAACTCGATGGACTGATCCGCGAAGGTTATGTCGCCAAGGACGGCGACATCTACGAGCTGACGGCGAAGGGGCAGAAGATCCTGACCGATCGAGGTGCCGGATTGAACGAGGCCTGACGGACCGGAGGCTCGCAGCACCGGGCATCGGGGCGTCGGTATCAGCGCCACCGGAAAGTCTGGCATCCGGCCAAATATCATGCGGGGAATCGGCGGTTCGTCTGCAGACACCCTTGCGAATCGAACTCTGATTCACCCAATGAACGGCGATATTCCGCCCGAAGACCGAAAACAATGTCCGCGGGCGCCGCAGGACTGCGCAGGCGCTGCCTGTTATTTGACGCAACAGGTCCGGCTCAGGCCCGGCACTCAGGCCGAACAGCACAACACGGGCAAATCGCCAATTGATCGAGCAGCAAACGCAGGCCGGTTGCCCAACGCTGCGTGATCCAAGCAGTGAATCCGTCACGCTTCTGTGGTCATGAAGTGACACCCGTAGCAATCCGTTCCGTAGCAGCACGGCGTGGATTCATAACTTGGCATGAACTCTGCTTTCCCGATCCTGACCGGGTCCCACTCTTTGGAGGCAGAATCAACGTGCTCGTCACTCTCGTCGCAATGCTATGCAACGGCCAGCTCTGCATGGAGAAGGTCGTCACCAACAGCGAGATGTCCGGCATCACGATGACATCCTGCGCCGTCAGCGCGCAGATCGGAATCGCAGACTGGATGTCCAAGGGTCCCTATCACGAGTGGCATCTGCAGAGTTACAAGTGTGTCGCCGGCAAGTACGTGCCGAAGACCAACGCCTGATCCGCTTTGTCCGTCCGGCTGGCGCCCGGATATCCGGGGCCGGCCGGCCAGGCGGAAGAGCTCTGCACTGCTGTCGAATGTTCGACCCCAGTCGCGTCGCATTCGGGACATGCGCAGCAAAAAACGCTGCCGTCAGCGTGCAAACGCGCCCTGAATCGGCGAATTCGATGCGCAATGGCGCTGGCCCGCTTCGTGCAACGCCCCTCAGCGACAATGAGGGATGACGTCATGCCGTTCTACAGCTTCCATTGCGCAGCCTGCGCAGAGGATATCGAGTTGCTGATCGGGATTTCTGAAAGGCCGGTCTGTCCGACCTGCGGCAGTCGCAAGCTGACCCGCCTGCCCTCGCTACCGGCGCCGCCAGCGCGCAGCCCCGGCCTGATCAAGGCGGCGCGCAGCCAGGCAGCACGCGAGGGGCACCTCAGCAACTACAGCCGCGCCGAACGGAAGAAGCGCTGACCCGGCCGCGGCCGCCGGCCCTCGGCCTCAGTCCGATGTGATCTGCACCTCGGGCACGTCATCCTCGGGATCGTCGATGTCGAGGCCATCCTCCTCGTCCAGATCGATCCCGGAGAGGCAGATGTCACCGTCGTCGATCACGAGCTCGACCGGGGACAACGTCCGGCCCTGGCAGGGCCCGATGAAGCATTGTCCGGTATCGAGGTCGAACTGCGCACCATGCTCGCCACAAACGAGGAAATTGCCTTCCTCGTCCATGAACTCGCCCGGATGCTTGTCGAGGCGGGCGCCCTGATGCGGGCAGGCATTCTCGAAGCCATAGAAATTGTTGCCCTTGCGCGTGACCAGGATCGGCCAAGGCTTGGCGCTGCCGTCGGGCTCGCGGCGCTGGAGAACGAAGCCCCGCGCCGCGCCATCGTCCACCTCATAGGTCGCGCAGATCGCAAACAGCGTGCTCATCATCCGCCTCTTCTCGCCTCGCCCGGCGTTCTTGGCGCATCCGCGACATCACAGGCGCGCTGAAGAGGGTCGCAGCAAGCAGCATGCCAGCCAGTGCCTGACAGGCAGATCGCGGGCCTCAGACCGCTCGCATGCCGAGGCGGCCGATCCCGGGAAATTTCAGCGCCGGCCGACGCAGATCGACGCCGAGAACTCCCCCGAAGAAGTTCAGCTCGACGCCCTCGATCCACCCGACGGTGACACCGAGATAGCCGCCGAGCGATACGAACAGACCGGTCCCGGAGGCCGTGCGCCCCCACCAGCCGTCAAAGGAGAAGTCCTTGCCGATTGCGGTTGGCGGCAGCACGGCGTTCAGCTCAGGAACCGCGTTCAGCGCCGCCTGCACGAAGGTGTTCGAATTCGGCCCCGGCCAGGCGTTGTAGTCGCCATAGGCGCGGAAGCGGTAGTTCTCGATCACGCTGCGGATCCTCGGGATCACCCGCTCGGCTTCATCGCCGTCGACGGCCAGCACTGTCTCCGGCAATGCACCGAACCAGCGACCATCGGGCGCGAAGCCATCGACCCGGATCGGCTCACCCCACGCGGTGTAGTCGTAGCGGGTGTAGCGCGGGCCGCCCTTCTCCTTCACGACGATCCAGGTGTGGACCGCGAAGATGCCACGCCAACGCACCGTGCGCGCAGCGAATACGCGCACCATCGCGTCGGCATGCTGCGCCGGCGATGGCAGCAGGCCCGCGCTCGAACGGTCCGCAGTCTGCCAGCTGCCGCGACGATCGCCGCGCAGATAGTTCGCGGCCGACAGCGAGATGGGCACGAAGATGAGCAGGAGGAAAGCGAGCACGGGCTTTTTCACGATGGGCGAGAACAATGGAGGCACCGAGGAATGACAGCCATGTAGTCATCGCGCCCGCCGTCGCCAGCGCCGGCCGGCCCGCCACCTTCACAATCCGGACACCAGGGCAGCGCTGAAGACTCAGTGCCGGCGGAAACCACCGTCCGGGCCGGAACGCCCGCCGCCGCCGCGAGGGCCGCTGACGCCGACACGCGCAGCGCCCATGGCGGGGCCGCCCCCGATATGCGCCAAACCGATTTGCGGCGAAGTCCCGATCATGCGCATGCCGCCCATCTGCGCGCGGGCGCTCTGCGGCGCACCGCTGCTTCGGCTCATCAATGGCTGCACCATGGGTGGCGTTGCAGCTCGAGCGGGAGCACCAGCCACGACCGGAGGTGCGCCGGGGCCGGCGGCAGTCGCAGGCGGCACACGACCTTGCATGCCCGAAGGCGGTCCGGATCGTTGGCCCGTGCCGGCGACCGCGACCGCTCCGGCGCCAGGCTGGATCATCCCGCCGGGACCACGACCCGGCATCCCCGGGGTCATGCCAGGCTGAGGCGGATTTTGCGCCATGACCGGCGGATGGCGATGCCAGTAGCGGTTCCAGAACGCGTGCCGATGATACCAAGGCCGTCCGAAATAGAAGCTGCTCCAATAGGTGGTCAGCGTGAAGCCGACAGTCGGCACGTACTCGACATATTCGGGCAGGTAGACGTACTGCTCACGATACAGATAGGCGAGCGTCCGCGCCGCGACCCAGCCGCGTTCGCCTCCGAAGCTGACATCGCACCATGCGCCGCCTTGAATGCAGCCATGGATGGTGATCCTGGCACCGACTGGAATGCGCTCGACGACGGGAAAACCGGGGCCGGGTCCTGCGCGCATGGTGGCCGCGGTGCGCACCAGGCCCGGCGCGGCCACCGCCAGCGAGGCGGGCGTGACAATCAACAGCGCAGCAACAAGACACGGTCTGAGTTTCACCACGGGCGCCCTCCTGTCTGTTTGCCCGAGCGAGCTCGGGCGCGAGACTCTCGCGCCCCGCATGCGCGGCTCAGGCATCCGGTCCACGGGGATGGTTGCAGACTATCGCGGCAACCTCACGGCGCTCCGTTGTCGGAGAGGAGTTGCGCTGCTCCACCGAGAGCACGGCGAAATGCCTCGTCGAACGTCACGCCACGGAATTGCCACCGATCTTGCTTGCCAGCGCGATCGAGGCGCCATTGCGTGACCCAGCCCAGTTCGGCATCGTCCCAGGTGAGATCGCCAAAGAGCATGACATCAGCGCCGGGAAACCACGACGCAACCGCCGCGGGCTGGACATCGTTCAACTTGGTCCGCTCAATAGCGGCCTTCGAGACCTCGGAGGCGCTTGGCAGAGCGATCTCGAGTCCACGCTTGACGGCGGCTGCGCGCAGCGCGTCGCGCTGCAGATCGGACCTCCGGTCGTCGGATGCAACGAAGAAAGTACGACCGCCCGACGTCATCGCCACGATCACGGCAATCGACGGGCGCGGCGCCGGCCACGGCTTGATGTTCAAGCTCGCAAGCAACTGATCGATCCGCGCGCGATCGAATGACACAGTCAAGTCATACGGACGGTCGCGCGTGCCCTGCTCGTCGTGCTTCGGCTTGCCCGACATCTGATCGTGATAATCGAAGCCGGTGACGAACTCCGCTGCCCGCGCCTCGAGTGGCGCGAGCCTTGCGTCGTTCCTGAGCTGAAATGCACCGGACACCTTGATCAGCACGTCTTCCAGACATGCTGCAAATGCCGCCCGGCGATTGTCCTCGCCCTGACCGGTCACGACCGTCTGCGCCTGGTACAGGTCGGTCGGAGCCGCATTCGCAATAGTGCAGGCCCCGACGACCATCATCGCCCAGAGCCCGAGACGCCATACGCCCCAACCGCGGAGAGCACCGCACTGCCTCTGCCTCATCGCGCCCTCGATCCGGCTATGTCGGCTATTTCTGCCGGTCGAGCTTGACGATCGTCGGTGTGGCGGCGTCGGACGTCGAGAACGTCACGCGATCGCCGGCGTGGATGTTCTCGATCATGGCATTGTCCTTGATCTTGAACTCCTGGGCCGCTCCGGCCGTGTTGGCACCGACGGTCCCGTTGGGAACGCGCTTGATCGCGATCGTGCCGTTGAGACGGTTGATCCCCGTGACCATGCCCGCCGTGTCTTGCTCCGCTGCCAGAGCGGGCCAAGTCCCCGCAAACAGGGCGACCGTCGCCAGAGTAATGCCAACTGCTCTCATCGCTGTTCTCCTGCCTTGCTTCTCGCGGCAAACAAAACACCACGAATTCTTTGGTTCCCGGAACCTTCAGCTTCGTCGCTGACGACTTTGGGCCGTCTAACGCGCCACATCAATGCGCCGTGCAGCCCGTTTGTCGCCCCCAAGCACTACGCCTACATAAAACATGCTGATCGTCTCCGCCGCTGCGGACGACGCGCGCTCGACCGGGCGCAATCGCGAACCTTCTTCGACCGACACGGCTCGGCCACCCTCATGTAGTGATTTGCACGGATTTGTCATCAGACCAGCGCGTGATCAAAGTTTTCCTGCACTCGCAGTATCGACGCCCCGTAACGCCGAATTCATCAATGCGTCAGGATGCGCCTTGACAGCACAGGCAGCCGGGAGGACGATAACCGCGTCGTCCAATCTCGGTGGCCGTTCCTGACGACGCCGCGATGTCCGAACGACAACAAACCATCTGATTGCAGGGAGGTTCTATGACTCCACCTCCGTACCAGATCCGCTGAGTGCGACGGGACTCGCTTCGGACCATCGCATAGCGGAAAATCACGAACGGCACGCCGGGTCGCGGCTTAGTGGGCTGCATCAGCGAGGCATGGCCCCTTGCCCGCCCGGCGCTGTGCCGTCCATCTGGATCACTTCAGCGCGAGCTTTGTAGCTATCTGCGGCTCGAGGCCCGATACTCGGGTTGATACTGCGCAACGCGAACATTGGAACGTGTGATCAGTCGATCGCGTGCAGCAATCAGTTGACCAATGGCAGCCGAGATACCCGCTCGCGGCATCGCCGCATTCCCAATGTCCCCGACCAATGTCCCCGAAACGAAATCCTTCATCGCCTGATGCACGGCGGGTGCAGGCGTCACCCGCCGCCGACGCAATCTGCCGCAGCTACTTGCTGTAGTCGTAGAAGCCCTTGCCGGTCTTGCGGCCGAGCTGGCCTGCGGCCACCATCTCCTTCAGCAACGGCGCCGGCCGATACTTCGGATCGTTGAAGCCGTTGTAGAACACCTCCATCACCGACAGCATCGTGTCGAGACCGATCAGATCGGCCAGCGCCAGCGGACCGATGGGGTGATTGCAGCCGAGCTTCATGCCCTCGTCGATGTCGGCCGCGGTCGCAATGCCTTCCGAATACGCGAAGATCGCCTCGTTGATCATCGGGCACAGGATGCGGTTTACGGCAAAGCCCGGGCTGTTCTTCGCGGTGATCGCGACCTTGCCGATCCGCTTGGCGAAATCGGCGGCGGCCGCATGGGTCGCATCCGAGGTCTGCAGGCCGCGGATCAGTTCGAGCAGCGCCATCATCGGCACCGGATTGAAGAAGTGCATGCCGATAAAGCGGTCGGGCCGGTCGGTGGCGGTGGCCAGCTTGGTGATCGAGATCGAGGAGGTGTTGGTCGCGATCAGCGCCTCGGGTTTCAGACCGGCAGAGAGGTCCTTGAGGATCTTGAGCTTCAACTCCTCGTTCTCCGTGGCGGCCTCGATGACCAAGTCGCAGTTCGACAGCTTCGCCTTGTCGGCGGTGCCGGTGATGAGCGACAACGCCCTGTCCTTGTCGGCGGTCGTCATCTTCTCCTTCTTGACCAGGCGATCGAGGCTGGAGCCCACCGTCGCCAGCCCGCGCGCCACGGCCTGCTCCGAGATGTCGACCATGACGACCGGAACGCCCGCGGCGGCGCACACCTGCGCGATGCCGTTGCCCATGGTGCCTGCTCCGATGATGCCGACCGTCTGAATCATTGCCGCTTCCTCTCAATCTCGTATCCGCGGGGACCGCCCCGTCCTGCGCAGTTGCTTAACAGGCTATCGGCCGGCCGGGTAGACCCAAGGCGGCGGGCTGAGAAGGGGCCGGCTGCCCCGCGGTTCGACGGCACCGGGAGCGAACGGTCGCCCCGGGGTCCAAACCAAGAGCCGGCAGACAACTGGCACGGCGCCCAGCCAGAGCCAGCCGCCCGCACCCGCGCCGACGGCGCCGCGCAACGACGCGGCCGGCGACAGCGCGCGCGGCACCGGTCCGCTGAACAGGACCGCTGACCGACACGCCGGCACGGGCGCCCGGGCGGCGGCGGCCGTCGCGTGACGTTGCGTGAGCGCCACGCCAAATCCGTCGGTGTCATCGGAACACCTGTTGAGGCCGACGGTTCTCCACGCTGCAACAGGTCCAATCGAGGAGACGGCCGTGGCGACCGCCGAAACCACCCGACCATCCCCGGAGCCAACGGCGCAGATCGCACGGCATCCGATCCATCCGATGCTGGTGCCGTTCCCTATCGTCTGCTTCATCGGAGCGTTCGTCACCGACATCGCCTATTGGCGGACCGCTGAAATCATGTGGGCGGATATCTCCGCCTGGCTGCTGCTGGTCGGACTGATCATGGGCGTGCTGGCCGGCATCGCCGGGCTCATCGACTTCCTTGGCAATCGGCTGATCCGGTCGCAGGCACCGGCCTGGCCGCACATGGCCGGCAACCTCATCGCCCTGGTGCTGGCCTTCTTCAACAACTTGGTCCATTCACGCGATGCCTGGACCTCGGTCGTGCCGACCGGCCTCATCCTGTCGCTCGTCACGGTGCTGATCCTGCCCGTCACCGGCTGGCTCGGTTGGTCGCTCGTGTATCGTCACAGGGTGGGAGTCGCACGATGACGCCGTCCGGCTCCTCCCGCCTCGCGCCTCTGCTCACAGCCCTCCTGCTCGGAATATCCGCGCTTGCTCTCACCGCGTGCAACGAAGGCGGCGATCCGAACGCCGAGATCGGCGCCAACGTCAAGCTCCCCGCATTGACGCAATACCTGTTGCCGCCGATGAACGTCGCCACGGTGGTCGGCTGGAAACAGGGCGAGACTCCCAAAGTCGCGCCGGGCCTGAAGATCGAGGCGCTCGCGACCGGCCTGCAGCATCCGCGCTCGCTCTACACGCTGCCGGACGGCGACGTGCTGGTGGTGGAATCGAAAGCGCCGCCCCCGCCGCCGGCGAAACGGCCGAAGGACATCGTGATGGCTCTCGTCGAATCCTGGGCCACATCGGGCGGCGACACCGGAGCGAGCAACCGCGTCACATTGTTGCACGACGCCAATGGCGATGGCATTCCCGAGCAGCAGAGCCTGTTCATCGACCATCTCAATTCGCCGTTCGGGATCGCTCTGGTCGGCAACGATCTCTACATCGCCAACACCGACGCCATCGTTCGATATCCCTACACGCCGGGCGAAACCCAGATGAAGGACGCGGGCACGACGCTTGCCGCGCTGCCGGGCGGCCCGATCGATCATCACTGGACCAAGAGCCTGGTGGCGAGCCCCGACGGCCGGTTGCTCTATGTGGGCGTCGGCTCCAACAGCAACATCACCGAGAACGGCATCGAGACCGAGAAGAACCGTGCCGCCATTCTCGAGGTGGATCGCACCACGGGACGCTGGCGGGTATTCGCGAGCGGCCTGCGCAATCCGAACGGATTGAGCTTCGAGCCGCAGAGCGGCGCGCTGTGGACGGTCGTGAACGAGCGTGACGAGATCGGTCCGGACCTCGTGCCCGACTACATGACCTCGGTGAAGGACGGCGGCTTCTATGGCTGGCCATACAGCTATTACGGCCAGCATGTCGATCCCCGCGTGCAGCCGCAGCGGCCGGACCTGGTCGAAAAGGCCATCGTCCCGGACTACGCGCTCAGCTCGCATGTCGCGCCGCTCGGCATGACGTTCTACACCGCCAGCGCACTGCCGCAGGCCTATCGCGGCGGCGCGTTCGTCGGCGAGCACGGCAGCTGGAACCGCACGCCGTTGAACGGCTACAAGGTGGTCTACGTCCCCTTCGATGGCGGCAAGCCGAACGGCGAAGCCCAGGACGTCGTGACCGGCTTCCTCAATGATCGGAACGAGGCGCGCGGCCGGCCGGTCGGTCTCGCCGTGGACAAGACCGGCGCCCTGCTGATTGCCGACGATGTCGGCAATACGGTCTGGCGCGTCACGGCATCCGGCGGCTGACGGCCTTCAGCCCAATGACGCGAAGAATGGAGGACGATATGGGACTGGCTCAATACGCCATCGTTGCGGTCGGCGATCATTGGAGCGTGCTGCATGACGGCAACGCCCATGGCGACTACGCGACCAAAGAGGCTGCGTTCGAATCCGCTGCATCAGCTGCGACGCTGGCCATCAAGCAAGGCCACGAGGTGCATCTCAGCGTTCCGGGCAATGACCCCGATCGCTCGAACAACTAATCAGCACCACAACACTCATCGTGAGTTCCGACGGGACCTCCAGGGATAGTGAAGTGCACGCTAACGTGTGTTAGCGACAGCCCCTCGGCAGGGCAGCAGACTCATGTTCGGAGGATCAACAGGAGTTTCGCCATGAAGGTCACCCGGAACCGGCGCAAGCAGACAGTGTCGTTCCGCCAGCGGCTGCAGCAGGCTGCAGCCGCTGCCCGCGAGGCGGCAGCACGTCTTCCCGCAGGCCCCGAACGCGACATCATGCTGAAGAAGGCGATGCAGGCGGAGACGGCGGCGCATATCAACGAGCTGTTGAGCGCGCCGGTGCTGCACGCCGCGGAGCGCTAGACCACGCGCCGTATCGTCTGCTGCGGCTTTGAAAGGAACCCGAACGCCATCACGACGCTTTGCTTTCGAGGTCTTGTCTCGGCGAGAGGACGATGATGGCCCGGGTCGTGATAGGCACATCGGGATGGCACTACGAGTCCTGGCGCGGCGCGTTCTTTCCGCCGGGACTGCTGATCAGACATCGGCTGCCCTACTACGCCAGCCAGTTCGAGACCACCGAGCTGAATGGCGTGTTCTACAGGACACCGACGGAAGCTGCCGTCCGCGGCTGGCGCGATCAGACCGGGCCCGATTTCGTTTTCGCCTGGAAGGCCTCCAAGTTCATCACGCATTGGAAGCGCCTGTCTGCGCGCTCGGTCAACAGCATCGCGCTGATGGAGAGCCGGCTGTCGCTGCTCGGCGACAAGGCCGGCCCCGTGCTGTTCCAGCTGCCGCCGCAATTCGAAGCGAATCCAGAACGGCTCGAGTCGTTTCTGCCGCTGCTGCCGACGCACCGGCGCTACAGCTTCGAATTCCGTCACCCGAGCTGGTACACACCGGCCATCATGCGCCTGCTGAGGGATTCGAACATCTCGCTCTGCCTGTCGGACCATCACGACGCGCCGGCACCGTGGAGGCGCACGGCCGATTTCGTCTATGTGCGCGGCCATGGTCCGGGCGGCCGCTACAAGGACAACTATCCGGACGCGACACTCGAGGCCTGGGCCAAGCGCATGCGCGCCTGGGCGTCGCGCGGCATCGACGTCTACGTCTTTTTCGACAACGACCAGAAGAGCGCGGCACCCGCCGACGCTCTGCGGCTACGTCGGCTGCTCGCGGCGTCTTCTCACCGGGCAGGCCGCGCAGCGCGCGCCAGCTCGTCCGAACATCGTGCACATCTCTCGGTTTAGGTCTGCAACCAACGAGAGGAACGATCCGCGCGACGCACACTCATCACGCTCGGCTGCCTGGTGCTGGCGGGCCCTGCCCTCGCCCAATCCGTCGGCGAAAAGACCGGGGTGAATTCGGCGCTCGGCATTGCGCCGATCACCGAGGACTTCGTCAAGCAGGTCGCCATCAGCGACATGTTCGAACTGCAAATTGAACCAGTTCGGCGAGCAGAAGGGCAACGCGCAGGAGAAGAGCTTCGCCGCGCAGATCGTCAAGGATCACACCAAGACTTCGACCGGGCTGAAGAGCATGGTCGAGAGCGGCAAGGTCAAGGTCCAGCTGCCCGCCGTTCTCGACAGCGCGCATCAGAGCAAGCTCGACAAGCTGAAGGCAGCGAGCGGCAAGGACTTCAGCTCGGATTTCGACGACATGCAGGTCAGCGCCCACAAGAACGCGGTGTCGCTGTTCGAGCGTTATGCGAAGGGCGGCGACAATCCGGCGCTGAAGGAATGGGCCGGCAAAACCCTGCCGGCCCTGCAGCATCATCTCGAAATGGCGCAGAACCTCGACAAGGGCAAGCGAGCGAACGATATGAGCGCCGGTCCGAGCTGGCCCTCATGATGTTCGGATGCCGTGCCGTGCAGTCCCGTCGTCAGGCGGCGCGGACGGAGGATTGCCGAGTTGATCGATGCTCGACTCGATCCGTTCGCGATCGACCTCGATCCGGCCTTGCGGCGCGGTCGACCATCGTGCGCACGTCGGTGAGCTTTGCCTTGGCAGCGCTCAGTCCGTCGAAGATGGCTTGGCTGTCGGAGAGCGTCTCAACGGCCGCTTTCGCTTTGGCGAAGGCGGCGTCGGCCTGCTGCCCGGCCTTGTCGACGGACTTGATCGCTTCGGTTCTGCTCGCGTAGGCGCGATAGTGAGATACCAGCACCTCGCCCCCCGAGAACACAGGCAAGCGCCGTGACCGAGAGCATCGATGCCGCAAAGAGCTGACCGGCTCGCATTGATGCATTTCCAGTTGCTTGTTTTGATCAACCCAGAAGCCGGAACTAAGGGGGCCTTAACTACACAGGTTTCGCCGAGCGCCAGATCGCCGCGATCACGCATCGGGTCCCGTAATTTCACGGGCTTCGACGGTGATGCCGCATCAGATTTCATGAGAGTTCCACGACAGGGGCGCGAAGGACTGGTCGGACTCGCGCGATGTTGCCCAGCTCCGAGCATCGCTGAGGGCAGGAGCATCGCCAAGATGCCGCAGCAGTCCCCGGCTGCGGGCCGCACTTTGGTTCCGCGCGCAGGTGCAGAAAGATCAGCGGTCAACGCGGTATCATGCTAACATAAGTTATTGAAGTCGCACCGAATGGAACCCCAATAAACCAACTCGGGGGAACCACTCTTTGAGTCATCTGGTCCGCAAGCTCGAGAATTTCGTCCGCCTCTCTGCGGCCGACCGCCTGATGCTCAACCGCGCGGCGGCTCAACGGGTAAGGACCTTCGCGCCACGCACCGACATCGCGCGCGAAGGCGAGAAGCCCAAGGACGTGCATCTGATCCTGAACGGCTGGGCCTGCCGCTACAAGCAGCTCGAGGACGGCCGCCGCCAGATCGTCTCGTTCTTCCTGCCTGGCGATATCTGCGATCTCAACATCTTCATCCTGCGCGAGATGGACCATTCGATCGGCACCATCACGCCGGTGTCGATCGCCGACCTGCCGCGCGAGTTCTTCGACGAGATCAGCGCCGGCTATCCACGCATTGCGACGGCGTTCTGGTGGGAGACGCTGGTCAACGCCGCAATCCAGCGCGAATGGACCATGAATCTCGGGCAACGCACCGCGTCCGAACGCATGGCTCACCTGTTGTGCGAACTGTTCTTCCGGCTGCGGCTGGCGGGCCTGGCCGACGACAGCAGTTGCAGCTTCCCTCTCACCCAGGCAGATCTCGCCGAGGCGACAGGCCTGTCGAAGGTCCACGTCAACCGCACGCTGCAGGAACTGCGCGCCAGCAACCTGATCGTGCTCAAGGGCAAGATGCTGGTACTTCCGGACCTCGAGCGCCTGATGAGCGCCGGCCTGTTCAACGCGAATTACTTGCATTTGGACCGCGAAGGCCGTCAGCTCGACGCGAATGAGTGAGAGGTTCGGAGCGCTGGCGCTTGCGCTATGCTGACCGTGTCGGCACTCTGCCGGGGAAACGGCGATGGTCGAACAGCGCATGGTGGACGGACCCTTCGAGCAGGAGATCGTGCAGCGCCTCGGGCTGATGCCCAACCTGTTCAGGTCGGCGCCGTCGGCGCCTGAGGCGACCCGACAGCTCTGGCAGTTCGCCAAATGCGCCTATCTCGACACCCCGCTTCCGGCCCTTTTCAAGGAGCGGCTCGCCGTCCATCTGTCGCGCCTCAACCGCTCGCCTTATTGTCTGACCCGGCATTTCGGATTTCTGGTCGGATTGGGCAAGCCCGCGGGTGACTCGACGTCTCGCCCGGAGACGATCGATCGGGCGCGTCACCTGCTCGCGCGGCCGCTCGCGGATCCCGCGCGCGCCGCGGCGGCGCTCGACCGGCTTGAACTCGTCCAGCCCCCGCTCGACATCCCGGAGCCGGGCAGCGATGGTGAGGCGGACCTGTTCGAGGCCGCGTCGGTGCTGTTCATGCAGCGTGCTGATTCCGACCGCTCGCGGCGCGCAATCCGACATGCCTTCGGCAACACCAGGTTCGATCTGCTGGCGGCCTTCCTCGCCTATCTGCGCACAGCCCATTTCTGGGCCGATGTACACCTGCTTGCGATCGATTCGGACGTGCTTGCCCTCGCACAGACCGATCCCGAGCTTGCCGTCTGCCTCGGGTGCAGCGAGCTGCCGGAGGCAGGGCCGTCCGCACGGCAGCCGCATTCGAACGGCGGCGATGCCGGCGATCATCGGCTGCGCCGCCTCCTCGAGATCGATTCGGTCGGCGTGCTGTTCTTCGATCATGCAGCCGGCACCCTGATCGACGCCAACGAGGCCTTCTTGGCGATGACAGGCTATTCGCGCCAGGACATCGACAGCGGCGAGCTGACCTGGAAGAGCCTGACACCCCCGGAATGGATGCGCACATCGAGCGACCAGATCGAGCTGCTGCGGCAGACGGGCCGGATCGGTCCCTATGAGAAGCAGTATTTTCGCAAGGACGGGGAACGCGCCTGGATGATGTTCGCCGGCCGTGACCTCGGCGACGGCACCCTGGTCGGGCTCGCGATGAACATCGACGACCGCAAGCGCACCGAGGCCGCGCTGCGCGACAGCGAGGCGCGCTTCCGCCAGTTCGGCGAAGCATCCTCCGACGTCGTGTGGATCCGCGATGCCGAGACCCTCCGCTGGGAATATCTCAGCCCCGCATTCGAGACGATCTATGGCGTCCCGCGCAGCGCTGTGCTCCGCGGCGACCATCTGGCATCGTGGACCGAGCTCATGCTGCCGGAGGACCGGCCCCGCGCCATCGAGAGCCTCGAGCGCGCCCGGCGTGGCCAGCGCGACAGCCTGGATGTCCGTATCGTCAGCCAGCCGGACGACGTCACGCGCTGGCTGCGCATCCGTAGTTTTCCCATGGTCGACGAGCTGGGACGGGTGCAGCGCATCGGCGGCATCACCCAAGACATCACGGCGCTGGTCTCGGCCTCGGAGCACCAGAAGCTGCTGCTCGCCGAGCTGCAGCACCGCGTCCGCAACATGCTCGCCGTGATCCGCTCGATCATCCGCCGCACGGGCGACTCGAGCGACAGTGTCGAGGATTTCGCCAGTCACCTCGAAGGCCGCATCACAGCGCTGTCGCGCATCCAGGCGGTCGTCACGCGCGATCCCCTCGCCGGTTTCGATCTGGCCGAACTGATCGCCGATGAGCTGCGCGCCGGCGCCGCGCGCGAGGACAGGCAATTCTCGCTGTCGGGCCCCCAGGTGCGGCTGAAGCCGAAGGCGGCCGAGAGCATCGGGCTTGCCATGCACGAGCTCGCGACCAATGCACTGAAATACGGTGCGCTGACAGTGCCGCGGGGCTTCATCAGGATCGAATGGCGGCTCGATGAGCGCGACGCGGCCGACTGGCTGGTCATCGACTGGACCGAGACCGGCATGTCCGGCCGTCCGCTGGGTGCGCAGCGCCAGGGTTTTGGAACCGTGCTGCTGGAACAGATGCTGCCGTACGAGGTCGGTGCCCGCGTTGTCCGGCGCTTCGAACCGAGCGGCCTCTGCTGCGAGATCCGGGTGCCCACGGGCGACATTCTCAAGCGTTGACGGGCCGATCGACGCTTCATTTCGCGGCACCGGTCGGTAACAATGGCCAGGATCTCGCCGGCACGGCGAAACGCCGTCGGCATAGCCTTCGCGGTGCATTCGGGGTATGCTCCGCCTGCGGCCAGAGGTGGAGGTCGCATGGGTCGCGCAACCGCCATGTCTTCGCCTTGGTTGGGGCGGATATGACCAAGTGTCGATGAGAATGGGAATCAGCAGAGCGTCGGCGCGACGGAACGATGATGGGACGTTCCCGAGTATGCGGCTCTGGCCAAGATGGATCACCGTGAACATGCAGATGCGTGGGCACGAGGGACAACCGGTATCCAGGTTCTGTGCTGATGCGGCCGGAGAGGCCGAGCGTTTCGTGGCGCAGTCGTCATCCGACGTTGGTGTCACGAAGCGTCAGTACGATGCAGCGTGAGTACGCGAAGCGTGGGTGCACGAGGCGTT
Source organism: Bradyrhizobium sp. HKCCYLRH3097 (assembly GCF_051167875.1). Lineage (NCBI taxonomy): Bacteria > Pseudomonadati > Pseudomonadota > Alphaproteobacteria > Hyphomicrobiales > Nitrobacteraceae > Bradyrhizobium > Bradyrhizobium sp. HKCCYLRH3097. Next base: position 481,599 of record NZ_JBNPTX010000002.1, read on the forward strand.
GGTAGGACGACGCATCGGAACAGAGCCGAGCGCCGCCTGCGAGGCGGACGACAACGGAGGACGGAGCGTCAATGCTTGCAACGACGACCAAGGACGGCGATCAGCAGCCTCATGCCGTGATCGATCCCGAGATCGTGCTGGCGGCCCGCGCCGATCGCACTGCCGCCGAAGCGGACAGGCGCAGCTCGCAACGGCCACCGGACGTGCCCTCGCCGAAGATCGACCCTGACTACAGGACGCAGGCGACCAGCGACTTCGCAGTCACCGGAGAGCGCAGCACGTTCGCCACCTGGGCCGTGCGCACCATTCTGGCGGTGCTGTTCGCGGTCGGCAGCGCCGTCGCCGCAGCCGCCTGGCAGAGCTATGGAGACCAGGCCCAGGAGATGATCGCGCATTGGATGCCGCGGATCTCGCTGGCTTCGAACGCCGACAAGGATGCCGCGGCACAGCCAGCCGCGACCGCGCCCCAGCAGGCGGCCGCAGAAGCGCCGGCCGAGGTGCAGGAGCACGCAACGAGCGCGGTTGGCGCGACCTCGCAGGAGCAGGCGCAGTTGCTGCAATCGATGGCCCACGACCTCGCTGCCTTGAGCCAGCAGATCGGCGAGCTGAAGACGAGCCTCGCACAGCTGAAGGCCGGGCAGGAGCAGATGGTCCGCGACATGGCGCGGGTCGCCGAGGCCAAGTCCAGCGACAGGCCCGCCGAGCGGCCGAGCGAGCGGACCGCGGAAGCACGGTCGTTCGATCCGCGCGCCATCGAGCAGACGATCCGGCCGCGCCCGGCCGCGCGCCCTGCAACGGCGGCCGTGACCCCGGCACAGCCTGGTGCGGCGGCACCGCACCGGCCGCGCATGCCGCCGCCGGCCGCAACCAGCATGGCCCCTCCGCCGCCCGCCCCGATGCCGCTGCCGTCGGCGCCGGTCGATCCGGATCAGCCCGTGGTGCGCCCGCCAATGCCGGTGCGCTGAAGGATCCGCACAGGCGCCCGCGCTGGTCCGCGCCGATCGGCGCGGCGGTGATCGATGTCGTCGATCCACTTGTGGCGACGCGGCTTTCCGAGCTAAGGAACTGCGCCTGACAATGCGCATCCCCGAGGGGTTCATGAGCCTGACCGATCCGACCGTCCTGTCCGCCTCCGACCTCGCAGACCGCATCGCGATCCTGCGCGACAACATCCGCCAGATCACCGAGCAGGCCGCCTCGCAGTCGGGTGCCGCGGACGAGGAGCGCAACGCCGACCGCCTCGCGCAGCAGAGCGAGGAGCTCGACGTTCTGCTCAAGGAGCAGGAGCGGCGGCTGAACAAGTAGCCGGCGCCCCCTTCGATCAATTCGCGCGTGCTGCACTGCGCTCGTTGTTGCCCGCGCTTCGCCCACAGGCTAGCCTCGCCGAAAACAAGCGGGAGGTAGCCAGAGAATGCGAAACGGTCTGCTTTACACGTCAACCCTTGCGGCATTGACCATTGCGGCATTGCTGGCGGCCCTGACACCGGGCAGCGCCGAGCCACGCCACATGTATACGACCATGGTGCTGGAGGCGTTCGCCACCAAGGTCGAATGTCCCGGTGTCGATGTCGTCTATCAGGATCTGGTCCAGAAGGCGCAGGACATGAAGATGCCTGACGGCACGACCGAGAAAGTGCGCAAGGCGATCGCCTATATGCACACCGGCGGCAAGATGGGCGAGAAGCAGGACGACGAGCTGATGGCGGAGGTCGCCGTCGCCACGCAGGCCATCGACATGGATCAGCGCCGCCTCGGCATGACGAACTGGTGCGAGGAGCAGAAGAAGACGCTGGCCGGCTTCATCCGTCCCAAGGGCTGACCCCGGAGCGGCCGCGAGGCTGGCGGAAAGACCTCGCGGCGCGTTGCCGGCAATGGCCGAATGACGCGCCGGTCGTCGACCAGCGCACCGCCATAGCGGGCACCGGCACAGCCCTGCGGCGGGCAGGAACCCGGATGGCCGCTGCCGCTTGGCCTTGAGCTGCTACGCAGCAGACATCCAGCCCGGAGCGAGCCATGTGCATCGAAACCGCCTTCCTGTTCGACCTCGACGGCACGCTGGTCGACAGCGTCTATCAGCACGTGCTCGCCTGGAAGACGGCGCTGGATGCCGAGAACATCGAGCTCTCGGTCTGGCGCATCCACCGCAAGATCGGCATGAGCGGCGGCCTGTTCACCAATCAGTTGCTGCGCGAGACAGGTTTTGCCATCGAGTCCGAGCGGATCGAGCGGCTGCGGAAAGCGCATGCGGCGGCCTATCAGAAGCTCGGAGGCCAGGTCCGGCCCCTGCCCGGCGCCCGCGAGCTGCTGGGTTTCCTGACCGATGCCGGCATCCCCTGGGCGATCGCGACCAGCGGCAGAATGGAAACGGCGGCCGTCAATCTCGCCGCGCTCGGCGTCGACCCCAAGACCAGCGCCGTCGTGACCCGCGACGAGGTCCGCTACGCCAAGCCTGATCCCGATCTGTTTCTCGCGGCCGCCGCCCGCCTCGACGCGCCGATCGAGCGCGCGGTCGTGATCGGCGACAGCATCTGGGACATGCTTGCCGCAACCCGCTGCCGGGCGCTCGGCGTCGGCCTGTTGAGCGGTGGCTATGGCTCGGAGGAATTGCGCCAGTCCGGCGCCATCCGCGTCTACGAGGACCCGGCCGACCTGCTCGACCACATCGACGAGGTCGGCGGCCGGCGTTGACTCCAGCCAGTCAACTCTGCGGGCCCGACAGCGAGATGTCGCGTTCGGCGCGGAACACGTTGGCATAGAGGTTGGCGATCCACTGGCGCCCCGTCGATGTCATGTTGAGATAGCGGATCTCGGTCTGGATGTGCGGGGCGACGCTGTTCCAATAAAACTGCGGATAACGATTGACGATGTCGGCCGGTGACTCATAGCCGAGCTGCCGGTTGATGCCGACCTCCTCGAACTCGTGATACAGCGCGTTGGCCTTGCGGATGTAGTTGGGGTCGCCGAGCTGGCCGATCAGGTCGGCGGCGCGCACGATCGACTGCTCCTCGTCGAACTGCTGGCCGGCGAGCGGCGGAAAGCGCGTGCCCTCGATGGCGCGGGCGATGCGGTCCTTGTCCAGCGGCGCCATGCCTTCGATGCGGTTGATCACGTACAGCTTCGAGCGGTCGACGTGATACGGCATCAGGCTGGCATCGGAGGAGCCGCGCGGCAGGCAGATCTTGCGGCCGCCGCGATCGACGACGAAGCCATTGACATCGTCTTCCCTGAACAAGCCGCGGACATAGCCGATGTCGTGAAGCAGGCAGGCCAGGATGACGTGGACGTAGTCGTCCGCCGTCATGTGGCTGTGCAGCGCACGGCCGCGCAGGATCTCGTGGCCGGCCAACGTCACCAGCAAGGTGTGCTCGACGTTGTGATACAGCGCATCGCTGTTGCCGATGCATTCCAGCGCAATGCGCGCAGCTGCCGGAAGCATCTCCGTCAACTGGGTATGAGACGATCCGAAACGGCGTCGCATATAGGAGCTGAGGAAACGCTCCAACGCCGCTGCCGCGAGCTCCGGTAAGGTCATCATCGCCGCTGCCCCGCCTCAGACAGCCCAAACACAACGTCAAAAGACATAACGCCCGAAAACACAATCACGATAACGCGGCTCGTGGCACGACTGAGACGTCACGATGATCCGGCTCGGGACGGCCAGCTTCGCACGGACACGCGCGAGATCGGCCTCCCGGAGGCGTCGAGCACCTTGGCCGACGAGCATAGCCCAGGTCGAGGATATCGGCCACACCCGGACGGGCACACACCGGAAAACTGCGGGCCGAGCGGCTGCACCTGAGCAGCTCAAATTCGATCGCCGCGGCCCGTTCACCTCACGTGACGAGAGAGGCGGAGCGCGACGTGCAGCGCGATCGCTAACGTCCCCGCACCGGCAGCGGCGGCCGCGGCGGTCGTGTCTCACCACGATGGGCCGGGCGCCGCGAAGGGGGACGGCGGGCCGGCGCGGCTGCCGGCGCATCGACCGACTGCAGATAGGTGCTCAAGGCCGACGCGGCGTCGTCGCTGCTGGTGTAGTGCTTCTGCAGGAACAGATAGAGCGTCAGGCGAAAGCGCCCCTTGGCGAGCCCACGTGCCGAGCGATGACAGGTGGCGCAGCTGTCCGCAAACAGCCGCGCACCGGATTTGCCGGCATCGAGATTTTCCGCCCGTGCAGCGCTGATGACAATCAGCAGCAGCACGGCCGATCCAACGAGCTTCAGCCGCGCTCCGGCGCGCCTGCGCGCTTGGACGCGCTCAGGCGACATCAGCCTGCGGGCTTTCCTCGGCCTGCGCACCCAGCGCATCGAGATCGACCAGCGCCGGATCGTCGGGCATCGGCTCGCTCTGCTGCTGTCCGCCGCCATGGACGTGCATCAGCGTCTGGACCCGGCGCGCGTTGAGATAGTCGACGTGCTGATGCGCCAGCGCCAGCGGCAACAGGGCCTTGGGCAGCGCCGTCATGGTGAACGCGGCGACGCGCTTCACCTCCTCGCCCTCGCGCCAGGTCAGCGGGCTCAGCGTATAGATCATCTGACGGTCGGTCTCGGGCGCGGGCAGTTGCCGCGTCTCGGGCGGCGCCAGCAGGGCCACGTTGATGTTGCCGGCCCGCGTGCGGCTTGCGGCGGCGCGCAGCTCCCAGCAGATCAGCTCCGCGGCGGAGAGCACCTCGCGGCGGATGTCGTCGACATCGGACGCGAAACGACTGGCCTCGCTCAGCGCCGCGCGGCCGCGCGTGACCGCATCGACGAGCGCCGCCGCACCGATTTCGAAGCGAGGAACCGCCTGCTCGATGGCGGTGGCGACGGCCTCGATGTCGTTGGCGGCGCGGTCGCGGTCGCGCTGCGCCACCGCGTCGGCGAAGGCGCGCTCCGCCAGGATGATCTGCTCGTCGCATTCGGCGACGGATGCGCGCAGCGCCTTGGCCTTCTGCTCGACGGCCTGCATCTTGGATTCGGCACGATCGAGCTGCCCGTTGCTGGCGCCGGCCTTGGCGAGCCGCTCCGCGACGACGCGCTTCTCGTCCAGCGCCGCCTCGGCCACGCGGAGACGGTCCGTCAGCCGCTGCCGCGCGGCCTGCTTGTCCTTCAGCGCACGCTCGAAGATCTCGACGGGGCTCAGCTCACGCTTGAAGAAGACCATGGCAATAATCCCTGGACGGCGGGCGCGCCGGCAACGTTGGTCAGCGGCGAATCCACTGCCGAATCATGTTGCCCGATTCTTGCGTGGAAAATGGGTCGGAAACCAGGATGAGATGCGGCACACGTTCCCTTGACGGAACGTATCCACCGCCGGCTGGTGCGGAGCAGAGTCGGCGGATCCGACGGACCGCGCGGCGATATTCGGTAAAATGGAATCCGATGTCAGCTCTGATGCGGACCGCGCATCATCCTCATGGCGTCCGCGATGTGGCGCCATTCGCGGGCCTCCTCGGCCTCGCCACTGGCTTCGCATTGCTGCGCCTTCTGCGCAGCCTGCGCGACGGCCGAGGCGCCGTGCATCTCGAGCATCTGCCGGGCGATCGCGTGGATCTGGACTTCAGACATCATGTCGAGCTCCTGTCGCCGGATCGAATGGTTCGCGACAACTTCCTCTGCGCCGATGCGTTCCGTGAGCTGGATCACTGCACGTCCGGTTCCACCGGCCCAGACTGCGCCCCGTAATTTACCTTACGTGATCAATCCGATTTCGCGCGCGCCGCCACGCTGTTACTTCTGACTGAGATTCGCCGGAGGGCGATTGAGGAGACGGACATGACGCAGGTCTTCTTCCACTGCTCCAATCCCGATGAGTTCCTCGTCGATCGGCGTGGAACCGCGGTCATCGATCTCGCCGAGGCCTGTGATCACGCCGAGCGCGTCATGCAGTCGCTGATCTCGTCCGAGAGCGAGGAGGATTGGCGCGACTGGGTGCTGCACATTTCCGACGATCTCGGCGAGGAAATCATCGCCATGCCATTCACGTCGGTGCTCGGCCCGATGCATTGAACGGAGCTGCGCACTGCGCCCTCCCCGGCGCTGAGACATTGTGTCCGCATTAGGGTTACCGGCTTCCTTACAGGTTCCGCTCCTCGCATTCTTCTCGCCACATTTGTCCGCCATTTCGGCGCTGTTGCGACGGAGGGGACATCTCATGACCAGACTGCTGACGGCCGCGGCCTTGGCGCTGACATTGACGGCATCGGCGGCGATGGCCGACGAGCACCGCGGCGGCGATGCCGCACTGGGCGCCTTGTCGGGCGCCGTCGTATTTGGACCGGTCGGGGCCGTTGCCGGCGCCGTCGTCGGCTATACCGCAGGTCCTTCGATCGCGCGCTCCTGGGGCTTCCGCCGCTCGCGTGCAGCCCGGTCGCAGCAGGTTCGGCGTCCGGTCAGGGACAGCCAGGCTGCGATGACCGAGTCTCAGCAGCAGCCGCAGGCCGCGCCGCGCAGCGCACCCCCGCCTGCACGGACCGTCGCTGTCGCTCCGCCGGCGCCGCGCGGCCCGGTCGCGCCGCCGGTGCAGACACTCGAGTAGACACGCTGGTAAATCAGTAGCCGCGGGCGCGATCGACGACGTTCCGCAACGGCTCTCCGCGCAGCAACCGCCGCGCATTCTCCGCGACCTGCTGCGCGATCACCTCCCAGGAGGCGATCGCCGCCATGTGCGGCGTCACCAGCACGCCCGGCTCGCGCCACAGCGCATCGTCCGCGGGCAACGGCTCATGTGCGAAGACATCGAGCACCGCGCCGCGCAGATGGCCGCTGCGAAGCAGCGCGACCAGATCCTCCGTCGCCAGGTGCTCGCCGCGGCTGCACAGGATCAGCGCGGCGCCCTTGGGCAGCCGGCCCAGGCGCCCGGCATCGAGCAGGCCCTCGGTCGAGGCCGTCAGCGGCAGCAAGCAGATCAGGATCTCCGTCTCGCCGAGGAAGGCGTCGAGCGCATCGGCGCCGCCATAGGTCCGCACACCGGCGAGCGCCTTGGGCGAGCGCGACCACGCGCTCACCGCGAACCCCAGCTCGACGAGACGGATCGCCGCCGCAAAGCCGAGCTCGCCGAGACCGAGAATGCCGACCCGGCGGTCCTTCGCGGCGCGCTGCTCGTAACGCCGCCACACGCCGTTGCGCGCATTGCTGACGACGCGATCGAAATCGCGGTGGAAATACAGCGTCCCCCACAGCACGAACTCGGTCATGGCCGCGGAGATATCGGGATCGACGATCCGGCACAGCGGCACGTCCGGCACGGTCGGATCGGACAGGATGTTGTCGACGCCCGCTGCGATCGAATGGATCAGCTTCAGCTTCGGCATCGCCGCCAGCGCGCCGGGCTCCGGCTTCCAGCACACGGCAAGGTCGGCGTCGCGTGCCGCCGACTCCGGCCATGACGCGACGGTCACGCCCGGCAGCTCGCGCGCGAGCAGCGCCTGCATCGGATCCATCAGTCCGGGACGGCTGAGGAGCGCGACCGTGATCATGCCGGCCGCAGTCCGCACCATTGCGCGACGAACATCGCGATCGACAGCGTGGTCTTGCGCACGCTGTCGAGATCGACACGCTCGTCGAACGCGTGCGGACCGATGCCATAGGGCCCGTAGCACAGCGCCGGGATGCCATAGTCGACCTGATAGTAGCGGGTGTCGTTGACCGCCGTAGAGAGCCGCACGTCGAGCGGCTTCTCGAATACCCGTGCATGTACCTCGGCCAGCGCCGCCTCGGCGGCGCTGCCGGGCTCGCACACCGCAGGATCGGCCTGGAAGCCGCTCCACACCAGCTCGACCGGATTCTCCGACAGGAAGCTGTCTGCGGCCTGCGCCTTCGCGAGACACTGCTCGATGCCGGCCATGGCCTGCGCCGGCGTCTCGCCCGGCAGCACGCCCAGCCGGCAATCGAGGTCGCACCAGGCCGGCGTCGAGCTCGCCCAGTCGCCGCCCTTGATGATGCCGACGTTGAACTTGATCGGATCCTTGACCGCAGCGAACCAGGCGTTCGACTTGGCACGCGCGTTGATCTCTTTCGTGTGCTCCTGGAAGGCGCGGATCAGATGCATCGCCGAGAGGATCGCATTGGTGCCGGTCTCGGCATAGGCAACGTGGACCGGCGTGCCGCGGACGCGCAGCCGGAACCAGATCGCGCCGACCTGCGCGCGGGTCAGCGTGTGGCCGGTCGGCTCCGGGATCAGGCAGGCATCCGCCGTGTAGCCGCGCATCAAGGTCGAGAGCGCGCCGTTGCCGGTGCTCTCCTCCTCGGTCACGGTCTCCAGGTGAATGCGTCCGTCCGGCACGAAGCCGGCGGCCTTGATCGCGTCGAGCGCGAAGATCATCGCGGAGACGCCGGCCTTCATGTCCTGCGCGCCGCGGCCGATCATCCAGCCGTCGCGCACGATCCCCTCATAGGGTGGATCGTCCCAGAGATCGGTCGGCCCTTCCGGCACGACGTCGATGTGGCCCTGCAGAATCAGGCTGCGGCCCTTGCCCGCGCCGTCGAGCGTCGCCACCACCTGCTGCGAGCCGTCGAGCGCGATGCTGTCCATCGGCGCCGCCTTGGGATGGCGCATCAGGTCGACATCCTCGAGGCTGAAGCGGTCGACCTGATAGCCGCGGGTCGCGAACTCGCGAGCCAGCCAGTCCTGCGCCGGCGCCTCCTCGCCACGCAGGCTGCGGAACTGGACGAGTTGCTGCAGGAAGGCGACCTGCTTGGCGAAGTTGGCATCGACAGCGGCGGCGAGCCGCTCCATCACGTCATTCGGCACAGCCGCCGCAGCGTCGGTCACGTCTCAAACCTCCAGCCTTCCAGTTCACCTCGGCCACGCGTCAGGCGGCCAGGCACTTCTCCAGGATCGCGAGCCCTTCGTCCACGATCTCGTCGGACGCGGTCAGCGGCACCAGGATGCGGATGGTGCTCGCGGTGACGCCGCAGGACAACAGGATCAGTCCGTTCTCGTGCGCCACGCGGGTCACGCGCTTGGTCATTTCGGAATCCGGCTCGTCGCTGCCGCGCTGCTTCAGGATATCGAATGCAACCATCGCGCCAGGACCGCGCGGCCCGGAAACCGGAACCAGGTTGTTGGCGCGCGAGAAGCGCTCGATCGCCGCGCGCAGCCGCTCGCCGATCGCATTGGCGCGGTCGAGCAGCTTCTCCTGCTCGAACACGTCGAGCACGGCGAGCGCCGCCGCGCAGGCCAGCGGATTGCCGCCATAGGTGCCGCCGAGGCCGCCCGGCTCCGCGGCGTCCATGATTGCGGCACGTCCGATCACGCCGGACAGCGGCATGCCGCCGGCGAGACTCTTGGCGACGCAGATCAGGTCCGGCTGCACGTCGTAGTGCTCCATCGCGAACATCTTGCCGGTTCGGCCGAAGCCGGTCTGCACCTCGTCGGCGATCAGCACGATGCCATTGCTGTCGCAGATGCGGCGCAGGCCGCGCATCAGGTCCGGCGGCGCCTGGTGGAAGCCGCCCTCGCCCTGCACCGGCTCGATGATGATGGCCGCGACCTGCGAGGCGTCGATGTCGGCCTTGAAGATGAAGTTGATGTAGGACAGCGTATCCTCGACCGTCACGTTGCTGCCGGAGATCGGGAACGGCGCGTGCCAGACGCCTGGCAGCGGCGGCCCGAAATGCTTCTTGTACGGCATCACCTTGCCGGTCATCGCATTGGCGAGCGCGGTGCGGCCGTGGAACGCGCCGGTGAAGGCGATGATGCCGCTGCGCCCCGTGGCCGCGCGCGCGATCTTGATGGCGTTCTCGGTCGCCTCCGCGCCGGTCGTCAGCAGGATCGACTTGGCCGGCCCCGAAATCGGCGCCAGCGCGTTGAGCCGCTCGCTCAGCCGCACATACGGCTCGTATTGCAGCACCTGGAAGCAGGTGTGGGTGAAGCGGTCGAGCTGCGCCCGGATCGCGGCAACGACATGCGGATGGCAGTGGCCGGTGTTGAGCACCGCGATGCCGCCGGCAAAGTCGACATAGCGCTTGCCCTCGACGTCCCACACCTCGCTGTTGAGGGCGCGGTCAGCAAACAACGGCGTCGCATAGCTCACGCCCCGGACGACGGCCTCGTGTCGTCGCGCCAGCAGGTCTTCGTTCGCAGCCGAATTCGCAACCATGGCTCAACTCCTCGTGGGAAAATCGAGCCGCAGGCTACGCCGAGAGCCGTCGCGATCAATCAGCTTGTTCCCGACGACAGGTGCCTGCAATGCACCGGACCCAGCGGGACGAGCGCGCAGCTACGCGGCGAGCACATTCTTCAGCCAAGCCCGCAGCGCGACGATCGCGGGCTCGTCCCAGCGCTCCCGCAGCGCGACGAGCTGATAGGCTCCCATGTGGAGTGCCGAGGGGATCACCTCGACCAGCGCACCGCTGCGCAGATCATCGGCGACCAACACCTCGTTGGCGAGCGCGACGCCCTGGCCGAAGCGGGCGGCTTCGATGGCGAGATGCGCGTGCCACAGCCGCTGACCGCGCAACGTGACCGGCTCCCGATACCCCGCCAGCTCGAACCATTGCTCCCATTGCGCGGTGGATTCCTCGTGGATCAGCGAGGCCCTGGCGAGGCCCGGGAGTGTCGCGATCGCCGGAAACCTTGCCAGATAGGCCGGGCTTGCGACCGGGAATACGCGTGGGCGCACCAGCTCCTCAGCGACCAGGCCGCCGCTCCGGTCGACCGCTTCGGCATAGACGATCTCCGCATCCGCTTCGCCGCGCTGCAAATCGGGGTGCGCCAGCGTCGGCTGCAGATTGATGTCCCAGTTGCGCGGCGGGCCGCTCAGCTCGGGCAGCCGCGCCAGCAGGCGGCGATTGGCGAGGCCCGGAATGCACCAGATGTTCAGGGTCGGACGCGCCACGGGCCGCACCGAGATTGTCGCGCGGGCGATGATGTCGAAGGCCTGGCTGACCTCGGCATGAAACTGACGTCCGGCCTCGGTCAGCGCGAGGCCCCGCCCCTCCGCCCGCACCAGCGCCACGCCCAGACTGCGCTGCAGATTTTGCAGATGGCGCGAGACCACGGTGTGGCTGACCGCGAGCTCGTCGCCGGCGGCGCGCACGCTGCCCTTGCGGCCGACGGCCTCGAAGGCACGCAGCGCGATCAGGGAGGGCAATCGGGGTCTCGTCATGCTCGCACAGTTCTCAGCCTGCGCGATCTCCCTCCCGCCCTGAAGCGGAACCGCCGCGATCCGTGATCGCGCGGCTGATGTCGGAGCGCCGGCTGCCATGGCGGCGTCCGTTGTCCGCACAAGGCGTTCCGGGCGGAGCGCCGCATCGCGGTCACGAGGGCGCTTGCGCGCGTCACGCCGCTCTTAGCGTCAGCATTGGCGCAACGCCAGCCCAGAGAAAGCCACGCGCGCGGCCGGGAGCTCCGCGGACGTCTTAACGAGGCAGGCCACGTCGCAAACGATCCTTAAGCCTCCCGCCATGGCAGGCGCCATTTGCCTAAAAGTTTCCACAATTCGACTTTGAATCGAGAGTGCTTCGAGCAGGAGAACCCCCAAGATGCGGATCAGCCAAATGATCTACGTCGGTTCGCTGGCAGCCCTCGTCGCGACGGCCGCCCCCGCACTGGCGAAAAGCTCCCAGACGCCCAAGCCGGATGATCAGACCACGTCGTCCCTGCCGTGCCGCGCCTACCAGCAGGCCCCCGACGGAACCTGGATGGAGCGGCCATGTCAGGGCCAGGGCGCAAGCGCCCCGGCGCGTCAGCGCGCGGTCACCAACGGGACCGGCAGCGCCGAACAACGTTAGCGGATCTGGTTCGCGGACGTGGCGCAAGAGCCGGAGCGCTTGCGCTCCGGCCTGCACTGATGCCCGCGCTCAGTAAGGTGGCGCCCGGCGCGCCCGCTGCTCCCTGCCCGCCTCGACCCACCACAAGAGATCGTCGGCAAAACGCGGAAACGCGCGTTCCAGCGACTGGCCGGAATCGCCGGTCGGCCTGCCGTCGGCGGACAGCGCCTGACCGATCGGGCCGACGGCAAGCGTGCTCGACACCACCACCATGCCCATCTCCGACAACGTGCCGTGCCACGCCGTGGCGGCCCGGGCCCCGGAGAGCCGGCCGGCGGAATAGCTCGCGATCGCCGCCGGACGCCAGAACCATTCCTCGAGAAAGTGGTCGGTGAGGTTCTTCAGTCCCGGCTGCATGCCCCAGTTATATTCGCCAGTGACGAACACGAAGCCGTCGGCGGCACGGATCTTGGCCGCAAGCTCGGCCATGGCCGCTGGCGCCTGGCCGGGCGGATATTCCTTGTACATGCGGTCGAGCATCGGCAGGCCGACCGCCTTGGCGTCGATCAGCTCGACGTCCTGGTCCTTGGCGCGCAACCCGTCCACGACGAATTGCGCGAGCCGGATGCCCATCCGGTCGGAGCGATAGGAGCCGTAGAGGACGAGGATGCGGAAGCTCATGGCGGGTCAACTCCTGGCCGGACGATCCGCGCCAGACTACCACGCCGTCATGTCATGGAGGTCATTATGGTCACGCCGCAGATCGATGGACCGGCGGCGCGTGGTTGCAGAAACGAGACGAGGCAGGCTCAGCGCGTCACCGTGGCCGAAGCGGAGCGCTCGGATGGCCGGCCGAACACGCTGCGGCAGCCGTCGCTGAGGCTGGCGCGCTGCTTCATCATGCAGGCAATGATGCGGTCGCGATCGGGAATCTCCGACGAGCACAGCCGGAACACGTCGCCCGTGCACAGCCGCCGCTGGTCGTCCTCCGTGAAGGCATGGCCCGCGCGCGGGCTGGCGACCATCGCCAGCGCAAGCCCTGCCATCGCCACATTCCAATTCCGCATCCTGAACAGATGAGTTCGCATCGCCGTCCCCAATTCGCCCGCTGTTTGTCCGGTTCACCCGCTGCTTTCGCTGATGTCGCGAAGCAGTTGCCGCCGCAGAATCAAATGATGACACGTCGCGGCGCGCCTTCAACAAGCGCTCTCGTTCCTGCACCACAATTTTGCGGCCTGTTGCATCTTCGACTCCTTTTGCGCTGCCGGAACCCGTGAGACGCCGCCAAATTGTCATTAGGCGAACGCAATCCGGCCCAGCCGCGCTCACACTCTCACGGCGTAGTGGCGGCGTCCTGATGGTGCTTCGGACCATCACGTGTCCCGAGTTCAGGTGTGGGAGTCAGGTTCATGGCGTACACGATGGTGGCTGAGCGGGAGCAGCAGACAATCCGCAAGCAGCGCGAAAGCGCCCTCATCGTTCTCGCCAACGCACAGGTGATGGAGGCGGAAGGCTGGCAGGTCGTCATCACCGACGAGGACGGCAACAGCATGCCGCTCGCCGAGTTCGAAGCTGGCATCTCGCAGAAATTTTCGTCCTGGTACAAGGCCAAGCAGCGGCCGGTGGTGCCCACCACCATTCCCGCCCCCAACCTGTTCTCGACGCCGGCCAATGACGACGCCGGGCCGGAGGCCGTCGTGGCCGCCGAACTCGCCGCCGAGCAGGTCGAGACGGCCGAGGTCCAGGAGGCTCCTGTCCAGGAGATCGCCGAGGACGATTTCGAAACGGCCGAGACCGCCAACGCTCCGACGGCCGAGAAGGCCGAGCGCGAGGAGATCGCGCTCGACGCCGCCGAGATGGCCGACTGACGCTGCGGCCGCGCCGCAGCATCAGCGAGAGTCACTCGCCGCCTTCGTAGAACAGCTCCAGCGGCAGCCCGGCCTGGGCCTCGCCGATCCATTCCCGTGCAATGATGTTGGACGGCCCAGCGCGTGCATCGCGGCATGCAGGCGAAGACCATCCCCGGTCGTTTCGCGTGGCGCGGATCGAGCGTGCTTCGGCCTGTCGTCGCTTCCTCGCGCGATCAGCGTGCGCCGGGCGACTAACAAACATGTTCGCCCCGCGGCTCTCGGTCGAACAACGATCATCGGAACGAAGCGACCATCTGCCCGTCGGGCAAATCAAGGCGCATTTCCATCTCGCGGCGTCACCTCCAGGGCCTGAATCGGCAGCAACGGCGGTGCGCGCGGAAACGATTTTCCGCAGGCCCATCAAGCTGATTTGGCCTGTCCAGTCCCGCCGCCAAAAATATTCTGCTTTTCCTAAATCTAATTCAGTGCTTTTGTCGCGCCATCTCCCGCTCGCAGGAGGGGCGGTTCGCGGTCGTCACGGACGTGGAGCGGGAGGAGCGGTGGACGCGATGGCAGCGCAGCGCATCTTTGCGCCGACGAACGCTGACGTCGCGTACGGTCAAGTCGCGTGGTCCTGGCATCCCGACGCTGATGCCCCCCACGGTGGCGCGCCCAAAGCGCGTTGTCGTGCACGGTGACCAGAACGCCCGGCGCACCGGGGAGCGCGCGAAGCAGCCGTTAAGATCATCGCGCGGGGAATGCCGGTTGCCCGGCTGAACCTGTGGTGACTGCCGCCTGCTTTTTTTCTGCAGGCGGGCCATGGGTTGCGGCCAGCATCCCGGCATTCCCCGCGCCCTCTGCTGTGCGGAGGGCAAGACGGATGGATCACTCGGGCGCATCAGCGCGGCGAGAACGCGAGGGCGTGCGTGAATGAGACTTCGCAGGACGGTGCTTCAAATCGCTCGGTGTCATTCCGGGGCGCGCGGAGCGCGAGCCTGGAATCCATACGCCGCAGCAGAACTGATGGAGCACGCTGGAGCGACACACCTGGCCGACACGCCCGCTCGTGGTTATGGATGCCGGGCTCGCGCATGCGCGCGCCCCGGCATGACGATGTTGAGAGACCGTGGCGCCACCCACCGCCGTCATGCCCCGCCCCCGGGTCTCGCCTTCGGCGAGCCCGAGGACAGGCTCCGGCGGGACATCCACTACGCCGCGGCCTCTCGATCAATCACGACTGCGGCGGCGTACTGGGTCGCCCGGTCCCGTCTTCGCCCGATGGGCTTCGACGCGGCAACGAGCGCCAGGGCGCGCCGCAGCTTTAGCGGAGGCGGCAAGCCGGGCGATGACACCGAATGTAAAGCAGGCATCAACACGAGCCAGAGGCCGCGGGTGCCCTGGGGGATGATCCAGTCTCACAACAGCTTCGCGCTCACGAACAGCGTTCGCACGGCGTTGGTGGCCTGCACTGTCATGATGGCGTTGTCGGCCGCGGCCTGCAGGGCGGCCATGGCCTGGTCGTGCAGCGACTTGAACTCCATCCACTCGACGGCGTTGAGGCTGGTGAGGAACTGATGGGCCTGCCCGACCGTCGAAATCACGACCGGCTTGCCGTTCACCTTGATGTTGAAGGTAGTACGCAGACGCGTTTCCGAGTTTGCGGGATCAATCATGGGGACCTTCCGGAAGATGCGACGGGCGTCACCGCCGAGGTCGCGCCGAGGCCCAGCAACAAAACGTCACTCGGTCTTTTGCGCGGTCCGCGTCGGGGTGCCAGCCTCGAGCCCGACGACGACAACGAGTCGGTTGAACTCGCCGTCATCATACGCCTTCAGGAAGCGATCGTAATTCTTGATCGAGACGCAGCCGTTCGAATCACCCTCCGGACCCAGCATATAGGGGTGGGTCAGCAATCCGCTCCGGCCGAGCGTCGATCCTTCCACCACGTTCATGCGCAGGGCGCGAACGCCGTGAAACGGTTTTTCGCGCGGCTTCAGGTCATAGGTGGCGGGCGGGGTCGCGCCAACCATGCGCTGATTGACGTGCTCGGGGTCGTCGCGCAGGCTGCCCATGCCGGAATGGGCCTCGAGCCCGATGCCGGACGGCAGATACACCATCTTGGCCTTGATGTCGTACACGGCGGTCTTGTCATAGCCGAGCGCACCGAGATCGATTCCGGATCGGACGATGCCGCTATCCGGACCGAGCGAGGCGAACTTGGTCGGGCTCGGCAACAGGTCGGACAGCTTCTGCAGGATGGAGCGATCGTCGACGCGTCCGACCGCTTCAGGCGCACTGGCCGAAACCAGGCTGGTCGGCAGGTTGGCGACGGACGGGCGCGGGCGCGGCAGCGGCACGCCCGGTGCAGGCATCGTGACGGTATTGCCCTCCGTCAACATCGGCCGCCAATCGCTGTTGCTGGGGTCGCGAGCGCCCGGATCACGCGCTTCCATGCCCTTCACCAGCGCGGCCCGGGCATCGAGCAATTGGCGGTCGATCGCGCCGCGAAGGGCGAAACGGTCGAGCGCGCGAACCGCGTCTTTTTCCGAATAGGCCGTGGCCGAGGCGGAGGCCGGCGCGAAACGTGTTTCGAAGGTCATGGACGGCGCGGCGGCGGCCGGAATCGCCGCGCTCGCAAGCGACGTCTCATCGCTGTTGGCTCCGACCCATGCGGCCGCGCCCGCTGCGACCGCAAGTGCTGCAAGCACGAGTGCGATCGCTTCGGAGCGCCCGAAGCGGCCTTGCGACAACAGAACGTCTACGCTTGCTTCACTGGAAGCCATCACGTCCCCGATATACCCCCCTTTTCGGACCACCCGGGAAAGGTGACCGACCCCAAGGGGTACGATTCGACCCGTCATGACATAGGATGGCAAGAGTGCGGCATAATCTAGACAAACGCCAGCCCGGAGTGATCCGGCGTGAACCGACGCCCAAGCCTGGCACGGGCTGCGCCGCGACCGTCCCAGAAAGCCGATTATATCGATGAATCAGCCGGTTGGAGGAATGTATGAACGCCGAATGGGATGATCTCGGCCGATTTGCCGACGCACAGGATTCGATTTATTCGCGCGTGACCGCCGAACTTGCGGCCGGCGCCAAGCAAAGCCACTGGATGTGGTTCATCTTTCCCCAGGTCGAGGGGCTCGGCAGCTCCGCCATGGCGCAGCGCTACGCGATCCGCTCCCGCGCCGAGGCCGAGGCCTATCTGGCGCATCCCCTGCTCGGCCCGCGACTCGTCGAATGCACCCGACTGGTGCTCGCAGTGCAGGGCAAGTCGCTGCGCGACATTCTGGGTGTTCCGGACGATGCCAAATTCCGCTCATGCATGACGCTGTTCGATTCGATCAGCCCGAACGGGATCTTCGCGCAGGCGCTCGATCGCTATTGCGACGGTGCGCGCGACCCGGCGACGCTCGCGTTTCTGCAGCACAGCACCGCATGAGCACACGGTTACCGCAGATGCGCATCTCGGCCTCATAGGGCTGACACGGTAATGAACCAACTCTGCCCTGCGGCCGGATTTCGGGTGACAAGCCCGAACAGGAAACTTGATCGCGCCAAGATTTGCGGGTCCCATCCGCCGCGTTGTTTGTCCCAAGGAGACACACTCATGAAGAAGTTTTTCCTGATTGCCGCGCTCGCGACCTTCGCCGCCGGATCTGCCTTCGCCCAAGACAGCTGCGAGACCAAGGCCGTCGGCAAGGACGGCAAGGCGCTCGCCGGCGCCGCCAAGACCTCGTTCATGAAGAAGTGCATGGCCGAGACGTGTGAGACCAAGGCGGTCGGCTCCGACGGCAAGAAGCTCGCCGGCGCGGCCAAGACCAGCTTCATGAAGAAGTGCGAGGCCGGCGGCTGACGCGCTGGCGGCTGACGACACTGGCGCCCCGCCATGATGCTTGGCGGGGCAAAGCCATGCCGGCGGGCTCCATCAGCGCGAAGCGTATCGGCAAGCTACGACGCGGGCGGCGGGCGCCTCGATGTCGAACGGCTTGGTCAGCAGGGCGCAGCACGCCGCCATAGAGCTCGACCCAGCCCTCGGCCGGCACCATCTCGCGGACCTTCTGCCCGATCACGTTCTGGATGCCCGCATGCAGGGCGTAGGCCGGGTTGGCTTCAACGTGGACGTAATCGCTCAGCGGGCCCTGCGGACCGTCGAAGAACTCGATGGGCGAGTGGTGGAGAGCTGAGGAGGACCGGCACACTGTTGAACCGAGGGGAACCCGCAGGACACCACTGCATGTCGCCCGCCCTGGCGGGCCCATGCGAGATCAACATGCTCACCGCATCCGCCCTGCTCTGGACCCGTGTCGCCGCCGGCATCTTCGGCTTTCTCGCCCTCAATTCCGGCTACGGACTCTGGCTTCAGCGCAAGAGGACCAGCGGCGGCCGCGCCTGGCCGGTCGTCGAGGGCGAGATCGTGGCCTCGGCGGTGTCTGTCGCGGCGACGCATCGGTCGGCAGATGACACCGATGCCAAGCCTGACATTCGCTACCGCTACGAGGTGTCGGGCAAGAGCTACGAAGGTCGCCGCATCCGTTTCGGCAGCCCGAGCCGCGTCACGCGCCTGCAAGCCGACGAACTCACCGGCAAATATCCGCAAGGCGCGAAGGTCCGCGTTTTTTACGATCCGAAACGCCCCTCGCAATCGGTGCTCGAGCCTACCAATGCCAGCGGCACGGCGGCGCTTGTGGCGCTGTTCGTCGTGCTGTCGGCCGTGACCGCCGTGTTGGTGGCGCATTCGCTCGCCGGCAAGGTGCTCACGACCGAGGCTGGCGTGCCGCTGTTCGCCTTCCTGATGCCGTTCGCTCTGTTCGGCTTCGGAGCCGTCGCACTCGCCTCCTACTGGAAGCTGCGACAGGAGCGCCTGGCGAGCCGCTCCTGGCCGACTACGCCGGGACGCATCACGCGCTCCGGCGTGACGATGGAGATCACACGACGTGAGGACGATCGCGGACGAGAAACGGAAGAGGAGCGTTTCCGGGTCACGATCGAATACAGCTACACGGTGGATGGTCGCTCTTTCCACAGCACGCATTGGAATTGGGGCTGGACCGCGCTGCATTCCGACAGGTCGAGCGCTGAAGCCGTCGCCGCCAAATATCCGGTCAACACCGACGTCACCGTCTACTACGATCCGCTACAACCCGAGACGGCCGTGCTCGATCCCACAAACAAGAGCGGCGTGGCGGCGCCGCTCTGGGCCGGCATCTTCCTGATCGCGATCGGCGCGCTGTTCCTGTTCGTCTTCACCCACGTCCAGATGAGCTAGCCGGGGATGATGCGAACAAAGGGCAAGCAGAGCACGAACGACGAGTATGGCCGCGTCGTCAGCTGCGCAGGCCCGGCGCTTCGTGGCCGCTGCGGGCGACATACTCGGTATAGCCGCCGCCATACTGATGGAGGCCGTCAGGGGTCAGCTCGAGCACGCGGTTGGAGAGCGCGGCGAGGAAATGACGATCGTGCGAGACGAACAGCATGGTGCCCTCGAAGTTCGACAGGGCCGCGATCAGCATCTCCTTGGTCGCCATGTCCAGATGGTTGGTCGGCTCGTCCAGCACCAGGAAGTTGGGCGGATCGTAGAGCATCTTGGCCATCACGAGCCGTGCCTTCTCGCCCCCCGACAGCACCCGACATCTCTTTTCGACGTCGTCGCCGGAGAATCCGAAGCAGCCCGCCAGGGCCCGCAACGAGCCTTGACCGGCTTGCGGAAACGAATGCTCGAGCGACTCGAACACGGTCTCGTCGCCGTCCAGCAGGTCCATCGCATGCTGCGCGAAGTAGCCCATCTTGACGCTGCCGCCGATCGTCACCGAACCGTCATCGGGCTCCGCGCTACCGGCGACGAGCTTCAACAGGGTCGACTTGCCAGCGCCATTGACGCCCATCACGCACCAGCGCTCGCGGCGCCGGATCATGAAGTCCAGCCCGTCGTAGATGCGGCGGCTGCCGTAGCTCTTGGACACGTTCTTCAGGGCTACCACATCCTCGCCCGAGCGCGGCGCGGGCAGAAAGTCGAACGCCACGGTCTGGCGCCGCTTCGGCGGCTCGACCCGCTCGATCTTGTCGAGCTTCTTGACCCGGCTCTGCACCTGCGCCGCGTGCGAGGCCCGCGCCTTGAAACGCTCGATGAACTTGATCTCCTTGGCGAGCATCGCCTGCTGGCGCTCATATTGCGCCTGCTGCTGCTTCTCGTTCAACGCCCGCTGCTGCTCGTAGAAATCGTAGTCGCCGGAATAGGTCGTGAGCTGGCCGGCGTCGATCTCGATCACCTTGTTGATGATGCGGTTGATGAATTCGCGGTCGTGCGAGGTCATCAGCAGCGCGCCCTCGTAGCCCTTGAGGAAATGCTCCAGCCAGATCAGGCTCTCGAGATCGAGATGGTTGGACGGCTCGTCGAGCAGCATCACGTCGGGGCGCATCAGGAGGATGCGCGCCAGCGCGACGCGCATCTTCCAGCCGCCGGACAACAGGCCGACGTCCTTGTCCATCATCTCCTCGGAGAAGCCGAGGCCGGCCAGCGCCTCGCGGGCGCGGCTGTCGAGCGCGTAGCCGTCGAGCTCCTCGAACTGCGCCAGCACCTCGCCATAGCGCGCGATGATCTCGTCCATCTCGTCGGCGCGGTCCGGATCGGCCATGGCGGCCTCGAGCTCCTTGAGCTCGGCGGCGACCGACGACACCGGCCCGGCGCCGTCCATCACCTCCGCCACCGCGCTGCGGCCGGACATCTCACCGACATCCTGGTTGAAATAACCGATCGAGACGCCGCGATCGATCGAGACCTGCCCCTCGTCGGGCTGCTCGCGGCCTGAGATCATCCGGAACAGCGTCGTCTTGCCGGCCCCGTTGGGGCCGACCAAGCCGATCTTTTCGCCGCGCTGGAGGGCGGCGGAGGCTTCGATGAAGAGAATCTGGTGGCCGACTTGCTTGCTGACGTTATCGAGGCGGATCATGAGGTCTCAGGACATGGACAGGTTGCCGCCGCTCTTAGTCGATGCGCGCCGCCGGTGGAAGGCGCAATTTGGGCGCCCTCCGCCGCTCTGTCCGCCCCGTCCCGGTCAGCGGCCCTGAGGCCGAAAATCCTGGTTGCCGAACGGTTTGTCGGTCGGGATGCGGATCGCGACGTAGCCCCGATCCATGGTCGCGTGGCAGGCGTTGCATCCCGACGTCAGCTCGGTCACGGCGGAAGCGAAACGCTTGCCATCCTTGGCAGCGATGGCGTCCGAGATCGACTGGATCGGCTGGCCGAGCGTGGTGACATTGTTCACCGGCAGGCCCGAATAGAAGACCGCGGCGTCAGTCAGGCTCTGCCTCAACTGGGCGAGCTCATAGGACGCGAGATCCCAATTCTTGGACTGTCCCGCGAACCAGAGCTTCGCGTGTCTGACCTGAATCAGATTCATGATGTCGCCGAGCCGCGGCAGATATTGTTCTGCACTGGACTGCGACTGCCCTGCAGCCAGGGAGATGGCCGAACAGGCGATCAGAACGCCTGAAACCCACTTGCGATAGCTCATTCCATGCCCCGCTTCCAAACAAACCGCTACGGAAAGACATACCGCTGCGATCGAAACCGGACTTGCGATTGATCAAGGCCAAGGCCGCCTCCGATCGTTCGAGCCCGCCAAACGAATGATCCGCCGAAGCGGCTGCTCCGGCGGATCATCATATCAGCCCCCGGCCCCGGGGTATTGTGGTCGGCGTCTTAGGCTGCGGCTTTCGCGCCGGTCGGAACCATCGCGATCGTCTTCAGGACCTGAGACGCGATCTGGTAGGGGTCGCCCTGGGAGTTCGGACGGCGGTCCTCCAGATAGCCCTTGTAGGCATTGTTCACGAAGGAATGCGGCACCCGAATCGAGGCGCCACGGTCGGCCACACCCCAGCTGAAGGTGTCGATCGAAGCGGTCTCGTGCTTGCCGGTCAGGCGCATGTGGTTGTCCGGACCGTACACAGCGATGTGGTCGGCGCGAGCTTCCTTGAAGGCGTCCATCAGCTTCTCGAAATACTCCTTGCCGCCGACTTCGCGCATGTACTTGGTCGAGAAGTTGCAGTGCATGCCCGAGCCGTTCCAGTCGGTGTCGCCGAGCGGCTTGCAGTGGAACTCGATGTCGATGCCATACTTTTCGGTCAGGCGCAGCATCAGGTAGCGGGCCATCCACATCTGGTCAGCAGCCGTGCGCGAGCCCTTGCCGAACACCTGGAATTCCCACTGGCCCTTCGCCACCTCGGCGTTGATGCCTTCGTGGTTGATGCCGGCCGCGAGGCAGAGGTCGAGATGCTCTTCGACGATCTTGCGGGCGACGTCGCCGACGTTCTTGAAGCCGACGCCCGTGTAGTACGGGCCCTGCGGCGCCGGATAGCCGTATTCCGGGAAGCCGAGCGGACGGCCGTCCTTGTAGAAGAAGTACTCCTGCTCGAAGCCGAACCACGCGTCTGGATCGTCCAGGATGGTGGCGCGGGCGTTCGACGGATGCGGGGTCTTGCCGTCCGGCATCATCACTTCGCACATCACCAGCACACCGTTGGTGCGGGCGGCGTCGGGATACACGGCGACCGGCTTCAACACGCAGTCGGAGCTATGGCCTTCGGCCTGCATCGTCGACGAGCCGTCGAAGCCCCAAAGAGGCAGCTGTTCCAGGGTCGGAAAAGAGGAAAATTCCTTGATCTGTGTCTTGCCGCGCAAATTCGGCACCGGCTTGTAGCCGTCGAGCCAGATGTACTCGAGCTTGTATTTCGTCATTGAGCCTCTCTGTCTTATCGAAAGGTGGGAGCCCAGCAATCGAAGGCTCCCCGCTTACCCGGCCACGATCGGCCAGCGCACTCTTAAGCATGGAATGTGCCAAGTCCCGCGACGTCCCGTCGCATGGACGAAGACCGATCGGGGCCGAGCTGCCGGCCGGTTTTGCACGTCAGGGGTGCGGCAAAGCAGCGCGACCGGGATTGCACGGAGCGCATGGCGGAGCGGAGAGCTTGTCGAAAACCCGCTTGATTCCTTGGCATTTGCGGCGACGCGCAAGAGAGGCCGAACAAGCCGTCAGCAGTTCCGGGACATTTTCGAAAAGAGTTGGAGCTCTGTCCGCAACCTTTGGTCCAGCCCAAGTGTTGGTCAGATGAACATTGCTGCTGGGGGAGCACATGCATAAATGCCTGCAAAACGCGCAACATGTGATTTCGTTTTGATCATGTTGCATTCCCTCCGGGCAGCACTGATATCGACGCTGGTAACCACAACGGAACGAGTCGGGCGCAACCTGATGTGTGGCCGACGGAAGGAGAATGAGGAATGGGCACCAATGTGGACGAGGGATCCGCAACGATCTACCAATTTCCGCGCGGAGGGCGAGCGGGTCTTGCACCTCGCCAGTCCGGATCGTCGCCTGAGCGGCCGATCGCGCCGTCGATCCAGCCGACGATCTACAGCGCGAGCTGGTATCATGACGAGGCGATCCAGGAAGCCAAGCCGGTGTGGGACCGCTGATGTCAGACTGTACCGTGACGCCAGCACGCCTTTGCTGAAGGGTCGGACCGACAAGGTTCCGGCCCTTTTTTCTTGCGCCGCTGTCTGCATGTCTCTCGCCGCTGCTGACGGCCGCCGGCGGGCTCGACGTGCCAGGGTCAAACAGGCCGCCGTCGTGACCCGTTTCATGGTCTTCCCTATCCTGTCGAAGGCTACGCATACGCGTCGCGTCGATGAAACGGCGTTTCACATCGAAGCCCGCATCCCCTAGAATGGGTTGATGTCTGCCCATCCGCTCCGCCATCTCGGCCTTCACGGTGCCAGCAATTTCAGAGATCTCGGCGGATATCCCAGCAGGGACGGCCGGCACGTGCGATGGCGGCAGCTGTTTCGGTCGAACCATCTCGGACAGCTGACCGAGCCCGACGTCGCGGTCCTGCGGGAGCTTGGCGTTCGGACGGCGTTCGATTTCCGCGGTCGCAACGAGCGCGCTGCCGGTCTCTGCACCATCGCCGAGATCACCGTGCATTCCGTGCCGATCGAGCCGAGCGTGGTGCCGGCGCTGCGGGCTCTGGCGACACGAGGACAGCTCACAACCGACCATGCCTTGGAGCTGATGCGCGAGTCCTACCGCAACTACGTCCGCAGCTACACGCCGCGCTTCCGCGCGCTATTCCAGCATGTTCTCAATGAGGACGCCCCGTTGGTGATCCATTGCACGGCCGGCAAGGATCGCACCGGTGTGGCCTGCGCGCTGGTCTTGCACGCGCTCGAGGTTCCGGATGACGCCATCTTGGAAGATTACCTGCTCACGAACCAGCTCTATCGTCGCGAGACTGCAGCTCACCCGGATCTTCCCGCTGATGTCGTCCAGACGATCGGGACAGTCCAGGCCTCGTTCCTGGCAGCTGCGTTCGACGCCATGCGTGATGATTTCGGCGACGTCGACACCTACCTGCGCGACGGTCTCGGCATCGACGGCGCGGCACGGAAGACAATACAGGAGCGCTATCTCACGCTGTGAGCCTGGGCGGCCCGAATACGCTTGAGCGATCAGGCCGCTTCGATATCGGCTGTCTCGGCGGCTTCCATCGCGTCGAGATCGGCAATCACCTCCTCGAATGCGGAAATCGCCTGTTGAACCGCCGCGATCTGCATCAATTCCCAGCCGGTCACCGGACCTGCACGGTTCTGCAAGGCGACCACCAGATCCCGCCGCTGCTCCTTCAGTTGCACCAGCGGCAAACCATGGTCCGGCAGATGTCTCATCATGTCAAAGCTCCAACGCCCCTCAAGCGGCATAGCGACAGGCTAGCGGGCCGCGCTGGTAATCCACTTACGAAAGTCCGGCTAATTTTATCGATCAGGCCAGCGCGACCGGCGCCGCCATGATGGCGCTGGCCAAAACGTCGCTGATCTTCGCGGTGGCGGCTTCGCTCACATGCAAGCGGTCGCCGTGCCCGTCGTCGAGCGCCGACAACGGAATCTGGCCGGCCTCATGCCAGCTCTTCATCAGATTCCAGCGCCTGAAGACATTGACGTCGGCCGCAGACGTGACCTTCTCGATGCGCCGCTGAATGTCCTCGGCACGCGCCAGCCTGCTGGGCACCGTCACGATGGCAGCCGTATATTGCAGGTCCATCACGATGGCATCGATGGCCAGCCCCGCCAGCCATCGAAGGCCGACGCGCAGCGCCGCCTCGACGTCATCGGGACTGTAGACCTCGGGCCTGTAGGCGGCGTTGGTGCCGACCTGCCAGATGACGAGCGAGGGCTGCTCCGCAATCACGTCGCATTCGAAACGCGAGAGCTCCTCCGGGGATTCCTGTCCGCCCACACCCCGATTGAGGACGTCGATCAGGCAGCCGAAATTGGTCTTGCGCAGCGACTGCTCGATCCGGGCCGGAAAAGCGACAATTCCGTTGGTGCCGGCGGTGGAAGATGAGCCAAGCGCCACGATCCGGGTCTTGCGCTGCGCATCCAGACTCTCCCTGAACCGTCTGATCGGACGAGGAAAACCGGTGGAAACGTCGGGAAATTCGAGAGAGCCTGTCGCGGTCATGGTCACCTCTGACGAACCACGCTTTCTGATTGCAATTGCATGCCCCGGCCGCCCGGCCATTGCAACTCATCGGCAGGGCCATAGTATAACGAGCGGCGCTGTGGGGCGCGTCAACGGAGACCAGGGACGGAATGAACGGAGCAGTGATTGTCATTACGGGTGCGCAAGGGGCGCTCGGACGCAGCGTGGCCGATCTCGCGCTCGCACGGGGCGCGCATGTGGCCGGGATCGATCATGCCCAGGCCGAAATCCCGGCGAGTGACGACCGCATCGAGCTCGGAGGCGTCGATCTCTCCGACCCCGAGCAGGCAAAGGTCGCGATCGACTCCGTCGCCGCCCACTTCGGCACTCTGGATGCGCTGATCAACATCGCCGGCGCGTTCGCGTTCGAGACGACTGCCGACGGCGACGATTCCGTCTGGGAGACGATGCATGCGCGAAACCTGATGACCGCGCTGCACGCATCGCGCGCGGCGATTCCGCATCTCGTCCGCTCCAGCACGGGCCGCATCGTCAACATCGGCGCCATGGGCGCGCTCCAGGCCAGTGCCGGCATGGGCCCGTATGCGGCCTCCAAGTCGGGAGTGCATCGCCTGACGGAAGCACTCGCGGCCGAATGGAAGGGCAAGATCACCGTCAACGCCGTCCTGCCGTCGACGATCGATACGCCGGCCAACCGCGCCAGCATGCCCAAGGCCGATTTCGACAAATGGGTGACGCCGCAGGAACTCGCGGAGGTCATTCTGTTTCTAGCCAGCGACGCCGCGAGCGGCGTGACCGGCGCGCTGCTACCGGTTGTCGGCCGGGTGTAGCGAAGCCAGCCGTTCACCCCGACTTGGCGCTGACATCACCGGACTCGGCGGGCTAGACTCGCGCGCGCTCTGAGTCGCACACATCGGACGGCCCCTTGGAAACCGCGCTCTACCTTCCCGTCAAACGCTTCCTCGAAAACCTCGGCTTCTCGGTCAAAGGGGAAATCGGCGGTTGCGACGTGGTGGCGCTCAAGGGCGACGACCCGCCGGTAGTCGTCGTCTGCGAGCTGAAGCAGGTCTTCAACCTGGAACTGCTGCTGCAGGCAGTCGATCGGGCCGGTGCCTGTGACGAGGTGTGGGTTGCGGCGAACCTGTCGGCACGCGGCAAGGGCCGCGAAAGCGACTCCCGCTACCGCAATCTGTGCCGCCGGCTCGGCTTCGGCATGCTGGCCGTGACCTCAGCCGGAGACATCGAAGTGCTGGTGCAGCCGCCCACTACGGCGCCGCGCAAGAACCCCAAGAAACGTTCGCGTCTCGTGATCGAGCATCAGCGGCGCAAGGGCGACCCCGTCGCTGGCGGCTCGACCCGTGCTCCCATCATGACGGCCTATCGGCAGCAGGCGCTGGCCTGCGCCTCGGCGCTGTCGGGCGGGCCGAAACGCGTCCGCGACCTCCGAGCGGACATTCCGGATGCGCCGAAGATCTTGCAGCGTAACGTCTATGGTTGGTTCGACCGCGCCGAGCGCGGCGTCTATGTCCTCACGAAAGCCGGGCTCGCGGCCTTGCGCCGCTGGCCCCAGGATATCCACATGACGCAGGCAGCGTTGCCCAATCGCGACATGGTGAACGCATAGCTGGGCTGTCCCGCGGAATATATATTGCAATGCAACAATTCTGCTTCTAGGTATCCCGGACGATTCACGAGGCCCCCATGAGCGAAGATTGGAACACCAAGTACGGTCCGCGTCGCGTCAGGCGTGATCCCCCGACACTGGAAGAAGCGATCTTCGCTGCGTCAGGCATCACCGACGACGTGCAGGCTCAGGCCGAGATCGCGTCGGCGCTGATGGGTCTGCCGCTCGAGCAGGTGCTCCCCGAGGTGAAGAAGGCAGTCCGCGTTGCCGCGCGCACCAACACGCGCGTCATCACGGCCGACCAGGGCACGCAGCAGCGTGCCGTCGTGGTCGAGCGCCGCACCGTGCGCCGCTTCAATTTCGACAAGCGCACCGGCACCTGAACGCCGCCCTCCGGGGCGCATCGGCAATGCAATCAAACGAAAAGGCGCGGCAGCGGTGATCGCTGTCGCGCCTTTATCGTCGCAGCAACGGCTCGGCTCAGGCGGCGCGCTTGTCGCCGTACATCCGGGTCACGAGCTTCCAGCAGGCGCGATTGAGGGTGAAGAACGCCCGCGCTGCCGCGATCGGCGCATCGATCACGAGCTTCGCCAGCTCATCCTGGGGCTGCTCGGTCAGATCGATCGTGCCGGTCGATTCGCCGTGACGGAACGCCAGATGCGCACCGAACTTGGCCGCCAGCGCCCGCATCGCATGGTTCTGCGATCCCGTCGTGACGCGGAGCTTGCGATAGCCCTTCCACCGCGCCTCCGAGATCACGCGCTGGAACAGCAGGCTGCCGACCCCGCGGCGACGCACGCAAGCCTCCACGCTGAACGCAATCTCCGGAAGCCCGTCCTCGGACTGCTCCGGCGGATGCAGCTCGGCGGCGCCGCGCACCATGCCATTTTCCATGTAGGCGACGACGATCGTGCCATCGGCCGCACAGCGGGCCGCATAGCGTTCGATGAAACTGTCATCGAGGAAGCCGTTGAATCGATCGTGCCGGCTTTCCGCATCGAGCCGCAACAGATGATCGCGCAGCAACGGCAGTTCTTCGTGCTGGCTGAGGGTCCGCACATAGCCGAAGCCCGGCCGGGGACGAAAAGTATCTACCTGTGACACTGCCTGAGACTCCTCTCGAGAGCCCTCGCACACAGACGTCTTTCCCTAGACAAGAGCTATATTGTGCATCGCAACATTCATTGCAAGCCCCGCGCTCTACGGAGAGAACATGCGGCCATGCAAGGATCGCGTGAGTTAACGATTCGTTTGTGTACGAATCATCACAGCACGAGCTGAGTCTGGGTCACGAGTGCGACCAGCCTGCCGTCGTCGGTCTCGATCCGGGTTTGCCACACCTGGGTGCGGCGGCCGCGATGCACGGGCGTGGCGGTTGCCGTCACCACCGTCCCCTCCTTGGCGCCGCCGATGAAGTTGGTCTTGCTCTCGATCGTCGTGGTGCCCTTGGCGTCCTGCGGCAGGTTGATCACGGTTGCGGCCGCGCCGACCGAATCCGCCAGCGCCATGACGGCGCCGCCATGAATGGTGTGATGCAGGGTGCAGAGATCCGGCCGCACCTGCATCTGCGCCACGACGCGATCGGCACTGGCCTCGGTGAAGGTCACACCCTTCAATTCCGCGAACGGCATCTTCATCGCATTGATCTTGTCGAGTGGCGTCATGCCTTCCCTCCCCCGTTGATCGGACGACCCGTCTTCGCGGGTCAGCGCCGCATCTGGATGCGCCCGGCTTCGAACCCGAAGCAATGACCTGAGAGGTCATTGCTTCGGTCCGATCGTGCCGCCGCTCAGACCTTCTCGATCCCGCACCACTCCGCGATGAACAGCGCCATGGTCTTGGTCACCTGGCGCAGCGAGTCGAGCTCGACATATTCGTTGAAGCCGTGCATGGCGGCGCCGGTCGCGCCGAAGCAGAGGCTGGGGATGTTGTAGTTGAGCCCGTAGAAGCGGGTATCCGTGAGCGCCGTGAAGACGAGATCCTGGACCTCGCCGCCGTAGACGGCGGTGAAGGCCTTGCCGAACGCCGCCTCCGGCTCGGCCGAATTGGTCAACTCGTAGCCTTCGGACAGGAAGCCCGACCACTCGACGACCGGCGGATTGTTGGAGAGAAAACGATGATCACGCGAAGCCGCGGCGACGCAGGCGAGGATCTCGTTCTGGCAGTCCTTGACCGACCAGCCCGGCAGGATGGCGATGCGGCAATCGACGTCGCACCAGGCCGGCACGCTCGAGGCCCAGTCGCCGCCTTTGATGATGCCCGGATTGAAGTTGATCGGATGCGTGAGCGTCCTGAAATGACGATCGCTCTTGGCGCGCTCGTTCCAGTCCGCCTCGAGCTTCTCCAGCGCATGGATCAGATGATAGCTCGCCTGGATCGCATTGGCGCCGACGCCGGCCTCGAACACATGCGCCGGGAAGCCGCGCACCTTCAGGCGGAACCAGATCACGCCCACCTGAGAACGCACCATCTTGCCGCTGGTCGGCTCCGGGATGAAGCAGGCATCCGCGCGGTAGCCGCGCTGCAGGGTCGACAGCGCGCCGACGCCGGTGCTCTCCTCCTCGATGACGGATTGGATGTGAATGCGCGCCGTCGGCTTGAAGCCGGCAGCCTTGATGGCATCGAGCGCATAGAGCGCGCCGATGGTACCGGACTTCATGTCGCAGGCGCCGCGGCCATACATCCGACCGTCGCGGATCACCGGCGAGAACGGCGGCGTCTCCCACATGTCGAGCGGACCGGCCGGCACCACGTCGCAATGGCCCTGCAGGATCAGCGATCGCCCGGCCGACGTCGCCGGCCGGTAGGTTCCGACCACGCTGCGTGCTCTCGAGAAGTCGTGCTCGATCGGGCCGTAGCCGCGCATCTCCTTGAGATCGTCGAGATCGATGTGCCAGTCGTCGACCTCGTAACCGCGCGCGCGCAGGAGATCGCTGAACATGTCCTGGCACGGACCTTCGGCGCCGCGGGTCGAGGGGATGGCGACGAAGTCGCTCGTGGTCGCAAGCTGCCGGTCGAAGTCGGCATCGACGGCGTCGACGATGCGCTGCGTAATGTCCTGGGTGATCATGCCTGTCGAGGTTCCAATTGCCGATGACTGCAGCAAATCACAATCTCATGCAGAGTTGCACCGGATTCGCCGCTGCTTTCAGAATCGCAAGGCCGCCCGTACATTCGCGCATACGAAAATGGCCGCAACATACTTTGGAATTTAACATGTCGGATCACCGCAATATCCTTTATTTCCTCCTCGGCATTCTCAGCGCGGCGATCATCGTGCTCGGCTACAATTTCTATCAGGCCAAGAAGCAGCCGGAGGGTGTCCAGATCAATATCGGGCCAAACGGACTGAAGATCGAAGGAAAGTGATGCGTTCTCAAATCTCCTCGTTCGCGAATGTCGCAGCGCGCCCTCTCGGCGTCCTCGGTGTCCTGCTTTTGGTTGCCGCACCCGCGCAGGCGCAATATGTCGGGCGCGAGCAGGACATCACCGATCTCCGGCTCGGCCAGCGCGTGCTGGTCGATGACGGCACCTGCCCCGCCGGCCAGGTGAAGGAGGTCTCCGGCTCCAAGATGGCTGAAACCGGTATTGTCCGCACCACGAAATGCGTGCCGCGCTTCGGGCCGAAGAAGAAGTAGCTGACCTCGTTCGATGCGGCTCTCGCCGCCGACCTCCGGCGCGTGACCTTCCGCACAGTCCCACAGCCGCGCATCGACGATGCTCCTGCCCGTGGACAAGCGGGGACGCAGCATGTCGATGTCAGCGGTGCAGGATCACGGCTTCTTCGAAGCGGCCGACCGGCCGCAGCCGGTCAAGGCCGATTTCAGCCGTTACGCCCTGCTCGGCTATCTGTCGATCGCGCTGGTGTTCGGCGGCTTCGGCGTGTGGGCGGCCTATGCGCCGCTCGATCGCGCGGCGATCGCACCGGGCACCGTGTCCGTCTCCGGCGATCACAAGGTGGTTCAGCACCGTGAGGGCGGAATCATCAGGGAGATCCTGGCCAAGGAAACTCACGCCGTGCATCGCGGCGACCTGCTGTTTCGGCTGCAGCCGACCGAGGCCCAGGCCAACACCGACCTCCTTCGCAAGCAGATGGACGCGTCGCTGGCCGAGGAGGCGCGCCTGCTCGCCGAGCGCGGAAATGCGCGGATGATCACGTTTCCCGACACGTTGCTCAACCGCCAGAACGTGCCGGAGGCGGCGCTTGCCATCGCCGACCAGCAGCGGCTGTTCGTCGAGCGCCGCAATGGCCTGATCAGCCAGATCAACATCCTCAACTCGCAGATCGCCCAGCAGCAGCAGGAGTTCGCCGGCCGTGACCGCCAGCGCGCCGCGCTCTCCGCGCAGCTCGCGAGCTTCGAGACGCAGATGAACAATGTGCGCCCGGCGGTCGCCGCAGGCTATTATCCGCGCAACAAGTTCCTCGAGCTGGAACGCGAGCGCGCCCGCGTCGAAGGCGATCTCGGCCAGGCGCAGGCCGACGTCGCGCGGCTGACGCAGACGGCCGCGCAGACGCGCCTGCAGATCGATCAGACGCTGCAGAAATATCTGACCGAAGTCGGCCAGCAGCTCGACGGCACCCGGGCCAAGCTGTCGGACCTGCGCGAGAAGCTGGTCATCGCCGAGGACGTGCTGCGCCGGGTCGACATCCGCGCCGAGCGCGACGGCATCGTCATGAACATGAAAGTCCACACCGTCGGCGCCGTCGTGAAGCCCGGTGATACGCTCGCCGAGATCGTTCCGGTCGGCGAAGGCGTCGACGTGATGGCGCACGTCTCGCCGCGCGACATCGAGAGCGTCGCCATCGGCCAGAGGGCCGAGGTGCGCTTCTCCAATTTCTCCTCGCGCACGACGCCGACGATCTTCGGCAAGGTCTCGAGCGTCTCGGCGGACGCGATGTCGGACGAGGCGACCAAGCAGAGCTACTATTCGGCGCGCGTCGTGATCGACTATTCGACCATCCCGCCCGAGATCGCCGAGAAGATCCTGCCGGGCATGCAGGCCGACGTCATCATCTCCACGGGAGAGCGCACCGTGCTCGAATATCTGGTCGGCCCGCTGCTCAACACGCTCGCCAAGACGTTCCGTGAGAAATGAGCCGAGACACCTATGCCGACGGCACCGGTGGCGCGCCCGCGACGACAGCAAGATCGCGGGCACGCCGCACGCCGATGGCGTCCAGCTCGCTGCCCTGTTCCGGATCGGCAAGCCTCTCACGTATCGCTCCATCCAGATCAGCAAGGCCGCCTGCTGCCGCCACGCCACCGGACATCGCGAGCTGCCAACCTCTGGTGTCCGCCAATTCAGCCAGAAGCGCCGGCCACTCCGTCCCGAGCCCGAGCACAGCCACCTGCGACGTGCGTCCAAGGGTCAGTTGCCCGACAACGATGTCGCCAAGGTGAGCACCAATCGCCAGCTCGACGGGCCGACCGATCTCCGCGGCGATCTTTTCGTTGACGCGGTCCATGACCACGTCCATGGCACCGATCGCCTGCAGCGCATCGCGGCAGCCTTGTTCTGCTCCCTGCTCCTCGCCGAAGACGGCGAGCACGCCATTGCCGAGGAAACGATCGATGCGCCCGGAATGGGCTTCGATCGCCCTGCCAATGGCGCCAAAGATCTCGTTCATCATGAACCCGAGGTCGGATGGCAGCCGGTCGCGCGCAATGGCCGCAAGCGGACGGACGCGGACGTGGACCAGGCATACCGCACGGCGCTCGGCGGTAAGGTGGTCGACGAGGGGCGCCCTCTCCGCTTGATCGCCGCCGAGGAGACGCGTGATCGTCAGCGGCGCCGCCGGACGGATCTGGCAGGCCAGGCGCACATTCGCCGGTGCCGCCAAGTCGGCGAGCATGACGCGCTCCGCGTGGCCGGGCGGTGCCAGCGTCTCCGCACCTTCATCAACGCGGACGCGACAAAGACCGCAGCGGGCACGGCCGCCGCAGTCGGATCGCTGCGAAAGATCGTTGCTGCCGATGATCTCCAGCAGCGTCGGACCGACCGCGGCCCGCACCGTCGCACCACCCGTGAAAGCAATGGCGATCTTCGGCGCCGCGAGGGACGCGACGTGACGGAACACGATGATCGTCACGCCTGCAACGAGCAGCGCGACGACCGCGATCTGCGCCGAAACCTGCAGCAGGGCGATCCACTTTCCGTCGAGTTCGCTCGGCCAATGGGTGACCTGGCGCATCTGCTCGGCCATACCGGGATTGCCGAGCAACGTGGCGACGGCGCGTCCGGACACCACGAACCCCATCAGCGCCGCCATCGGCACCGCGACGGCGAGAACAACCAGCAGCGGCTGGACGAGGCGGTACCAGCTCCGGAATTTCAGCCAATGATGCAGGCCGACGCAGCCGTGGATCCAGACCAGCAGCAGCAGCGCGGCCTGAATCCAGGCCGCCTTGGGCCACAGCAACGCCAGCGCATAGAGGTAGCCATCCTGAACGCCGAACATCGCATGAGCCATGTGGGTCTCGATGACATGCGGCAGCAACAGCAGCGGGATCGCAAATCCGGTGGCGATCTGAACAAACTCCCACGAGGACAGCCGCCACGTGCCGCGCTGAACCGTTTTGGCGAACGCCAGCACGACATGCGCGAGCAATGCCGCCGACAGCACGATCATTCCCGGCCACGATCGGGTGACGACCAGTCGCCATTCCTGCACCTCGTCCATCGCCTCGAGGCTGAACAGACCCACCGCATGGTTGAGAAAATGCGTCGCGGCGAACGCAAACAGGACGAGGCCGGACATGAGCCGGATGTTCTGGGACGTTACGGCAGGCATGAGCTCACTGTGATTCAGGCAAGCTGCGAAATCTGAGCACGGCTGAACCATCCGGTAGCGGCTGCCACCGGCCAACTCAAGCGCCGGCAGATCAGCCTCGAGCTATGTGAGGTCAGTCACGGTCGACGACGGGTGCCCCAGGCGAAGCTCCCAGCACCATCGCAAGGGGATCCGACATGACGAGCACCACCCGAAGCCCGCTGGGAACCGCGCTCCGCGCCTGCTTTCCCGCGCTCACCGCGACCTTCGTGCTCAGCCTCTTCATCAATGCGAGCATGCTCGCCTCGCCGCTCTATTCCATGCAGGTCTACGACCGCGTCCTCACCAGCCGCAATCTCGGCACGCTGGTCATGCTGACGCTCATCGTGGGTGTCTTCCTGGTGTTGTATGGCGTCCTCGAATTCGCCCGTTCCGGCGTTTTGGCCCGGGCCGGCGTGCAGTTCGAAGGCACGCTGCGCCACCCGCTGTTCGAGACGATGATGAAGGCGGAGCTGTCGCCGCGGCATCGCTTCGGCCAGCAGATCATCCGTGACGCCGAGACCATCCGCGACTGCATCTCCAGCGGCACCGCCGCCATCGCCTGCGATCTGCCGTGGACGCCGGTGTTCGTCGCGCTGTGCTTTCTGCAGCATGCCTATCTCGGCATCCTCTCGCTGCTCGGCGCGATCGTGCTGTTCTCGCTGGCGCTGCTCACCGAATTCTACACGCGCGCCAGCGTCGAGCGCACCAACGCGCTGGCCAACGAGGCCTCGCGCTTCGTCGCGGCGGCGCTGCGCAATGGCGAGGTCGTGCGCGGCCTCGGCATGGGCGACATTGTCATGGACCGCTGGAGCTGCCGGCAGTCGGCGATGGTCGATGCCCACAGCACCCTCGTCGAGCGGGGCGCGGCGATGCATTCCGTCACCAAGTTCGCGCGCATGGCGGTGCAGACCTCGCTGCTGTGCATCGGCGCCTGGCTCGCGATCGAGCAGCAGATCTCGCCCGGCGCGATGATGGCGACGTCGATCATCATGGGCCGCGCGCTGGCCCCGGTCGAGCAGGTCGTCGGGCAGTGGAAGCGCATCATCGCATTCCGCTCGGCCTACCGCAGGCTGGAGGAGCTGTTCCAGGCCTTGCCGGTCACGGCCGCCCCGACCGCGCTGCCGACGCCGCGCGGCGACATCGACGTCGAGAACGCCGTGGTGTGGCCGCCGGCGGCCGGCCGCCCCTCGGTCAAGGGCGTCAGCTTTTCGCTCAAGGCCGGCGAGAGTCTCGCGATCGTCGGCGCCTCCGCCAGCGGCAAGTCGAGCATGGCGCGCGCCATGGCCGGCGTCTGGCCGCTGCGCGAAGGCGTGATCCGCATCGACGGCGCCGCCTACAGCCAATGGGACCCAAACCGGCTCGGCAAGCATATCGGTTACCTGCCGCAGGACATCGAACTGTTCTCGGGCACCGTCGCCGACAACATCGCCCGGCTTGCGAAGGTCGACGAGGCCGCCGTTGTCGCTGCCGCCAAGGCCGCCGGCGCGCATGAGGTGATCCTGCGCCTGCCCAACGGCTACGACACGCCGATCGGTGAAGGCGGCGTGGCATTGTCCGGCGGCATGCGACAGCGCGTCGGCCTCGCCCGCGCGCTCTACGGCAATCCGCGGCTCCTGATCCTCGACGAGCCGAACTCGAACCTCGACGAGGACGGCGAGCGGGCGCTGGCGCAGGCCATGGCCCAGGCGAAGGCCGCCGGCCGAACCGTGATCGTCGTCACGCACCGCCCGCAGCTTCTGGCGCATGTTGACCGCATCATGGTGATGGCCTTCGGCAAGACGCTGGCATTCGGCCCACGCGACGAGGTCATCGCCAAGATGCGCGGCCAGCGTGTCGTCGTCGCCCACGACCGGGCGACGGCCAGCGCCGCGGCCTGAACGAACCCAGTGCAGATCTCACACCGCAAGGACCGGCCATGATCAAGTTCACATCGTCTACGAGGACCCTGCAGCTGGCCTTCGCGACCGCCGTCCTGTTGCCGATCTCGGCTTCGGCGGAGACGCCGATGACCGCGCGGCAGATGCTGGCCCACGCGCAAACTCAAGCCCTCAATGTCCCCAGCGATATCAGGAAGCCCGAGCTGGACCGCAGCGAAAAGATCACCAGCGAGGCCGCCTCCGCAGGCAATGCGGCCATCGCCGCCCCGCTTCCGGTGATCGAACCGCCGGCGCCGATCTCGCCGCCAGCCCCGGCGCTCACCGCACTGGCTGCGCCCGTCCCGGCGCCTGAGGCAGCTTCGTCGCAGACGCGTACCAACTCGCTCACGGCCGCCGCCCCCGTTGCTGAAGCTGCCAAGACGTCGAATCCAATGCTCGCGACACCGCCCGTGGCCGCCACCACCGAAACACGCCCGATGGCACCGGCCGCGACGCCGCCCGTCACGGCCGCAGCTTCACCGGCCCTCGTCCCCGCGACCGCTCCCGTTGCCGCGCCGCCCCAGTCCGGCCTGCCGGCCGCGGCGGCCACCCAGACCACGGGGACGCAACCGGCCGCCTCGTCGTCCGCCGAAAAGCCCGCTCCTGCGGGACATCAGCCAACCCGTGCAAGCGCGGCAGCGGCCCGCCCTGCGCCCAAGCCTACTGCGAGATCGTCGAGACACAGCGACGAGGATGCCATCAGTACCCGGATCTCGCGCATCATGCGCCGGCCGGACGTGCAGTCATTGATGTCGCAATATGGCCTGGATTGACGACGAGCACCGCGGACGATGGACGCTGATCGACATCGGTTCAGACAGCCGATCAGTTGGCCGGATCGAACATGCACTGCAGCGCGGGCTTCGCGATCTTGGTGAACGTGGGCCCGATCTCCGCTCGCTTCGGTGCGGGCACCCAATCGATCTCGATGGTCGGCACGCCGGTCTCACTGATCCCGCGCAGCAGCGCCTCACGCAAGTCGGCATCCTCCACCATCGCGGCCGCATGGTCATGCAGGCAGGAGCAGACAGCTTCAGGACGCGTCCACCGGTCGAGCATATGAGGCGCACATTGCCGTACGAACTCGCCGCGCAGATCTGGCAATCGGGTCGTCGTCCGCGCCTCGACGAAGGACCAGAAGAGGCACGGCAGCACGGCAAGCGCCGCAGCATCCAGTCGAAAACGCATGGTGGACCGCTGGTGTTTGTTTTTCGTCATGTCATCCACGCAGGCCGCGACGACACGATTCGCATGCCGCCCACGCTTTCATACCCGCTTCACGTTTCAAGCGGCCTGCGGCACGGGCACAAAATGGTTTCATGGGCCCGCCGCTCCGTTTCATCGCAACCCACCCGACGACACAAAATACAATCAAAACGAGAGTGATCTAAAGCGCCACCTGCTTTGGCCGAGCCAGCGCGATCCGGGGCGACCGTCAATCTGTCGATGGAGAGCTTCTTAACGACCTGGCGTTAACCGTGGCCGGCAGGGAGAACCTCCCAGATCGCTACGGCGACCCAGCAGCGCGGCGCGTTGGGGAACGACGTTGCTCCCTCAGGGTCACCATGGGCAGGCGCTTGCACACACCCAAACCGAAGGTATCTCGCCGCGGCTCGCCGGCTACGCCGATGGCGCAGCAGCGAACCGAGGGCTATGCCGGCTCGACGCCACAGAGCCTGGTCCGGCTGATCGGCTGCCACGATCCTGCCAAGCACAAATTGCCCAGCGAGGCTTTCGGCAGCCGATCGTCCCTTGGCAGGTCCCTTATTGAATGAAATCACCGCACTTCTGGACTGCGCCGTCATCGGATTTGCCCCAAGGCATGATCGGGACGGAGGAGGTCGAGTTCTTCGGTGAGCCCTCGATCAGCCTGTCCGAGTAAACCATGTAGACCAGCACGTTGCGCTTGGCATCGCAGCCACGAACGATCTGCATCTTCTTGAAGAACAGCGACCGCCGCTGCCGGAACATGTCGTCGGCCTGTTCGAGCTTGCGCTTGAACCTGATCGGGCCGATCTGCCGGCATGCGAGCGAGATGTCGGAGACCTCCTCGGCCAGGCCCAGCCAACCGACATAGCCGCCCTTCTGCGGCACCGTGAAGTGGCAGGCAACGCCCTCGACCTCTGGATCATCAACGCCATAGGTCGCGAGCTTGTCATTCGGGCTGAGCAATTTGAACACGGTCGACCGACGGAAGATCAGATCCGGCTCGTCCGCGGCGTATGCTGAGATCACAGGCGAGGACAATCCGATAAGCAGCAGGCAAGCGAGGGTTTTCAGCCACAGATCAAACCGTTTGGTGGCTCTGAACGACATGTCGGTCTCCGTTATACCGCCGATGCTCGGCATACCGCCCATGTAGGGACACAAATGCCTGCAAGGAAGGCGCTCCAGCCCGTGACCTTCCACTACCCGTTTAACGGGATGTGAGGCTTTTCTGCTACGATTGGAACGAAATCACGCAGGGCAGAAGCCCCAAGCTGGTGAACGCAGACTCCGTCTGCGACACTAAAGACCAGATGGTTCTTGAGGATTTGCCGGAATGCTCTGCGTTCGTGCAGCCGCCAGGGGGCGGTTCTATTGTGCAGCAATCGTTTCAGTTCCGCTTGCCATAGCAGCGACCTCACAGGCTGACGCAGCGTCATATTACTACTGGAACGACGCTCAGCCCGTCACCATTGCTCCGACCATACGCCCGGCCATGCCGCGCAAGCCCAAGGCGCGCCACCTCGACAAGCTGACAAAGACCGAGAAGGAGGCTGCCAAGCCGCAAGGACCGGTCACGATCGCGGTGTCGATCAACAAGCAGCAGCTCAAGGTCTACGACGCAAACGGTCTGTTCGCGGAAGCACCGGTCTCGACCGGCATGAAGGGACATTCCACGCCGTTGGGCGTGTTCAGCGTCATTCAGAAGCAGAAATTCCATCGCTCCAACATCTATAGCGGCGCCCCGATGCCGTTCATGCAGCGCATCACCTGGTCGGGCGTCGCGCTCCATGCGGGCGTGCTGCCCGGCTACCCAGCCTCGCATGGCTGCATCCGCATGCCGGCAAGCTTTGCAACCCGCTTCTATGGCTGGACGCGCATGGGATCCCGGGTCCTGGTCACGCCGAGCGAAGTGGCTCCTGCGAGTTTCTCGCATCCGATGCTCGCTGCCCTGAAGGCA
Source organism: Bradyrhizobium sp. HKCCYLRH3097 (assembly GCF_051167875.1). NCBI lineage: Bacteria > Pseudomonadati > Pseudomonadota > Alphaproteobacteria > Hyphomicrobiales > Nitrobacteraceae > Bradyrhizobium > Bradyrhizobium sp. HKCCYLRH3097. The sequence goes on from NZ_JBNPTX010000002.1 coordinate 520,160, forward strand.
CCGCAGCCGAGCGCATCGGTGCAACCCGACGCGACTGCGCCGGCAGCGATCAAGTCGGACAAGGGCGCCGCCGTCACCACCGCGATCACAGTCGCGACGACGGATCTGCGCGCCACGATCGGTCATGCCGAGAGCCCGCGCTCCGGCGAAGGATCGCCCGCCGCGTCGCGCCAGGTGCGGACCGCCGATGCCAGCAACGCCAACGGACTCCCTCCGATGGTCTCGGACGCTTCCCCAAGCGCCGAACCATCGCGCTCGCTCCCGATGGAGGTTCAAAGCGATACTGCCGATCTGAGGCCCAGTGTCGCCGAGATCAAGATTGAGCCCGCGACCGCCGACGCAGAGGCAAGGTCTGCCCCCGGCGACGTGGCTCCGGCGAGCGAGCCCACGAATGTTGCGCAGGTGGCCGCTCCGGCTCTCGAGAAGCCGGCTGAGGCATCGGCGAATGCCGAAGCCACCGGTTCGACCGAACTCAAGCCTGCTGAATCCAAGTCGGTAGAGTCCAAGCCTGCCGACGCCCCGATCGCGGAGCAGCCTGCGTCGCCGCCCACACCGGCGGCAGAGGCACCGGCGAAGCCGGTCGATCCCAACGATCTCGCTAAGGATCAGTCGCGTGTTGCCGCACCGGACAAGCCGATTGCGCCCAAGCCCGAATTGAAGCGCAACAGCCAGATCGCGATCTTCATCAGCCGCAAGGATTCGAAGCTGTACGTGCGGCAGAACTTCGCTCCGGTGTTCAACACCCCGGTCACCATCGCACCGGGCGACAAGCCGCTCGGCACCCACGTGTTCACCGCGACGGCTGACAAGGCCGATCCGGCGACGATGCGCTGGTCCGTCGTCTCGCTGCCCTCCTCGGCGCGGAGCACCGCGGCGAACGATGGCACTGCCAGGGCGGTCCGGCGGGGTAAGAAGTCCGCGGGCGCCGATGCCGAGCCGAAACAGGTCGTTCAGCTGAGCAGCGCGGCCGAGGCGCTCGATCGCATCACCATTCCCGCCGATGTCATGGCGTGGCTCGGCGAAGCCCTGTCGACCGGAAGTTCGCTGATCGTGTCCGATCAAGGCATCAATCAGGGCGAAACCGGCGAGGGCACCGAGTTCATCCTTTCGCTGCGCTGACGACCGACGACGTCCCTCTTTCCGCCCCACGGCAGGGGTATCCCCATGCCGGAACGCAGTCTGATCCAGCGCAACGTGGCGGCCGTTGAAGCAGCGGCCGGTCGAGCGCGGGCACATTCATGCTGACGGGGCTGGCTCTGCTCAGGGAGATTCACATGATCGATCGCAGGATGGTTGTTCTCGGCATTGGCGCCTCGTTGTCGGGTGCGACGCTCACGTCGCAGGCTGCTCGTGCCGACAATGCAGCGAGCAAGATGACCGCCTATCGCTTCTCCTTCGCGGCGCTGGCCGGTGAGCCGATTCGGCTCGCCGATTTCGCGGGCAAACCGGTGCTGGTCGTCAACACGGCCTCCCAGTGCGGCTACACCCCGCAATACACCGGGCTCCAGAAGCTGTGGAGCGAGTTCCATGAGCGCGGGCTGACGATCATCGCCGTGCCGTCCAACGACTTCAACCAGGAGCTTGGGATCGCCGGCGACATCGCCGAGCAGGCCAACAAAGACTATGGCGTGACCTTCCCCATGACCGCAAAAGCGGTGGTCACCGGTTCCAACGCCCACCCATTCTACCGCTGGGCTGCCGAGGCGCGGCCCAAGGAGACGCCGCGCTGGAACTTTCACAAATATCTGATCGGTCGTGACGGCTACATCGCCGACGTGTTCGCCTCCTCGGTTGAGCCGACGGATACGCGGGTCAAGACCGCAGTTGCCCGGTTGCTGGCGAACGGCTGAGCAACACTCGGCAGGAATGCGGCGGAAGCTGGCAACTTCCCCGTGTTTTTGCCTTGTTTCCTTTTGGCGCCACTCCGGCTGCTGGGCTAGTATCCCGGCCGGATGACGGAGCGACTCTCGACGCTGGCGCTCCCGTTGCAACAACCCCGAGGAAACACGATGCGGATTGCAGCAGGATTGGTGTTCGCAAGCTCTTTGGCGGCTTCGCTGTTGACGTCTGGCGCGGCCTGGTCCCAGGCGCAGCGCACGGCGGCGGCGCCGACCCCGGCCGCTGCTGCTCCCGCACCGGCCCCTGTTCCCGCCGTCGCCGCCCAGACGCAGCCGCCGCGCGCGCCCTGCATGAACCCCGATGCGCTCGGCGTCGGCCGCACCGTAGAGATCGATACGACCGGAGGTCCGGGATTCGGCTTCGAGCACTTCAAGGACCTCGACTTCCTGAAGGATCACGAGGTCGTGCTGACCTTCGATGACGGTCCGTGGCCGGAGAACACGCCCAGCGTGCTCAAGGCGCTTGCCGACCAGTGCACCACCGGCATCTTCTTCATCATCGGCAAGCATGCGACCTATTATCCGGAGATCCTGAAGCAGGTCTACAATGCCGGCCATACGGTCGGCACGCACACCTGGTCGCATGCGACGCTGACCAACAAGAAGCTGACCGAGGATCAGCGCAAGGAAGAGATCGAACTCGGCATCAGCGCCGTGAAGTGGGCGCTCGGCGGCAATTCCCCGGCGCCGTTCTTCCGCTTCCCGGCATTGCAGCATCCGCCGGAGATCGTGACCTATCTCGGCACCCGCAACATCGGCATCTTCTCCTGCGATCTCGACTCGTTCGACTTCAAGGCGCGCAATGCCCAGGCGGTGATCGACGTCACCTTCAAGAAGCTCGACAAGCTCGGCAAGGGCATCATCCTGATGCACGACTTCCACAAGCATACCGCCGAGGCCCTGCCCGAGATGCTGCGCCGCCTCAAGGCCGGCGGCTACAAGGTGGTCGCGATGCGCGCCAAGGCGCCGGTGCAGTCGCTGCCGCAATATGACGAGCAGCTCGCCAAGGTCGCGAAGCTTCCGACGGTGAGCCAAAGGCCGGTGTCGAGCGTTGTGACGACAGTGTCCGAATGAGACGGGATTCCTTTCGTCAGTGACCAAGCTTCGTATCGAAGGTTACGTGATCGTGTCGGCCGACGGGATGTTGGCCGACGCGAGCAATGCGATGCCGCCCGCCCTGAAATTTCCCGGCGACGCCGCATTCTTTTCCCAGGCTCTCGATGGCGCCGATCTGATCGTCCACGGCCGCAACTCCTATGAGGACCAGCCGAACTCGCCGAAGCGCCGGCGCATCGTCGTGACCGGGAAGGTGGCGGGACTGGCGCCGGATCCGGAAAAGCCGCTCTCCACCCTTTGGAATCCGGCGGGGGCCTCCTTCGAAGCCGCCTGTGAAGCCGCGGGCGTCAGCTCTGGCACCGTGGCGGTGATCGGCGGTCCCGTCGTGTTCGAGATGTTCATGGACCGCTACGACACCTTCTTCCTGTCAATGGCCCCCCACGTCTCCCTGCCCGGCGGCGCACCGTGCTTTCCCGGCGTCGGTCCCGACCGTTCGCCGCAGCAGGTGCTGACGGCCCACGGCTACACGCCCGCCAATCAGCTGATGCTCGATCCTGCCCACGACGTCAGCGTGACCGCCTGGAAACGCACCGCTTAGAGCTCCCTCTAGATGTCTCCATACGCGCTCTGCTCGGGCGCTTTCGGACCCTTGCCATAGCCGAAGATCATGAACAGCGCGCCGATGATCGACAGGTTCTTCAGCGCGTCGATCAGGGTCTTGGCGTTGTCGGGCGGGGCCTGGTTCCAGAAGTCATGGAAGTAGAAGATGGTCGCGCCGACGAACACGATCATCAGAGCCGCGAAGAAACGTCCGAGAAGGTTGAGCGCGATCATCACGCCGGCGAGCACCTCGAACGCGCCGGCCGCGATCGCCAGGATCTGCGGCATCGGCATCTTGGCAGCGGCCTCGAGCTGCGCCGCATAGGGCGCGAGCATCGTGGGAATCGTGACCTTGGCGGCGATGAGATCGGCGGTGGCGGGAATGCCGAACAGCTTGGTCGCGCCCGTGTAGATGAAGATCACGGCGAACAGAACGCGCCCGAATGTAATGAAACCCGGCATTCTCGCCCTCACGGATCAACTTCAAACGATGTGTCGCCGGCCCACCGGGCCGGATATGTGACGTCGCGAACGCTTTTCAACAATAAAGGCGGGCGGAATACGACCGAAACCGGACGAATTCCGCCACACTTCGATCACGCCAGCAGCGTCACGCGAACAGCGTCGGCTGCGCCCTCCCCGCCCGTTCCTGGGCTTCGACCGCGGCCACCGCTGTCATGTTGAGAATGCCGCGCGCCGTCACCGACGGCGTCAGGATATGCGCCGGCCGCGCCGGACCGATCAGGATCGGCCCCACCGGCACCGCATCCGCCAGCACCTTGATCATCTGATAGGCGACGTTGGCGGCGTCGAGATTCGGCATGATCAGGACGTTGGCCGAGCCTTCGAGATCCGAATGCGGCAAAATCGCCTTGCGCGCGGTCGCCGACAGCGCGGTGTCGCCCTGCATCTCGCCGTCGGCCTCGAGGTCGGGACGATGCTGCTTCAGCAATGCCGTCGCCTGCCGCATCTTGCGCGACGAATCCGTGTCGTAGCCGCCGAAATCCGAGTGCGAGACGAAGGCGATCTTCGGCTTGATGTTGAAACGCGTGACGTGGTTGGCCGCCAGCGAGGCCATCTCTGCGAGTTCCTCGGCGGTGGGATCCGGCCGCACCTGGGTGTCGCCGATGAAATAGGCGCCCTTGCTGGTGATGGTGAGCGCCAGCGCCGCGTAGTCGCTGACCCCCGGCATGAAGCCGATGATCTCACGGACGTGGCGCAGATGGCTCATATAGCGTCCCTCGACGCCGCAGATCATCGCATCCGCCTCGCCCCTGACGACAGCGAGCGCCGCAATCACGGTGGCATTCGTGCGCACCACCGTGCGCGCCGCATCCGGCGTCACGCCGCGCCGTCCCGCGACCTCGATATAGCTCTGCACATAGGAGCGGTAGCGCGGATCGTCCTCGGGGTTGATCAGGTCGAAATCACGCCCGGCCTTGATCGACAGGCCGAAGCGCTTGATGCGGGCCTCGACCACGGAAGGACGGCCGACCAGGATCGGCCTCGCCAGCTTCTCCTCCAGTACCACCTGGGTGGCGCGCAACACGCGCTCGTCCTCGCCCTCGGCATAGATCACGCGGACCGGCTGCGTCTTTGCCTTGGCGAACACCGGCTTCATCACCAGGCCGGAGCGGAACGCGAAACGCTCCAGCAGCGCAGTGTACTCGTCGAAATTGGTGATCGGCCGCGTGGCGACGCCGGACTCCATCGCCGCCCTCGCCACCGCCGGCGCAATGCGCAGGATCAGGCGCGGATCGAATGGCGAGGGGATCAACGAACCCGGACCAAAGCCCTGGGTCTCGCCGGTGTCGAAGCCGCGGGACACCGCGTCCGACGGCGGGTCCTGGGCGAGCTGCGCGATCGCATCGACCGCGGCCTGCTTCATCGCCTCGTTGATCGCGGTGGCGCCGACGTCGAGCGCGCCGCGGAAGATGAACGGGAAGCACAGCACGTTGTTGACTTGGTTCGGGAAGTCCGAACGCCCCGTGCAGATCATCGCGTCCGGCCGTGCCGCGCGCGCCTCCTCCGGCATGATCTCCGGGTTGGGATTGGCGAGCGCCATGATCAGCGGTTTCTCGGCCATCTGCTTGAGCAGCTCCGGCTTCAGCACGCCGCCGGCGGACAGCCCGAGGAAGATGTCCGCGCCGCCGATCACCTCGGCCAGGGTCCGCTTGTCGGTCTTCTGCGCATAGACCGCCTTCCAGGGATCCATCAGCGTGTTGCGGCCCTCATGGACGACACCGTCGATGTCGCAGACCCAGATGTTCTTGCGCTGCGCGCCCATCGACACCAGCAGGTTGAGGCAGGCGATGGCGGCGGCGCCCGCGCCGGAGGTCACGATCTTGACCTCGGAGAGCTGCTTGCCCGCCAGCGACAGCGCATTCTTGATCGCGGCGCCGACGATGATCGCGGTGCCGTGCTGGTCGTCATGGAAGACCGGGATCTTCATGCGCTCCTTGAGCCGCGCCTCGATCTCGAAGCATTCCGGTCCCTTGATGTCCTCGAGGTTGATGCCGCCGAAGGTCGGCTCCAACGCCGCGACCGTCTCGACCACCCGGTCGATCGTGTCGGCCGCAATCTCGATGTCGAACACGTCGATCCCGGCGAATTTCTTGAACAGGACCGCCTTGCCCTCCATCACCGGCTTGGAGGCCAGCGGGCCAATATTGCCGAGCCCGAGCACGGCGGTCCCGTTGGAGACGACGGCCACCAGGTTGGCCCGCGCGGTCAGTGAGGCGGCCTCGGCCGGGTTGCTGGCGATCTCGGTGCACGCAGCGGCAACGCCCGGAGAATAGGCCAGCGCCAGGTCGCGCTGGTTGGCGAGCGGCTTGGTGGCCTGGATCTCCAGCTTGCCGGGCCGCGGCAGGCGGTGGTAGGCCAGGGCTGCGGAACGAAGATCTTCAGAATAGGACGACGACATACGTGCTCCAGCGTTTCCGACCCGGATTTTTGGTCTCTTGAGTCTCGGTCAGACGTCGGTTTTTCCGGCCGGTGGAAGCGCATGTGATGCACGTTGGGCGGCTTTCATGCAACATCCGAAACCATGCTCGCCGGCATCCCGGGCCAGCGATTCCCCAGTTCGCAGAAGCACATCCCTACTCCATCGATTTCATTGAGACCATCACCACTTGCTGCCTAAGCCTTGGGCGGAGCACATCAAATGACCCGTATCCTGATCGGAATTGTCACGGCCGTCGCGCTGGCCGTCGCCGGCTTCGTCGGCGTGCCCTGGTACGCCCAGGGCCGCGCCGAGCGCGAGGTCGAGGCAAACTTTGCCCAGATCCGGCAGAGCGGCGCCATGGCAACCCATGGCAAGGTCGCCTTCGACCTGTGGAGCCGCAAGTTGACAATCGCCGATGTCAAGCTCGAGTCGGCCACGCAGCCGCCGGCCAGCGTCACGTTCGGCACCATCACCGCGACCGGGCTGAGCCAGCATGATCCCGAGCATGTCACGGCCGCCAGCATCGAGATCAGCGACATCGCCATGGCCGGCCAGATCCCCGGCCCCTCGCCGCTCCGCCTGAACTACAAGCTGCCGCAACTGGTGGTGAAGGATTACGCCGGCCCCGCGCGGCTCGCCGCGATCCCGGCCGGTGCGGGTGCACTCGAGACCTCCCGCACCCTCGCCCAACAGCTCGCCACCATCAACGCCACCTCGGCCACGGTGCCGCGGGTCACCGGCACGATGGAAGGCGGCGCTTCGGTCGGGCCGACCGAGTTCGGCTATTCCGGGCTGGTGGTGGACGACATCAAGGGCGGCCGCATCGGTAACTACAAGATCCAGGAGGTCACTTTCAGCACGGCGGCGCAACCGCCGAACGGCAAGGTCGAGACGGTGCGGGGCCGCATGCTCGACATCGTGACCAAGGACATCGACGTCAACGCCATCGTCGCCCTGCTCGCGCCCGAGTCCGCCCACGACGATCGTGTCGTGCGCCTGAGCGGCGTCGCCGGGGCAGGTCTCTACGAGATCACGTCCGATCTCGGCATGCGCATCCACATCGACAGCCTGACGATGGACGAGTTCGGCGTGCGGCCGTCGCGCATCCAGCTTCCGGCGCTGGTCGCCGCCCTGACGCCGACCTCGCCGCGAACGAGCGCCATGACGCCCGACCTCATCGACAAGGTCGCCAGCATCTATGATGGCGTCCTGTTCAAGAACGTCGAGGTCAAAGGCCTGGCGGTCGAGACGCCCGACGGCCCGGTCAAGGTCGCGCTGACGCGGTTCGACCTCGACGACGGCAAGGGCGACGTCGCGTTCGAGGGCTTCGACGGACGGACCCCGAACGGCCCCGTCAAGCTCGGCCGCTTCGCGGTCAAGCGCTTCGACATGGGCGGTATGCTGCGCCAGACCGCCAAATTCGCCGTGCCCGGCGCCAAGCCCGGTGCGGCCGAAGCCATGGCGCTGTTCAAGCTGATCGGCGGCATCGAGCTGAAGGGGCTGACGACCTCCTACAAGGCGAGCACCAAGCCGGTGCAGATCGACAATTTCAGCCTCGACTGGGGCCAGTTCGTCGGTCCCATCCCGACCCAGGCGCACCTGGTGGCCAAGATGGCCGGTCCGCTGGATGCGTCCAATCCGGCGCTGCTGCCGCTCCTCATCGCCGGCATCGACACCGCCGCATTCGACGCCGATCTCGGCCTCGGCTGGACCGAGAGCTCGGGCGCGTTCGCGCTCCAGCCCTTCAAGCTCGAGGTCAGCAACCTCATCGCGGCCTCCGCCAGCGTCTCGCTGTCGCAGGTGCCGCGCGACGTCTTCACCATCGATCTGCAGCAGGCGACAACCGCAGCCGCACAGATCGAGGCTTCCGGGCTGGAATTGACCCTGCGCGATCTCGGCGCGGTCGACCTGCTCGTCGCCAACTACGCGCGCGGTCATGCGATCGCGCGGGATGCCGCGCGCAAGGCGCTGGTCGACAGCATCAAGGCGATCGGCGCCCAGGTCGCGGCCGACAACATCGATGTCGCCGGTGCGGTCGATGCAATCAGCCGCTTCATCGAGAAGCCACGCCAGACCCTTACGCTGAAGCTCTCGCCGCGCGCCAAGGTCCCGGCCCTGCAGCTCGCCCAGCTCATCGCGATCGACCCGCCGAGCGCGCTGGCGCAATTCAAGATCGAGGCGCAGACCGCGCCGTGATGTCTTTCCTGATCTAGGGAGAGAGAGAGAGGAGTCCGCACTCCTCTCCTCCGTCATTCCGGGGCGCGCACAGCGCGAGCCCGGAATCCATACTCCCGACAATGATTCGCGAAGGAGTCGACGGAGCAGGCATCTCGATCCTTCTCGCACGGTCGTGGTTATGGATTCCGGGCTCGCGCTGTGCGCGCCCCGGAATGACTCGCGGAGGGAGCGTGCTCGTAACCGCCGATGCTGCGCAATGGGACTCGCGCTACGCCATCCATGAACACGGCAAGTCCCGTTCACCCCAAGACGCGCGTCCTCAAGCCCGCGGCGCGATCGCCCGAGTTCGTCCGGTCGTTCGGCCCTCTCATCCGAAGAGGGCGCAGGGAATGCCGGGTGCTGGCCGCAACCCATGGCCCGCCTGCGAAAAAAATGCAGGCGGCAGGTACCACAGGTTCAGCCGATCATCCGGCATTCCCCGCGCGGTGGGCTTTTCGGCTGCTTCGCGCTCTCCTCGGGGACCGGCTTGTTTGCCCCCGTCATCCGCGCAATGCCGCAAGGCATCTTCCGCGAACTTGACACCAGCATCGGGGTGTCAGGACCACGCGACTTGACCGTCTGCACCGTGCCGTTCGTCGACGCGCACTATCAGCACGTTGCGAACACGGTGCAGCCACCGCCTCCCCGCCTCACGCCTCGTGACGACCGCGAACCGTCCCTCTTCATCGAGGCGGGATGGCCGGAAATGTGAAGGTGATTTGCCCGACGATGCAAGGGGGAAAGCTGCGGCAAACTAACACGACGGGCAATTAGCGCATGGCGGAGTTGCCGGGATTGCCTGTCGGGCAGAGTGCAACGTAGCTACTGCGATCATGTGAGAACCGTGAGAGATGTCGACGCGTATCGCAAGATGTAGGGCTTATGGGCCGGCCTCCCCGCCGGATGCCGTGATCCAAAGAACGCAACATAACAATCGTAGCCGCCGATCTCTTCCTCCAGCCAACAGTGCACGACGACGCCATATTCCGGGACACCATCCTCAACACCATCATAACGGACCGCCGTTCCCGGCAACAGATATCTGTCAGGAGTAGATTGATTGCTGGACATGCGAACTTGTTCTTCCTCAATGCAGTCGTCCGGGCGAACCCGGCCGGGCTTGCACCAAACGGGCTCCATACTCACGGGATTTGTTTGGAGGGCGCGCACTCGTCGCTCAAACCTTTCCTCACAAACCCGCTGAGGTGATGGGTCCTGGGTCGGCACCGCGCTGTCGCGCGGCACGGCTTGCACAGCACGACAGCGGAGGCAGGCCCCTACAGCCGTCTCTCGAAACACGCCGCCTCCTGTCTGAGTCCGCTTTGCCACGTCCGAAGGATTGCCCTACACATCTCCCCTCACCCAACAAAGAAATCCGATGCCCGACGTCCCGACCTTCCTTCTATTCCTCTCCGCCGCCCTCGTCATCGCGCTCACGCCCGGCCCCGGTATCTTCTACATCGTGGCGCGCACGTTGGCCGGCGGGCGAAGCGAGGGACTGGCGTCCAGCGTGGGGCTTGGGCTCGGCGGCCTGGTTCACGTCGTCGCCGGTGCGGTCGGCCTGTCGGCGCTGGTGATGGCGAGCGCGGAGGCGTTCACGGTGCTGAAGATCGCGGGCGCGTTCTATCTGATCTGGCTCGGCATGAAGACGTGGCGGGAGGCCCGGGTCGCCCAGCCGGCCGAGGTGACGACGAGAGGCAGCCGGCGCGCGTTTCGCGAGGGCATCATCGTCGAGGCGCTCAATCCGAAGACGGCGGCGTTCTTCCTCGCCTTCATCCCGCAATTCGTCGATCCCGCCGGCGACGTCGCCGCGCAGTTCGTCGTGCTTGGGCTGATCTCGGTGACGCTCAACACCAGCGTCGACCTGGTCGTGACGTTCTGGGCCGCCAAGGCGCGGCATCGTCTCGCCCGGCGGCCAAGCCTCGTGACGCGGATGCGGCAGGCGTCTGGCGCCGTCATGTGCAGCCTTGGCGGCGCGCTGTTGTTGGCGCGGCGCACGAGCTGACGACCAGACTGGCGCCAAGTCGTCACGTTCATACGCACATTTGCGCGGCGTGCCGGCAGCGCCATGCCGGCGCACACGAGCCGATGCTGCTTTGCGACCACCCCCGCTGAGCTAGTCGCGATAGCGGCAGAGCTCGTCGCCGTTCTCGTATTCGTAGCAGATCTTGACGCGCCGGTAGGGCCGATCCCCCTCGGAGCTGCGCGCGCGACGATCCATGTCGTCATCATCGCGCTGCATTCGCGCGTTTCGGCCCGTGGTGCGATGATCCATGTCCTGGTCCATCATGCGGCCCATGCGGTGCTGGCGCATCCGATCCATGTCCATGCGATCCATGCCCATGCGGTCGTCATCGCGCTGTTGTGTCGTCCAGTCGCGGTTCACCCGCGTGTCTTCGGCCCTCTGGCGCTCGCGTTCACGGGCCTGGTCCGACTGCTGGGGCGTGCGTTCCGGCTGCACGGGAACGGCCTGGGTCTGGCTGGTTCCCGGCGTGCTGTCGGCCTGCTGGGCCCACGCGCCTGCGGAGAGGAGACAAGAGGATAGTAACACGACGGTCGCTGCTGCTGGAACGCGCATGGTTCATCCTCCAAGGGAATGCTGTCTAACCGCGCGGGTCAGCGTTGGTTCAAACGACATCGCCTGTTTTGGTGCTGCGCCGCACAGATGACAGCCGGACGCAGAAGCGAGCTGGGCCGGGGCGGCCGCGGGCCGCTCTCTGGCGTCAGCCCGAGATCAGGTCGTGGTCGATTCCACGCCGGCGCCAATATCGCGCACGGAGCCGCGGTGCGATCTGCCACGAGACAATGGCTGACAGCACCACGCTCAGGGCAATCATGACCGGCATTGCGAGCATCGCGTGATTGCTGAGCGGCGTGAGAAGAATCGTCAGAACTCCCGCACCGAACAGCACGGCCTGAACCATCATGAAGACCATCGCCGAAATCTGTGTTCTCATGGACATTGCGGTCGCTCACGGTTGTTGCGCCTGCAAGTCAATGAAGCATCCGTCGAACAGTTCCGGCATGATCTCGAGGTCGGATCCGTGTCGCCCGGCCGCCCGCAAGCCGGCCGGGGGACGTTGTTTGCACTGCGGCGTTGACGGGGGGACGACAAGTTCGGCTGCGTCCCCCCGCCCGTCATTCCAGCTCGATCGCCTGGTAGGTGCCGGTCTCGTCGAGTGCGGTGCCCCAGATCTTGTGCGAGGCCTGGTGCTCAGCGCGTCCGAACGACAGCTTGCTGCCAAGGCCGAGGTCGATGCTCTGCATCGACTCCAGCGTGTCGACCAGCCGCTCGGTCTCAAGCGGCGTCGTCTGCTTCAGGGCCTGGATCAGGATGCTTGCCGAGATGAAGCCTTCGAGCGAGGTGTAATCCGGCGCTTCGCCGGGGAAGTACTTTTCCAGCGCGGTCTTGTAGTCGAGCACCAGGCTCGAATAGCCGGCGACCGAGGGAACGCCCTGCGTGACGATGACGCCGTTGGTGTATCTCGAGCCGAGCAGCTTCAGCTCGGCCGCGAGCGACGACGATCCGACCGCCGAGATGTTGGCATAGATCAGCCCTGGAACCGCCTCGTGGGTCTTCTCGATGAATTTCGCCGCCGCGCGGTCGGTCGCGATCATGATCACGGCCTTGATCGGCGGCTTGGTCTGCGCCTTCAGCTTGCCGACGGCCTCGTCGACGTCGAGCGTACCGCGCGGGAAACCATAGCGGATGACCGGATCGGTGATGCCGTTCGCGCGGAACGCCTTGGCGACACCGTTGGCGCCGTCGTCGCCATAGGCGTCGTTCTGCGCGAATACGGCGATCTGCTTCGCCGGAATGCGCTTGACCTTCATCAGATAGCGCACGATCGCGGCGGTCTCTTCGGCGTAGCTCGCACGATAGTTGAAGACGTAGCGGTCGGGCGGATCGCGGCGGACGACGGCGGAGCCGCTGTAGGGCGCAAAGAACAGCGCCCGGCGCTCCAGCGCGTAGGGAATCGCCACCGCGTTGTTGGCAGTGCCCATGTTGCCGATGTAGCCGAACACCTGGTCCTTCTCGTACAGCTGCGTCATCGCACCGAGCGTCCGCGTCGGATCATAGCCATCGTCGGCAGCGATCAGCCGCAGCTTGCGGCCGTTGATGCCACCGGCATCGTTGGCGCGGGCGAACGCGGTCTCGATGCCGAGTTTCATCTGGCGCGCGGACTCCTTGCGGACTCCGGAGAACGGGATGACGGTGCCGAACCGGATCTCGGTGTCGCTGACGCCGTGCGGAAGCGGAGGCGGCAGGTTGGCCGTGGGCTGCGTCGACGCGGCCGCGGTCGACGGCGCCAGCGCGAAGGACAGCGAGGGCGCCGCCGACTGCTGCTGGCTGAGTGACCGCTCAAGCTCTGCCAACTGGCGCTCTGCGGTCTGACAGTTCACCTGCGAGGACGTGACCCGGCCGCGACCCTCGGCGATATAGCTGTTGAAGGTGCGGATGAGCCCATCGCGCTCGCCGCCATTCGAAGAGCCCTGGCGGATCACTTCGCTGAATTGATCGATGATGGTCTGGACGCGCCCCTGGGCGATCTCACGGCACGTCGCGGCCTGGCCGACGACCGGTCCGACGCGGGCGGCGAGATCACGAACGACATCGGGGGAAATGGGGACAGCAGAGGCGGCAGGGACGAAGAGGCAAGTTCCGAGCAGGAGCGCACACCAGCGAACGGTCATTTTGAACTATCCGTCTTCTTGTGATTGGTTGGCTATGTTCACTACATGAGTCAGACAGGCTTCCTATTAAGGACAGGTTGCATGACACCGCAACCGCCATTCGACTGATCGGTGCCGCCTGGAACTCATAGCGGCCCACACCGCTCGATCGCGTTACGCGCCGCGTCGCGCAAGGTGCCGAACTAACAAGCGGCACGAACGATTAGTTCTCAGAATCAACGGTTTGCCGTAGGGGCACGATGACCGCTCTGGCCGGCCGCTCGACCACGTCAGCGCGATGCTCCCGATCGTCCGGCGCTGCCTGGACGCGACCGGAGACCCGGATGAAGTTGTTCGCAGTCTTAACCAGCATTAACGCGAGAACATCAAATGCAGAGCGACGCCTTTAAGGCCGGGTCATCTTGCGCCGCAGTCTCGAGTCACCGGCGACGACATGCCGCAGCTCAGCATCCGATAACGACGAGGTGAGACTGAATTGACGGGAGAAGCGTCCTGACCCGCCGGCCCATCGCTGGCTCGCTGCCGATTTTGGCGATAGCAGCAGATCGCAGCTCATAACAGTGGGAAGAGGTTCGTGATACCATGGAAGAATACGACGATGGAGTTCGGTGCGATCGCCAAGCTCTTCCACTGGACCGGCGCCGCGGCCTTCATCGCGGCCTATGCCGTCGTGTACTATGTCATCTGGTTCATGGACGACACTTCCCCGGACGCCTTGCCCGTGCTCAACGTCCATTGGGTGCTGGGCATGATCGTCGGCCTGTCCGTCCTGCCTCGCCTGCTGTGGCGGCTCGTCAACGTTCAGCCCGATCAGCCGCATGCATCAGATGCCGAGGCGTGGCTCGCGCACGCCGCGCATTGGGGATTGTACGTGCTGCTGATCCTGATGCCGCTGACCGGCTATATCGGCACCGATGCCGCCACCGACTTCGGAGCGTTCGCGCTGCCGAACTTCCGTGAGACGGCGCTGTTCGGCTGGATCGAGACGCGCTGGGGGATCACCTGGGAGGCGTTCGAGCCGCCGGTCGACGCAATCCACCATGTCGTCGGCAAATGGATCGCGTGGATCGTGGTGGCCCTGCACGTCGCGGCCGCGCTGTTTCATCACGTCGTCCGCCGCGACGGCGTCCTGACACGGATGCTGCCGGGCCGTTCGGCCGCGTGAACGATGCGCGACCCGTGACGACCGCTCTGCGATCCCCACACGATCGTCATTGCGAGGAGCCGCAGGCGACGAAGCAATCCAGAGACCTCGTGCCACCCTGGATTGCTTCGCTGCGCTCGCAATGACGAAGATTCGTGCATCACCCGCAGTCTGCCGAACTACTTGTTCGGCAGATTCGTCCTGATGTGCAGCTCGCGCAGCTGCTTCGTGCTGGCCTCCGACGGCGCGCCCATCAGCAGGTCCATGGCCTGCTGGTTCATCGGGAACAGCGAGATCTCGCGCAGGTTCGTGGTGCCACAGAGCAGCATCACGATGCGGTCGACGCCGGCGGCCATGCCGCCATGCGGCGGGGCGCCGTACTGGAAGGCGCGGTACATGCCGCCGAAGCGGTCGACCACCTCCTGCTCGCCGTAACCTGCGATCTCGAACGCCTTCACCATCGCCGCCGGCTTGTGGTTGCGGATGCCGCCGGAGGCGATCTCGTAGCCGTTGCAGGTGATGTCGTACTGGAACGCCTTGATGGTCAGCGGGTCCTGCGTCTGCAGCGCCTCCAGGCCGCCCTGCGGCATGGAGAACGGGTTGTGCGAGAAGTCGACCTTCTTGTCGTCCTCGTTGTACTCGTACATCGGGAAGTCGACGATCCAGGCCAGCTTGAACTGATCCTTGTCGGACAGGTTCAGCTCATCGGCGACCTTGTTGCGGGCGAGGCCTGCGAACTTCCAGAACTTGTCGGGATCGCCGGCGACGAAGAAGGCCGCGTCGCCCTCCTTGGTGCCGAGCTGGCTGCGGATCGCAGCCGTGCGCTCCGGACCGATGTTGTTCGCCAGGGGACCTGCGCCCTCGCCGCCCTCGCGCCACATGATGTAGCCGAGGCCGGGCTGGCCCTCACCCTGCGCCCACGAGTTCATGCGGTCGCAGAACGCGCGGCTGCCGCCGGATGGCGCCGGGATCGCCCAGACCTGGTTCTTGGGGTCCTCGAGCATGCGCGCGAACACCTTGAAGCCGGAGCCGCGGAAGTGCTCGGAGACGTCGGCCATCTCGATCGGGTTGCGCAGGTCGGGCTTGTCGGAGCCGTATTTGCGGATCGCCTCGGCGAACGGGATGCGCGGCCAGCCCTTGGTCACCGGCTTGCCCTTGGCGAAATCCTCGAACACGCCGGTGATGACCGGCTCCATCGCCGCGAACACATCCTCCTGCTCGACGAAGCTCATCTCGACGTCGAGCTGGTAGAACTCGCCGGGCAGGCGGTCGGCGCGCGGGTCCTCGTCGCGGAAGCACGGCGCGATCTGGAAGTAGCGGTCGAAGCCCGACATCATCAGCAGCTGCTTGTACTGCTGCGGCGCCTGCGGCAGCGCGTAGAACTTGCCGGGATGGATGCGCGACGGCACCAGGAAGTCGCGCGCGCCCTCCGGCGACGACGCGGTCAGGATCGGCGTCTGGAATTCGAAGAAGCCCTGCTCCTTCATGCGCCGGCGCATCGAATCGATGATCGCGCCGCGCGTCATGATGTTCTGGTGCAGCTTCTCGCGACGCAGGTCGAGGAAGCGGTATTTCAGCCGGATGTCCTCAGGATATTCCTGCTCGCCGAACACCGGCAGCGGCAGCTCGTCCGCGGGGCCGAGCACCTCGATCTCGGAGACGTACAGCTCGATCTTGCCGGTCGGCAGATCGTCGTTGTCGGTGCTCTTGTTGTCGGCGCCGGCCGGGCGGCGGCGCACCTTGCCCTCCATGCGCACGACCCATTCCGAGCGCAGCTTCTCGGCCAGGCTGAACGCCGGCGAGTCCGGATCGACGACGCATTGGGTGATGCCGTAATGGTCGCGCAGGTCGACGAACAGCACGCCGCCATGGTCGCGGATGCGATGGCACCAGCCGGACAGCCGGACCGTCTCTCCGATGTTGCTCTCGCGGAGCGCGCCGCAGGTGTGGGTCCGGTAGCGATGCATGGTCGTCCTGAATGGTCGTCGTGAGGAGAAGGAATCGGCGCAGCCCTTAAAGGCGCGCTCCGAATGCGCGCAGGGTTTAGCCGAGCCGCCCCGGCGCGGCAACCGCAGGAACGGGCCTTTTCGGCTTCGCGCCGGAAAAGGCCGCCCGCCCTGGGCCTCACTGCAACGTCGGCGCCGATGCCGAATTGAGCTGGCGCTGAAACGCTCATCCGACGGCCGTTTGGGCTCGAAAAACGGCCGCCCCGCGCCTATCTTGGAGCCATGACCGTGCATTTCCCCTTCCAGAACTCCTACGCCACGCTGCCGGACAATTTCTTTGCCCGGGTGGCGCCGACCCCCGTCGCAGCGCCTCGTCTGATCAAGCTGAACCGGCCTCTCGCCGCGGAGCTGGGGCTGAACCCGGCCGAGCTGGAGACGCCGGAGGGCGCCGAGATCCTGGCCGGCAAGACCGTGCCCGAGGGCGCCGAGCCGATCGCGATGGCCTATGCCGGCCACCAGTTCGGGCATTTCGTGCCGCAGCTCGGCGACGGCCGGGCGGTCCTGCTCGGCGAGGTCGTCGACCGCAACGGCGTCCGCCGCGACATCCAGCTGAAGGGCTCCGGCCCGACGCCATTTTCGCGCCGCGGCGATGGCCGCGCGGCGCTGGGGCCGGTCTTGCGCGAATACATCGTCAGCGAGGCGATGGCGGCCCTGGGCATTCCGACGACGCGCTCGCTGGCTGCGGTCGTGACCGGCGAGCAGGTCTATCGCGGCACCGCCCTGCCCGGCGCGGTTCTGACCCGTGTCGCCACCAGCCACATCCGGGTCGGCACGTTCCAGTATTTCGCCGCGCGCCAGGACACTGACGCCGTGCGCCGGCTCGCCGACCACGTCATCCACCGGCACTATCCGGATCTCGCCGGTACCGAGCGCCCCTACCACGCCCTGCTGGTTGCCGTGATCGCCCGCCAGGCCAAGCTGATCGCCGAGTGGCTGCTGGTCGGCTTCATCCATGGCGTCATGAACACCGACAATACCTCGGTGTCCGGCGAAACCATCGACTACGGCCCCTGCGCCTTCATGGACACCTACGATCCCAAGCAGGTGTTCTCCTCGATCGACGAGTTCGGCCGCTACGCCTTCGCGAACCAGCCGCGCATCGCGATGTGGAACCTGACCCGGCTTGCCGAGTGCCTGTTGCCGCTATTCGGCGACGACAAGGACCAGGCGATCAAGGAGGCCGAGGCTGCGCTCGACGGCTTCGCCACCCAGTTTACGGACGCGCACCAGGCGGGCCTGCGCCGCAAGCTCGGCCTGGCCACGCAGCGCGAGGGCGACCAGCCGCTGGCGCAGGCATTGTTCGACGCGATGGCGGCGGCCCGAGCCGATTTCACGCTGACGTTCCGCCGTCTCAGCGACGCCGCCGGCAGCGGCGATCTCAGCGAGGTCCGCGTCCTGTTCGAGGATCCCACCGGCTTCGACGAGTGGGCCCAGCGCTGGCGCCAGCGCCTGGCGGAGGAACCGCAGACGGCGGCGGAGCGGAGCGCGGCCATGCGCAAGGTCAATCCCGCCTTCATCCCGCGCAACCACCGCATCGAGGCGGTGATCACGGCAGCGGTCGAGAACGACGACTACGCGCCGTTCGAGGAGCTGCATGCGGTGCTGGCCCGGCCCTATGACGACCAGCCGGACCGGGCTGATTATGCCGATCCGCCGCAGCCGGAGGAGCAGGTGTTGCAGACCTTCTGCGGCACCTGACACGCGGTCTTAACCTCGCGTCCACCATCGCCCTGACAGCGCCCGGGCCCTTAAGAAACGATCAACGCAGCCCCGACAAGTTGAACCAACAAGTCGGGGAGGTCTGAGACGTGGACGCGCTGGTGTTCGAATTCATGGGTCTGGCAATGATCGCCTTGTGCCTGATCGTGCTCGCGGTGCCCTCGGCGCGCCGGCCTGCGGGCCGCGTCCGGCATCACTGACCGGCGCCGGACGCGCCCTATCATCAACCATAGAGCGATCAGCTCGCGTCGCGGTGCTTGCGTTCGGGGCGGATTGGGCCGACAAGCGGACACGAATTCGTCCCGTACCCTTTGCCGACACCCTTGACTTGTCAGCGTTTTCGGACGACGGCGTAAGAGCCTCGTCATGGATCGTTCATGGACTTGATCACCACCACCGCGGACCTCGCAGCCGCCTGCGCCCGCCTCGCCCGCCACCCGGTCGTCACCGTCGATACCGAGTTCCTGCGGGAAACCACCTACTATCCCCTGCTCTGCGTCGTGCAGATGGCGAGCCCGGACGAGGCCGTGGTGATCGATGCTCTGGCCGAGGGCCTCGATCTCAAAGCCTTCTTCGAGCTGATGGCGAACGAGAAGGTCCTCAAGGTCTTCCACGCCGCCCGCCAGGACATCGAGATCATCTGGCACCGCGCCGGCATCGTGCCGCATCCGATCTTCGACACCCAGGTCGCCGCGATGGTGCTGGGGTATGGCGACAGCATCGCCTATGACCAACTGGTCGAACGCATCACCGGCCATCGCCCCGACAAGACCCACCGCTTCACCGACTGGTCGCGCCGGCCGCTGACCAAGGAGCAGGCGCACTACGCCGAGGCCGACGTCACCCATCTGCGCGACGTGTTCGCCGCGCTCGATGCCGATCTGAAGAAGCGCGGGCGCAGTGACTGGGTCAGCGAGGAGATGGAGATCCTGACCTCGCCGAAGACCTACGACTTCCACCCCGAGCGCGCCTGGGAGCGGCTGAAGACCCGCGTCCGCAAGCCGAAGGAATTGGCCGTGTTGATCGAGGTCGCGGCCTGGCGCGAGCAGGAGGCGCAGAGCCGCGACGTGCCGCGCAGCCGCGTGATGAAGGACGACGCGGTCGGCGACATCGCCACCCATGCCCCGACAACGATCGAGAAGCTCGGCAATCTGCGCTCGCTGCCCAAGGGCTTCGAGCGCTCCAAATGGGGCTCCGACATCGTTGCCGCCGTGCAGCGCGGCCTAGCGCGCGATCTCGCCGCCCTGCCCAAGCTGGAAAAGCCGCGCAACAACTCCAACGGTGCTGCGATCGTCGAGCTGCTCAAGGTCCTGCTGCGCATGACCTCGGAACGCCACGCCGTGGCGAGCAAGGTCATCGCCACCGTCGACGATCTCGAGCAGATCGCCGCCGATGACAATGCCGACGTTGCTGCGCTGCAGGGCTGGCGCCGCGAGCTGTTCGGCGAGGCCGCGCTCGCGCTAAAGCACGGCAAGCTCGCACTCGCCATCGAGAAGGGCCGCGTCGTCCGGGTCGACCGGGCCTGATCGGCGTCGCAGCGGCTCTGGCCGGCTGCGTCTTCCCGAGTCTGCCAAGTTGATTGCAGCAGGCGGCACGGGTGGTCATGATGCCGCCCATCATTCGGCGCTGGTCTGCCCCCTCAACTCCGCCTCGATTGTCTGGGACACCTCAACCAGAGCCATCGAAAGGATGTAGGCGCTGGTCGGCAGATTGAGCTGGCGCGCCTTTGCGATGGCTGCCCGGAGGCTGCTCGCCAGCTCTTTGAGCTCTTCCTCTCGGGTCATGTCGTGGTCTCGGTCCTGGAGCTGCCGCGTGAGCAAAGACGATTGCGAACCGCCGGAACAGAGGCTGCTGCGGCTGCTCAGCGAGAATCCGGTCGACCTGCACGTCGTCGAGGCCCTTCGCCTCGTCGTCGCGTTCAACAAGATCAGCGATCCGGCCGATCGCCGTATGATTATCGATCTGGCCGAACGACTCGCCTCAGGATGATACCGCCAATAGCCGCCGCGGTCACACCGCGAGCCGGCCGCCGGCGCCGATAAGCTCGGCGCTGTCGAGGACGCCGGCAAAATTGCCGATCACCTTGGTTACAACCAGCTTGTACAACGCGGCGTCGCCGGCGCAGGCCTGCCGGCAGGCGACGGCGTCTCCGATCACCTGATAGCGGTGACTGCGGTGAAAGCCGTCCACCACCGTCGAGAGGATCGTCTCGTCCAGCGAGAAGCCGAGCAGCACGCAGCGCATGCTGCGCATGTTCGCCATGTACTCGGCGAACCGGGCCGAGCTATAGGCCGAGGGCAGTGGATGCTCGAACGCGAGCTCCCCCGGCGTTGGCTTGAAGTCCGGAAGCCAGTTCGTCAGGTTGGAGGCCGGGTTGAACCAGGCTGCCTGTGCGATCCGCTTGAGATGGACGACCGGCCACAGGTTGTCGCGCCAGAGCGCGATCAACTGCCGGCACAGCGCCATGACGACGTCGCCATCGGCGATCAGATGCCTGCGTCCCTCGGCGAGATATTCGCACTGCAGATCGGCGCAGACGAGAACAGGCGGATCCGCCTCGGTGGCACCGAACAGATCTCGGCCCGTCATCACGGTCTCGCTGCGGCGAAGTCGTGCAAGGGCGACGATGCCGGCCGGCCGGCCGAGAGATCGAGCACACCCGGCCGATCCCAGTCGCCTTCCGGACGAATGATCATGTAGGGATCGCTGTCGAGCGTGATCGCATCGTCGCACGGCTCGAGGTCCAGCACCATCTCCGTGTAGGAGAAGTCGGAGAATGTAAGCTTGCGATTATGGCCGAGCGGCTTGGCGCCGAAATGCGCCCAGAAATCGACGAGACGATCCTGCGCGTGGCCATAGGCCTTCTTGAAGCCCTTTCGCCTGCAATAGTCGAGAGCCTCGCGAACCAGCTTGAACGACAGCCGCGAACGCCGGTACTGATGGCGCACCGCCAGCCGCTCGACCTTGGCGAAGTCGCCGAAGAAGCGCACGCGTACGCATCCCGCCGGCTCCTTGCCGACGAAACCGAGGAAGTGGGCTGCAACCAGATCGTTGCCGTCGAACTCCTCCTCCATGGGACAATCCTGCTCGGTCAGGTAGACCGCCGAGCGGATCGCGGTAACGAGCATGAGGTCATTCGGATCGCGCGCGATGCGCACCGTGATCGCGCGGGGATTTGTCTTTGCCGCCCTGGCCGAACTAATGCTGTGCATCCGCAATGCTCCCTTGTTCGAAACCCTTCATCGACTGGATCGAAGGCGCGATCATCTCGGGCATCCGGTTCCACGGCCGCTGATACCACCAGAGATCGGGCTGAAAGCTCGGCACCGGCGTGAAGCCGAGCGCGCCGAGAAACGCGCGCCCTTCCGGACTCGATGGTTGCGCATAGTAATCGGCGGCGCGAAATCTCGCGCCTTGCAGCGCCTGCGCGACATTGCCGAGACCGATCGCTCCTCGCCCTTGCGCGACGAGCGCCCAGACATAGATGGCGGCTACGTCTTCATCCGGCCGCGCCAGAAATCTGCGCGGCGGATCATTCAAATTGAACTCATCCAGGAGCAACGCATCGAGGCCTGAGCAGTTGAGATAGAGGAAGGCGATGCCGCCGAGCAGGTTCCTGCCGCGGTAGAGCGCGAAGATCGAGTCCGGATCGTGCCGCAAGAACTCCGCAAGCTCGTGTTCTGAGGCACGAACGCCCGGTATTTCCCGGCGTGCGAGCGCCGTGAGCTCGCCGAGCCGATCGGGCGTGACCGCCTGAGCCGCGACCCGATCCGTCCGCGGCAGCGCGTCGAGCTGATGTCGCAGCGTGAATTCTGTGCTTCCGCGGTGAGGGTTCTGCATCTATGTTTCCAGCTTGGCTTTGATGACGTCATCATACTTGTCGGAGCTGGAGTGTATGCGGCAACATTTGCATCGGGGTGCTGCATCCACGCAGCGCAGGAAGTCTGACGAAACGCTTAACCCCTCATGGGAGGATTTGAGAGCATTTCTGCTCTGTACGCGTCACCGCAGCTTCCGAAACGCGGCGGATGTTCTCGGACTGACCGGCACAACCCTGATGCGCAAGATCGACCGGCTCGAGGAAGAGCTCGGATGCAAGCTCTTCATCCGTGATCAATCCGGCTTGTCGCTCAGTGACGAGGGACGATCGTTGCTGTTCGACGTCGAGCAGATGGAGCGGCTGAGCTTCAACATCTTCCGGCGCGCTTCGCTGTCGACCGACACTCAGGGGTCGGTGCGCGTCGCCGTGACCGAAGGCCCCGGCAATTTCTGGATCCTGCCGCGACTGATCGATTTCCAGAAGACCTATCGCAGGATCACCGTCGATCTGAGCTGCGCGATGCAGCAGGCCGACGTGTCGCGGCTGGAGGCTGACATCTCGATCCAGTTCGAACGGCCGACCAACCCTGACGTGATCGTTGCAAAGCTCGGCCGTCTGCACATCTACGGCTTCGTGTCGGAAGCCTATCGCGACGCGCATGGACTGCCGACATCGCTGGCGGAGCTCAAGGATCATCGCATCATCAAGCAGCACGGCGTGCAGCTCGACGAGACCGGCTATGCGCGCATCCTCGGCCTGGAGTCCCTCGAAGGCATCGTCGGCATCTCAACCAATTCGAGCGTTGCCGTGCTTTACGCGGTCGAGCGCGGCGCCGGCATCGGCTTTCTGCCGACCTCGGCGGTCGCGCTCGGGGCGCCGCTCGTTCCTGTCGATCTCGGCATCAACTACCACATGGATCTGTGGCTGACCTATCACAAGGAGTTTCGCAACTCCGACCGGCACAAGGTCGTCATCGACTGGTTGAAGCGCATCTTCGATCCGAAGGTCCATGCCTGCTTCCGGGACGAGTTCATCCATCCGCTGAATCTCGTGCCGCTGATGGCGCCCGCGCGGGATGTCGTCGGCTTCAACGGCTACGTCGCGCCGAAACCCGTATGAGGAGCTACCATTTGAACTCGACGCCGAGCGTGCCCTGATGCGATTGCAGCAGCGAGCGAAGCTTCGCATCGTAGTTGAGATAGAGGCGTGCCGTTCGATTCAGGGATAGCGACAGTGCCGCGCCGGCGTCGGCGCCGTAGCGGCCCTCGCCAAGGCCCTGCAGCGTGATGCTCTGCGGACCGAGGCTGACGGTCACCGCGCCGAGATTCTGGCTGAAATTGTCGACCAGCTTGCCATAGGCCGAGACGTCGAGGATCTTGCCGTCGACGATGAAGTAGCGGCCGAACTCGGCGCCGACGAGAACGCGGGCGCGCTCCAGCGAGGTACCGCTGACCGACAGCGGATCGAGCCCGCCCGCCTCCTGGAATGCCGCCGTCGTGGCGCGCGTGTATTCGAAGGCAAGCTTCGGAACGATCCGGCTCTCACCGATGCTCCAGTAGTAGTCAAGCTCGCTCAGCACGCCCGTGATGTGGGCGCCGTAGACCGACGTCGCCGTACCGAGGCTGGTGTCGCGCCGCGCACTGATCCCGCCGAAGCCATGGACGACCGCGATCGCCCAGGTCCAGGGTCCCTGGTCGACCGAGGCGTTGAACCCGAACTGTGTGAGATCGAGCGTCGCCGCTTGCAGCGCCAGCGGCAAATCGACCCAGGTCCGGCTCTGGTCGACGGATAGTCCGACATTCACGCCCGGCATGAGACGCATGCCGATACCGGCGACGCCGCCCCAAGTCGTCCTCTTGTCGCCGGCGAAGTCGCCTTGCGCATTGCTGCGGACGGTTACGCCATACATCTCGCCCCAGGTCCGGAACCGAGGCTGTTCCGAAGCCTCCGGCGCGCCGCCGCCGGGATTGCTCCGCTGCAGCCGGGTGACGCCCTGTGTGGCCTGAGTACCGAGGCGTTCGAGGAAGCTCGAGCCGAGATCGAGCACGGTTCGGTCGGCCGAGCGTTCGGAACTGATCGCGCCCGGTGCAGGACTGGGCAGCGGGCTCGGCGTTGGTGTCGGGCTTGCGGCGATGCTCGGCAGGCTGGCCTGCGCGGCGCACGGCGAAGAAGCGGCGACCAAACCGAGCCCGCCGATGAGCAGCATCGCCCCGGATGCGCCGCTGCGCATTCGCCAACCCAGCCTGGCCTGAGACGCCCCGCGCATCGATGCCCCGTTCGCCGCCCGCTCAAATTCGCTTCAATATTGCAGCGATGTTCTGCCCGCAGTTCCCGATCGCGGTCAATGAGGATTGCCATGTCGCGGCTGCCCTGCAAGGATTTGTGGTTCCAGCGCCACAAGCCACGCAGTTGCAGCAGCAGCCGGCGACGCGACGCCGCGACGCGTTCTCATCAGTCCGCCAACCTTGATATCGGCGGAAAATCGTGTTGCAATCTCCCGTACAATCGGATTGGCCGTTCGACTGTGCGTTTCGCGACTTCGGAAATTGAGCAGATCCCGGGAAGCCCGTTTGTGGCGTGGCACGCGCGAGCGTGGCCGCGTCTTTTTTTCGTCTAGACGAGGAGACAGCGATGCCGACCTACAAGGGCAGCGTGAAGTGGTTCAACCCGACCAAGGGATATGGCTTCATCAAACCGGCTGGCGGAGACAAGGACGTGTTCGTCCACATCTCGGCCGTGGAGCGTGCTGGACTGACCACGCTCAACGAGAACCAGACGATCGAATATGATCTGGTGGAGAGCCGCGGCAAGACGTCGGCAGAGAACCTGAAGCTCTCGTGAGCATCGTCCCGGCGGAGGGCGCCACAGCGCGGGTTCGTAAACCAACTCACGAGCTCCGCGTCACGCTCGCTCGCCGCGGATGATCAGACTTCGTCAGCCTTGATGTACCCCGGCCCCGCCGGGGATTTTTTTCGTCCGGCGACAGCTACCGGACGACGGGCCAGATCAGCGCGTGATCGCCCTGCTCCACGGACGACGTCCGGCAGAGATCGCCTTCGAGCCGCACTAGGCCCTTGGCCAGCAGCTTCAGCGCCTCGGGATAGATGCGATGCTCGACGCCGAGAATGCGCGTCGACAGGGTGTCCGGCGTATCGTCGTCCCTGACCACGACCGCGCCCTGCATCACGATCGGACCAGCATCCGTCTCCGGAATGACGAAATGCACGGTGGCGCCTGACAGCTTGACGCCGGCACGCAGCGCCTGGCCGTGCGGATCAAGGCCGGGGAACGACGGCAGCAGCGACGGATGAATGTTCAGCATCCTGCCATACCAGCGCTGCACGAACTCCGCCGTGAACAGGCGCATGAATCCGGCCAGGCAGATGATCTCGATGCCGCGTGCATCGAGCGCCTGCTGCAGTCTGGCTTCGAACCCTGCGCGGTCCTTGCCGAACGGCTTGCTCTCGATGATTTCGATCGCGACGCCGCTTTCCTGCGCTTTCTGCAGTCCGGCCGCATCGGCTCGGTTGGAGATCACGATGGCGACCTCGGCCGGAAAATCCGGCTGCGACGCCGCGTGGATCAGCGCGGCCATGTTCGACCCACGGCCCGAGATCAGGATGGCGACGCGGCGCTTCATCGGCTCACCCGTCTCACAGAGCCAGATCGAGGGCGCCGGTGTAGATCACCCGCTCGTCGCCTGTCGCAGCAACGACCTCGCCGAGCCGTGCGACGTGCTCGCCATTCGCGGTGAACACCTCGATGACGGCATCGACGGCCTCGGCCTTGACGATCGCGATCATGCCGATCCCGCAATTGAAGGTACGCAAGAGCTCGCGCTCTGCAATGCCACCCTGCTCCGCCAGCCATTTGAAGACCGGCAGCACCGGCAGGCCCGTCAGGTCAATCGAGACGCCGAGATGCTTCGGCAGCACGCGCGGAATGTTGTCGGTGAAGCCGCCGCCCGTGATGTGTGCGAGCCCCTTCACCGCACCGGTCTCGCGGATGGCGCGAAGGCACGACTTCACATAGAGCCGGGTCGGCGTCAGCAGCGCCGCGCCGAGAGTCAGGACCGGCGCGAACGGTGCCGGCGCATCGAAGCCGAGGCCGGACTGGGCGACGATCTTGCGCACCAGCGAATAGCCGTTGGAGTGGACGCCGGAGGATGCGAGCCCCAGCACCACGTCACCGGCCGCGATGTCGGGAGACGGCAGCAGCGTCCCACGTTCCGCCGCGCCGACCGCGAAACCGGCAAGATCGTAGTCGCCGTCCTTGTAGAGGCCCGGCATTTCCGCGGTCTCACCGCCGATCAGCGCGCAGCCGGATTCCCGGCAGCCTTCGGCGACACCGGCGACGATCGACGCCGTCGCCTCCGGGTCGAGCTTGCCGCACGCAAAGTAGTCGAGGAAGAACAGCGGCTCGGCACCCTGCACGACGAGATCGTTGACCGACATGGCGACCAGGTCGATGCCGATGCCGCCATGCAGCCCGGTCTCGATCGCGATCTTCACCTTGGTGCCGACGCCGTCGGTTGCCGCGACCAGCACCGGATCCTTGAATCCGGCGGCCTTGAGGTCGAACAGGCCGCCAAAGCCGCCGATCTCGGCATCCGCGCCGGCGCGGGCGGTTGCGCGCACCATGGGCTTGATCAGATCGACCAGACGGTTTCCGGCATCGATATCGACGCCCGAATCTGCATAAGTGAGCCCGTTCTTGCGCTCGGTCATGGTAAAAACCCCTAATCTGGCCGCTGGTTACGTCGGAATCCGGCCGCGCGCAATGGCTCGCAAGGGGCTCGTCCCCATACTATCTAGGAACGGACCGGTTCGCCCTGTTTCGGAATCGGATTGTCTTTTGATCGAGTCGTCGTCGGGACCCGCTGCGTGACCATTCCCCACAGTATCCCCAATCTGATCACGCTGGGTCGAATCCTGCTGGTTCCGATCGTCGTCTGGGCCATTGCGGCCGGCCAGATGGAGATCGCATTTCTGGTCTTCGTGGTCGCGGGGGTGAGCGACGCCGTGGACGGCTTCCTGGCCAAGCGCTTCAACCTGCGGTCCGAGTTGGGAGCGCTGCTCGATCCTCTCGCCGACAAGGCGCTGCTGGTCTCGATCTTCGTCACGCTTGGCATCTGGGGCGCGATCCCGCGTTGGATCGTGATCCTGGTGGTCTCGCGCGACATCATGATCGTCTCGGCGGTGATCGTGTCCTGGCTGTTCGACCGGCCGGTCGCGATGAAGCCATTGATGGTGTCCAAGCTGAACACGGTCGCCCAGGTGGGATTCGCGGCGCTCGTGCTGGCCTCGCTCAGCTTCGGCTTCGAGCCCCAGCCCTACGATGTGGTGCTGATGGTGCTGGTCACCGTCTTTACCCTCGTGTCGGTCGGGCTGTATCTCGTCGACTGGGTGCGCCACATGAGCACCATCGAGGTCCGGTGATCCTCCGCGGAGGGCCCGTCCCGACCTCACGCACCACACGATACGGAGCAATTCGATCTTGGCCGGCCATATCCCCCCTCGTCAGCTGGCCTTCGCGCTGCCGCATGCGGAGAGCCTGACGCGGGACAATTTCTTCGAAGGTCCAGGCAACGCGGCCGGGCTCGCTCTGGTCGACGCCTGGCCGGAATGGCCGGCGCGGACCATGTTCCTGGTCGGCCCCGACGGCTCTGGCAAGAGCCACCTCGCCGCGATCTGGGCCGAGCGGGCTGGCGCCCGATCCCTGTCCGCGCATGCCCTCGAGGCGAGCGTGGTCCCTGGGGCACTCGCCACCGGCGCGCTGGTGCTGGAGGATCTGACGGCCACCGATCTCGACGAGCGAGCGCTGTTTCACCTGCTGAACCTCGCCCGCCAGGACGAGGCCTTCGTGCTGATCACGGCGCGCGAGGCCCCGGCGGCCCTGCCCATCGCCCTGGCCGATCTGAGGTCGCGGCTGCGCGCCGTCCCGGTCGTCACGCTGCTGCCGCCCGACGACCAGCTGTTCCGCGCCTTGATCGTCAAGCTGGCCGCGGACCGGCAACTGGCGATCGACGAGACCGTGGTCAGCTATCTCGCAAGCCACATCGAACGGTCCTACGCGGCCGCCCGCCAGACCGTCGCACTGCTGGACGACGAGTCCCTGCGGCTCGGACGGCCGGTCACCCGGGCGCTGGCGGCGGAGCTGCTCCGCCCGCTGTGACCCGCGACCATCTTGACGGCGGACGGGCACGGAACCCCAATGGTGCCGGCAACGTCATCCCCTGGTTACCCAGATTGGGCTACGGTCGACCGTTCGCGACTGGTTCGCGACTGGATGGATATGGATCGAATTCCGATGGATACCGAGCAAGTTACTGAAATCTCAGAGAAAGAACCGGTCGCCGTGCCGTCCATCGAGATTGCCTCGAGCCCCGAGCGATTCATCAATCGGGAATTGTCCTGGCTTCACTTCAACCGCCGCGTTCTGGAGGAATCGGTCAATCCGCGGCATCCCGCCCTGGAGCGAGTGCGCTTTCTGTCGATTTCCGCCAACAACCTTGATGAATTCTTCATGGTGCGCGTCGCCGGCATCCGCGCCCAGGTCCGCGAGGGCATCGCCGAGCGCAGCCCCGACGGGCTGACGCCGACCGAGCAGCTGAAGCTGATCAACGAGACGGTGTCGCAGCTCGCGATCGACCAGCAGGCGATCTGGCGCGACCTGCGCAAGTTTCTCGGCGAACTCGGCATCGTGCTCGTCGACGGTCAGGACGTCACCAAGAGCGAGCGCGCCTGGATCGAGGACCACTTCCTCGCCAACATCTTCCCGCTGCTGACGCCACTCGCGATCGATCCGGCGCATCCGTTCCCGTTCATCCCGAGCCTCGGCTTCACAGTGGCGCTGCAGCTGATCCGCTCCGCCGACGGGCGCCCGATGAACGCCCTGATCCGCATGCCCGGCAAGATCGACCGCTTCATCCGCTTCCCCGGCTCCAAGGATGGCGTGATCCGCCTGATCACCCTGGAACAGGCGACCGGCCTGTTCATCGGCCGGCTGTTTCCGGGCTACACCGTGAAGGGCCAGGGCGCCTTCCGGATCATCCGCGACAGCGAGATCGAGATCGAGGAAGAGGCCGAAGACCTGGTGCGGCTGTTCGAAACCGCGCTGAAGCGGCGCCGTCGCGGCTCGGTGATCCGGCTCGAGATCGAGGCCAACATGCCGGAGGAGCTGCGCCGCTTCGTGCAGAATGCGCTCTCGACCACCGATGACGAGGTGTTCCTGGTCGACGGCGTGCTGGCGATGAACGAGCTGTCGCAACTGACGCGCGTCGACCGGCCCGACCTCGAATTCGCGCCCTATGTGCCGCGCCATCCCGAGCGTGTCCGCGACCATGGCGGCGACATCTTCGCCGCCATCCGGCAGAAGGACCTGATCGTCCATCACCCTTACGAGTCGTTCGACGTCGTCGTGCAGTTCCTGCAGCAGGCGGCGCGCGACCCGGACGTCGTCGCGATCAAGCAGACGCTGTACCGCACCTCCAACAACTCGCCGATCGTGCGCACGCTGGTGGAAGCTGCCGAAGCCGGCAAGTCGGTGACGGCGCTGGTCGAGCTCAAGGCGCGTTTCGACGAGGAGGCCAACATCCGCTGGGCCCGCGATCTGGAGCGCGCCGGCGTGCAGGTCGTCTACGGCTTTCTGGAGCTGAAGACGCATGCCAAGCTGTCGATGGTCGTGCGCCGCGAGGGCGGCAGCCTCACCACCTATGTCCACACCGGCACCGGCAACTATCATCCGGTGACGGCGCGCATCTACACCGACCTGTCCTACTTCACATCGGACCCGGTGATCGGCCGCGACGTCACGCGGGTGTTCAACTACATCACCGGCTATGCCGAGCCGATCGACATCGAGAAGATGGCGGTGTCGCCGCTCACGCTTCGCAAGCGCATGATCGAGCACATCCACGGCGAGACCAGCTTCGCCCGCCAGGGCAAGCCGGCCGTGATCTGGATGAAGATGAACTCGCTGGTCGATCCAGACATCATCGACGCGCTGTATGAGGCCTCGCAGGCCGGCGTCTCGATCGAGCTGATCGTGCGCGGCATCTGCTGCCTGCGTCCCGGCCTCCCCGGACTGTCGGAGAACATTCGCGTCAAATCGGTGATCGGCCGCTTCCTCGAGCATGGCCGCATCTACTGCTTTGGTATGGGTCAGGGCCTGCCGAGCGCCAAGGCCGCGGTCTACATCTCCTCGGCCGACATGATGCCGCGCAACCTCGACCGCCGCGTCGAGGTGCTGTGCCCGCTTCAGAACCCGACCGTGCATCAGCAGGTCCTGGAACAGATCATGGTCGCGAACCTCAAGGACACCGAGCAAAGCTGGCAATTGTTGCCGGATGGGTCGTCAACGCGTATGAAGGCAGCGAAGGGCGAGGAGCCGTTCAACCTGCACAATTACTTCATGACGAATCCGAGTCTGTCCGGCCGTGGAAAGTCGCTCAAGGAATCATCGCCGCGCCGGCTCACGCGCCGGAATGAACGCCCTCCTTCATAGGGGCTGTCTGCACCGGGGCCTTCTGCAACGGGACATGCCGTGGTGAAGCGGCCCGGCACGAGGGCCGCGAGCGTCGGTGTCATCGACATCGGCTCGAATTCGGTCCGTCTCGTCGTCTACCAGGCGATGGAACGCAGTCTCGTCACCGTGTTCAACGAGAAGGCGCTGTGCGGGCTCGGTCGCGAGGTCCAGACCACCGGCCTGCTCGCGGCCGATGCCGTCGACAAGGCGCTGACCGCGCTGAAGCGCTTCCGCGCGTTGTGCAAGGTGCAGCGGGTGGGGCAAGTGCATGCCATCGCGACCGCCGCCTGCCGCGATGCTTCGAACGGCGCTGATTTCATCGCCAAGGCCGAGAAGATCTGCGGCGTCCCGATTCAGATCCTCACCGGACCCGAAGAGGCGCGCTATTCGGCGCTCGGTGTCATTTCCGGCATTCACAAGCCCGACGGCATCGTCGGTGATCTCGGCGGCGGCTCACTTGAGCTGATCGACGTGCGCGGGCACCAGGTCCGCAGCGGCGTTACCCTGCCGCTCGGCAGCCTGGCGCTGCAGGATCTCGCCGAGAAATCGCTGAAGAAGGCGCAGCGGATCGCGAGCGAGGCGCTGACCGACCTGCCGCAACTGCTGGCCGGCCAGAACCGCACCTTCTATGCGGTCGGCGGCACCTGGCGCGCGCTGGCGCGCATCCACATCATCCAGAGCGGCTATCCGCTCGGGGTGATGCACGGCTATGCAATTCCGGCGGCCGATGCGCTGGCCTTCGTGCGCCGGCTGCGTCGTCTCGTCGCCGCCGACATGCTGGCCGACATCGAAGCGATCGCCGAGGCGCGGCGCCCGCTGCTTGCCTATGCTGCGCTGGTGCTCGAGCACATCATCCGCGTCGCCAGGCCGACGACCGTCGTGTTCTCGACCTTCGGCGTGCGCGAGGGCCTGCTCTACTCCAAGCTTCCCGACGCCGAGCGCGCCAAGGACGGGCTGCTGTGCGCGGCGCAGGGCCTCAACGAGCTGTTGTCGCGCTCGGCCCAGCATGCCCGCGAGCTGATCGACTGGACCGACCGCCTGTTCCGCGTGATGCACATCCGCGAGACCGAGGACGAGCGCCGGCTGCGGCACGCCGCCTGCCTGTTGTCCGACATCGGCTGGCGCATGCATCCGGACCACCGCGGCGAGCAGACCTACGGCATCGTTCTGAACGGCAATTTCGGCTCGATCAACCACGAGGGCCGCATCTTCGTCGCGCTGTCCGTGTTCTTCCGCTACGAGGGCCTGCGCGACGAGGCGGCGGCGCCTGCCCTTACCGAGCAGCTGAGCCCGGCCCAGATCGATCGTGCGCGCCTGCTCGGCACCGCGTTTCGCGTCGCGCATCTGATCTCGGCGGCGCGGCCTGGCGTGCTGCCCGCAACGCATTTCCGCACCCAGGACCGCAAGCTGATGCTGGTGTTCGAGCACCAGATGGTCGACCTCGTCGCCGACCGCGTCGGCGGACGCTTCAAGCAGCTCGCGCGTCTCGTCGGCCGCTCCGGCTCGATCGTGCGCAGCTAGATCCGGATCAGGGCCGCCGAGCGCCGACCGAAATTGCGATCATGCGCTTGGCGATGACGCCATAGACTTTGCGCCAGGCCTGCTCGACCTCATCATTCCAATGCGGACCAAGTCCTTTGGCGAGGCTCCACAATAGTGCTTCGCCGACCACCGGATAGTGCTCAGGCCGGACTCCATAGCGCGCATGATTGCGGCCGAGGATGTCGGTGCTCGACAACAGACCAGTCGTCTGATCGAGGCTGCCGACGAGGACCGCCAGGGTCGCGATGAAGTCCCGTTTCAGCACGTCCATGTCGGCGGGAAACATCGCCCGACATTCCGGCGCGAGCTCGAAGACGCGGTCATAGAACGTCGTCGTCATCCGTGTAGCATTGGCAAATACCAAGTCGAACGACGACTTGACGTGCGCAATCTCATCTGCAGTCAGCATGCGCAAGTCCAATTCGAAACAATTCCAATCATGGCCCGATCAGTGGAGCTCGACGTGGTGGTGTCGCGGCGGCGCGAACGGGTTCAAGATTATAAGAAACAGAGGACCGCGCCCTGCGGTACCTGGCAAAGGCGCGGCACCGTGCCGCATCGCTGTCGATTGGCTTGTGATCCTGCCGCGACGATGGCTGGCCGACTCAGTGATCGAAGACGGTAACGGCAACAAACACGACGGCCATCGTGCTTCTCACAGGCCATCGGAGGACGCCGACACGCCAGCCGCCGACCGGCGCCAAGGCCGACTGATCCGTTGGATCGCGCAGACGGCCGCCGATGCGAATGGCGGCCGTCCGCGTCAGCCGACGCCTGGCTCACACCGCGAGGTTCATCCAGACGGATTTCGGCTCCGTGAAGTTGTCCAGCGCGGCCGTGCCGTGCTCGCGGCCCAGTCCGGAGTCACGATCGCCACCCCAAGGCAGCCGCACATCGGTGTAGCCATAGGTGTTGATCCACACGGTGCCAGCGCGCAGGCGCTTGGCGAAGCGATGGACGCGCCCCATGTCGCGGCTCCAGACGCCGGCGGCCAGGCTGTAGGCCGTGCCGTTCGCCATCCGCAGCGCCTCGGCCTCGTCCCTGAACTTGATCACGCTGACCACGGGTCCGAAGATCTCCTCCTGCGAGATCCGCATGTCGTGCGTGACGCCGGCGAAGACGGCGGGGCTGACGAAATAGCCGCGGGCGGCCGCGCGCTGGCCGCCGGTGACGAGCGTGGCGCCTTCGTTGCGTCCGATGTCGACATAGTCGAGGATCGTCTTCATCTGCCGTTCGGAGATGACCGGTCCGAGCGAGGTTGCGCGATCGAGCGGATCGCCGATCCGCAGCGCCCGTGCGCGCTCGGTCAGGCGCTCGACCACCTCGTCATACACGCGCTCGTGCACCAGCACCCGCGATCCGGCCGAGCACACCTGCCCGGTGTTGAAGAAGATGCCGCTGGCCGCAGCCTTCGCGGCGGCCTCGATGTTCGCATCGTCGAAGATGATGTTGGCCGACTTGCCGCCGAGCTCGAGCGAGACGCGTTTGAAGTTGCCGGCCGCCGCCCTCATGATGCCGCGGCCGACGCCGGGCGAGCCGGTGAACGTGACCTTGTCGACGTCGGGGTGGTTGACCAGTGCCTCGCCGACGGTGCGCCCGGGGCCGGTCACGATGTTGAGAACACCGGGCGGCAGTCCGGCTTCGAGCGCGAGCTCCCCGATCCGCAGCGCCGACAGCGACGTCAGCTCGGCGGGCTTCATCACGACGGTGCAGCCGCAGGCCAGCGCCGGCGCGAGCTTCCACATCCCGATCATCAGCGGGAAATTCCACGGCACGATCGCCGCGACCACGCCGACCGGCTCGCGCACCGTATAGGTCAGCGCATCATCGCGCGTGGAGACGACTTCACCGCTGATCTTGTCGGCCCATCCGGCGTAATAGGTGAGCGTATCGATGGCGGCGGGAAGATCCTGGCGCAGGATCGCCGACACCGGCTTGCCGGCATCGAGGCTTTCGAGCTCGATGATCTCGTCGGCATGGTCGCGCAACAGCTGCGCCCATTTCAGAAGGATCGCGCCGCGCTCCGCCGCACGCATCGTTCGCCACGGCCCTTCGAAGGCCTTGCGGGCCGCGGCGACTGCGAGATCGACATCCTCGGCATTGCCCTCGGCGACCGTCGCAATCGCCTGCTCGGTTGCAGGATTGAGCGACGTGAAGGTGCGTCCCGAAACCGAGGGAACATGCCTGCCGCCGATCAGGAGCTGGAACGGCTTCGTCAGATAGGACGTCCCCCTCGAGCCGCGCTCGTAATCATATGCAATCGACATCATATTTCCTCCGTTTGTTGTATACCAATGAAGGTAAGAACAAATATCTGTTCGTAAATATGATATCTGTTGCCTATGGCCGGCGGTCATATGAAGCCGACTTCACAAGCGGGCACTGATGTTGCGGATCGCGATCGAACCTGTCTGGCGCTTCTACAAGGACGACGGCCCGCAGAGCATCGTCGTGATGCTCCGCGTGCTCAGTGAAATCGGGAGGACGGGTAAGATCACCAGCGCGGCCAGTGACGCGCATCTGTCCTATCGTCACGTCTGGAATCTGATCGAGCAGTGGTCTGAATTCTTCGGCGTACCGCTGGTCGAGACCCAGCGCGGCAAAGGATCGAAGCTCACGGCGTTCGGCGACAAGCTGGTCTGGGCCGGCGAGCGCATGCAGGCTCGCCTCGGCCCGCAGCTCGACAATCTGGCGCAGGAGCTGGTGACCGAGATCAAGCCATTCCTACAGCCGCATCCTGGCGTGATCCGCGTTCACGCCAGCCACGGCTTTGCGGTCGCCAAGCTGCGCGAGCTGTTGGATCGCGAGTCAGGCGTCGGGGTCGATGTCCGCTATGTCAGCAGTCAGCATTCGCTGGCCTCGCTGGCGCAAGGCGAATGCGACCTGTCGGGACTGCATCTGCCGCGCGGCGAGCTGCGTGCCCAGAACATCCAGGCCTGCCGGGATTGGCTCGATCCCAAGCAGGACTGCGTCATCAGCTTCGTGACCCGCGAGATGGGGCTGATGGTCAAGCGCGGCAATCCGCTGTCCATCCGTTCATTGGCCGATCTTGCCGACGGCAGGGCGCGCTTCGTCAATCGCGATCATGATTCCGGCACCCGCCTGTTGTTCGATCAGTTGCTCGCGTCACAAGGCATCGACGAAACCAGCATCAATGGCGCGCAGCAGATCGAGTTCACCCATGCAGCCGTCGCCGCCTATGTCGCGAGCGGCATGGCCGACGTCTGCTTCGGCGTCGAGGCAGCCGCGCGGCAGTTCGGGCTCGACTTCATCCGTATCCTCACCGAGGATTATTTCTTCGCCTGCCACAAATCGTTTCTGGAAACCGACCCGATGCGGCGGGTGCTCGAGGTGATGAAGGGCGACGAATTCCATCGCGCCGTCGCTGCCCTGCCCGGCTACCAGCCAGCCGCCACGGGATCGGTCCACACCGTCCGCGAATTCCTCGATCGGCTGGATGCGGAGTCCTGACGCCGCCCGGTCGGATGCGGCGCGTCCTGACGATCAGCTAAGGCAGATCGACGCCGCGCGCCGGCACCGGCTGCAGCTCGCTCTCGGCCTGACGCTGCAGCGCGCGGCCGCGCCAGATCGAGCCGGCGATCAGCACCACACCGGCGCCGATCAGCGACATCAGCGTCTCCATGACATCGACATGGCTCGCGAGATTGGTCTTGCCGGCGAACAGCGCCGAGGTCGCCTCGATGTTGATGAGGACGGTGCCGTCGAGCAGATGGTGCAGCATCGGCTCGATCGCGGGATCGGTCGCGATCACCTCGCCGGCCACCCAGCCGAGCAGCATCGCGCCGAGCCAGACCAGCAGCGGGACCCGATCGAGCACCAGCATGATCAGCGCGGCACCCGCGATGATCAGCGGGATGCTCATGGCAAGGCCGATGATCAGCAGCGACGCCTGGCCGTTGGCGGCCGCAGCCACCGCGATCACGTTGTCGAGGCTCATCACGAGGTCGGCGAGCGCGACGATGCGGACCGCATGCCACAGCGTCGTGCCGGCCGCGATCTCGTCGTTCTCGTCCTCGGGCACCAGCAGCTTGGCGGCGATCACGATCAGCGCCAGCCCGCCGATCAATTTCAGGTATGGCAGCGCCATCAGGGTGGCGACGATGCCGGTAAAGGCGATGCGCAGTGCGACGGCAATGCCGGAGCCGGCCACCATGCCCCAGAAGCGATGCTTGCCGTGCAGGCCGCGGCAGGCGAGCGCGATGACCAGCGCATTGTCGCCCGACAACAGCACGTTGATCCAGACGATCTTGCCGAGCGCGAGCCAGAAGCCCGGGCTCTGCAGGTCGGCCTCGAATTGAGCGAGCATATGGCCGAAGCTGGCGGAATCGGCGAGTTGCGATAGCCAGTTCACGGCCGGGCCTCTCAGATAAGTTCAGCGCAGAACACGAAGGTCGTGCGGCTGAGGAGGCCCTCAGCCGCACCAGGATCGATCAACCGACGATCTCGTTGCCGGAGAAGAACTGCGCGATCTCGATCGCTGCCGTTTCCGCCGCGTCGGAACCGTGCACCGAGTTCTCGCCGATCGACTTCGCATGCAGCTTGCGGATGGTACCGTCGGCCGCCTTCGACGGGTCGGTGGCGCCCATCACGTCGCGGTACTTCAGGATGGCGCCCTCGCCCTCCAGCACCTGGACCACGACCGGGCCGGAGATCATGAAATCGACCAGTTCGCCGAAGAATGGCCGCGCCTTGTGCACGGCATAGAAGGTCTCGGCCTGATCGCGGGTCATGCGGATGCGCTTCTGGGCCACGATCCGCAGGCCGGCCTTCTCGATCAGCGCGTTGATCGCGCCGGTGAGATTACGCTCGGTCGCGTCGGGCTTGATGATCGAAAAGGTGCGCTCAATCGCCATGATATCGTCCTTGGAGGTGCGGGATTTCGGTGAGTTGCGGGCTTATATCGACGCGATCGGCCGACGGCAAGCGACCGGGGCCCCTGCCGGAGCGCGACGCCTTACGACAATTTCACAATTCTGAACATAGTCTGAAGGCTCCGTGCCACCCGTGTTCAGCTCGAAGCTCCTAGGGTGTTGGCATCGGGCGAGGACGAGCCAGCAATACGACCGGTGGCCGCCCTCTCCCAGCCTCATCCGTCGGACAATTTCGGCGCCACCAGCGCTGTCATCCAGGAGACGATCATGTTGCGCAAACTCTCCCTCATCGCGGCGGCCACCGTTGCCCTCGGCGCAGCCGCCCTCGCCCCGACTGCCGCCTCGGCTCACTGGCATGGCGGCTGGCATGGGGGCGGTTGGCACGGAGGCTACGGCGGATGGCACCGTCCGTTCTACGGCCCGCGCTTCTTCGTCGGTGGCCCGGTCTACAGCTACGGCTATGGCGGCTGCTACGTGCGCCGCGTGGTTCCGACCCCGTGGGGACCGCGCTGGCGGTGGATCAACCGCTGCTATTGATACGAGCCTCGGCGCGGCACCCGCCCCCCGCCGCACCGAACTCGCATCGCCCCGGCGTCTCCCCCACGCCGGGGCTTTTTTTGTGCATTTTCAACCTCATTTCGGGGTCTTCCGGTCGGGAGCGGGAAACAAATCGAGCGGTCACGACTTGTTACGGCATCGTCCTGCAACTGCTCGTGGAACTCCCTCATGTCTGGCCGCACCGCCGATTTCAGCGAGGCGCTCGATCGCAAGACCAGCCGGTCGATCTGCGAGGCCGTCGGCGAACGCCTGCAACGCAGCCTGCCGCCGGACGGCTCTCGTCTGCCGGCTCAGCTTGCGGACCTGATGAACGAGTTGCGAAAGCGCGACGAGACCGGGATGAGCCTCTCCGGCCGCTGAGACCGCGACAAAGCGGTTGCCTTTGGCCGCGCGCGCGGTGACAAGGCGCGCATGCTTTCCATCACCGACATCTCCATCCGCCTCGCCGGACGGCTTCTCATCGACCAGAGCTCAGTGCAGATTCCGCCCGGCGCGCGCGTCGGACTGGTCGGCCGCAACGGCACCGGCAAGTCGACCCTGTTCAAGGCGATCCGCGGCGAACTGTCGCTGGAGACCGGCAGCATCACCGTGCCGCCGCGGTGGCGCATCGGCAGCCTGGCCCAGGAAGCCCCGAGCGGGCCCGAAAGCCTGATCGAGGTGGTTCTCCGGGCCGACCTCGAGCGGCATGCGCTGCTGCAGGAGGCCGAGACCGCCCATGACGCACACCGCATCGCCGAGATCCAGACCCGGCTCGTCGACATCGACGCGCATTCCGCCCCGGCGCGCGCGGCCGCTATTCTCAGCGGCCTTGGATTTTCCGCCGCGGATCAGGCGCGAGCCTGCGCCGAGTTCTCCGGCGGCTGGCGCATGCGGGTCGCCCTTGCGGCAACGCTGTTCGCCGCGCCCGACCTGCTCCTGCTGGACGAGCCGACCAACTATCTCGACCTCGAGGGCACGCTGTGGCTCGAGGATCATCTGGCGCATTATCCGCGCACGGTGATCGTGATCAGCCACGACCGCGATCTCCTGGAAACCTCCGTCGACCAGATCCTGCATCTCGACCGTTGCAAGCTCACGCTGTATCGCGGCAGCTACTCCTCCTACGAGGAACAGCGCGCCACCCGCGAGATGCTCGATGCCAAGGCGGTCAAGCGCCAGGAAGCGGAGCGCGCGCGGCTGCAGGCCTTCGTCGAGCGCTTCAAGGCCAAGGCCTCGAAGGCGCGCCAGGCGCAGTCCCGCGTCAAGATGCTGGAGCGGATGAAGCCGATCACCGCGCTCGTCACCCAGGACGTGCACGAGATCACCTTCCCCGCACCGGAGCGACTGCTGTCGCCGCCGATCATCGCGGTCGACAACGCCTCGGTCGGCTACGATCCCGCGCAACCGGTGCTCAACAGAGTCACCTTACGCATCGACAATGACGACCGCGTCGCATTGCTCGGCGCCAACGGCAATGGCAAGTCCACGCTGGTGAAGCTGCTCGCCGGCCGGCTCACACCGTTTTCCGGCAAGGTCACGCGCGCCGACAAGCTGTCGATCGCCTATTTCGCCCAGCACCAGCTCGATGAGCTGGACGAGACCGGATCGCCGTATAGTCACGTGCGCAAGCTGATGGGCGATGCGCCGGAATCGAAAGTGCGCGCGCGCGCCGGCGCGATCGGATTTTCCGGCAAGGCCGCCGACACGCTGGTGAAGAGCCTGTCGGGCGGCGAGAAGGCGCGGCTGCTGCTCGGGCTCGCGACCTTCTTCGGCCCCAACATGATCATCCTGGACGAGCCGACCAACCATCTCGACATCGACAGCCGCGCCGCGCTGGCCGAAGCGATCAACGAATTTCCCGGCGCCGTGATCATGGTGTCGCACGATCGCTATCTGATCGAGGCCTGCGCCGACCGCCTCTGGGTCGTCGCCGACCGCACCGTGAAGACCTATGATGGCGACCTCGATGACTACAGGCGCATGGTCTTGTCGACGCGCAGCACGCCGGCCCGCGACAACGAGCGCTCTCAGGTCGCCGAGAAGACCGAGCGGCCCCGCAGCGATAACAAGCGCAGCGGGCTGAAGCAGAAGATTGCGGCAGCCGAAGCCGAGATCGCCCGCATCACCGAGATCATCGCCAAGATCGACGGCGCGCTGTCGCTGCCCGACATCTTCACGCGCGACCCAAAGCAGGCCGCGCAATTGTCGAAGGCGCGGGCCAATGCCGCCGACGCGCTGGCGCGCGCCGAGGAGCAGTGGCTGGAAGCCAGCACGCTGCATGACGAGGCGGGGAGCTGAAGTGCCCCGAGCCTCGGATCGGCATTCGGCCGAAAGTCGCCGATAGCTCGGCTTTCAGCTGCTTCCAAGTCGAAAGCCTTCGCGGTCGGCGGCTAACACGGCTGAATGCGGGATCGGAGCGAGCGACCGGATCAATTGGTTCGCTGGAACAGGTCGGCACCCGGCAGATTGCCGAGATCACCGTTGGGCTGAATGTAGAAGAGATTCCAATTCGCCCGAAGTTGATTGCCGCCGACTTGGCCTCTCCAACGCGTGATGGAATTGCACTGGGCAAAAGTCACGACCAGCATAACGGCGCTGCCGGCGGATCTGCCGGATACCGGATAGGGAATACCCTGGCATGCGAACCCAGATGCGTTGTTGGTGAATTGCCCTCGCACCTGCCCATCGGTGACTGACCAGATCTCGAGAACCGAGCCTCGTTGATTGGTCCATCTCGACGGCGCCGGCAGGACGTCGGCACGCGCAGCAATCGACGAAACCACGACAATCATGCCTGCGAAAAGATACTTGCTGAAGAACCACTTCATGGCGCGCCTCGCTATGCCCAGAGCTAGAGGTAGCAACGATGACTACATACATCCATAAGATTGAAAGCGCCATTGTAGCAGAATCAAAATTACTCTACTTTTGGTAGCTGACGTTGATGTTTGAGGTTCGATTGAGGCGATTCAGGAGGACGAAACATGAACAAGCAGCTTTACGCTCGACTTGACGGCCTGCTCTACGACGTCTGCGTCAAGGCCGGTCAAAAGGTGAAGACCGGTGAGGTCCTCTACGTCATCGAGGCGGCCAAATCACAGCTGTCGGTGAAAGCTCCCTACTCCGGGACAATCAGTCAGGTCAGGCGCAAAGCGGGCGATACGTTGAACGCGACCGATGTCGTGATGGAGCTGGATGCGGAGGACGCGGCAGCTTAATCGTCGCCGAAGTTCGGAGTCCTCTGCAGATGGATCGGCGACGACGCGCCGTTGTAGACCGTCGCTCGATCCAGCACGCGCTCGGCCTCGGCGGACGGCCAGGATCTTTCGATCTTGGGCCGCTTTCTGTCGAAGGCGCATTGCAGCCCCTCCGGGAGATCCGACCAGAACGGCACGAAGGACAATACGATCAGGGCTCGGTCTTCGCTCGAATTGTTCGCATGGGATGCGTGAAGGAGCCTGCCGTCGCGAACGATGAGATCCCCCTTCCGAACAGCAACATCAACTTCGTCTGGCCTCGTGGAAACCAGCACGTCGTCGACATGCAGAACCCGATCGGGATGTGTCGGCCTGCCCTCGATCAATTCATGTAGATCGTTCTTGCGCCGATGACTGCCGGGAAGCACGCGCAAGCATCCGTTTGCAGCACTCGTGTCGGTCAAATAGTACATGAAATAGAGAATTGGAGGCGTGGCGCCGTAACTCACGGCGCTCGACCAGCCCCACCAATCCTGGTGCCAGTGCAGCCTCGGACACCCGGCCGGCTTGGAGATCAGAAATCCAGCAAAAAAGCGCGCATCCCGGTATCCGGCGCGCTCCAACAATTCATATTGTGCATCGAAGAGAATGATCGGCGCGAAATCGACCGAAAAGTTGACCGAGACAACAAGCCCGAGATGGGGCTCCGCTCTCGCCTCAAGACTGGCCCGAGACTTGATTCGATTGCCGGCCTCCAACAATTCGCGAGGAAGAAAATCACGGCGTACCGCATACCCGGCCTCCTCCAACTCGCGACGGAGGCCGGTTATTTGCATGGCCGCCTCCCGCCGTCAGCTCGTCCGCTTCTTCG
The DNA here is from genome assembly GCF_051167875.1 of Bradyrhizobium sp. HKCCYLRH3097. Lineage (NCBI taxonomy): Bacteria > Pseudomonadati > Pseudomonadota > Alphaproteobacteria > Hyphomicrobiales > Nitrobacteraceae > Bradyrhizobium > Bradyrhizobium sp. HKCCYLRH3097. Next base: position 561,824 of record NZ_JBNPTX010000002.1, read on the forward strand.
CCTTCGGCTTCGCCACCTTCGGCGCCGGTCCCGGATCGGGCGCGCGCTCGACCGAGGTCAGGCGGCCGGAGCTGAACGTGTAGACGCCGGCGCGTGCGCCGCGCAGCCAGGTCACCGTGGCCACGCGCTCGCCGCCATTGCTCGAGATGTTGACGTTGTCGGGTGCACCGATGCCGCGCACCACGTCGCATTCGGTGTGGCCGAGTGCGACGGTGCCGCCGGCAGCCGGCGTCGCGGCGGCGGGATCATTCGCCAGCGCGTTCGCGCCCGCAGCATCGGCCGCAGGCGCCATGCCCGGGCATGCGCCTTCGGCGCTCACAAGATCCTCAGCCGTGACCGGCTTGTCCGGCGTCAGCGGCGGCGCGTCGATCGAGATGTTTCTGATGAACAGGCGCTGCGGCCGGTTGAACCACTCAGCGTCCTTGGACAGGAAATCGGGCGTGCTCGAGCATCCGGCGACGACCGGGGCAAGCACAAGGAACGCCAGAGCGCGCGTCAGCTGTTTGGTGTGGTCTCGCACGATGAACCTTGCTGAATTGCAACCTGTGGACACTCTAACGTGTTGTCCCAACATCACTTTGCGGCACGTTCGTGACTTTGCCAACGCTCTGCCGGTAAATCGGCAGATTATCATTAATCACGCGGCGCTGCCATCATCGGCGCTTCACGGGCCTCCGTATCATTGGCGGCGCTGCCAGCGCCCCCGCTCATCCGCCTGCCAGTAGGTGACCTCGAATCCCCGCGATTTGCAATCGGTCCACGCCGATCTCGCAGCCGCGAGCGCGTCCGCATCATCGCCGTTGAACACGAGCACCATGCGCTCGTAGCTGTGCGAGTCCGATGGCAGCGCCGCGTTATCCACCAGGAAACGGACGTTCGCGCCGTTGGGATTGCTTTCTTCCACCGCGAGCACGATCGGCTGGTCGGCCACATCGGCCACCCGCCAGGTGGCGTGCGGCAGAAACGAATCGTCGCGATAGGTCCACAGATGCGCATCGAGCGCATCCGCGCGCTCCTCCGATGTCGACTGCACCACGACGCGCCAACCGCGCTCGAGCGACTTCTCGAGCAGCGGCGGCAGCACGCCTTCCACGGTCATGTTCTGCAGGTGGTAGAACAGGACTTCGGTCATCGCCCCGCGTCACGCCTTGCCGCCGGATTTGGCTTCGGCTTTGGTGTCGGATCTGGATTCGTAGGAGTCCCACACCAGCCGATCGAGCAGCCGGACGCCATAGCCCGATCCCCAGCTCTGGTTGATCTCCGATTTCGGCGCGCCCATCGCGGTGCCGGCGATGTCGAGATGCGCCCACGGCGTGTCGTTGACGAAGCGCTGCAGGAATTGCGCGGCGGTGATCGAGCCGCCATGGCGTCCGCCGGTATTCTTCATGTCGGCGAACTGCGAATCGATCAGCTTGTCGTATTCGTGGCCGAGCGGCATGCGCCACACCTTCTCACCCGTCTCCTGCCCCGCCTTGAACAGCTTGTCGGCGAGATCATCATTGTTGGTGAAGAGACCGGCATGCTCGGTGCCGAGCGCGACCATGATCGCGCCGGTCAAGGTCGCCAGGTCGATCATGAATTTCGGCTTGAACTTGGTCGCGACGTACCACAGCACGTCGGCGAGCACGAGGCGGCCCTCCGCATCGGTGTTGATGATCTCGATGGTCTGGCCCGACATCGAGGTGACGATGTCGCCCGGACGCTGGGCGTTGCCGTCCGGCATGTTCTCGACCAGGCCGATGGCGCCGATCACGTTGGCCTTGGCCTTGCGTGCGGCGAGTGCATGCATCAGGCCGACCACGCAGGCCGCGCCGCCCATGTCGCCCTTCATGTCCTCCATCGAGCCGGCCGGCTTGATCGAGATGCCGCCGGTATCGAAGCACACGCCCTTGCCGATGAAGGCGACCGGCTGCTCGCCGCGCTTGCCGCCATTGTAGTGCATCACGACGGTGCGGCTCGGCCGTGCCGAGCCCTGGCCGACGCCGAGCAGCGCGCCCATGCCGAGTTTCTTCATCGCGGGCACGTCGAGGATCTCGACGGTGACGCCGAGCTTGCGCAAGGCGGCAGCGCGTTTGGCGAACTCTTCCGGGTAGAGCACGTTCGGCGGCTCGTTGACGAGATCGCGCGCCAGTATCACCCCGTCGGTCACGTGGGATCGCGGCGCGAAGGCCTTCTTGGCCGCCGCGACGTCCGCCACGGCGATCGAGACATTGGCGCTGACGGCGCCCTCCTCGTCCTTCTTCTTGGTCTTGTAACGGTCGAACCGATAGGCCCGCAGCCGGATCCCGGCGGCCAGCGAGCTGACCTGATCCGGCAACAGCGGTCCCGAAGGCAGCTCGGCGAGCACCGCCACCGCTTCAGTTCCGGCGTTCAGCTTTCCGGCTAAAGTCCCGCCGTATTTGAGGAAATCCTTGTCCTTGAGGTCCGAGCCCTTGCCGATGCCGATGACGATCAAGCGCTGAATCTTGATTCCCTCAGGAGCCAGCAGATCCAACACCGCGCCATCCTTGCCCTTGAACCGGGCTGCCCCGGCCGCGCGCTTGATCAGGTCCGAGGCCCCCCCGAGCGCCTTCTCGGTCGCAGCTCCAAGACGCAGGGTGTCATCGCAGAACGCCACCACGATGCCACGCGGGGCGGTCGACAGCGGGACGAAGCCGACCTTGACGGCGTCGGACATCAAGCAATCCTCCAAATTTCGACGTGATGAGCCGCCACGTCCGGCCGAAAACCTCAAGGGCCAGACGCGGATGGCGGCAGTTCGGAACCCAACTTGACAGCAGTATGGCCTGCCCGGACCGCGGCTGCCAAGCGCCGCGTGGCGGGCCAGTCACAATCATGAAATTTTGACCGTATTTTCGGGGCGCCACGCCACAGCCATTTTGTCGACGGATCAACGAGATGGTAATGATATTCACTGCTCTTGGAACGTCACGGCGACAGCGGCCTTGGGGGACCCGTTTCAAGGGGGGCTGCAGCGCTCGTTCCGGGACTGCTGATTGGGGATCGAGCGCAGACGATGGGGTCCATCGACAGGTACATCTTTCGCACGACGCTGGCGTCGTTCGCGCTGGTGTTGGTCAGCCTCACCGGCGTGATCTGGATTACGCAGGCGTTGCGCGGCATCGACCTGATGACCAGCCAGGGCCAGACGATCCTGACCTTCCTTGGCATCACCGGGCTCGTGATTCCCTCCCTGCTCGGCGTCATCGCGCCGATCGCGCTGATGATCGCGGTCTCGCACACGCTGAACAAGCTGGCGACCGATTCGGAGATCATCGTCATGAACGCCGCCGGCATGTCGCCGATCCGGCTGTTCGTGCCGTTCGCCTATGCCACCTGCGCGGTAGCCGTGCTGGTGACGGTGATCGCCGCCTTCTTCGCCCCCGATGGCCTGCGCCGGATCAAGCAGTGGGATGCCGAGATCACCGCCGACGTGCTCGCCAACATCCTACAGCCCGGGCGGTTCGCGCAGCTCGACCAGAACCTGACCATCCGGATCCGCGAGCGCCAGCCCGGCGGTGAGCTGTCCGGCATCCTGATCGACGACCGCCGCGACCCCAAGGAGCGAATCACGATCATCGCCGAGAAGGGCACCGTCGTGAAGAATGCCGACGGCTCGTTCCTGGTGCTGGAGGACGGCAATCTGGAACGCTTCGAGCTCGGCAAGCGCGAGCCGGCGATGGTCGCGTTCGCCCGCTACGCCTTCGACATGTCGAAGTTTTCGAACCAGGGCCGCGACGTCACGCTCGGCATCCGCGAGCGCTATCTGTGGGAACTGATGGCGCCCGCCGAAAACGATCCGATCTACAAGCAGATCCCGGGACAATTCCGCCAGGAATTGCACGACCGCTTCCTGGCGCCGATCTATCCGTTCGCCTTCGCTGCCCTCACCTTCGCATTCCTGGGCGCGCCGCGGACCACACGCCAGAGCCGCAACTTCTCGTTCGGCAGCGCCATTCTCGCCGTGTTCGGCGTCCGCATGGCGGGCTTCGCCTGCTCGGTCATGACCGTGAAGACGCCGATGGCGGCGCTGGTGCAGTACCTCATGCTGTTCGGCGTGCTCGGCCTCAGCATCTGGATCATCATCGGCGGCGTGGTGGTCGAGCCGCCGGCGCGGCTGATGGAAGCCATCAACCGCTCGAACGCGCGGATCGCACGCCTGTTCGGAAGGCCGGCCACCGCATGAGCATGGTCACCAACACGCTCGGGCGCTATTTCGCCGGCCGCTTCCTGGTCTCGGCGGTCGGCGTGTTCGCGAGCATCTTCATCCTGCTCGTGCTCGTCGACTACATCGAGATGGTGCGCAAGACCTCCGGGCTCGCCTCGGCCTCGGCGCTGATGGTGGCGGAGACGTCGCTGTTCCGGGTGCCGCAATTGCTCGAGAAGATGATGCCGTTCTGCGTCCTGATCGGCGCCATGACCTGCTATCTCGCGCTGTCGCGCCGACTCGAACTCGTGGTGGCGCGCGCGGCCGGGGTCTCCGCCTGGCAGTTCATCGCGCCGGCGCTGGCAAGCGCCATCGTGCTCGGGCTAATGGCGACGACCCTCTACAACCCGATGTCGGCAAATCTGCGCGAGCTCTCCAAGCGCATGGAGGCCGAGCTGTTCGGCGCCGCCCCGGGCGGCGGCGTGCAGGACGCGGCCGGCTTCTGGCTCAACCAGATCAACCCCGACGGCTCGGTCATCATCAATGCCGCGCGCAGCGAGCAGCAGGGCGTCCGCCTGACCGGACTGACCCTGTTCCGTTTTGATACGGACAAGCACTTCAAGGAACGAATCGAAGCGCGCGAGGCGACCCTGGAAGAAGGCCGGTGGGTCTTCCGGTCCGTGCGCCGATTCTCCCTCGATGCGCCGCCGGTCGACGAACCGACGTACATTCTTCCGACCAGCCTGACGCCGGCACAGGTCCGAAACAGCTTCTCCACCCCCGAAACTGTGTCGTTTTGGCAACTTCCGACATACATCCGCTCGTCGGAGAGCTCGGGCTTCGCGACCGCGGGGTACAAACTGCAGTATCATAAGCTGATCGCGCAGCCGTTTTTGCTGGCTGCGATGGTCATGCTGGCTGCGTCCGTGTCGCTCAGGTTCTTCCGAATGGGTGGCGTACAGAAAATGGTTTTGAGTGGCGTGGGCGCCGGGTTTCTGCTCTACGTTCTGTCGAAAGTAACTGAAGATTTGAGCAAGGCTGAGTTGATGAATCCGATCGCTGCGGCGTGGCTGCCGGTGTTCGTCGGCGGCCTCACCGGCTTCATGGCCTTGCTCTACCAGGAGGACGGCTAGTGTCGTTCGTTGCCGTCCGTCAGACAGCGCTCGCCGCGCTTCGGCAGCATGCCGTTGCGCGCGTCGGTTGCGCGCGCGTGCGTCGCGCCGGGTCTGGCGTACTTGGATTCGTTATGGCCTGCGGGCTCGGCCTGATGGTCGCTGCTGCGATCGCGGTCGTGGCGCCGACCCCTGCCGTGGCGCAGGGCTTCACCTACAATCCGCGCCCGCCCAAGGCGCCGCCGCCGCGCGTCGCCAACGACAACCAGATGCTGGTGCAGGCGACCGAGGTCGATTACGACTACAACAACTCGCGCGTGTCGGCGGTCGGCAACGTGCAACTGTTCTACAACGGCACCTCGGTCGAGGCCGACCGGGTGATCTACGACCAGAAGACCAAGCGCCTGCATGCGGAAGGCAACATCCGCATGACCGACGCCGACGGCAAGATCACCTACGCCAACAGCCTCGATCTGTCGGACGACTATCGTGACGGCTTCGTCGATTCGCTGCGCGTCGAGACCGAGGATCAGACGCGGATGGCGGCGACCCGCGCCGACCGCTCCAAGGGCAATTACACCGTCTTCGAGAACGGCGTGTACACCGCCTGCGCGCCGTGCAAGGACGATCCGAAGAAGCCGCCGCTGTGGCAGGTCAAGGGTGCGCGCATCATCCACGACCAGACCGAGAAGATGCTGTATTTCGAGAACGCCCAGCTCGAATTCTTCGGCGTTCCCCTGGCCTACATCCCCTACTTCTCGACGCCCGATCCGACCGTGAAGCGCAAGAGCGGCTTCCTGATGCCCGGCGTCACCCAGACCGGCGGCTACGGCTTCGGCGTCGACATCCCCTATTACTGGGCGATCGCGCCGGATTACGACGCGACCTTCACGCCGCGCATCACCTCCAAGCAGGGCGTGCTGCTGCAGACCGAGTTCCGCCAGCGCCTCAGCAATGGCGGCTATCAGGTGCGCCTGTACGGCATCGATCAGCTCGACCGCAACGCCTTCGCCGGCCAGCCGGGCGACCGCCAGTTCCGCGGCGGCGTCGACACCAAGGGCCAGTTCGCGCTCAACGACAAGTGGGTCTGGGGCTGGGACGGCATCCTGCTGTCCGACTACATGTTCCTGTCGGATTACCGGCTGGCGCAGTACCGCGACCCGTTCAACTCGTTCATGAGCCTGCCGACCGAGGCGATCTCGCAGCTGTATTTGACCGGCGTTGGCAGCCGCAGCTTCTTCGACGTCAGGGCGATCCACTATCTGAGCTTCTCGGGCAACCAGCAGACCGTGCCGGTGGTCTATCCGGTGCTGGATTACTCGAACGTGCTGAACTATCCCGTGTTCGGCGGCGAGTTCAGCTACAAGACCAACTTCGTCAATCTGAGCCGCCAGACGGCGGTGTTCGATCCGATCACCACCACGGCCAACACCAACGGCCTGTGCACGACGACATCGGCTGACCCGCTTGCGCGCCTGCCGACGCAGTGCCTGCTGCGCGCCACGCCCGGCACCTACACCCGCCTGACTGCGCAGGCGGAGTGGCGGCGGTCGTTCACGGATCCCTACGGCCAGATCTGGACGCCGTTCGCGATCCTGCGCGCGGATGCGATCAACGCCAACGTCTCGAACCAGCCGGGTGTGGGCAACTTCCTGCAGACCGGCGACACCCAGGCGCTGCGGCTGATGCCGACGGTCGGCCTGGAATATCGCTACCCGTTCATCAACGTTCAGCCGTGGGGCACGACGACGATCGAGCCGATCGCGCAAGTGATCATCCGGCCGAACGAGACCTATGCCGGCCGGCTGCCGAACGAGGACGCCCAGAGCATGGTGTTCGACGCCAGCAACCTGTTCAGCGTCGACAAGTTCTCCGGCTACGACCGCGTCGAGGGCGGCGGGCGCGCCAATGTCGGCGTCCAGGCGACCACGCAGTTCGACCGCGGCGGCACCATCAACGTGCTGTTCGGCCAGTCCTATCACCTGTTCGGGATGAACTCGTTCGCGGTGCAGGACGCCAACAACACCGCCATCGGCTCCGGCCTGGACAAGAACGTCTCGGACTACGTGGCGCGGGTCGACTACTCGCCGAACCGCACTTACACGTTCAGCATGCGCAGCCGGTTCGACCAGCAGACCCTGAACATCCAGCGCTTCGAGGCGGAAGCCAAGGCGAACTTCGACCGCTGGTCGGTGGCCCTGACCTACGGCAACTATGCTGCCGATCCGGCGATCGGTTACCTCACCCGTCGTGAGGGCATCCTGGGCAGCGGCTCGGTCAAGGTGGCACCGAACTGGGTCGTGACGGGCGCCGCGCGGTGGGACCTCGCTGCCAACAAGATCAACCAGTATGTGATCGGCGCGGGCTATGTGGACGACTGTTTCGTGCTGGCCGCCAACTATGTAACGTCGTATAACTATACGGCAGGCACCACTCCACCCGTTCTGAGCCATGCCTATATGCTCCAGATCGGGCTTCGGACGCTTGCCACGACCTCGTCGACGGGAACCGGGGCTGGCGGCCTTCAGTAGTGCGCGCCAGTCTCCGACGGGCCGCTCCGTGGGGTTCGAAAGTCCCTCGTCGGGAGCCGTGGCGCGGCTTCCAGTTGGATCAATAGCGACAGCGAAGCTTGGTCATGACGATCGCGTTCTCTCCTCGCCTTCGGGCCCTGGCCATCTGCACTCTTGCCGCACTCGCCTGCGGCATCGGAACGATGTCGGCTCGCGCCCAGAGCATCGTCGTCATGGTCAATGGCGATCCCATCACCGACTATGACATCGAGCAGCGCACCAAGCTGAACTTCCTGAGCACGCGCAAGCATCAGTCCCGCCAGGAGATCATCGACGAGCTGATCGACGACAAGGTGAAAATCAAGGAAGGCAAGAAGTTCGGCGTCGAGCCGACCGCCTCCGACGTCGACCAATCGTTTGCTGGCATGGGCTCTCGCATGAGACTCAACCCGGAACAGTTGACCAAATCGCTGGAGAGCCAGGGCGTGCGGCCGGAGACGCTGAAGGCCCGCATCAAGGCCGAGATCGTCTGGAGCAGCCTGGTGCGCGGCCGCTACAAGGAGCGCCTGCTCGTCTCCGACAAGGACGTCGCCGCGGCTGTCGCCGCCGCCGGCGGCGACGGCGATCAGCAGGGCCAGGCGTTCGAGTACAAGATGCAGCCGATCGTGCTGATCGTGTCGAACTCCTCGAACCAGGGCTTGATGGAAGCACGTCACAAGGAGGCGGAGGCGCTGCGCTCACGGGTGCAGACCTGCGCCGAAGCCAACAACATCTTCAAGACGACGGCGAACGCGGTCATCAAGGAAATCGTCGTCAAGACGTCCGCCGACATTCCGCCGAATCTGCGCAAGCTGCTCGATGACACACCGATCGGCCACCTGACACCGCCGGAAGCGACGCGGCAGGGCATTCAGATGGTGGCGCTCTGCTCGCGGACTCCGACCACGATCGACACGCCGAAGAAGCGCGAGATCAAGGAGCAGATGTACACCAAGAAATACGAGGCCACCTCCAAGGCCTATCTGCAGGAAGTCCGCAAGGCGGCGATGATCGAATATCGCTGATGACGAAGCCGCTCGCGCTGACCCTGGGGGAACCGGCAGGCATCGGCCCCGACATCACCCTGCAGGCGTGGCTGCGCCGCACCGAGCTCGGCCTCCCCGCCTTCTACGTGCGCGGTGATCCTGCCTTCCTGGCTCAGCGCGCCAAGCTGCTCGACCTCCCCGTCACCGTGGACGAGGTTCGTCCCGAACAAGCGGCGCAGGCGTTTGCGACCGCGCTGCCCGTGGTCCCCACCGGGCACGCCGTGACGGCCCTGCCGGGCCGCCCGGACATGACGAGTGCCGAGGCGGCCATCGGCTCGATCCGGGAGGCCGTGGCCGACGTGAGGGCCGGACGCGCCAGCGCCGTCGTGACCAACCCGATCGCCAAGGCCGTGCTCTACCGTGCCGGCTTCTCGCATCCCGGCCATACCGAATTTCTCGCCGAGCTCGCCGCGGATGGTGGAGCCACGCCACAGCCGGTCATGATGCTGTGGTCGCCTGTTCTCGCCGTGGTGCCCGTGACGATCCACGTCGCGTTGCGCGATGCGATCGACCAGCTGACGAGCCCGCTGATCACGTCGACGACGCGAATCGTCGCGGCGAGCCTGCGCCGCTATTTCGGCGTATCGCGGCCGCGCATTGCGATGTCGGGCCTCAATCCGCATGCGGGCGAGGACGGCACGCTCGGCACCGAAGAGGACACGATCATCGCGCCCGCGATCGCAACCTTGCGCAATGCCGGCCTCGACGTGCAGGGACCGCTGCCGGCAGACACGATGTTTCATGAAGCCGCGCGCAAGACCTATGACTGCGCCATCTGCATGTACCACGATCAGGCACTGATCCCGATCAAGACGCTGGCGTTCGACGACGGCGTCAACGTGACGCTCGGCCTGCCCTTCATCCGCACCTCGCCCGACCACGGCACGGCGTTCGACATTGCCGGCAAGGGCACCGCCAATCCGGCGAGCCTGATCGCGGCGCTCGAGCTCGCGGCGCGCATGGCCAGCCAGTCGTCATGAGCGCGATCGACGACCTCCCGCCGCTGCGCGAGGTCATTCGCGATCATCAGCTGTCGGCGCGCAAGGCGCTCGGCCAGAACTTCCTGCTCGATCTCAATCTCACCGCCCGGATCGCGCGCGCCGCCGGCCCGCTGGAGGACTCCACCGTGGTGGAGATCGGCCCCGGTCCGGGAGGTCTGACGCGGGCGCTGCTCGCGCTCGGCGCGCGCCACGTGATCGCGGTCGAGCACGACGAGCGCGCGATCCCGGCGCTGCAGGCGATCGCCGCGCGCTATCCGGGGCGGCTCGAAATCGTCTGCACCGACGCCCGGACCTTCGACGTCCGTCCCTACCTCGGCAGCACCAAGGCGAAGATCGTCGCCAACCTGCCCTACAACATCGCGACGCACCTCCTGATCGGCTGGCTTTCCGCAGAGCCGTGGCCGCCCTGGTACGACATGATGGTGCTGATGTTTCAGCGCGAGGTCGCCGAGCGCATCGTCGCGCGCGAGAACGAGGACGCCTATGGCCGGCTCGGCGTGCTCGCCAACTGGCGCTGCGAGACCAAGATCCTGTTCGACATCTCGCCATCCGCCTTCGTGCCGCCGCCGAAGGTCACGTCGTCCGTGGTGCGGCTGGTGCCGCGCCCGTCGCCCGAACCCTGCGACCGCCGCGCGCTCGAGCAGGTCGCCGCCGCCGCCTTCGGCCAGCGCCGCAAGATGCTGCGGCAGAGCCTGAAGTCGCTGCCGGCGGATCCCGCGCGGCTCGCGGCCGCCGCAGGCGTCGATCCCACCCGCCGCGCCGAGACCATTCCGGTGTCGGGCTTTGTTGCCATGGCCCGCGAATTGACCAATAGTCGCGACGCGAACAAGTCTTAATCAACAAGCATTTCAGGGAGTTTCATCATGGCGTTGATGCGCCGTCAGTCGCTCGTCAAGTTCGACGCACCGCTGTGCGAAACCATCGTCGAGACGCCGAAGCCGCAAGGCCGGGAAGTTCTGGTTCGCATCGAGCGCTGCGGCCTGTGCCACTCCGACCTGCATATCCAGGACGGCTATGCCGATCTCGGCGGCGGCAAGCGCCTGGACACCACGCGCGGCATGACCCTCCCCTTCACGCTCGGACACGAGATTGCCGGCGTCGTCGATGAGGTCGGACCCGACGTGCCGAAGGAACTGATCGGCGCGCGCCGCGCAGTGTTTCCGTGGATCGGCTGCGGCCAATGCCGCGACTGCGCCAATGGCGACGAGAATTTGTGCGCCAAGCAGCGCTTCCTCGGCGTCTCGATTGACGGCGGCTTCGCCACCCACGTGCTGGTGCCGGATGCGAAGTATCTGCTGGAATACGATCCGCTGCCGGTCAATCAGGCCGCGACGCTGATGTGCTCCGGCGTAACGGCCTATGGCGCGCTCAAGCGCCTCGTGGATCGGCCGCGCCAGCGCAATCTGCTGCTGATCGGACTCGGCGGCGTCGGCATGATGGGCCTGTCGTTCGCGCAGGCGATGTTCAAGCAACCGATCTCGGTGGCCGACCTCTCGGCGGCCGCGCGCGAGACCGCGCTGAAGAATGGCGCCGCGACGGCCTACGATCCGGCCGAGCCGGATGTGATCAAGCGCATCCTCAAGGAGACCGAGGGCGGCTTCGACGAGGTCGTCGACTTCGCCGGCAACGAGAAGTCGATGGCCTTTGCGGTGTCCGTCGTTGCACGCGGCGGCAAGATCGTCGTCTCCGGACTGATGGGCGGCCAGTTCACCCTGCCGATGGTTCAATGGGTGTACAAGCGCATGACCATCGAGGGCTTCATGGTCGGCACGCTGACTGAGGCGCACGAGTTGATGGCGCTCGCGCGCGCCGGCAAGATCAAGCCGCCGCCGATGCGCGAGGAGCCGATGGCTGACGTACAGAAGTGGATCGATGCACTGCGCGCCGGCCATGTGGTCGGACGTGTGGTGCTGACGAACTGATCCCTCGTCCGTTGCGACATCGCACGCGGCGGCGGTGCTGCACCGCTGCCGCCGTGGCCAATCATTTGTCCACAAACGTAGAGGTTGTCGGCGCCGCGCCTCGGATCCCTGAGGGTGAAAAGTCAGGTCCATCTTCACGGATGTGACCGATTTGGCGCGCTAGCGCGGCCAAAATCGAGGCGGGATGCGGATCCTTTTGTGGGAAAAAAGCCGCACTCGGGCACGAAAGGATCGCGACAGAATTAATCCGGAATTGCGGCTCATTGCCACCCAACTTCTCTCCGAGAACGCGCCGTTGCGTAAGCGTATCCGGAGTCTTCAATGGCAAGCCGAACGGCAGGAGTTGCGTTTGCCATTGCAGCCGGAATCGCCGGCACCGTCGTGCTCGTGCTGCCGCGCGTCGTGTTGGCGGCGGAGGAATGTCTGACCGAGCCGACGGGAGAGAAGTCTGACGCGCAACGCTGGTACTATCGTTTCGATCGTGGCACCAATCGGCGTTGCTGGTATCTGAAAGACGCCAACGGCAATACCCGTGACGCCGCGGCACCGATGCGGGCCGCGCAGCAGCCGACTCCCTGGGACTTCGCCCAGCCCGCTCCACCCAAACTGACGCCGAGACGCACCGATGGCCCAGTCGCTCGCACCAGCGACGCCCTCGCCGAAGCGCCGCAGCCGCGGCTGCGTGCCGATCTCGCCGTGCGGGGCACGCCGAAGCCGCAGAATCTCGCCACGCCGACGACGCTGACGGCATCGGACACCAGCCTGCCGCGCAGCCTCGATAGCTCGCCCTGGCCCTCTGCCCCGCCGCAACAGGCGGACCCGATCGCCGCCGATGCGCCACCACCGGCAATGGCCGACGACGGCAATGCGGAGCCGGACGCGAATGCGGCGCCGACTGCCGACGGGCCGATCATCGCACCCAAGCCGAGCAAGCCCGAAGCGCCCATCCACGTGCTCATGCTCGTGGTCATCGGTGCACTCGCGATTTCAGGACTGCTGGCCAGCGCGCTCTATCGGCTCAGCCGGATGGGGCGGCGGCAACGGCGCAACGGCAGCTGGCACGCGGACGCAGTACGGATGCGCCGTAGTCGCATCAAACCACGCTCCAAGGCGCCGCAGGGCGGGATGCGTGCGAGCCGCGGCAGCATGCCGGCGGCACCATCCCATCCAGGCGGCGGCCGCGGCTCCCAGCCGGCTTCGGCGCTCGACCTCGCCAGCGCGCGGCTGTCCGCTTCAACGGACCAGATCGACCCCCGTGCGCAGCGACCGGCGCCGTCTCCCCAGCATCAGGATCACCCGGCCGTGGCCGCACGCCGACGCGACCGGGACGCGGCTGCGGAGATGCAACGATCACAATCCACCGACGCAGTATGGCAGGCGGTCGATGAGTTGGTGGATCGCGCAGCAGTGCGCCGGGCCGAGCCTTCCGGGGCACAGATCGCTGCGACCAACGCGCCGCCGTCGCCGGTTGCCGCAACTGCCGCATCGCCTGCTGCTCCGGCGCAGGCACAACTGACGGCTGCCCAGATGGCCGCCGCGCAGGCCGCTGCCGCCAAGATTGCAGCAGCCCAGGCGAGCGCCGCCGCTGCAGCCGCCTCGCCGCGCTCGCCGACCTATGCGGCACCGACCGCGCCCGCCGAGCCCTGGCCGGCGGCGCAGCGGGTTGAACCAGCGAATCCCACCCGCATCCAGGCAGCCGCAGCAATGCCGCCAGCCGCCCCGCCACCGGCGCAAGCTGCCGCGACCGCCGCCCCACCTGCCCCTGTCGACGTCAGCGAAATCGTGTCGGCGCTGCGCAAGGCCCGAAGCAGCGATGTCACGTCCCCCTCTGCCGGCGCTCCGATCGACGCCGCCAAGGTGATTGCCGCGCTGCTGGTGTCGCGCGCGGCCAAGCGGCACGCCACGCAACCCGGCGAGGCTAGCGATGATCCGGCTGCAGCGGCCCTCGCTGAGACGGCTCCGCCAACGCAGGCGGACGCTGCACCCCGGACCACGCAGGCGTCGCAACACCTGACGAACCATCCGCGTGGCGGCCAGCCCGTCGCTCAGCCCGTTCCCGGGACGCCCGATCGGCCTGCCTCCCCGCGCGCGCCGTCAACGGCGCCAGCCGATCCAGCGGCCGCACTGATCGAGACGCTTCGCGCGCATGCGGCACGACAACCGGCCCCTCAGCCTGACGATGACATCGCCGTGGGCGGACCCGCGATGATGTCGGAAGCCCCTGCCGCCGAAGACGATGAGCTCGACGATCCTGCGGCGGCGCTGATCAACCTTCTGCAGTCGCGCTTTTCATTGCCCGAAGACGAGCTGGAGGCAGAGCCGCAGCAGGAGGAGTTCTCCGTCGAGGCTCAGCAGGACGTCGTGCACATGCATGATGATCCCGCGGCCCGACTGATGAGTCTCCTGGAATCGCGGTCGTCGATCCCCGCCGCGCTACCTATCGACAGACCGCAGGCGCAGCAGCAGCCACAGCGCCCGTCGCAGCAGCGTCCCCTGTTCGTGCCGACGCCGTTCGAGGATCCGGCGACCCCGCCGCTCGACTTCATTCCGCGGCCTCCGGCGCTGCGGCCGCGGCCGCGCAACATTCAGCAGGATGATGAGCTCGACGGCATCCAGGACATCCTGGCGCGCCTCGGCCGGCGGGCGTAGACGGAAGGCGTTTCAGCTCTCGAGCTGGCGCTGCAGTTCGCGCACGAAGGTCGTCAATCCGGTCCGGCGCTCGCGCTTCAGGCGCTCGGCCTTGAGGATCGACTGCACCTCGGCGAACGCATCGTCCACGTTGCGGTTGATGACGATGTAGTCGTACTCCGCCCAGTGGCTCATCTCGTGGCTGGCGCGGCTCATGCGCCCGCGGATGACCTCGTTGGAGTCCTGCGCGCGCGTGTGGAGACGCTTCTCCAGATCGGCGGCGGACGGCGGCAGGATGAACACGCTGACGACGTCCTGCCGCGCCTTCTCGCGCAGTTGCTGCGTGCCCTGCCAGTCGATGTCGAACAGCACGTCCTGGCCCGCCGACAACGCCGCTTCGACCGGCGCGCGCGGCGTGCCATAGCGATTGTCGAACACGGTGGCCCATTCGAGCAGCTCGTTGCGCTTGGCCATGTCCTCGAAGCGCGCCCGGTCGACGAAGTGATAGTCGCGGCCGTCGACCTCACCAGGCCGCATCGGACGCGTCGTCGCCGAGACCGACATCCGCAGGCCCGACATGCGCTCGATCAGCAGGCGCGACAGCGTCGTCTTGCCTGCCCCCGAAGGCGATGACAGCACGAACATCAGCCCGCGCCGCTCGACCCCATCGAAGCTTCCGTCGTGAGCCGCCATGGATCACTCCAGATTCTGAACCTGTTCGCGAAACTGCTCGACCACGGTCTTCATCTCCAGGCCGATGTTCGTCAGCTCGATGTCGTTCGACTTCGAGCAGGTGGTGTTGACCTCGCGATGGAATTCCTGGGCGAGGAAGTCGAGCCGGCGGCCGACGGGCCCGCCCTTGCCGAGCATCTCGCGCGCCTGCGCGATGTGCGAGGCGATGCGATCGAGTTCCTCGCGCACGTCGGCCTTGGCCGCGATCAGCAGCGCCTCCTGCGCCAGGCGATCGGGATCGAAGCGGTCGGAGGTTTCGAGCAGGGCTGCCACCTGTTCGGCCAGCCGCGCCTTGATCGCCTCGGGCTTGCGGCCCGGCGACGCCTCCGCCCTTTTCGCCAACGCCTCGATTTCGTCGACGCGCTGATTGAGGATCTGACCGAGCGTGTCGCCCTCGCGCCGGCGCATCTCGACGAGATGTTTCAGAGCGGTGTCGAAGCCTGCAATCGCCGCCTCTTTGGCGGCCTTGTCCTCGGCCTCGTCACTCTCCGGCTCGGCCACCTCGATCACGCCCTTGATCGACAGCAGCCCGTCAATGCTCGGTGCGACCGCGTCAATCCTGCCGGCGAGCGAGCTCGCCATCTTCACCACCGCAGCCAGCACGTCCTCGTTGATTCGCACCGTCGACCCGGTCTCGGTGCGCTTGACGGTGAGATTCGCATAGACCGTGCCGCGCGACAGGACTTCCGTCGCGCGCTTCTTGGCGAAGGCCTCGACCTCGTCCCAGCCCTGCGGCAATCGCACCCGGACGTCCAATCCCTTGGCGTTGACCGACTTCAACTCCCACTCGAACGAGTAGGGACCGCTTGCCCCGTGGCTACGGGCAAAGCCGGTCATGCTCGACAGCGCCATTTCGTCCATGTCTCCGGCACATTGGGAACGGGGACAGACTCAACCCCCGCCGAAAGTGCGCGAACCTTACGGCCTTTTGGGCAAATGTTAAGCCCGGTTCTGCGCGGCCGACATGCGTGGGAAATTATTGCTGAACGACCGGCGGGCTCGGCTGCGCCGCCCCCTGACGGGCGCCGTTGCCAGGTGCGGCCCCCGGTGCAACTCCGCCGGTGGCGCGGTTGGCCGGCGGCTTCTTTGCCGCTGCGGGCGCCCGTGGGGTCGCTCCGGCCGCCGGATCGGCCGCGCCACCCGCGACGGCAGGCGGCGCCTCGTCGGGCTCGACGGTGTCGTTCTGGGTCTGCCGCTCCATCGCCCTGAGCTTGGCGACGTTCTTCTGGTGCAGGTCGTAGGTTTCGGTGAAAGCATGGCCGCCGGTGCCGTCGGCGACGAAATAGAGATCGCGCGTGCGCGCCGGATTGGCCGTCGCCTCCAGCGAGGCGCGGCCGGGGTTGGAGATCGGTCCCGGCGGCAGGCCCTCGATCACATAGGTGTTGTAGGGCGACGGCTGGGTGATCTCGCTGCGCTTGATCGGACGGCCCAGCGTGCCCTTGCCGCCGACCAGACCATAGATGATGGTCGGATCGGACTGCAGCTTGATCCTCTGCTTCAGCCGGTTGACGAACACGGCGGCCACCCGGCTGCGCTCGTCGGGCTTGCCGGTCTCCTTCTCGACGATCGAAGCCAGCGTCACCAGCTGCTCCGGCGTCCTGACCGGCAGATCCGGACTACGCCGTTCCCAGATCTCGGCCAACACGCGCTTCTGCGCCTGCTGCATGCGTTGCACGACCTGATCGCGGCTGGTGCCGCGCGGAAACTTGTAGGTCTCCGGCAACAACGTGCCTTCGCGCGGAATCTCGCGGACGCTGCCGGTGAAGATCTCGTTCTCGGACAGGCGGGCCACGATCTGCTCTGACGTCAGGCCCTCGGGCACGGTCACCGAATGCTGCACGACCTTGCCTTCGACGATGACGCCAATCACGTCGCGCAACGATGCATTCTTCTGGAACGCATACTCGCCCGGCTTGAGGTCGGAACTGGCCTTCAGGGCATAGACTCCACCGATGAAGATCCACGGATTGACGTCGATCACACCTTCACGCGCGAGCACGTCGGCAATATCGCGTTTGCCCGCGCGCTGCGGGATGTTGACGACCTTGTCCTCCTGCAGCGGTCCTGCCGCTTCCAGGATCTGCCGTCCATAATAGTAGGCCGCGCCCACGCCGAGCATGGCCAGGATGAGCAAGGTGATGATCGCGTTGCCGACAACCACGAACGGATTGCGGGCGCGGTCGGAGCGGCGCGGCGGCGGCACGCGTTCCGGCTCCAGCGCTGCGCGCGGGCTGCGGGGCGAGATGGGCGGCCGTTCACTCATCGATGCAACCTTCAGTCCTGTCGCTCTCGTCGTGGCCGTGCGCTCCCCAACGCAAGCGACCTGAAGTCCACGCCCATTTAACGATTCGTCATCTCGTCATCGAATACGGCGAAAAGGTGTTTTCGCCGGGCCTCACCGCCATGCGCATCCACTTACCGCATCGGCGCCGAAGGCCGACCTGCGAAAGACACGCGAAGTCTTGGGTTCTAGTGTGGCTGCAGTCGGATATCCGCGTGACCAAGCGACAATCGGCCCGCGCGGCATCCGTCCTTCCGCACTAGGTCACCACGCGCCGTAAAACCACCGACGCGTTGGTGCCGCCGAAACCAAACGAGTTCGACAGTGCCACGTTGATCTCGCGTTTGCGAGGTGCATGCGGCACGAGATCGATCGCGGTTTCCACCGACGGGTTCTCCAGATTGATCGTCGGCGGGGCGATGTTATCCCGAATCGCGAGAATGCTGAAGATGGCTTCGACGGCGCCGGCCGCGCCGAGCAGATGTCCGATCGACGATTTGGTCGACGACATCGAGATCTTCGAAGCGGCATTGCCAAGCAGGCGCTCGACCGCGCCGAGTTCGATCTCGTCGCCGACTTGAGTCGAGGTGCCGTGCGCGTTGATGTAGTCGAGGTCGGCGGCCGTGATACCGGCGCGCTTCAGCGCCGCACTCATGCTGCGAAAACCGCCGTCGCCGTCCGGAGATGGCGAGGTGATGTGATAGGCATCTCCGGAGAGTCCGTAGCCGGAGACCTCGGCGTAGATCCGCGCGCCACGTGCCTTGGCGTGCTCATACTCCTCGAGCACGACCACGCCGGCGCCCTCGCCCATCACGAAGCCGTCGCGATCCTTGTCGTAAGGGCGCGACGCGCGCTCGGGCGTCTCGTTGAATCCGGTCGACAGCGCGCGCGCCGCGCAGAACCCGGCCATGCCAATTCGGCAAATCGGCGATTCGGTGCCGCCGGCGACCATGACATCGGCATCGCCGAGCGCGATCAGGCGGCTGGCGTCGCCGATCGCATGCGCGCCGGTCGAGCACGCAGTGACGACCGAATGATTGGGACCCTTGAGCCCGTGCTCGATCGAGACATAGCCCGAGGCGAGATTGATCAGACGTCCGGGAATGAAGAAGGGCGACACTTTGCGCGGACCGCGCTCCTTCAGGAGGATCGCAGTGTCGGCAATGCCCGAGAGGCCCCCGATGCCGGACCCGATCAGCGTGCCGGTGGCACAGCGGTCCTCTTCCGTCGCAGGATGCCAGTTGGCGTCATCGAGCGCCTGACGCGCCGCAGCCATCGCGAAAATGATGAAATCGTCGACCTTGCGCTGGTCCTTCGGCTCCATCCACTGGTCGGCATTGAAGGTGCCGTCGGAGCCATCGCCGCGCGGCACCTGACAGGCCACCTTGGCGGGAAGATCGGAGACCTCGAACGACTCGATCAAGCGCGCACCGCTCTTGCCCTGAAGGATGCGCTGCCAGGTCGTTTCCACACCACAGCCAAGCGGCGAAACCATGCCAAGGCCAGTGACGACAACCCGCCTCATGTTCGTTTCTCCAGACCCGACCTTGAGCGCTTGTGCATCGGCTGACGGCCGTCGCCGCACCTCGGGTCAATTGTTCGAGTAACACGTTCTGGCCGGGCAGCGCGTCCGAATCGTCCATCGCCAGCCGCCAGATGACGGCTCATCACGACGCCGCCAACAGCAAGAAACCGGTCGACCGCACAAGACGGATCGGCCGGTTTCGCGCAACTCTCGCCGGAGCGTCAGCTCTTGGCGTTCTTCTCGAGGAACTTGGTGGCGTCGCCGACGGTCAGGATCGTCTCCGCGGCATCGTCCGGAATCTCGCAACCGAACTCTTCCTCGAAGGCCATGACGAGCTCGACCGTATCGAGGCTGTCAGCACCGAGGTCGTCAATGAAGCTCGCGTTGTCGACCACTTTCTCGGGCTCGACACCAAGGTGTTCGACCACGATCTTCTTAACCCGCTCGCCAATCTCACTCATCGTTCAAACCTCGTGCTTGTTCCTTTAAGACCCGACCCCCGGATGATCCGCATCACCCCGGCCGCTAAACTTCCTTCGCGATCGCGCAAAACCAGATTTGCCCCGCAGCGCCCCTTTACCGAAATTTGGCGGACGACTTGCGGTCCGAAAACTTCGGAAACGGGGCCACTCACAAACTCCAATCCACACTCTCCATGAGGCCGGTACGCCTCCGATCCAGAGCGCTCAAACAGGAACCCGGATCAGCAGCACCAGCCGACGGAGGCCCGGCGAACGATGGCAGCTCGCCCCGCCAATATACAGGGTTTGGAAATCCTGCAATGGCGTTCTTCGTGCCCCCATCAGCCGCCCGGTTACCATACACGCGAATCATTGACCACACGGCCCGGTATAGTGGTCGCGACGTCTTTTCGCCGCATTCCGAGCCACGGCAGAGCCTAGATCATGGCCATGCCGCCATTGACGTGGATGGTCTGCCCCGTGACATACGCCGCCTCGTTGGAGGCGAGG
Organism: Bradyrhizobium sp. HKCCYLRH3097; assembly: GCF_051167875.1. NCBI lineage: Bacteria > Pseudomonadati > Pseudomonadota > Alphaproteobacteria > Hyphomicrobiales > Nitrobacteraceae > Bradyrhizobium > Bradyrhizobium sp. HKCCYLRH3097. The sequence goes on from NZ_JBNPTX010000002.1 coordinate 581,738, forward strand.
TACACCGCAGCTGCAGCAATGTCCTCCGGCGTGCCCAACCGCGCCGCCGGCACCTTGGCGAGGATCGACTCGCGCTGCTTCTCGTTCAGAGCGTCGGTCATCGGTGTCTTGATGAAGCCGGGTGCGATGCAGTTGGCGGTCACGCCGCGTTTGGCATATTCGGCGCCGAGCGTCTTGATCATGCCGATGATGCCGGCCTTGGACGCCGTGTAATTGCCCTGCCCCGGATTGCCGGTGACGCCGACGATCGAGGTGATCGCGATGATGCGGCCGAAGCGCTTGCGCATCATCAGCTTGGTGGCGGCACGCGAGAGACGGAATGTCGCGGTCAGGTTGACCTTGATCACCTCGTCCCAATCCTCGTCGCGGAGCTGCACGAACAGGTTGTCGCGGGTGATGCCGGCGTTGGCGATGAGAATGTCGACCTGCCCCATCGCCTGCTCGGCGGCCGGCACCAGCGCCTCGACCTCGGCCGCGTCGGACAGGTTGCAAGGCAGCACATGCACACGGCTGCCCAGCTCGCCGGCGAGGGTCTCAAGCACCTCGCGCCGGGTGCCGGAAACGGCAACGGTCGCCCCCTGGGCATGCAAGGCCTTCGCGATCGCGTTGCCGATGCCGCCGGTCGCGCCGGTCACCAGCGCGGTCCTGCCACTCAGATCGAACATCCAACTCTCCTCAATGCCGCTTCCAAGCGGCCACTTACGACGTTTTCGCCGCGGCCAGCGCATCCTTCGCGGCCACGATATCCGACGGGCCGCCGACGGCGACGCCGACCGCACCATCCGCGATCCGCTTGACCAGGCCGCTGAGCACCTTGCCGGCGCCGATCTCGAAGAACCGTGTCACGCCCTGGCCCGCCATATATGCGATCGATTCGCGCCAGCGCACCGTACCCGTGACCTGCTCGACCAGGCGACGGCGAATCTCGTTGGGATCGCTGATCGGCGCCGCGAGTACGTTCGAGACCAGGGGCGAGGCCGGAGCCTTGATCGTGACCTTGGACAGCGCCTCCGCCATGACGTCCGCCGCCGGCTGCATCAGCTTGCAGTGGAACGGCGCGGAGACCGGCAGCAGCATGGCGCGCTTCGCGCCCTTGCCGCGGGCGATCTCGACGGCGCGATCGACGGCGGCCTTGTTGCCGGACACCACCACCTGGCCGCCGCCATTGTCGTTGGCGGCCTGGCAGACCTCGCCCTGGGCCGCCTCTTCGGCGACCGCTACAGCCGCCTCATAATCCATCCCGAGCAGCGCGGCCATGGCGCCGACGCCCACCGGAACGGCCTTCTGCATGGCAAGCCCACGGGTGCGCAGCAGGCGGGCAGTATCCGCAATCGTCAGGCTGCCGGCGGCGGCCAGCGCCGAGTATTCGCCCAATGAGTGACCTGCGACAAAGGCGGCGTCGCGTCCGACCGAGAATCCGGCCTCGGTTTCCAGCACCCGCAAGGTTGCCATCGAGACCGCCATCAGAGCGGGTTGGGCATTTTCGGTCAGCTGCAGGGTCTCGGCCGGACCTTCCCAAATGATGGTCGTCAGCTTCTCACCGAGGGCGGCATCGACCTCCTCGAACACCGAACGAGCCACCGGGAAGGAGTCGGCGAGCGCCTTGCCCATGCCGACGGCTTGGGACCCCTGCCCCGGAAAAGTGAATGCTGCCGTCATGGCCGCCCCCTGAACGTTCCAAAATCCCTGGAATTGAGTAACTTTGGCCGGAAAGACACTGGCCGGCCCTGTGATGTCAAGCACGTGACGGGCGCAATTCGACCACTTTCCCTTGCCTTGGCCCCGAAAATCGGTATAAGGCGCGCCATCCGTGGATCCCGAGCCGGGAGCTGAACGGACGGTCCCAGCAAATCACCTTGCTCAACCTTGGGGATTTAACCTCTCCAAGCTGTCCAGGCGACTTTGATGTGGCAGGGCCAGTCGGCCCGTCGTCCCGTGTTCCCGCCTTCTGAGCTGACGTCTGCGAGTCCTTTCCACAAGGTCTCGAAGGGCTTGACGCCGGGATTTGCGCCAACTTGGAAAGGACAGCCATGCCGCTTTACGAGCATGTATTCCTCGCGCGTCAGGACGCGAGCACCCAGCAGGTGGAAGAACTGACGGCTCAGATGACCGGTATCGTCGAAGGTCTCGGCGGTAAGGTCACGAAGTCCGAGAATTGGGGCGTTCGCTCCCTCACCTACCGCATGAACAAGAACCGCAAGGCCCACTTCGTGCTGCTCAACATCGACGCGCCGTCCGCGGCGATCGCCGAGATCGAGCGCCAGGAGCGGATCAGCGAAGACGTGATCCGCTACCTCAGCGTCCGCGTCGACGAGCTCGAGGAAGGCCCGTCGGCGATGATGCGCAAGGCCGATCGCGACCGTGAGCGCGACGACCGCGGCGGTGGCTTCCGTGGTGAGCGCGATGGCGGCGGCTTCCGTGGCGATCGCGGTGACCGTGGCGATCGCGGCCCGCGCCGGCCCCGTGACGAAGAAACTGCGGACGAGGAGTAAGATCAATGGCTGAAGCCCCCGCACGTCGCCCGTTCTTCCGCCGCCGCAAGACCTGCCCGTTCTCCGGGCCGAACGCGCCGAAGATCGACTACAAGGACTCCAAGCTGCTGATGCGCTACGTCTCCGAGCGCGGCAAGATCGTGCCGAGCCGCATCACGGCCGTGTCCGCCAAGAAGCAGCGCGAACTCGCGCGCGCCATCAAGCGCGCCCGCTTCCTCGGCCTGCTGCCTTACGTCATCCGCTGATTGCGGACCTCGGACCGGCGGCCCCGCGCCGCCGGCTCCTTCCGTTGAATTCTCATAAGGCTTCCGGTTCGTCCGGTCGCCGATGGTTGGGGCGAAGGCGCCTCTAACCGCTCGAAGGGAGCGGGACAGCTGATGATCGGAACGCTTCTCATCGCGCTCGCGGCAGGCGCGGCCTCCGCGGTCATGTTCGCCTCGACCGGATCGGGCGTGATGACGGCGCTCGTGCTTGCGCTGCTCGCGCCCGTGCCGCTGCTCGTCGCTGCAATCGCCTGGGGCCGGCTTTGCGCCGTCATCGGCGGTCTCGTAGCAACCGCTTGCGTGCTGGCCATCTTCGGCTTCGATCGCGCTCTCGCCTTTGCCGTCTCCGTGACGCTGCCGGCTTGGTGGCTCGGCCACCTCGTCCTGCTCGGCCGTCCGACGACCAGCCCGTCCGGCCAGGATGGCATCGAATGGTATCCGCCCGGCAACATCCTGCTGTGGATCGCGGTGATCGCAGCGCTGATTGCCGCGTTCTCCTTCGGCACCGACATGACGGCCACCAATCAGGGTCTCAGGCGGCTGCTGTCGCGCGTGCTCAGCAATACCGTCACGTCGACCGACGCGGTCGACATTCCCCGGCTGGTCGAGATCCTGGTGTTCATGGCGCCGCCGATGGCCGCGGTGATCATGACCACGATCCTGTCGCTCAACGTCCTGGCGGCCGCAAAGATCACGGCGATCTCCGGCCGGCTGATGCGCCCATGGCCGCGCCTGCGCGACACCAAGCTGCCGCTGATGACGCTGCCGGCGCTGTTTGCGATCATCGCGTTCTGCTTCCCGGGCGGGCTGATCGGCATGCTGGCGCGAATCGCCGCCGCAGCGCTGCTGACCGCCTATGCGCTCACCGGCTTCGCGGTCCTGCATACGCTGACCTTGCCGCTGCGCACCCGGCCGCTTTGGCTCGGCCTCGCCTACGCGCTGATGCTGACGTTCATCTGGCCGATCCCCATGCTGGCGATGATCGTCCTCGGCCTCGCCGACGCCGCCTTCGACCTCCGTCACCGTTACGGCCCGCGGCAGCCGCCGCCTTTGCCGGTGCCGTAAAAGTTCAACCTCACACCAACCGCTTCCGAACATCACAAGGAGAACATCGATGGAAGTCATTCTGCTGGAACGTGTCGCCAAGCTCGGCCAGATGGGCGAGATCGTGAAGGTCAAGGACGGGTTCGCCCGCAACTTCCTGCTGAAGCGCAAGAAGGCGCTGCGGGCCACCGCCGAGAACAAGGCCAAGTATGAGGGCATGAAGGCCGAGCTCGAAGCCAACAACATCAAGGCCAAGGGCGAGGCGGCCAAGGTCGCCGAGAAGATCGACGGCCGCGACATCGTCATCATCCGCCAGGCCTCCGAATCCGGCCAGCTGTTCGGCTCGGTCTCGGTGCGCGACATCGTCGCCGCCCTCGCCGCCGACGGCATCACCGTGAGCCGGCCGCAGGTCTGGCTCGACGCCCCGATCAAGACGATCGGCAAGCAGACGATCACCATCGCGATCCACCCGGAGGTCGAGACCTCGGTGACCGTGACGGTCGCCCGCAGCGCCGACGAGGCCGAGCGCATCAAGCGCGGCGAGGACATCTCGACCCGCCAGGAGGACCGCGATGCCGCCGCCGAAGCGATCGCCGCCGCCGGCGAGTTCTTCGATCCGGAGGCCCAGGACGAGGGCGCTGCCGGCGAGCCTGCGCAGCAGTAAGCGCGCCAGCCCATTTGCGGAAAAGCCCGGCTCCCCGAGCCGGGCTTTTTCATTGTCGTCTCAGCGCGAGGGCGAGGACGGAACCGAGGGATCCGACGGCACCGACTGGGTCGTGGCCGGCGCCGGCGTCACCGGCGGGACCGGATCGGCGCGCAGCGCCGGCGCGGCCTCGCTCGATCTTGCCGGCTCGACCCGCGGCGGCTCGGAGCCGGCAGCGCTGTCCTCGCGCGACGCCGACGGGCGGGTCGCACCGGTCGGCTCGCCGCGCGTCTCTTCCGCAGCCGAGCCCTCCTGGGCCGGCTTCTTGCGCTTGCCGAGCCGGCCCTTCTTCGCGGGCGCGCTGCCCTCGCCGTCGGCCGGCGCAGCGGCTGGATCTGCTGCCGCGTCGGGCCTCGCCTCGGCCGGCGCGGAGCGCTTGGAGTGATGACCCGAACGGCGGCGCGGCTCGCCTGGGCTCGCAGCAGCATCCGCGGCGGCCGGTTTCGCCTCGGGCGGCTCGGTGGCGGCTGACCGGGCGCGGCGCTCGGACCGCGTCTCCTTGCCGGAGTGGCCCGTTGATCGCGCATCCGCAGCGCCGTTCGCAATCAGGTAGTTGGCGAGCACGCCGGCCATCTCGGGGCTCGTCGTGTAATGCTGGCGCAGAAACCCGGGCAGCGAGCTGGCCGAGGTGTTCTTGGCCAGGCCGCGCGGCGACTTGTGGCAGACCACGCAGGTCCCGTTGTAGATCTGCGCAGGACTCTTGCCCGCATCGAGATTTTCCTGCGCAACGGCGGCCCCCGCGAAGCCCATGCAGAACACCGCCACCACCGTCGCCAAATTGAGCGCTCGGCCCACCATTCTCATTCTCCAGCTATGGTTTCGCCCACACGGCGCCGCCCCGCGCGACATCCGCTGCCGTGTTTCCTCTCGCTATCAGCCGAACGTGACAGCGGACATTGCGGTCGCTCCACGCCTTCGACGGCGATCCCTTCAGACCTCGTCCGGCGGTCAGATGCCGGACACCGGCCAAAAGGCCGGCGGCCGCGGCCTTTTTAACGGATTGCGGAGCGAATGAAAGCGCACAGATGTTCCTGCGCCGAGATGTCCATCGATCAATGACGGTTCGGAATATCGGCGTTGTGTTCATGGCAGTGGCGTCGGCTTGTGCCCGCCGGGTAACATAACAACGTGATGATAGGGAACCAATCGGTTCTCAACGCGTCGAGTGCGACGGCCGGGAAAGTCAGCAACTCACGGGAATAGCTCGTTGGGTGGTGTGGATGGACCGTTTGCTGCGAAGTCTGTTGAGTAGCTTCATTCGCCGTGGCTCGATCAGCTTTACGACCGCCAGCGGCACGTCGTTCAGCTGCGGGGATGGAACCGGCGTCCCCGTGGCGGCACGATTTCTGACTCGTGAAGCCGAGCGCCGGATTCTGGCCAACCCCGAGCTCGCGCTCGGCGAGGTCTATATGGACGGCTCGTTCGTGGTCGAACGAGGAACGATCGCGGACCTGCTGTCGATCGTGATGAGCCAGCCGGCCGTGGTGCCCGACTGGGCCAGGCCGCAATGGTGGCTGCGCTATCTGATCCGGCACCTGCGCCAGCTCAATATCCGGGCACGCGCGCGCCGCAACGTCGCCCATCATTACGATCTCGATGGGCGGCTGTATTCGCTGTTCCTCGATGCCGACCGGCAATATTCCTGCGCCTATTTCGAGACGCCGGACGCGACGCTGGACGATGCCCAGCTCGCCAAGAAACGTCATCTCGCGGCCAAGCTGCTGATCGGCCGCCGCCATCGCGTCCTCGACATCGGCTGCGGCTGGGGCGGGCTTGGACTTTACCTGGCCGAGATGTGTGATGCCGACGTGACCGGCGTGACCTTGTCGGCCGAGCAGTTGCAGGTTGCCGAGGCCCGCGCGGCCGAACGGCACCTCTCCGCCTCCGCCCGCTTCCTGCTGCAGGATTATCGCGACGTGCCCGGCACGTTCGATCGCATCGTCTCGGTCGGCATGTTCGAGCATGTCGGGGTCGCCTTCTACGACTCCTTCTTTCGCCGCAGCGCCGAGCTGCTCGCGGACGACGGCGTCATGCTGCTGCATTCGATCGCACGCTCCGTGGGCCCTGATGCGACCAATCCCTGGATCGCCAAATACATCTTCCCCGGCGGCTACGTCCCAGCCCTCTCGGAGGTTCTGCCGGCGATCGAGCGCGCCGGGCTCCTCGTCTGCGATATCGAGATCCTGCGCCTGCACTACGCGGAGACCCTGAAGGCGTGGCGCGAACGCTTCATGGCCCGGCGCGACGAGGCCGTGCAGCTCTATGACGAGCGCTTCGCGCGGATGTGGGAGTTCTACCTGGCGGCCGCGGAAATGGGGTTCCGCAAGCAGAACCTGATGAATGTCCAGATCCAGCTGACGAAGCGCCAGGGCGTCGTGCCGATGACGCGCGACTACGTCCACCGTGAGGAGACGCGGCTGCGGGCGCGCGAGCGCGGCAGCCGCCCGGCGCTGCAGATGGCGGGTGAGTAGCGCGCGCGGCCCGCGACGACAGCGGAGGGCGGCGCCAGTGCAATGGTCCTGCAGAGACGGACGGCCGCATTCCCTCGGCTGCGCCGCGCCGGTCTCGACTTCAATTCTGAGATGCTCGATGGACGCCTTGCATCCCAACCGCGAGATCATGCCCATCCGACTCAAATTTTCAAACAAATCGTGCGGTCTGTGAACTGGCTCACAGACCCTGGGGAAGCCCGGCCGTAGTGTCCTCGCATGTCCCCGAGCCCCGCCAGAGCCATGTTGGAACCCCAGACCGACTTCAGCACCGACTACGCGCTGATCGCCGCGGGCGTGGGAGCATCCCTGATCGCCCTCCTCTATCTGCTGCTGGTCTGACGCCGGGCGCGGATCCACGCGCGGCCCTGGCACGCCCTGCCGTACCGGCTCTCGTTCCCGCCTCGCCGACGTGTCGAACGATCGCGCCGGTTGATTGCACCGGCGTGTCGCTCGCGCTCGCGCGGCGTTGAGTCCTGTCGGTTCCGTCAAGCGCGGCATCTGGCGAGTCCGGATTCATCCACCAGATTTACCAGACGGTGAATTGCGCTCAGCTTTCGCTTCCGCTTCGCGCGCGACTGGCGCTTTATCCCATCCCCTTCAAAGCTGCTAAACACGCGGTCATGGCACTTACCGATTCGAACGTTCACAAGCTGGCGTCGGCTGACGCAGCAACGCCGGCCTATCGCAGCGCTCCTCACAACATCGAGGCGGAACAGGGTCTGCTCGGCGCGATCCTCGTCAACAACGACGCGTTCTATCGCGTGTCGGACTTCCTCGAGCCGAAGCATTTCTTCGAGCCGCTGCACCAGACCGTGTTCGAGACCGCGTCCAGCCTGATCCGGATGGGCAAGGTCGCGACGCCCGTGACCTTGAAGACGTTCCTGCCGGCCGACGTCGACATCGGCGGCATGACCGTCGGGCAGTATCTGGCACGGCTCGCGGCCGAAGCGACCACGATCATCAACGCCCAGGACTATGGCCGCACCATCTACGACCTGTCGTTGCGCCGCGACCTGATCGGCATCGGCGAGGACATGGTCAACGTCGCCTATGACGCGCCGGTGGACTTCGCGCCGCGCAACCAGATCGAGGACGCCGAGCGCCGGCTGTACGAGCTCGCGGAGTCCGGACGCTACGACGGCGGGTTCCAGAAATTCTCCCAGGCGCTGACGACCGCGCTCGACATGGCCGCCAAGGCCTTTCAGCGCGACGGCAAGCTGTCCGGCATCTCCACGGGCCTGCGCGATCTCGACGCCAAGATGGGCGGCCTGCAGCACTCGGACCTGATCATCCTCGCCGGCCGTCCCGGCATGGGCAAGACCTCGCTCGCGACCAACATCGCTTACAACGTCGCCCAGGCCTATGTTCCCGAATTGCAGCCGGACGGCACCTATCGCGCCGCCCAGGGCGGCGTGGTCGGGTTCTTCTCCTGCGAAATGAGCGGCGAGCAGCTCGCCACCCGTATCATCGCCGAGCGCTCCGGCATTCCCTCCAGCCACATCCGCCGTGGCGGCATCACCGAGGCCGATTTCGAGAAGCTGCGCGAATGCTCGATCGAGCTGCAGTCGCTGCCGTTCTATGTCGACGAGACCGGCGGCATCTCGATCGCGCAGGTGATGGCGCGCGCCCGCCGCCTGAAGCGGCAGAAGGGCCTCGACCTGCTGGTGATCGACTACATCCAGTTGCTGTCGGGCTCGGGCAAGCGCGGCAACGACAACCGCGTCCAGGAAATCACCGAGATCACCACCAGCCTGAAGGCGCTGGCGAAGGAGCTCAGCGTTCCCATCATCGCGCTGTCGCAGCTGTCGCGCCAGGTCGAGAATCGCGAGGACAAGCGGCCGCAACTGTCGGACCTGCGTGAATCCGGCTCGATCGAGCAGGACGCCGACGTGGTGCTGTTCGTGTATCGCGGTGAGTACTATTTGGCCGCCAAGGAGCCGCGTCCCGGCACCGAGGAGCACCAGAAGTGGCAGATGGAAATGGATCTGGCGCTCGGCAAGGCCGAGGTGATCATCGGCAAGCAGCGCCACGGCCCGACCGGCACGGTCGAGCTGCACTTCGACGCCTCGGTCACCCGCTTCGGCGACCTCGCCCATGACGGCCTGCCGCCGCAGCACCACGACTATTGACCTGACGCGGTTGAACCGTGACGCCGCGGCGCGTAAAAGCGCCACATGAGTGTTCCCGAACAGAAACCCGCCGAGCAACCTGTCTCGGCGGTCGACGACGCTGTCCCGGCCAGCGCCACCGGCGTGCTGACCATCGATCTCGATGCGCTCGCCGCCAATTGGCGCAAACTGGAAAAGACCGCAGTGCCGGCCGAATGCGCCGGGGTGATCAAGGCCGACGCCTATGGCTGCGGCATTCCCCAGGTGGCGCGCACGCTCGCCGCGGCCGGCTGCAAGACCTTCTTCGTCGCGACGCTCGCGGAGGCAAAAGTCGCCCGCGCCGCCCTGCCGGACAGCGCCGCGCTCTACGTGCTCGACGGCTTCTTCCAGAACACCGGCGAAGACTACGCGGCGATCAACTGCCGTCCTGTCATCGGCGACCTCAACGAGCTCGCCGAATGGGACATGTTCTGCCGCCGCACCGGCTGGAAGGGCGGCGCGGCCATCCATGTCGACACCGGCATGAACCGGCTCGGCCTCAGCCCGATCGATGCGCAGGGCATGATCCCGCGCATCCAGGGCGGCGACCATGGCATCACGCTGGTGATGAGCCATCTGGCCTCCGCCGAGCAGATCAACAGCCCGTCGAACGCGCGCCAGCTCGCGACGTTCCGCGAGGTCGCCAGCGTGTTCACCGGCGTGCCCGCCGCGCTTGCCGCCTCCTCCGGCATCTTCCTCGGTGCCGCCTTCCAGTTCGACATGGTGCGTCCCGGCGCGGCGCTCTACGGCGTCAATCCGACGCCGGAGGCCGACAATCCGATGCAGCCGGTCGCCGAGATCAAGGCGCGCATCGTGCAGTTGCGCGACCTCGCGCGCGGCGACACGGTCGGCTATGGCGGCACCTGGAGCGCGCGCCGGCCGACGAAAATCGCGATCCTCTCCGCCGGCTATGCCGACGGCTACTTCCGCGCCGCCTCTTCCAACGACGGCACCCGCGGCGCCGACGTCATCATCGCCGGCCAGCGCTGCCCGATCGCAGGGCGCATCTCGATGGACCTGATCGCCGTCGACGTCACCGACCTGCCGCCGAAGGCCGCCCGCCGCGGCCACTTCGCAACCCTGCTCGGCGAAGGCATCACCGTCGACGAGCTCGCGCATCATTTCGGCACCATCGGCTACGAAGTCCTGACCAATCTCGGCCGGCGCTATCATCGCATCTACAAGGGCGGTGCGGCGGCCGCGGAAAGCTGATCGCGCGCAGCAACGCTCTCTGTCTGACGTGCATACAGCTGCTTCCACATCGTCATTGCGAGCGCAGCAATCCAGAGTCCCGCACACCACCCTGCATTGCTTCCGCCTTCGCTCTTCGAGCTACGGCGGACAAGTCGCTGCGCTCGCAATGATGGTGAACTGACATGAGCCATCGGTCTCGCGGCATACAACGCCCGAGGCTTGCATCTCTTTTTCACCCTCTTCGAAAGACGAGGGCGCAGGGAATGCCGGGTGAAGGCCTCACCCATGGCCCGCCTGCAGAAAAAAAGCAGGCGGCAGTCACCACAGGTTCAGCCGGTCAACCGGCATTCCCCGCGCGATGGCTTTACGCCTTATGCGTACTCTCCCCGGGGATCGGCTGTCTTGCCCCCGTGACCGGCGGATCATCACCGCCAGCGTAGCATCAGCGTCGAGATGCCAGGACCATACGTCTTCGACGTGCGCCTCGTGCCGTTCGTCCGCACGGCCTCAAGCCATGCTGCGACCCCAAGCGCCCACCACATCCCACCCCGCGTGTCATGACGATCGCGATACGCCCCTCGTGCCGAGGCGGGACGGAGGGAGTGAAGCATGTTTTTCTGATAAACGGAAGTACAATATTTTTCGCGGAAGGACTGGACAGGGTGAGTCGCGTTGAGATCGTTGATGAATTCCGCGTTTCGGCGCGCCCGTTAGGGCCAAGCTACGCTGGCTAGGGTGCCTGGTCATGACGGATGTCGTTGGCGCGCTTCATCTCTCGCGCCAGATCGTCGACAACCTGCGCCAGGGAGCGGCCATCACTCGCAGTGAGCGACTTCCGCAGCTGCCGCGAACTCCAGAGAATTGCGGCAACGAATATGATGAAGGGAAGCCAGGAGACAATCAGGCTTACATACCATGGAACATCATTAGTCATACCCAGCTTCTTCCCTGCAAATATCTACGAGACCGCCCGGCTCGTTCAGATGAGTCGCGCGACCGGCTACAATCTTCTGTCATTCGCCCGCTTCATCTCATCCGCCAGATCACCGACGATCTGCGCCAGCGAGCGACCATCGCCGGCCGTCAGAGACGTCTGAATCCGACGGGTGCTCCATGCAACGGCCAAGACGAACATGATCAGTGGCAACCAGGCTATGATCAGACTTACGTACCAAGGCACATCGTCATTCACACCCAACCTCCACGCATGGTCTCCGCTCGGCGGACCAGGGGCGAGGCTATGATCTTAATCATTAAAAAGTCGGCTGGATGACAACGAGAATCTGCACAATGAGCACATGTAGCTAGGGGCCATACTTTGGTGAGAGGAAGCGCCTCCGCCTCAGGCGCCCGAGCGCGCGCCACATCGTCATTACGAGCGCAGCGGCGAAGCGACGCAATCCAGAATCCCACATGCCACCCTGGATTGCTTCGCTGCGCTCGCAATGACGGGCTGATGGATATCGGCACACGGCTGCGACAGCGCCCGCTGCTGTAGCCCGGATGAGCGCAGCGATATCCGGGGGTCTCACGTGCCGTATCGGAAAACCCGGATGTCGCCGCGCTCATCCGGGCTGCGGGGCTGGTCGCGCAAGAGCGCCATCATTCGATCAAGATGGGCGCTGCGGGTCGGTCGCGGCCGGCGCTCACGCCTTGAAGTAGTCCGGCTGGCCAATGTCGGCGATCAAACCGATCCCGTCCGGTCTCCAGCCCAGGCGCTGCTGTGTCAGGACGCTGGAGGCCGGCATGTCCAGCCCTGCGAACATCGCCAGTGGACCGTAGTAGTCGCCCGCCTCCTCCTTGCTGATCGACACGACCGGCACGTTCAGCGCGCGGCCGATCACCTCGATGACCTCGCGCATGGGGACGCCCTCCTCGCCGACGGCGTGGTAGATCGCGTCTGCAATGCCCTTCTCCAGGGCGAGCCGGTAGAGGCGGGCGACATCCGATCGATGCGCCGCGGCCCAGCGCTCGGTGCCTTCGCCGACATAGGCGGCGCGGCCCTTCTGTCGCGCGAGCTCCACCAGATAGGAGATCAGCCCGGCCCTTCCGGGGGCGCCGTGAACCTGCGGCAGGCGGATCACCATTGCGCGCACGCCGCGCGACGCATAGGCGAGACCCGTCTGCTCGGACACGCGCGGGACATGCGCTGACGACTCGCGCCGCATGTCTTCGGTGACCACCACATTGGCCGCAACGAGCCCCGTTCCGGAGGTGACGATGAACGGCTTGTTCGTGCCCACCAGCACCTCGCCCATGGCGTCGATGGCGGCCTTGTCGATGGCGCCGTTCTCCGCGAATTTCGCGAAGTCGTGGATGAAGGCGAGATGGATCACGCCGTCGGCATCCCTCGCGCCGCGCTTCAGGCTGTCGAGGTCCTGCAGCGAGCCGCGATGAACCTGCGCGCCCAGTTGCTCGAGCGTGCGGACGTTCTCGGCGGAGCGCGCGAGGCCGATGACCTGATGCCCGGCGGCGATCAGCTCCCTGGTGGTTTCAGAGCCGATGAATCCGGCGGCGCCGGTGACGAATACGCGCATGAGACACACTCCCTGTTCAGACCGCCGGGATATTGCTAGGCTGCTCATGCGGGTAAAGTTGTGACTTTATACGGGTATAATCGCTAACAGGATGACGGACGCCAACCCTCTCGGGACCTATCTCAGGGATCGCCGCGCCAAGCTCGATCCGACCACCTTCGGCCTGCCGCTGCAGCGGCGGCGAACGCCGGGGCTTCGGCGCGAAGAGGTGGCGCAACGCGCCAATGTGAGCGCCACCTGGTACACCTGGCTCGAGCAAGGGCGCGGCGGCGCGCCCTCCGCCGACGTGCTGGACCGCATTGCTCGCGCCATGATGCTGACCGACGCCGAGCGCGAGCATCTGTTCCTGCTCGGTCTCGGCCGGCCACCCGAAGCCCGCTATCACGCGATCGACGGCATCTCACCCCGTCTCCAACGCGTGCTCGATACGCTGGAATACAGTCCCGCCTTCGTTCGCACGGCGACATGGGACATCCTCGCCTGGAACAGGGCGGCTGCGGCTGTCCTCACCGACTACAGCACCCTGCCGGAGGGCCAGCGCAATGTTCTGCGCATGATGTTCCACGACAGCCGTGTCCGCGCGGCACAGCCCAACTGGCAGGCCGTGGCGCGCTATGTGGTCGCGTCCTTCCGCGCTGACGTGGCCCGCGCCGGCGCGGCCCGCAATGTCCAATCGCTGGTCGATGAGCTCTGCGCGACGAGCCCGGAATTCGCGGCGATGTGGCGCGACAACGATGTGCAAGGGCGGCACGGTGACGGCGTGAAGACCCTGCAGCATCCCGTCGCCGGATCGCTCTCGATGGAATTTTCGGGCTTCGCCGTCGATGGCCGGCCCGACCTCACCATGGTGATCTACAATCCCGCGACGCCGGAGGATGCCGACAAGATCCGCGCGCTGGTGGCGTCGCGACCGAAGTAGGTGCGTGCGCCCTCTCGACTCGCGCCGCCGAGAAGCACGCGGGTTGCCTGACAGGCCGGGCTTTCGTAGCAGCCTTGGCTGCATCGACGCTGCCGCGTGAACAAAAAGCCGATTGCGAGCTTGGTCATCCGGACCATCCCCACGGCGACGGGCCTCATGAAGATCGCGACCTTCAACATCAACAATGTCCGGCGGCGGCTCCCCAATCTGCTGCGCTGGCTGCGCGCGGCCAAGCCCGACATCGTCTGCCTGCAGGAGCTGAAATGCACCCAGGCCGATTTCCCCGTCGATGCGATCGCCAAGGCCGGCTATGGCGCGGTGTGGCAGGGACAGAAGACCTGGAACGGCGTCGCGATCCTTGCGCGCAAAGCCGAGCCGGTGCTGACCCGCACCGCCCTGCCCGGCAATCCCAGAGACCAGGAGGCGCGCTACATCGAGGCCGCGGTGCGCGGCCTCGTCGTCGGCTGCCTCTATTTGCCGAACGGCAATCCGCAGCCGGGGCCGAAATTCGACTATAAGCTCGCCTGGTTCAAACGCCTGCAGAAGCACGCGGCTGATTTCATCAAGGACGACCTGCCGGCCGTGCTCGCCGGCGACTACAATGTGGCGCCTGCTACGCTCGACATCTATCCGACGCGATCCTGGGACAAGGACGCGCTGATCCAGCCGAAGAGCCGCGCCGCCTTCAAGGCGCTGGTCGATCAAGGCTGGTGCGACGCGATCCGGATGCTGCATCCGGACGCGCCGATGTTCACGTTCTGGGACTACAAGCGCAACCGCTGGCCGCGCGATGCCGGCCTGCGGCTCGACCACCTGCTGCTGAGCCCGCAACTCGCGCCGCGCCTTGCCAAGGCCGGCGTCGACCGCGCCATCCGCGGCGAGGACGGCGCCAGCGACCACGCGCCGGCCTGGATCGTGCTGAAATAATCCGAAGTCGCGTGTCCGCGTCGGAGCCTCAGCCGCGGTCGGGCCAGGTCTGCTGCAGATTGGTCGCGCGCTCGGGCAGGCCCTCAGTCAGCACCGCCATGCCGCCGCACACCGGCAGATGCACGACGAGGCTCGCGGCATCCGGCACGTTCGGGCGCGGCGTCACGTTCCACAGCATGATCTCCTGGCGCGTGCGGCGGATCTCCTTGAACTCGTAACTATACGTCTCCGAGCCGCGCGGATATTCGCGCCAGAGCTGGCCTTCCTTGCGGAAGCTGCTCTGCGTGCCGTCATAGCGATCGGAATAGGACAGGCAGGCCGGCACGTTCAGCGCCTCGAGCACGGCCGCGCCGACGTTCGACGCCGCGGGAAGGACGCTGTTCACCGCGCCGATCGCGGCGAACACGGTCGTGATCGCGCCGGCGGCCATCGCGAGCCAGCCGGCCTTGGTCGCGGCCGGGCGCGCGGGCGCATTCGCGGCGGACACCTTGGATGCAAGTCCGCGAGGGGACGTCAGATGGAGCTGGGCCATGACGCGTTCTCCGATGGTGCGGCGAGGATGGATGCCCCGCCGGGCTGCATTCATCGGAGATCAGTCTGGCCGATCGCGCTCCCGGCGAATGTGACGCCGATCACAACCTGGAATGATGACCGCCCGGCGCCACACCGGGAGCGCGTGGCGACACGCGCCGTCAATCGCGTCCCGCATCCATGATCGCCTGCGCGAGCCGGCCGGGATCGGAGAAGCACAGCTCATGGCTGCCGGGCACCTGGACCAGCCGGAACAGGCCGAGCTTGCCGGACAGCCGCGGATGCCATGGCAGGCTGTGCGGCAGCGCCGTGTCCTCGGTGCAGTTGATGTAGGATTTCGCGATTGCCATCTCGGCGGGATTGGCGCGCAGCTTGATCTTGTCGGTGAAGGTCTTGTTGGGATGCGGATTGAGCATCTCATAGGTGCGCGTCGCGGTGGCGAGATCGGCGTCGTTGATGAAGGCCTCGCGCCAGACCGGGAACGGCAGCACCACCGAACCGTCGCCGCGCTCCGCAGCGACCGCGTCGAACAGCGCAACATAGTGCGGTGGCACCATGTCGTTGAGGCACTCGCCGTCGTTGGGCACGAACGCATTCCAGTAGACCAGGCGGCGGATGCGCTGAGCGATGCGGTCGGCGACGCCGGTGATGACCATGCCGCCATAGGAGTGCCCCATCAGCACGGCGTCGGTGATGTCATGCTCGGTGAAGTAGTCGCAGATCGAGGCGATCGCCTCGTCGAGTCCGGTGGTCCTTGCGTCGCCGGGGCGGTTGCCGCGGATGGTCGGCAGATGGACGGTGTGGCCGGCGGAGCGAATATGCGCGGCGACCGGCTCGAGCTCGGCGCCGGTATGCCAGGCGCCATGGACCAGGACGTAGGTTGACATGATCACGTTCCTTTGCACGATGGAAGGCGGTGCAAGGACTATGGGCCGGACCGCGCCCGCGGCGCTTGGCTGCAACTGAACCCGATTGGTCTCGGAGTGAACCGATGGGCGCCGAGCCGGAACGGCAGCGGAGCTGGAATACGGCGGCGGTGCGGCCGGAGGAGCAGTTCTCGTATTACCGCGAGGCGATCTGCCAGGCCTTCATGAACTTGACACCGGAGCCGGCGCGCGGCATCGGATTCGCTGCGGAGGTGCAAAGCATCAGCCTTGGGAGCGGCGCCATCAACCGCGTCAGCTTTCCCGAGCACATCGTACGCCGCTCGCGCACGGACATCGCCGCTTCCACCCAGCGCTGCTTCTATCTCAACCTCAAGCTCGCCGGCCGCTGCACCATCCTGCAGGACGAATGCGATGTCAGCCTGTCCGCCGGTCAGGTCGGCATCTTCGACAGCGATCGCACTTTCGTGCTGCAGCACGATCGCGGGCCGTCGCTCGGCGTGATCTCGTTCCGCGTCCCCGCCGATGCGCTGTGCAGCCGCCTGCCGGCCGAGCCGGACATCGCGCCGACGCGGCTGTCCGACGATCCATGCGTCGGCGCACTGATCGTGGAGACGGCGCGCTCCCTCAACGCCAATGCGCTGCGGCTCGCGCCCGACGATGCGTCGGCGCTGTTCGGCGTGCTGCTCGATCTGGTGGCGCTGAGCCTGGCGCGCCGCGGCCGCCGCGAGACGCATGCGACCACCTCATTTGCCGATGCGACGACCTTGGCGCTACGCCGCGCCATTCACGAGCGGGTGCGCGAGCCCGGCCTGACGGTGGCGACCATCGCATCTGTCGTCGGGATCAGCGAGCGCTACGTGCACAAGCTGCTGGGCCGCGCCGGCACCAGCTTCTCCGACCTGGTGATGGAGCGCCGGCTCGATGGCGCAGCGCGCGATCTGCGCGATCCCGCCCGATGCGGCCGGGACATCGGCCGCATCGCCTTCGACTGGGGCTTTTCGGATCTGTCGCACTTCACGCGCCGCTTCAAGCAGCGCTTCGGCATGCGCCCGCGCGACTGGCGCGCGGAGACCGCGCGTCACCCGGGCTGACCACCGCCTGCGGTCAGCGCGGCCTCGGTTCGCGGGCTGCGCCCCACAACCAGATTGCCGCCAGCAGGACCAGCGAGCCGACGAACGCCGCGACGACATCGCGCAGCGAAATGACGATGCTGCCCATGCCTGGAAACAACCCGAACAGGTTGAACAAGACACCACCGATGAGGGCGCCGACGCATCCCAATCCGATGTTGGTGAGGAGCCCGAAACCGGCTCGGCGGCGCTTCACCAGGATTCCGGCAAGGCCGCCACCAATCAAGCCGACGACGAGCCAAGTCCCTGCATGTGCCAGTGTGAACATTCTTCACTCCGTCGGTCTGCCGTCACCCCTCAGCTGGAGCATCACGGCCAGCAGCAAGATCATGAGAACACATTGCCGAGCGAAGCGAGACCGCCAGTTGCTACACGGAAGCAGCCAGATCAGGGGTCTTGCTCGCAGAGCCACACGAATCGCACGCTTGCAGGTTACATCGATTTCGTTGCCATGAGCTGAACTCTGCACATCGGATGAGTTCGCAACCCACTCGCAAACTGGCGCAGGCCGGCGTCCATGACAAGGTGATGCGGCCCCTGCTTGCTTTGAATTGGCCATTCCGCTTCGGACGTCGCGTACTTCCTCCCGAAATGACAGTCATTCGAATCTAATCGTCTCGAACACGCACGGCTCATGCGAACGCTTCGCACGCGAAGGGCTACGTAGTTCCCCCGAGTTCATATGATCCGCGGAATCAAGAAGAATGCGTTTCCCGCAGAGCGTGTAAGGATGAATGCATGTGCATCGCATGCAACTGGGCAAGATTCCGTGGTTTGCTCCAGCTTGATTTTGGCTCCGTCAACGAGGCCGAGCCGTCACGACGCAGGCTCCTGCAGGCAGGCGCGGCGTTCGCCGCAGCCGGCGTTGCTTCGGTGTCCGCTCCGACGAACGCCGAGGCGCGAACCGGCGGCGGCAAGGCCGACATCGTGTTTCGCAACGGCCCGGTCTACACCGTGAACGGCGGCCGGGAATGGGCCCGCGCGGTCGCCGTCAAGCAAAAGCACATCGTCTATGTCGGCGATGACGCGGGCGTCCGGTCCTTCATCGGCCCGAAGACCCGCGTCGTCGATCTCGCCGGCAGGATGCTGCTGCCCGGCTTCGTGGAAGGACACATCCATCCGATAGCGGGCGCTGTCGTGACTCGGGGTGTCGATCTTCAATACGACACAAGGGAGGAGATGCTCGACGCCCTGAAGGCCTATCGCGCCAAGCTGGGCCAGGCCGGCATCGTCCGCGGCTTCGGCTGGCGCTATAACGCCTTTCCGCCGACCGGCCCTCGCAAGGAGGATCTCGATCAGATCTGGCCGGACACGCCCGTCTTTCTCGTCGGGATCGATGGCCATTCCGCCTGGGTCAATTCCAAGACGCTGGCGATTGCCAAGGTGACCAAGGCGACCAAGGATCCGTTGCCCGGCTACAGCTACTTCGAGCGGGATCCGGCCTCGGGAGAGCCGACCGGCTATCTGGTCGAGCCACCGGCGATGTTTCCGGTCCTCAACGCGATCTCGCCGTTCACGACCGGCTATATTGCGGACTCGCTCGCACAGTGGCTGCCGAAGGCGTCGGCGGCCGGCATCACCAGCGTGTTCGATGCCGGACTGCTCGTTCTGCCCGAGGAGACAGGCTACGAACTCTATCAGGATCTGGAGCGCAAAGGAAAACTGCCGTTCCGTGTGGTCGGATCGACCTACCACAACAATCCGGCGATCGACCCCGTGCCGATCGCGAAGGCCCTGCGTCGACGCTTCAATTCCGAACTGGTGCAGGCGCCCGTTCTCAAGCTCAACATCGACGGCGGCGAAGCCCAACGGACCGCCGCATTGCTGGCCCCCTATAGCGACGATCCGAGCACGAGCGGCGAGACGCTGGTCCCGCCGGAGCAGTTCAAGGACATCATCCGCCGCGCCGACAGGGCGGGCCTCAATATTCACATCCATTCCTACGGTGATCGCGCCAACCGCCTGTCGCTGGACGCGTTCGAAGCCGCGATCAAGGCCAATCCGCCGCGCGATCGCCGGCACACGCTGGCGCATCTCATATTTGTTTCACCTGACGATCTGCCGCGCTTCGCCAAGCTCGGCGTCACCGCGCAGTTCTCCGCCCAATGGTCGGTGGCGGATGCCTATTGGCAGGGCGTGATGCGGCCGCGCGTCGGCGCGCGCGCCGAGCAGGCGTTTCGCACCGGCTCGATCCTGCGTCATGGCGCCAACATCTCGCTCGGCACCGATTGGCCGGCCGCCGGCTATTACAGCACCTACAAGCCGCTGGATGCGATCGAGATCGCGACCACGCGGCGCGAGTTGAACAAGCCGGATCAGCCGGCTTTGGTGCCGCTCGACGAGCGGATCAGCCTCGAAGAGGCGATCCGCGCCGCCACCATGGGCCCGGCCTATCAGCTCGGGCTCGACCAGAAGGTCGGTTCGATCGAGGTCGGCAAGCTCGCCGATCTGATCGTGCTTGAAAGAAACCTGTTCGAAGTCGCCCCGCACGACATCCACAACACAAAGGTGCTGATGACCGTCATGAACGGTCAGGTCAGGCACGAACAGCGAAGCTGAATCCAGCGACGTCTCGGACCGTCACATTCAGGGCCACATCGACATACTCAGACCGATTCCCGGACATGCGGAGGCGTATATGATCGACAGAAGAATGCTCATCAAAGGCGCGGGAGCGGCGTTGGTCGCGTCCGAACTCGGCTTGCCGACCGCGCGCGCCGAGTCCGCCGATCCGCTCTGCTACGCGTCGGTCGCCGATCTCACCGCCATGTTCCGGGCCCGCAAGGCGTCGCCGGTCGATCTCTTGAAGGCGCAGATCAAGCGGATCGAAGCCTTCAACCCGAAGGTCAATTGCATCACCTACGAGCATTTCGATCAGGCGCTCAAGGAGGCCAAGCTGTCCGAGGACCGCTATCGGCGCGGCAACCAGAGGCCGCTCGAAGGGATCACGGTAGCCATCAAGGACGAATTCTCCAGGCCGGGCTGGCGGACCACACAGGGCTCGCTCATCTACAAGGACTCGCCGCCGGCAACGGAAAACTCGGCCATCACCGACTTGCTCGAGGCAGCCGGCGCCGTCATGCCGTTCCAGACGACCGTGCCGGAATTCTACCTCTTCCTCGGCGCGTCCACCCGCGCCTGGGGCACGACACGCAATCCATGGAATCTCGAATACTCTCCGGGCGGGTCGTCGGCGGGATCGGGCGCGGCGCTGGCCGCAGGCTTCACGACGCTCGCCATGGGCTCGGACATGGGCGGCTCGATCCGAATTCCCGCCTCGCAATGTGGTCTCTATGGCTTCAGGCCGCCGTTCGGACGCGTGGCCGGTGGGGAAATCCCGTTCGCGACCTCGGGCCCGATGGCGCGGCGCTTCGACGACCTCGTCCGCCTCCAGAACGCGATCGTCGGTCCGTCCGAGCGGATGATGGCCGCGATGCGCCCTCGCCTCGACTATCCCACCCGTTATCCGCGCCTTTCCGGGTGGCGCATCGCCGTGGATTGGGGCGCCGGCATTGCGGACGTCATACCGTCCGTGAAGGCTGCGATGCTGAGAGGCATCGAGGCGCTGCGCGCCGCGGGTTGCACGGTGGACGAGGTCGATTGCGGCTTCACGAAGGCCCACAAGATGGTCTTCATCCGCGGGCTGATGTCGACGTCCATCGGCACTGCGATCGAGATCTCGAATGCGCATCGCGATCAGCTCTCGCCCTACATGACCGAAATGCTCGACCAGGTCGGCCCGGTCGGACCGCGCCAGGCCGAAGAAGCCGAAGAGCTGCTGCAGCGGCTGCACCGCCAGGTCCAGCAGCGCGTGTTCGGCAAGGGGTACCGCATCCTGCTCATGCCGACCATGGCAACGCCTCTTGTCGGGGCCGACATGTTCAAGAGCAAGGAAAACAAGGTGGACCCGTGGGTGGGCACCGGTCTGGGCTTGGCGCTGACGTGGCACTGGAATCTGCTCAACCGCTATCCGGTCGTCGATGTCCCGCTCGGCTTGGTCGAGGACCGCATGCCCTCGGGCATGCAGGTGATCGGCCAGACCTACACCGATCTCGACACGTTCCAGTTCGCGTCCAACTGGTCCCGTCTCCGGCGGTCCCTGTTCGCGGGCGAGCGTTTTCCGACCTTCACCTGATGCAGCGGGGCCACGCGGTGCGGACGCGAGACAGTGGCTGCAAGAGCGGCGCTTCGACAGCGAGGTCGACAAGGACGCCGAGAGCCTTCCGACACGTGGTTCTGTTGCTCCTGATCTCGGCACTCTGCCATGACTCCGGCGCCCTGGCACAGCAGGCCGAGACGCCGTCGCTCGAAGATCTGGCCAAGGCGGCGCAGAACCCGATCGCGGACACGATCAGCGTCGGCCTTGAGAATATCGCCATGCCGAATACGGGCCCGTACCGGCAGACGGCCGACGTCTTCAAGATCGAGCCGGTCATCCCGTTCCAGCTCAATGCCGACTGGAATCTGGTGACGCGCACGACCATTCCCGGCATCGCCCAGGTCCGCTTTTCCCCCGAGCAGGGCCGGATCGGCGGGGTCGGCGACATCAACCAGATCTTCGCGCTCACCCCGTCCCATTCGGGCGCCCTCATCTGGGGTGTCGGCCCGACCTTTTCCTATCCGTCGGCGACCGATCCCGCCCTCGGTTCGGGAAAATGGAGCGCAGGTCCGACCATTGTCGCGCTGACCATGCCGGGTCCATGGGTGCTGGGGGTGCTCGCCAACAACATCTGGTCGTTTGCAGGTCCGAGCGACCGCGCGCCGGTGAACCAGATGATGCTGCAGTACTTCGTGACCTACAACTTCTCCGACGGATCCTACATCAGCTCGAGTCCCATCATCACGGCGAACTGGCTCGCGAAGGGCAATGATCGCTGGGTCGTCCCGATCGGCGTCGGCGTGGGCAAGCTCTTCATGGTCGACAAGCAGCCGATCAATGCCGAGGTGGGCGCGTACTACAATCTGCTGAAGCCGGACCAGGCATCGCATTGGCAGTTTCGGGCCAGCCTGGCTTTCCTGTTTCCAAAATGACGCTGCTTGGAACGAGCGGCCTCCGTGGCCGTGAGCAGCAATCCGGTCTGCAATCCTGTCTGAAGGCATTCGATTTGAATTTTCACCATCAGCAAGCATCCAGAGCGTCAGTCTGCGTGCGCACGCTCGACGCCTTTGAGGCCGAGTTGATCGCGGTCAATCCTGGCGGCCGCGGAAGAACGTAGTTTAGCGTTCGATCAGGGAATGATGCGGCTGACGCGGAACGCGGGCTTTTCGGAGCAGGACAATGTGCATCGCATGCGGCTCAGCCATCGGTTCGCTGTTCGCGGCGTCGAAGCCGGAGGGCGGCGGACTGACCCGTCGCCAGATGGTTGCAACAACGGCTGCCGCCGCAGCATTCGCGGCCGCTGGCTCGGCTCCGGCCTTTGCCGCCCCCAATCGCACGACCGTGTTTCGCGGCGGGCGCGTCTACACGGTGGAAGACTCGCAGCCCTGGGCGGCGGCCGTCGTCGTCAAGGGCGACAAGATCGTCTATGTCGGCGACGATGCCGGAGCGATGAAGTTTGCCGGACGGGGGGCTGAGGTCATCGACCTCAAGGGCCGCATGCTGATGCCGGGCTTCGTCGAGGCGCATTGGCATCTTTGCACTCTGGCATTTGCCCGCGGCGCCTGGGTCAACGAGGAAGATCCTGAGCGCATCTCCGAGATCCTGCGCGATTACGCCAAGACGCATTCCGACGAGAAGTTCATTCTCGGCTTCGGATGGATCGCGGGCGCGTTCCCCGCCTCGGGTCCCCGCAAGGAACCGCTGGACGCGATCTTCCCTGACCGGCCGGTCCTGCTCGTCAGTTGCGATCTGCACAGCTACTGGGTCAATTCCAAGCTGCTGGAGATGGCCGGCATCACGAAGGACACCCCACGCGACGTCGTGCCCGGCTCCTCCTGGTACGAAAAGGATCCCAATGGCGAGCCGACTGGCTTCATTTCGGAAGTACCCGCGCTGTTCGCGGTACTGAAGACGCTCGAAAAGCACGGCATCGAACCGTTCGGCCTCAAGTCGGCCGCCGCCGCCATCGAGGAATGGCAGCCCAAGCTCGCAGCCGCCGGCATCACCACCCTCTTCGATGCCGGCTTCAGCGCCTGGCCGACCGAGCAGCATCACGGTTTCGACATGCTGGTCGACCTCGAGAGCCGCGGCAAGCTGCTGCAACGCGTGATCGGCAGCCTCTATCACAACGACCCCAACGTCGATCCGCTGCCGATCATTCGGGCCTATCGGAAGCGCTATCGCACTCCGCTGGTCAAGGCCGAGGTGCTCAAGCTGATCGTCGATGGCACCGAGCTGAGCCGCACCGCCTATCTGCTGGATCCCTATGCCGGACGCCAGGATTGGCGCGGCGAACCATTGTTGCCATCGCCGGTGATGAATCGAATCCTGCGCGAAGCCCATGCGGAGGGAATCGATACGCACCTTCACGCCGTCGGCGACGCCGCAGTTCGCATGAGCCTGGATGGATACGAAGCCGCGTTCGGCAGGCAGGGCCCCGGCAACCGCCGCCATACCATCTGCCACGCGTTCCTCACCGCGCCCTCGGACATTGCGCGCTTCAGAAAGCTCGGCCTGATTGCGAACACCCAGATCCAGTGGGGCGTGCCGGATACGAGCCAGCGCCGCATCCGCGAGATCTACGGCGAAGAGCGCTGGAGCCGCATGTACAGCTTCAAGACGTTCATCGACCAAGGCGTCACGGTGTCGTTCGGAATGGATGCCCTGGCGACCGGCTCCAAGGTCGTGGTCAAGCCGCTCGAGGCGGTGCAGGCCGGCCATACGCGCCAGGAGCCCGGCAAGCCCGACGGCCTGGTCCATCCGCCCGCTGCCGAACGCCTGAGCCTGCCGCAGCTCATCCGAGGCTACACAATCAACGGAGCTTACCAGATGCGCATGGAGGATAAGATCGGCTCCATCAAGGTCGGGAAGCTGGCCGATCTGATCGTGCTGGAGAAGAACCTGTTCGATGTCGGGCCGCACGAGATCGGCAAGGTGAACGTTCAGTTGACGATGATGAACGGCCGGATCACGCATCGCGACAGACTCTGAACGGGAATGAGGACGGTGCACGAGATGGCGAATGCGCGGACTGAACAGAATCTTGCGCCGGCGGATTCGCCGATGTCGAAACGTAATCGCTGGCTGATCCTCCTGACCGTCTCCAGCGCGCTGGCGCTCGTCGTCATCGACATGACGGTGCTCTATACCGCGCTGCCCAGCCTGACCCATGAGCTCGGAGCAACCGCCTCGGAGAAATTGTGGATCGTCATGGCCTACGGGCTCGTCGTCGCCGGCCTGCTTCCAGGCTTCGGCTCGCTCGGCGATCGCGTCGGGCACAAGAGGACATTCGTCGCCGGCCTCATCGTCTTCGGACTGGCCTCGGTCGTCGCCGCCTATTCGCCGACCGCCACGATCCTGGTTGGCGGACGCGTCCTGCTCGCGATCGGCGCCGCGCTGATGATGCCGGCGACGCTGTCGATCATTCGCATCACCTTCTCCGATGACCACGAACGGGCGCTCGCCATCGCGATCTGGGGAGCCGTTGCGTCCAGCGGGGCGGCAGTCGGCCCCTTGGTCGGCGGTGTCCTGCTGGAATATTTCTGGTGGGGCTCGGTCTTTCTGATCAACGTGCCGCTCGTCGTCCTGGCGCTGGTCGCCGGCCTGCTGCTGATTCCTGCACCGGCCGATCGTGCTGAGCGCGACTGGGACCTCCTCGGTTCAGTGCAGGTGATGGCCGGGCTGATCGGCTTCGCCTACGTCGTCGAGGAGCTCGGCAGTCGCCAGTCTTCCTATGTCGTCCTTGCCGGCACGGCTGTCGCGACGGTCATCATGTTGACGGTGTTCGTCCGCCGTCAATTGCGTCTCGAGGATCCTTTGCTCGACTTCACCCTGTTCCGAAACGTCGAGTTCACGCTTAGCGTGATCACCGCGATCGTGGCTTCGCTTGCCATTGCGGGGACGGAGCTCGCGATCAGCCAGCGCCTGCAACTCGTCCTCGGCTACTCGCCGCTGCAGGCGGCATTGTACATCCTGCCGGCCCCGCTCGGTGCATTCATCGGCGGGCCGCTCGCGAGCCTCATGCTCCGTCGCGTGGGAGCCGCCACCACGATGTCCGGCGCGCTGTTGATCGCCGGCATCGGCGCGGCCGGTTACCTGCTCTGCTACAACGCCAATCTGGCCCTGCAATTGGTCTGCATCGCGATCAACGGGCTCGGGCTCGGAGCATCCATTGCCGCCGCCTCCAACTCCGTGATGAATCACGCGCCTGAAGGCCGCGAAGGCATGGCCGCGTCGATCGAGGAGGTGACGTTCGAGCTCGGCGGCACGATCGGCATCAGCATTTTCGGCAGCATCCTGTCCGGAGTCTATACGGCGTTCATGGTTCTGCCCGACGGCCTCGGCATTCCCGCCGTTGCGCGCGATAGCATCGACGAGGCGCTGATCGCCGCCGAGCGGCTGCCAACCGAACTCGCTGCCATCGTCACCTCGCACGCTCACCGCGCCTTCGATCAGGCGTTCCTGACGGTCGTCTGCGTTGCGATGGTCGTCCTGCTCGGCACCGCCTTCCTGGTCCGGCCCCGAGCAGAGCGAACGACATCGAAAGAGGCTCGTCAGCATGTCCATTAGACAGACGACGGCAATCATGTGCCGTCGTCCGTGGTGGAGACCAACATGCTCGCCAACGCAATGTCACCGTCCGTCGCGTAGTGATTGACCCGCTCAGGGAGGCTCTGACCAGCTTTGTACAGCTCCACGATCTCGATCGATCGTGTCCTGATCAGTTCGGCCATGATGTAGTCCCGCTCGGCGTTGACATCCGGGTCGGTGGCGTGCGTGACCTGAAACGTCAATCGAGTGAACGATAGGCCGGTGTCCTTCGTGCCGGCTCCGACCCACAGAGCGGATTCATCGACCGCCGGCCGATCGGCGTTGGACCAGAAATCGCCTGCATTCCAGGTTTGCTCTGCGTGTGCCAGGCCAACAGCCCAGAACCTGACGTGATGGCGCTGTCGCGGGCTGTTGCCGATGGCTTTCTGAAAGCCGATATCCTGGCCGCGTCCGAACAGATAGAGCGTGCTGAACGGAGCGGTGGGGTAAGGCGTATCGAGGACGAAGGCGCGGATCATGGCCCAAGAGCTCGTCAGGCCCAATCGGTCCGCTTCAGACCACCCCACCGCAGCAAAGCTTGCGCGAAGCTGTTGGAGCGTCCCGACCAGGGCGAGATTGACGGGGTCGCCGGGCAATCCATCACCCGTGATCGTGTAGCTGGGCACTCGCCGCTTCTGAAGAATCCTGAGACTCAACCGGATCACGCGTGGCAGAACGACATAGGCCGCGAACGCGTAGCTGACGCCGACTGCGACAATCCAGGGCAGCCTGCGGTTCGCGGTCTCGAACACCACGAAGACGATCAGCCAGACCGTGAAGATCCCCAGCCCGGCGACCAGCACGCGTTGCATGAGGCGTATGAGCAGTCGCACTGGATCGGTCCGGCGAAAGGAAGTGAACAGCAGTCGGTGTTTTCGGGAAGGTGTCCGATCTTCATCGCGATGGCAACACCGCACCTGGACGCATGAAACCGCCCGGTCGGCGGCGTTTCGACCAGCTCGTCTGCGTTGCTCGACATCCGCAGTCCAACGCAATCGGACTGCGCGGGGCTTACGCCGACAGCCGCTCGGCGTTGGCCGCGACATAATCCCGATAGAGATCGACGACCGCCGCCGGGCTGGCGCCGGCCATCAGCTTCGCCGTCGCCTCCAGGGCTGCGGCGAGCTTTTCGCTGACCATCAGCTCCGCCTCCTCGCCCGCATCGGCTTCGCCGCGCGCGAACTTTTCCAGCCGGAGCCGGATGACCTCGCCGGCTTCCATGGCCAGCATCGCGGCCGCGAACCAGGGGAACTCCGCCTCGGCGGTTGCCGTCATGGACGGCCGCATCTGCAAGGACATTGGCGTTTTGCTCATCGTCATCGTCCGAGAACATCGGCGGACGTGCGAGGAATACGCTTCAACTTTTAATGATGCGGACGCACAATCATCGCCGATTTCGAGTCGGCTCGAACCACCCGTTAACCACCTGGGCCCTGCTTCTCTCATCCGTCATTGCGAGGAGCGAAGCGGCGAAGCAATCCAGAGTCATGCGCGCGACTCTGGATTGATTCGCTTCGCTCGCAATGACGGGAGAGAGATCTTGCCCGCCATCACGAAGGCGCGAAAATCTTGGGCTTCCTCTTCGTCCTCGCGGTCGGCCTCGTGGCCGGTACCTTGTCCAGCATCGTCGGCACCGGCTCGTCGATCATGCTGATGCCGGTGCTGGCCTACGAGTACGGCCCGAAGGAGGCCGTGCCGATCATGGCGGTCGCTGCGGTCATGGCGAACCTGTCGCGCATCCTGGCGTGGTGGCGCGAGGTCGACTGGCGCGCCTGCGCGGCCTATTCGGTCACCGGCATTCCGGCCGCCGCACTCGGCGCGCGCACCTTGCTGATCCTGCCGTCGCAGGCGGTCGATATCACGATCGGGCTGTTCCTGATGGCGATGGTGCCGGTACGGCATTGGCTGACGCGGCACGACCTCAAGGCCAACCTCTGGCATCTCGCGCTCGGCGGCGCGGTCATCGGTTTCCTCACCGGCATCGTGGTCTCGACCGGACCGCTGAGCGTGCCGCTGTTCCTGTTCTATGGCCTGTCGAAAGGCGCCTTCCTCGCCACCGAGGCCGCGAGCTCGCTCGGGCTCTATGTCTCGAAATCCATCACCTTCCAGCGCTTCGGCGCGCTGACGCCGGACATTCTGCTCAAGGGCCTGATCGCCGGCGGCTCGCTGATGGCTGGCGCCTTCGTCGCCAAGCGCTTCGTGCTGCACATGAAGCCCGATGTGTTCCGCGTGGTGATGGATGGCATCATGCTGGCCGCGGGCCTAAGTATGTTATGGAACGCCACCCACTCCTGACCGCACCGATTCTCACCTCATGGCCAAGACCACGCTCTCCTTCGTCTGCCAGAACTGCGGCGCGGCCTATTCGCGCTGGCAGGGCAAGTGCGAGGCCTGCGGCGAGTGGAACACGCTGGCCGAGGAAGACACGACGGGCGCGACCTCCGCGCCGGTGTCGCTGCGCTCCAAGCGCAAGGGCCGCACCTTCCAGCTGGAATCGCTGACCGGCAAGAGCATCGACGCGCCGCGGCTGTCGTCGGGCATGACCGAACTCGACCGCGTCACCGGCGGCGGCTTCGTGCGCGGCTCGATCCTGCTGGTTGGCGGCGACCCGGGCATCGGCAAGTCGACGCTGTTGACCCAGACCACCGCGATGATGGCGCGTGCCGGCCATCGCGCCGTCTACATCTCGGGCGAGGAAGCCGTCGCCCAGGTGCGGCTGCGCGCCGAGCGGCTCGGGCTCGCGGATGCGCCGGTGCAACTGGCGGCCGAGACCTCGGTCGAGGACATCATCTCGACCCTGTCCGAAGGCACGGTGCCACGGCTGATCGTGATCGATTCGATCCAGACGATGTGGACCGACACCGTCGAATCGGCGCCGGGCACGGTGACGCAAGTGCGCGCCTCGGCGCAGAAGCTGATCAGGTTCGCCAAGAAATCCGGCGCCGCGATCATCCTGGTCGGCCACGTCACCAAGGACGGCCAGATCGCCGGGCCCCGCGTCGTCGAGCACATGGTCGACGCGGTGCTGTCGTTCGAGGGCGAGGGCTCGCAGCAGTTCCGCATCCTGCGCGCGGTCAAGAACCGGTTCGGCCCGACCGACGAGATCGGCGTGTTCGAAATGACCGGATTGGGTCTGCGCGAGGTCACCAACCCCTCCGAGCTGTTCCTGTCCGAGCGCGATCTCGGCAGCCCCGGCACGGCGGTCTTTGCCGGGATCGAGGGCACGCGCCCCGTGCTGGTCGAAATCCAGGCCCTGGTGGCGCCGACCTCGCTCGGCACGCCGCGCCGCGCCGTGGTCGGCTGGGATCCGAGCCGGCTGTCGATGGTGCTGGCCGTGCTGGAGGCGCATTGCGGCGTCAAGCTGTCGGGCCACGACGTCTATCTCAACGTTGCCGGCGGCCTGCGCATCAACGAGCCTGCGGCGGATCTCGCCGCGGCCGCAGCTCTGGTCTCCTCGCTGGTCAACGCCCCGCTGCCGCCCGATGCGGTCTATTTCGGCGAAATCTCGCTGTCGGGCGCGGTCCGACCGGTGGCGCAGACCTCGGCTCGGCTGAAGGAGGCTGCCAAGCTCGGCTTCGGCCGCGTGGTACTGCCGGAGCGCGCCCGCGGCGAGGCCGGCGGCGACGCCGGGCTCAGCCTCAATACCGTCGGCGGATTGACCAGCCTGGTGGCCGACATCGCCGCGCGCGGCACGCCTCGTGCCCGACACGACAGCAGCCGCGAAGACGGCGACCAGGGCCGCCGCGGCCCCAGCCATGCCGAAAAAAATGCCACACCAGCGAGATTCCGCCGCCAGGACGGCTAGCCGGACCGTGACGTTCGCGTGACTCGCCGCTATACAACGCCGCAACCGGTCGCCCACACGGGATCGTGCAGCCGTCCGGACTTGCCGGGGAACCTCGCTGTCCTCCTCCCGGAGGGGCGGTCCTCCGTCGATTCGAAGCGAACCTTGGACCTGTGAAGCGGACCTGAGCAGCCGATGCCGATAACGATCCTCGATCTCATCCTGCTCGGCGTGATGCTGGTGTCGGGGCTGCTCGCGATGGTCCGGGGCTTCATGCGCGAGGTGCTGTCGATCGCGGCCTGGGGCGCGGCCGCCCTGATCACGCTTTATTCATTCTCCAAGCTGCTGCCGACCGCCAAGACCTATTTCAACAACGATACCGTCGCGAGCGTGGTCGTCGTCGCCGGTACTTTCGTGGGCACCCTGCTGATCGTCTCGGTGATCACGGTCAAAATCTCCGACATGATTCTCGATTCGCGCATCGGCGCGCTCGACCGCACCCTCGGATTCCTGTTCGGACTGGGCCGCGGCCTGCTGATCGTGGTCGTCGCCTTCCTGTTCTTCAGCTGGCTGGTGCCGGACAAGCAGCGCCCGGACTGGGTCACCGGTGCCAAATCCCGTGTGGTCCTGCAGGGAACCGGGGATTGGCTGATGTCGCTCTTGCCTGATGATCCCGAGAACACCATTTTAAAGAAATTCAAGAAGAACAAGCCGGACGACGACCAGACTGACACCGAGTCGCCCGGAGCGGGCGGCGATGGGTATAGCAAGCCTGCCCGCGACAGCTTGAAGAAGCTGATCGAGAAACCCGCGGCCAAGTGAGCTCAGCCCAGAAGAGAGGCGCGATGGACCTGCACCACGATTCTTCCGGCGAAGCCCAAGCGGATACTCACGCGGATCTGGACTTCGGACCTCAAGCCTACCTCAGAGACCCAGACCTTGACGGAGACACGCTGCGCGAAGAGTGCGGCGTGTTCGGCATTTATGGGCACAATGATGCCGCCGCGATCACCGCGCTCGGCCTCCACGCGCTCCAGCATCGCGGCCAGGAAGCCGCCGGCATCGTCTCCTATGACGGCACGCGCTTCCACAGCGAGCGCCGCCTCGGCCTCGTCGGCGACACCTTCTCCCGCCGCGAGGTGATCGAGCGCCTGCCCGGCAATGCCGCGATCGGTCACGTGCGCTACGCGACCACCGGTGCGACCATCCTGCGCAACGTGCAGCCGCTGTTCGCCGAGCTCAATGCCGGCGGCTTCGCTGTCGGCCACAACGGCAACCTCACCAACGGGCTCACGCTCCGCCGCGAGCTGGTGCGCGCCGGCGCCATCATGCAGTCGACCACCGACACCGAGGTGATCCTGCATCTGGTCGCGCATTCCCGCCGCACCAATTTCATCGACCGCTTCATCGAGGCGCTGCGCGCGCTCGAAGGCGCCTACTCGCTGGTCTGCATGACCAACAAGAAGCTGATCGGCGCCCGCGATCCCCTCGGCATCCGCCCGCTGGTGTATGGCGAGCTCGAGGGCTGCCCGATCCTGGCCTCGGAGACCTGCGCGCTCGACATGATCGGCGCACGCTACATCCGCGACATCGAGCCGGGCGAGGTCGTGATCTTCGATGAAAACGGCGCCCACAGCCACAAGCCGTTCCCGCCGAAGCCGGCGCGTCCCTGCGTCTTCGAATACATCTACTTCGCCCGGCCCGACTCAGTGGTCGGCGGCCGCTCGGTCTACGAGGTCCGCAAGGCATTCGGCGCGCAGCTCGCGCGCGAGAGCCATCCCGACGTCGACGTCGTCGTGCCGGTGCCTGATTCCGGCGTGCCGGCGGCGATCGGCTACAGCCAGCATTCGGGCGTGCCGTTCGAGCTCGGCATCATCCGCAATCACTATGTCGGCCGCACCTTCATCCAGCCGACGCAGGCGATCCGCGAATCCGGCGTGCGCATGAAGCACTCGGCCAACCGCGCCGCGATCGAAGGCAAGCGCATCATCCTGATCGACGACTCGCTGGTGCGCGGCACCACCTCGCGCAAGATCGTGCGCATGATGCGCGACGCCGGCGCCACGGAGGTGCATTTCCGCCTCGCCTCACCGCCGATCCTCTACCCCGACTATTACGGCATCGACCTGCCGGACCGTGGCGGCCTCTTGGCGGCGACGCATTCGCTCGAGGAGATGCGCGAGCTGATCGGCGCCGACTCGCTGGCGTTCCTGTCGATCGACGGCATGTACCGCGCCATGGGCGAGCCGGCCCGCGACCCCGCCGCGCCGAAATACGCCGACCACTGCTTCACCGGCAGCTATCCGACCCACCTCACCGACCAGTCGCTGGTCGAGCCGACCCAGCAGCAATTGTCGCTCCTGGCGGAGGCGAGCTGAGGCTCTTTCCACATGGTGTCATTCTGGGGTGATGCGCAGCATCGAACCCGGAATCTCGAAATTGTTTTGTGCGCCTGACCTCTAGATTCCGGGTTCGAGGCCTAACGGCCTCGCCCCGGAACGACGGCGTTCGATCGGCCGTCGTCCCGGCACATGCCGGAGGCCCTGACCACCGGCCGTCGTTTGTCGGGCAGGACTAGCCACAGCCACCCAACTCCATCATAACCGCCGCGGAATATGGATCCCGGCGTTCGCCGGGACGACGGCTGAGAGACTATCGTGATGACCCTTCCCCTCGCCAATCGTATCGCCCTCGTCACCGGCGCCTCGCGCGGCATCGGCCATGCGACCGCCCGCGCGCTCGCGCGCGCCGGTGCGCATGTCGTCGCCGTCGCCCGCACCCAGGGCGGGCTGGAGGAACTCGACGACGAGATCCGGAAAGAGACCGGCAGCGGCGCCACCCTGGTGCCGCTCAGCATGACCGACAGCGACGGCATCGCCCGGCTCGGCGCCGCGCTGCATGAGCGCCATGGCAAGCTCGACATCCTCGTCGGCAATGCCGCCGTGCCCGGCCCCTCCTCACCGCTCGGCCATATCGACCTCAAGCCGTGGAACGACGTCGTCGCGGTCAACCTCACCGCCAACTTCCAGCTGATCCGCTGCATGGAGCCGCTGCTGAAGGCCTCCGACGCCGGCCGCGCGGTGTTCCTCACCTCAGGCGCCGCTCACAAGGCGCAGGCCTATCTCGGCCCCTACGCCGTCACCAAGGCGGCGCTGGAGACCCTGGCTCGGGTATGGGCGCACGAGACCGAGCGCACGCCGCTGCGCGTCAACCTGTTCAGCCCGGGCCCGATCCGCACCCGCATGCGCGCCACGGTGTTCCCAGGTGAAGACCCGATGACGCTCGAGACGCCCGAGCAGGTCGCCGAATTGATCGTGCCGATGTGCCTGCCGTCGTGGACCGAGACCGGCAAGCTCTACGAGTACAAGACCCGCGCGCTGAAGAGCTTTCAGCCACCGGCGTAGACTATCGCGTCGACGGCACCAGGGCGGTCGCAGGCTCCACTCCTACGTCGCGCTGTCACCCGCCGCGACCTCCACGAGATCGATGGCGCGCTCCGGGCAAGCCACCACGCACAGGCCGCAGGCAAGGCAGAGATAGCTCTTCGGCGTGTAGGCCGTCTTCATGCCGTGAAAGCGCACGCGCATCCTGCCGAGGAAGGACAGCGCTCGGAAATCGTCGCCGCTGATCGGCGCAACGTCGAACACGTTGTAGGGGCACACCTCGACGCAGTCGCCCTTGGCCTCGCATCGGTTGCGGTCGACGACCGGCACGAAGCTGCCCGGCTCGGCCTTGCAGCCGGCGCCCGGACGTTTCGGATGCTGCGCGGCCTTGCGCACCTTGGCAGCCTTGGTGCGCTTCGAGAGCGGTGGTGTCGGCTCGGTCTGGTCGGTCACGCTGTCGGCTCCATGGGCGGATGAATCAGGCTTCGGCGGTCAGCATCAGCGCGGTGCCGGCGGGATCGCGCAGCACGTACTGATCGCCCCGCACGATCACCTCGTCACAGCCGCGCAGCGCGGCGTCGAGGCGCGCGCGGGTGTCGAAGCGGATCGAGAAGCCGCGCAGCCGCGCCACGCCTGCGGGTGCTGGCGGCGCATCGATCCCCTGCCAGACGTTCAATGCGATACGGTGGGTGTAGGCGCCGCCGGCGCCGAGATCGGCAAACCCCAGCTGTGGCGCGAATGCGCCGGGCAGGAAGCCAAGCCGGGTGTAGAACGTGCGCGCAGCCTCGATGCGCGGGACGTGCAGATGCAGATGGCCGATCCGCGCGGCGTCGGCGAGCGGCGCCGACAGCGGCGGTCCTTTCGCCTGCGCCAGCTCATGGCGCACGTCGAGGGGGCTCCTGCCACTGCAGGGCCGGCCTTCGGCATCGAACACGGTGAAATCGGTCTCGAACGTGCCGTAGCCGCCGAACCGCTCCGGCGTCTCCAGCGTGAACTCGATGCCGAGCCCGTCAGGATCGTTGAGATAGATCGCCTTGGACATCACGTGATCGACCGGCGAGATCGGCGTGCGGCTGGCGATCAGCCGGCGCAGCATCCGCGAGAATTCCGCCTGGTCGGGCACATGGATGGCGATATGATAGAGGCCGGAGAAGCCGCGCAGCGCCGGGCGTTTCGCACCGGGATGCAGCACCACGAGCGTCTCGCCCGCCGTGCCGAGCTCGGCCGCGCCGTTGCGCTTGCGCAGGCGCAGACCTGCGGTCTCGCACCAGAAATCGATCGCGCGCTCGAGATGCGTGACCTCCAGATGCACCGGCCCGAAGGTCGCGATCTCGCCGGATGCGCCGGTTCGCGGCAAGGTCAGATGGTCCATGTGCGATCTCCGATTGGTCCGTCGTTGCGGCCGCGCCCGATGCGGCGGGGCCACGTTAGACGGCCGACGCGTCCTGATCGCCGGGCGCCCCGTTGAGGCTCGCATTCTCCGGGGTGAATGATCCGGGCCGGACAGCGCCGCTCCGCCCGCGGCCGGCGCCTATCTCGGTCCGGCAGGATCTGCCGCGGCGGGTTTGGCGGCTGCCGACTTGCCCGCAGCCGCCTTCGCCACAGCCGGCGCCTGGCGATCGCGCACCGCCATCAGCTCCTTACGCAGCTTCTCCTGCTGCTCGACCGACAACACCGGACGCTGGTCGTCATGCGGCACGTCGTTGACGGGGAGATAGTTGTAGGTGTTGTGGAACTGCGTGGTGGCGTCGGGCGGCGGCGTGGACGACGTCGCGCAGCCGCCGAGCAGCAATGGTATCAGCAGCGCGGCGCGCGCAGCGGAGCTCACGACAGACCTGCAGCTTCGCCAGATCATCGCGCGGCAGCCGCCATCGTGCGCGCCGGGATCTGCGCCGTGATGCCGTGCTCGTTGGCTTGCAGCCCAGGCAGGCTCTTCACCCAGGGATAGCCCCGCCGTCCCATGTCGTGGCCGCGATCGAACAGCGCGGTCATGTAGGTGCGGTCGAACGGACCGTCGGCCTTGGCCTGGAAATCGGCCGGCACGCTGGCGAGGTTGAAGTCGATGCCGTTGAACTTCGCCACCGAGTAGATGCGGTAGATGTCGCCGATGCCCTGGTTCTTGATCAGGGTCGACAGCGAGCGTTGCGTCACCGAGAGCACGTCGGCGCCGACGCTGTCCCATTGCGGATCGATGCGGGCGTTGCGGATGACGTAGAGATGCGCGCCGCTCACGCTCCGGCGCGGGCCGCGGCCGGAGACGAGGCGCAGCACCGACGGACCGATGAACACCTGCCGCGTCACGCCGCCGTCGACATGGAGCTCGTCGTAGTCCTTGTCGCCGATCCGCACCTTGATGCGAACCGGAGCGAAGGCGCCCGGCACGGTCGCGGACGCCAGCAGCACCTGGCGGAACAGCGCGATCGCCTCGGGCGTATCGGCGGCGGCGATGCGGCCCATGTCCCACAGCACCGGACGCTGCGCATCGAGATTGGTGGTGCCGACCAGAAGCACCCGGCCCTTGCTGCTCTCGCGCGCGACGTCGCGCAGGAACTCGCGATCGACATACTTCTCGATCAGCCGCGACAGCGGCGTGTTGTCGGCCAGCGCCGAGCCCTGCAGCAGGCCGGGAATGTTGACCGTGAAGATGTCCTTGCGCTCATAGGCGGTGAAGATCTCGCGCAGCTTGTCATCGTGCTCGCGGCCCAGGAAGACGAACGGCGCGATCAGCGCGCCCGAGCTGACGCCCGTCACCATGTCGAACGACGGCCGGTTGCCGGCCTCGCCCCAGCCGGCCAGCAGCCCGGCGCCGAACGCGCCGTTCTCGGCGCCACCGGAGATCGCGAGGAAATTCAGCGGACGCGAGATCGGGAGTTCGGCCGACGCGCGTGACATCGCGGCCTCGGCAAAGCGCGGCGCCGGCTCGTCACCCCAGTAGCGGACGTTGCGGAAGCCGACCGGGTCGGCGCTGACAGCCGCCGCCTCCGGCAACGCGTTGCGTGGCATGACGGCTGCGCACGCCGCCAGCAGCAGCGACGCGGCGCACGCGAGCAGGACACGCGGGACAAGCACGCGGAAGGAGGCGGCGGACTTCATCGCGACGCTTGCTGCTCCACGCTTGCGATCTCCGGCGACGGCTGCGGCGCGTCCGGCCTGGCTTCCTCGGCGCCCTTGTCGGTCCAGCCCGGCGGCAGGCCCAGACCGGCACCGACGAAGCCCTTCAGGCCGGGGAAACGTCCGTACTGCTCACATGCGGCATATTTGGGAGCGGCGCCGAGCTTGGCCGGCACGCTCGACACCGAAGGCAGCGAGGTCAGCGACGGGACGCCTCCGAACGGCGACTCGCCGGTCGACACCAGCTTCGCGAAGTCGGCGCCGAATTCGGAAGCGAGGTCGTAGGCGTCGCCGTCATTGGCCATGCGGGCAGTCGAGACCGAGTTGGCGCCGCGCGCCCACACCATTGCGGCCTTCTGGAACCCGGCGAAGTCGCGCGCCTCGGCCTCGACGGACAGCGTGCCAAGCCCGACCGGCAGCCGCGGCACCGGCACCGGGACGCCCGGCAGCGCGACGCTCTTGGCGATGGACGCCGCCTGCGAGGCGGCCGAGGCGGTCGCGTTGGTCGCCGTGGCATGGGTGACGGTCGCCTTGACCGTCAGATCGGCCTCCTCACGGGGTCCGACGATCTGGAATCGCTCGCTGAGCCGCAGGCACATTTCCCGGCTGATGACGTTGGCCACCAGCTTGCGCTCGCTCTCGTCGAGGGCGATGTCGGGACGCGGCGGAAACGCGGTCGGCTCGATCCGGATCGTCTTGGCCTCGAGCAGCTCCTTCTTGTTGGCCTTGATCTGCGCGCGCGTCACCAGGCCGTTGGCGTCGGCGAGATGATCGTAGTTCTTGAGCGAGCCGGCCCGCTCGAGCGGGGCGGTGGCGCAGCCGGCCGTTGCCAGCGCCAGGGAAACCAGGGTCATCGACTTCAGCGGAGCGAGACGCATCGAAACGGCCAGACCCATTGATAGACAACTCACTCTAATTAAGTCTCACAAGCCGTAGCGCTTGTCCAACTAAACTAGATCAAATTCTCTAGATTAGAGCGGCGAGAAATATTATTTTATATTACAAGCAGTTGGCGGAAACGACGAATGTGGCGAGAGTTGGCCCGGCAGGACACGCGATGAGAAAGGTCGATCCGGTCAAGCACGAGCAGAAGCGCCGGGAGATTCTCCAGGCCGCCCTGTCGTGCTTCGTCAGGAACGGATTTCACGGCGCCAGCACCACCGACATCTGCGCCGCCGCCAAGATCAGCCCGGGCCACCTCTACCATTACTTCCCCAGCAAGGAGGCGATGATCCAGGCGCTGGTCGAGCAGAATCTGAGCCACGCTGCATCGCGCCTCCAGGCAATCCTGGCCTCGCCCGACGTGATCGACGCCCTGGTGCAGGAGCTCGAGAGCACCAGCATTCACCAGCCGCAGGCCCAGGTTCTCAGCGCCGAGGCTTTGGCTGAGGCCTGCCGCAATGCCGACTTTGCAGCCATCGTCCATGCCCATGCGCGCGCGATGCGGGCGCTGCTGGTCGACTTCCTCACCAAGGCACAGGACCGCGGCGAGGTCGATCCCGGCCTCGATCCGGAGGCGACCGCGAACATCCTGTTCGTGATCGTCGACGGCGCACGCGCGCTGCCGATCCGCAATCCGAACGTCGACATCAAGAAGAGCAGTGAGCATCTGCGGCTCATGCTGACGCGCTTTCTGCGGCCGCCCACGTTGCGGACGCCGCCGAAAAAGGAAGCGGTGGAGCAGGCGCCGGTCTGAGCCTGCCGATCGGCGTCCCCCCGCGCGATTGACACTCCGCCATGCCCGCGATTGACTGCGTTCATAAGCGGATGACCGCAGCACATATCGGGGAGGACGGCATGACGCGAGCACGACGCGGACGCGCGACAAGGCCTGCCCTGGTCATTCTGCTGTTCGCCGTTGCGGCCGGCAACGTCCTCTTCTCTCGCAGCACCAGCGCCGCAGCAGAGGTGC
This sequence comes from Bradyrhizobium sp. HKCCYLRH3097, assembly GCF_051167875.1. Lineage (NCBI taxonomy): Bacteria > Pseudomonadati > Pseudomonadota > Alphaproteobacteria > Hyphomicrobiales > Nitrobacteraceae > Bradyrhizobium > Bradyrhizobium sp. HKCCYLRH3097. The sequence continues at coordinate 619,883 of NZ_JBNPTX010000002.1, forward strand.
CCGCGTTCGCCGTCGAGCCGTCCTGGCCGAAGCAGCTCCCCAACAACTGGATCCTCGGCCAGGTCGGCGGCATCACGGTTGATCACCAGGGCCACATCTGGGTCATTCACCGGCCGCGCTCGCTGACCGACGACGAGAAAGGCGCCACGCTCAATCCGCCGCGATCGAAATGCTGCATGCCGGCGCCCCCGGTGCTCGAATTCGATACCGACGGCAATCTCTTGCGCGCCTGGGGCGGCCCGGGCCCGGGCTATGAATGGGTCGGCCGCGAGCATGGCATCGAGGTCGACGAACGCGGCTTCGTCTGGATCGGCGGCAATGCCGACAATGACAACGCCATCCTGAAGTTCACGCTCGATGGCAAGTTCGTCGCTCAGATCGGAACGATGGCGCCGAGCAAGGGCTCCAACGACACCACCCAGCTCGGCAAGCCCGCGGAGACAGCGATCGACAAGGAGGCGAACGAGATCTACGTCGCCGACGGCTACGGCAACCGCCGCGTCATCGTGTTCGATGCCACCACCCTCGCCTACAAGCGGCATTGGGGCGCCTATGGCCATGTCCCTGACGATGCCAGGCAGCCACCGTATGATCCCAAGGCACCGGTCGCCCAGCAGTTCGGCAATCCCGTGCACTGCGTGAAGATCGCCGACGATGGTCTCGTCTATGTCTGCGACCGCATCAACGACCGCATCCAGGTGTTCAGGAAGGACGGGACATTCGTGACCGAATGGTTCTTCGAAAAGAACACGCTCGGCAATGGCGCGGTGTGGGACATCGCGATCTGGCCGGATCCGAAGCAGACCTACCTGCTGTCTGCCGATGGCGAGAACAATGAGATCCGCATCATCAGGCGGGATGACGGCAGCGTGGTTGGCGGCTTCGGCCACAATGGCCGCAATGCCGGCCAATTCCATTGGGTGCACGCGATGGCTGTCGACCGGCAGGGCAACGTTTATACCGCCGAGGTCGACACCGGTAAGCGCATCCAGAAATTCCGGCTGACCTCGGACGCCCTGCGTTAACGCTCAAGCGAAACGCACAAACCTTGGGCGCGTCTCGCGCCTTTTGGCGCATTGCCGCAACTGACAAGACCGGCTATCCAGGGAATCCGACGGCAAAGGGCGCCCAAGAAGCCCCGCCGTGACACGATACCAGGGAGGACTTTGATGACGACGTCTCATGCGCGGCGGATGGCTGCGCTGCTTGCCGCCACCACGCTCAGCTTTGCCGGCTCCGCCTTCGCCGACGACAAGGTCGTCAAGATCGGCGTGCTCAACGACATGTCCAGCCTCTACGCCGACATCGGCGGTCCCAACTCGGTCGCGGCCGTCAACATGGCGGTCGAGGATTCCGGCCTGAAGGCCAAGGGCTGGACCATCGAGGTCATCAGCGGCGACCACCAGAACAAGCCCGACGTCGGCGTCAATATCGGCCGGCAGTGGATCGACACGCAGAAGGTGGACGTGATCATGGACACGCCGAACTCGGGCGTGGCGCTGGCCGTCTCCAACCTGGTCAAGGAAAAGAACTCGATCCTGTTGAACTCCGGTGCCGCCACGGCGGACCTGACTGGCAAAGCGTGCAACGCAAACACCATCTCCTTCACCTACGACACCTACATGCTCGCGAACGGCACCGGCAAGGCGCTGACCAAGGCCGGCGGCGACACCTGGTTCTTCCTGACCGCCGACTATGCCTTCGGTCACGCGCTGGAGCGCGACACCTCGGCCGTGGTGACCAGCAGCGGCGGCAAGGTGCTGGGCTCGGTGAAGCACCCGCTCAACACCGCCGACTTCTCGTCCTTCCTGCTGCAGGCGCAGTCGTCGAAGGCAAAGGTCATCGGGCTTGCCAATGCCGGCGGCGACACCACCAACTCGATCAAGCAGGCCTCGGAATTCGGCATCGTCCAGGGCGGCCAGAAGCTCGCCGCACTCCTGCTGTTCGTCAACGACGTGCATGCGCTGGGGCTGAAGGTGGCGCAGGGCCTGACCTTCACCGAGTCGTTCTACTGGGATCTGAACGACCAGACCCGCGAATGGTCCAAGCGTTTCCAGAAGCTGTCGCCGAAGGGCACGATGCCGTCGATGACGGTGGCGGGCAACTACGCCGGCACGCTGCATTACCTCAAGACGCTGGAAGCGCTCGGCGGCAATCCGCATGACGGTGCCAAGGTCGTGGCCAAGATGAAGGAGATCCCGACCGACGATCCGCTGTTCGGCAAGGGCCCGCTGCGCGCCGACGGACGCCGCCTGATCCCGGCCTATCTGTTCGAGGTCAAGAAGCCCGAAGAGTCCAAATACCCGTGGGACTACTACAAGCTGATCGCCAAGATCGCGCCTGAGGATGCCGCCAAGCCGCTCGAGGCCAGCGACTGTCCGCTGGTGAAGAAGTAAGCCGATAGCTCCGATGCGGGATGCGGTGGATTAGCATCGCGTCCCGCCAGTGCCGCTGCGCAGACGATGCGACATTCGCTGCGCCGAATCACGTCATCGTCAGCGCAACAGGCTCGCGAGGCGGCCGATGCCTTCCTCGATCACGGCCTCCTCGGGCAGCGAATAGGACAGGCGGATCGTGTTGGCGCCGCTGCCGTCGTGGAAGAAGGCTGCCCCGGGAACGAACGCCACCTGGGCCTGATTCATGGCCCGGTCGAGCAAGGCGGCACCGGACACGCCGTCCGGCAAGGTGAGCCAGACGAAGAACCCGCCGTCGGGCCGCGTCCACCTCGCTTCTGACGGCATCTGTGCCTCGAGTGCCCTCAGCATCGCATCGCGCTTGAGCCGATAATGCGCGCGCGCCCGTGCAATCAGCCCGGCATGCCCTCCGTCTTTCACGAGCCTGTGCATCACGATCTGATTGATCGCTGACACGTTGAGGTCGCTCGCCTGCTTGATGAGGACGAGACGGCTGATGATGGCGCGCGATGCACAAATCCAGCCGATGCGCAGGCCCGGCGCGACCGTCTTCGAGAACGTTCCGAGATGGATGACGCGGGAAGCATCGAGCGAGCCGCGGCGACGGACGTCCAACGACTGCAGCGACGGCATCTCGTCGCCGTCGAAACGCAAGGCAGAATAGGCGCTGTCCTCCAACACCGGCACGTCCAGCTCGCCGGCGAGATCCAGGACATCGGCGCGCGCCGAACGCGACAGCGTCTCACCGGTCGGATTGGCAAAGTCCGGCACGACATAGACGAACTTCACGCGCGCCCCCGCAGCTTCTTTCGCGGCTTCGTCCGCGTAGGAGGCCGGGGTGCGGTTCGCAGCGCGTGGACCGATCGAATCGTAACGCGGCTCGTAAGCCGAAAAGGCCTGCAGCGCGCCAAGATAGGTGGGAACGGTGACGAGCGCCGTATCCGCAGGCGTGAGCAGCAGCTTGCCGAGAAAATCGAGCGCCTGTTGCGATCCCGCGGTGACGAGGATGTTGTCTGGCGAGGCCGCTATGCCCTGCGCGGTCATGTGCTCGGCGATCCACTGGCGAAGCGGACCGTAGCCCTCGCTGACGGCATATTGCAGAGCAGCGGAAGCCACGTTGGGCGATGCCAGCGCATCGGCATAGACCTGCGCCGCCGCTGCTGCAGGAAACAGCGCAGGATCGGGGATGCCGCCGGCGAACGAAATCATGCCGGGCCGCTCCAGCACCTTGAGCAGTTCGCGGATCTCCGATGCCTTCATGCGATCCGCGCGGCGCGCGTAGACGGGCTTCCAGCTCACCAATATTCCTCCCCTGATCCGGCTATTTATGTCAGCATTATTGACCTATTTTGAAGCGTGTGCAATCCCCGTCCCGCGAGAGCGCGAGAGCTGCATCGGTGGGGTCAGCGGATGAGAACCTTCAGGCCGGCGCGCTAGTCTAGCTGTTCTTTGTCGAGGACAGCGTCCGCACCGCAATCAGGAGAGCGACGATCAGCAACGCCGACGCCAGCAGGAACGGCGCGCCGGGCAGATGCGCCGGCGCGGCCGTTCCGATGAAATAGGCAAAGGTCAGCGTGAACAGGAAAGGGCCCGCGAGCTGGGCCACGCTCTGCACGCTCGACGTCGCGCCCTGTAGCTGGCCCTGCTTGTCGGAGGCCACCAGCCGGGTCATCAGCGCCTGGAGCGCCGCGCCCGACACGCCCCATAGCGCCATCACGGGGATGCCGAGCCAGCTCAGCGGTCCGGTCGGCGCCACACCGAAAATGAAGAAGCCGACCATGCCCGCCGACAGGCCGAGCATCAACGCGCCGCGCTCGCCGAACAGGCGCACGATCAGCCCGACCGCGCCGCCCTGCACGATCATCGCGCAGACGCCGACCATCGCCAATGTGAGGCCGACGGTGCGGGTGTCCCAGCCGTAGCGGTAGGTCGCATACAGCACGAAGGTCGACGGCAGCACGACATGGGCAAGCTGGGTGATGAAGTTCACGGTCGACAGCCCCGCCAGGATGCGGTCCGATGCCAGCAACCGCAGCGCACCGAGCGGGTTCGCCGTCCGCCACCGGAATGGACTGCGTCGTTCCTGCTTCAGCGACTCCGGCAGCACCAGGAAGCCATAGAGCGCGTTGGCGAAGCTGAGCCCCGCAGCCGCCCAGAACGGCAGCCGCGGATCGATGTCACCCAACAGTCCGCCGGTGGCGGGACCGAGCACGAACCCCGCACCGAACGCTGCGCCGATGCGGCCGAAGATCGCGGCCCGCCGATCCGGCGGCGTCAGATCGGCGATGTAGGCAAAGGCGGTGGAGATGCTGGCCGAGGTGACGCCGGAGACCAGGCGCCCAACGAACAGCCAGGCGAGCGACGGCGCCAGCGCCATCAGCACGTAGTCGGCGGCGAGGCCGAAGTTCGACAGCAGGATCACCGGCCGTCGGCCGAAGCGATCGGACAGGCTGCCGAGCACCGGCGAGAACACGAACTGCATCAGCGCCCAGGCGGTGCCGAACAGGCCGAAGATGCGGGCCGCCTGCGCGGTGTCGTTGCCGACGAAGCTCTCGATCAGCTTCGGCAGGATCGGCATGATCAGCCCGAGCGCGAGCATGTCGAGCAGGATGGTGACGAAGATGAAGGCGACCGCGCCGCGGCGCGGGGCCGGCGCATTTTCGGTCGCGACGCTCGGCGGACTTGCTTCCATGGCCGGATCGCTTCCGCTACCGCAACTGATCAGTTCGGCCGCTTGCGCTTGTGCGCGAACGGATTGGCCTTCTCGCGCAGAGTGATGCGCACCGGCGTGCCGGGCAGCTCGAAGGTCTCGCGCATCGAGTTGGTGAGATAGCGCAAGTAGGATTGCGGGATCGCGTCGGCACGCGAGCAGAACAGCACGAAACTCGGCGGGCGCGCCTTGGTTTGGGTGATGTAGTTCAGCTTGAGCCGGCGGCCCGACACCGCCGGCGGCGGATTGTCGGCGATCGCCCCCTCGAACCAGCGGTTCAGCGCCGCGGTCGGCACGCGCCGGTTCCAGACCGCGTAGGCTTCGACGATCGCCTGCATCAGCCGGTCGATGCCCTCGCCCATCAGGCCCGACACCGCCACGATCGGCGCGCCCGCGACCTGCGGCAGCCAGTGGTCGGCATCGCGGCGGAGCATCGAGATCTGGCCGGGATTGCCGTCCATCAGGTCCCATTTGTTGACGGCGATGACCAGGGCACGCCCTTCGCGCTCGATCAGGTCGGCGATGCGCAGATCCTGCTCCTCGAAGCGGTTCTGCGCGTCCATCATCAGCACGACCACCTCGGCGAAGCGCACCGCGCGCAGCGCGTCCGCCACCGACAGCTTCTCCAGCTTCTCCTCGATGCGCGAGCGCCGGCGCAGACCTGCGGTGTCGAAGATGCGGAAGCCGCGGCCCTTCCACTCGATTTCGACCGCGATCGAATCGCGCGTCGTCCCGGCCTCGGGACTCGTGAGCAGCCGCTCCTCGCCGAGCAGATGGTTGATCAGGGTCGACTTGCCGGCATTGGGACGGCCGACGATCGCGACCCTGATCGGCCTGTTGGCGCGCTCCTCGTCAGTCTCCTCGCGCTCGTCGTCCTCGTCGTCGGTGGGCGGCACGAGCTTGCTGACGGCGTCGTAGAGCTCGCCCATGCCCTCACCGTGCTCGGCCGAGATCTGGATGGGATCACCGAGACCCAGCGCATACGACTCCATGGCGCCGAGCTCGCCATGCTTGCCCTCGCTCTTGTTGGCGAGCAGCAGCACCGGCTTGTCGGCGCGGCGGGCGAAATCGGCGAAGGCGCGGTCGGCGGGCGTCAGGCCGATGCGGGCATCGATGACGAAGAACAGCGCGTCGGCGAGCGCGATCGCGGTTTCCGTCTGCTCCTGCATGCGCGCGGTCAGCGAGCCCTTGGGGCCCTCGTCGAGGCCGGCGGTGTCGATGATCGTGAAGTTGAGATCGAACAGCCTCGCCTCGCCCTCGCGGCGGTCGCGCGTGACGCCCGGCACGTCGTCGACGAGCGCCAGCTTCTGCCCGACCAGACGGTTGAACAGGGTCGACTTGCCGACGTTGGGCCGGCCGATGATGGCGATGGTGAAGGGCATGATGATCCGTGCGCGTGAGCGCGCAGCTTTAGCGCATTCGGCCGCAAAACCGAACGGGCGATCCGCCGATTCGCAGGTGAGATTAACGGCTGAACGAGCCGCTCGGCATCGGCGCCGGGAAGCCGCCGCCGCTGGACCGCGGGGCTGCCGGCGGCTGCGCCGCGGCCGGGTCATCCGCGGGCGGTGCGGTCGTGCGGCGGCGCACGATCCTCTTGGGCTTCGGTGCCGGCGGAACGGCGGCAGCGCCCTCCTCGACCGCGGCAGCCTCGCCATCCTGCGGATCGGCCGTCGTCGGGTTGTTCACGGCCGCCTGCCGCCGGCCCTTTTTACCCTTGGGCTCCTCCACCGGAGGCGCCGGCGGCGTAGCCGCCTGAGCGCCTGGGTCGGTCATCGGCTGCTGCTGCGCGCCCTTGTAGAGCTCTTTTGGCACGCCCTGCTCGAGACCCGGCACGCCCTCCGGGAACACCGGCTTGCGGTCACCCGGCAGCTTCTTCTTGGTGTCCAGGAAGTCGAGCATGTCCGAGGGATCGAAACTTCCCCCGCTCGCGCAGCCGCCCAGCACGCCGGAAAGCGCAACGAGGACCGTGAGGGCAATGACACGTTGGGGGCGGCGCATGATCGTCGTTCCAATCAACTCGGTTCGCCGGTCGCGAGGTTCGCGATCAGCTCTTGGCGACTGCAGGCAATAGCGCCTGCAGCGCTTCGGCGCGCGAGCGCAGGCCCGGCGGGGTTTCACCATCCAGCGCAATCATGTCGAGCCATTGACGGGCCGCCGCGGCATCATTGGCCTTCCATGCCGACAGCGCCAGCAATTCGCGGGCGGCGTGGCGGAACGGCGCGCCAGGCGCCGTTTCGCCTTCGAGGCGCTGCTTGAGGTCGGCGTAAGGCGCCGTATCGGCCAGCAGGCCTGCCGCGCGCAGCCGCGCCATCGACTGCGGCTCGGCCCCGATGCTGCGGTCGGCAGCAAGCTCGTCGTAGATCTTCACGGCAGCCGCCTTGTCGCGCATGGCGGCCTCGGCAGCCTGGTGGAAGCGGGCCAGCATGCGGTATCCCGATGGGGCCCTGGCCGCGACATCGGCAAAGGCCTTCTCCGCATCTGCATGCTTGTTCTGCTCGGAGAGTTCGAGGGCCTTGTTGAAGGCTGAGCCCGCCTCGGCCGCCTTCTGGCCTTCGAGATACTGGTAGCCGCGCCAGCCGCCGACGCCGGCGATGATCAGCACGGCAAGGGCGATGATAAAGATCGAATAGCGGTCCCACAGCTTCTTGAGCTGTTCCCGACGGACCTCCTCGTCTACTTCATCAATAAATTCAGACACCTAAGGACATCCCGTCAGGTTCGCTGCGAGCGCGCGCGCATGCGTTTGAAGTGCCGCGCGAGCGGCCCGTTGCCCGCGCGCCGGCGCCGATACCGCATCGGCATGGCGGTGGCAAGGCGAGTCCAGCCGAATCAAGGCGTTACTCCCCGGTTCTGCCACAGGGTCCGAACGCGGCTATCACGCCGTCAAGGCTTCGCGCAACTGCCGTTTCATCACCTTGCCGTTGGCGTTGCGCGGCAGGGGGTCCGCGGTCACGGTCAGGGTTTCCGGAACCTTGTAATCCGAGACCCGCTCGGCACACCAGCTGCGCAGCGCTTCGGCGCTCATCGGCTCGCGGGTCACGACCACCGCGTGCACGCGCTCGCCGAGCACCGGACATGGCCGGGCGATGATCGCGCTCTCGACCACCGCCGGGTGGCTCGCCAGCACCGATTCGACCTCGGCCGAGTACACCTTCAGCCCGCCGCGGTTGATCATGTCCTTCTGCCGGTCGAACACCCGGACGAAATTGTCGGCATCGACGGAGCCGAGGTCGCCGGAATGCCAATAGCCGGCGGTGAAGCTCTCGCCGGTGGCCTTGGGATTGTTCCAGTAGCCCTTGATGACCTGGCCGCCGCCGATCCAGATCTCGCCGATCTCACCGCGCGGCAGCTCCCGCCCCTGCCCGTCCATCACCAGGATGCTGGCGCCCGGACACGGCAGCCCGACGCTGTCGATATGGCGCGCGGTCAGATCCGACGGCATCAACGTCGCCGGCGAGGTGGTCTCAGTCGAGCCATAGGCGTTGACCAGCCGCAGACCCGGGATCTTGGCGGCCAGCCGCTCGATGGTGGCGACCGGCATCGGCGCGCCGCCGAAGCCGCCGATCCGCCAGCACGAGAGATCATGACTGTCGAAGTCGCGCTGCAACAGGCAGAGATTGTACATCGCGGGGACCATGACCGTGTAGGTCACGCGCTCGCGCGCGGCGAGCTTCAGATATTCGCCGGCCTTGAACTCCGGCATGATGATCAAGGTGCCGGCGCAGCGCGCCATGCTGGTGATGTTGGCGACGACGCCGGTGACATGGCCGAGCGGCACGGCGGCGATCGAGCGGTCGGATTGCGTCAGCCCCAGGCAGGCCTCGTAGATCATCGAGGAGTGGATGATGTTGCAATGGGCGAGCATCGCGCCTTTCGGCCGGCCGGTGGTTCCGGAGGTGTAGAGGATCATCGCGGTGTCCTCTTCGGTCACCTCGACGTGATGTTCGTGCGCGGCATGATCGGCCAGCGCTGCAAAATCCGACCGCGCCGGACGATCGTCGACGGCAATGCACCCCGCCAGCTCCGGCGTTTCCGCAGCGGCCGGCAACCGGTCCGCCAACGCAGCCTCGTGCAGCAGCAGCCGGGCGCCGCAATCCTTCAGCACATAGGCGATTTCCGGCGTCTGCTGTCGCGTCGACAGGAGCACCGTGATCAGCCCGAGCTTGGCTGCGGCAAACAACGTGAGCACGAATTCGATGCGGTTGCCGAGCAGCAGCGCCAGCCGGTCGCCCTTGCGCAAGCCCCTCGCCTGCAGCCCGCCGGCGATCCGCGCGGCGGTCGCGGCGACCTCGCGCCACGACAGCCGCACGGCCCCGCAGACCAGCGCCTCGCCGTCGCCGTTGCGCTCCACCGCTTCTCCGACCATGGCCCAGAGGTTCGCGGGCCGCTCCGTGAACAACGGAACCACGCGATCGCCGAAACGGGCTTCGCGCCGCATCGGCGGCGTTACATAGGTCGACCAGTCCATGGAGTTTCCCCGAGCTTGGCTTCTTGTCGTTGTTCGCCGCGACGCGGACCAGCCTGAAACATAACCAAGGGATGACGCGCTTGGCTATCTCCGCCAGCGCCGGAGATTCATCCCGTGACGCCGCGCGCACCACGACGCCAACGGGCCGATCAAGCGAGAGGCGCCCGTCAGGTCTTTGACTTCATTCCGTAGACATGTTCCGCCGCCGGAAACGCACGGGTACGCACGTCGGCCGCGTAGCGTTCGATCGCCTCGTCGATCGCCGGACCCAGATTGCCGTAGCGGCGGACGAATTTCGGCGCCCGCGGCGACAGGCCGAGCATGTCCTCCAAAACCAGCACCTGACCGTCGCAGGCGGCGCTGGCGCCGATGCCGATGGTGGGGATCGCGATCTGCTGCGTGATCTTGCGCGCCAGCGGCTCGGCCACGGCCTCGATCACCACCGAGAACGCGCCGGCCTGTGCGATCGCCGCAGCGTCGTTCTCGATCGCGGCCCAATCCGCCTCGTCGCGGCCCTGCGCCCGGAACGAGCCGAGCGTGTTGATCGATTGCGGCGTCAGGCCGACATGGCCCATCACCGGGATGCCGCGCTCGCTGAGGAAGGCGACCGTCTCGGCCATCCGCGCCCCGCCCTCGAGCTTGACCGCTCCGCATTGCGTCTCCTTGAGGATCCGCACCGCCGCATGAAACGCCTGCTCCTTCGTGGCCTCGTAGCAGCCGAACGGCATGTCGACCACCACCAGCGCCTGGCGCGAGCCGCGCATCACGGCGCAGCCCTGCAGGATCATCATCTCCAGGGTCACCGGCACGGTGGTCTCGAAGCCGTGCATCACATTCCCGAGGGAATCGCCGACCAGGATCACATCGCAATGGCGATCCACCAGCGCCGCGGTATGGGCGTGGTAGGACGTCAGCATCACGATCGGCTCGCCGCCCTTGCGGGCGCGGATCTCGGGAGCCGTCTTGCGGCGGACGGTCGATTGCACCGACATCGCTACCCCCCGATGACGGGAATGCCGAGCACGACAGGATGGAACGCGAAGGCCAGCGCGAGATAGACGACGATGCCGACCACCACCGCGATCACGTCATTGCCAACGCCGCCGACCGGGATCGGCGGGCCGCCGGCGTCGGCGCGGCGCTTCAGCGAGATGCGGTCGAACACCGCCCATGCCAGGATCGAGCCGAACAGGATGATGCCGCCGAGATCGCCATTGGCGAGCAGATGCCCGAACGCCCACAGCTTCACGCCGGCCAGCATCGGATGCTTCAGCACGGTGTAGATGCGGCCGCGGATGTAGGCGGCGACGATCATGATCACCGCCGGCAGCATCAAGGCGAGATTGATGTGCTTGAGCGCCTTCGGCGGCGTCCAGACCTGGATCCAGCCGCCGTCGTGGCGGTACGCGGCAAAACCCCAGACGATCAGGGCGAGGCCGGCAAGGGCCACGACAGTATAGACGAGCTTATACGTGCCCTCGCCCAGCCGCGCGATGACCTTCGCGCGCGCCTCGCGCCGGGTCGTGAACACATGGGCGCCGAGAAACAGCACCAGCCCCACCACCATCACCAGAAGTCCCACGGCGTCCCCCTTCGCTTGCACGCGACCTGTGCGTGGGCATCGGTATCATTTCCGGGGGCCGCCTCGCAACGTGGCGCATTTCAACGTCAGGCACTCCCGCCCGCTCGCCGTCGTTCCGGGCCGGCTCGAAAAGCCGAAGTGGCATGACGGGCTATGCGGTCGGGAGATGGAGCACAGCGGACGACGCCATCACCGTTCCGACGTGTTCTTCAGATCGCGATTCTCGACATAGCGGATCGCGATCGGCCGGCCGGCGAGCGCACCGCCGAGTCCTTTTGTGAACTTCAGCGGCAGGCAGCCGTCGAGCGAGGCATTGATCGTCTTCAGATAGGTCGCGCGCGTGTCGGCCGGGGCGCCTGATGTCGTGAAGGTCACGCGTGGCGGCGCGATCATCTCGCCGGTCCGCTTGAAGCTGAAGCGCACCGTCATCTGCATCCCGGCGCGGGCGCTGTCCTCCGGCGGCGGCGTCCAGCACGCGCGCAGCGCTGAGAACAGATCGCCGATCGTGTCGAGATCGTGATCCGGCTTCTGATATTTGGCTTCCTGATCCCTGGCGGGCCGGCTCTCGATCGTGAGTTGCAGGTTCTGGCCATAGGGATAGTTCATCTCGGGAATACACGGCCACGGCCCGAAGACGCTGCAGAACGACGGCGTGCACGGCTGCTCGTCGAGCACGCTGCACGGCGTGTGCGCGAACGGCACCGGATTGATCTGCTGGCGGCGCGCGTCGGCGGCGACCGGAGCGGCCACCATCAGCAGGAGGAGCACGACGACACGGAGCATGGGACTCTCGGGCTGGGATGGACTCCAAGCTGGATCCGATCGCAGAATTCGCAAGCTCAATCCCGTTCACGTCTGCGCGTTCCGCGCCGCGAACGGCTCTCGACCGTAACAGCGGAACTCGGCTAGAACACGGCAGGATGCGACAGCAGACGGACGCGACGATGAGCCGCCACAGCGAGACCGTGATCAACGTCATCAACCCGAACATGACGGCGACGATGACCGAATTGATCGCCAAGGCGGCCCAGGCCAGCGCAAGCCCGTCGACGCGGATCGTCGGCCGCACCGCGCGGTTCGGCGCCGCCTCGATCGAGGGCCATTACGACGAGGCGATTGCCGCGGTCGGCATGCTCAAGGAGGTCGAGGCCGGAGACGCGGAAGGTTGCCACGCCCATGTGATCGCCTGCTTCGGTGATCCCGGCCTGCTCGCCGCGCGCGAATTGTCGGCTGTGCCGGTGCTCGGCATCGCCGAAGCTGCGATGCATGCGGCGAGCTTCGTCGCCACCCATTTCAGCATCGTCACGACGCTGTCGCGCACCAAGGTGATCGCCGAGCATCTCGTGCGCAATTACGGCATGGAGCAGCATTGCCGCAGGGTGCGCGCCGTCGACGTTGCCGTGCTCGACCTCGACAAGCCCGAGGCCAATGTCCGCGGCACGCTGCTCGGCGAATGCCGGGCGGCGCTGCGCGAGGACGGTATCGGCGCCATCGTGCTCGGCTGCGCCGGCATGGCCGATCTCGCGCACGACCTCTCCACCGAGCTCGGAATTCCCGTGATCGACGGCGTCGCCGCCGCGGTGCGCTTCGCCGAGGCGCTGATCGGACTGGGGCTGAAGACCTCGAAGCACGGCGACCTCGCCTTCCCGCTGCCGAAGGCGCGGACGACGCTCTGACTTCAACCTGTAGCCCGGATGAGCGTAGCCTGCCCACCTGGGGAGTTCCGCAACGACCATCGACGCGCCACATTGGGATCAACCCATGGAGCCGTCGATGCCCGATCTGTCCGCCCTCTCCTCACTGTCCTCCGCGCTGGCCGCCGCTGTTGCCGCCGCAGCGCCATCACTGGTCTCGGTCCATTCGCACCGCTCGCGCGCCTCCGGCTTCGTCTGGAAGCCGGGCCTCGTCATCACGGCGGACGAGACCCTCGCCGAGGAGGGCGAGATCGTGCTCGACTTCGCCGACGGCACGACCCGCCCCGTCACCATCGCCGGGCGTGATCACACCACCGACATCGCCCTGCTCCGCTTCCAAGGCAAGGATGTCGCGGCCGCCTCGCTTGCCGGCGGCGTGCCGCCGCTCGGCGCTCTGGCCATCCTCGTCGCCGCCGATCAGGGCAAGCCGGCCGCGGCGTTGGCGATGGTCTCGCAATCGGCAGGCGCCTGGCGCAGCCTGCGCGGCGGCGACATCGATGCGCGCATCGAGCTCGACACCAGGCTGCGGCACAGCGCCGAAGGCGGTCTCGTGCTCGACGCTGCGGGCCACGCGATCGGCATGGCCGTGCGCGGCCCGCGCCGGACGCTCGTGATACCCGCGGCCACGATCGAACGGGTCGCCAGCAAGCTCGAGACGCATGGTCGCATCGCTCGCGGCTATCTCGGTGCCGGCCTGCAGCCGGTCCGGCTCGACGATGGACTCGGTGCGATGATCATGAGCCTCGACAAGAGCGGCCCGGCCGCGGCCGCCGGCCTGCGCCAGGGTGACGTCATCACCGCTCTCAACAAGGAGCCGTTCAGGGGCATGCGCGCGATGATGCGCGAACTCGGTCCGGACAGCGTCGGCGCCGTCGTCGAGGTCGCAGCGCTGCGTGCCGGCGAGCCGGTGCAGTTCGCCCTGACCATCGGCGAGAGGCCGGCGTGAGCGAGAAGGCGCGCGCGCCGATCAGGATCGCGATCGCGGTCGATGATGCCGAGCTGGCCGACCGGCTGGCGGCGCTGCTCGGCGATGTCACGGGCCTGACGCTGGTCGCGCCCGGCGAGAGCGCCGACGTCGCCGTCGCGCCGTTGCATGGCAGTGATGAGGCGCGCAGCGGCGACGACAGGATCGACGGCCAGGCGATCGATGATTTTCAGCTCACCGCGCGCGAGCGCGACGTCCTGGCGCTGATGGCCGAGGGCTGCTCCAACAAGGAGATCGCGCGCAGCCTCGGCATCTCCGTACATACGGCGAAGTTCCACGTCGGCTCGCTGCTCGACAAGCTCGATGCAACGGGCCGGACCGATGCGGTGGCGCATGCGGCGCGGCGCGGGATCATCGAGCTGTGAGACCGCAGGCCGGCGCGGCGCGCTTCACGTCCTCGCGGCGAGCTACTTCCGCAAGCCGCTCATCACGCGGGGCAGCAGCGATGCGGCCAGCATGCGATAGCCCTCCGGGGTCAGATGCACACCGTCGACCTGATGCGGCAGGCCACGGAACATGCCGTTCTCGACCATCACGACCTTGATGCGGCGCTGCGCGGCCTTGGCCAACATGGCGCTGATGCTGCTGGCGCGCTGGTCGCCGACCCCTTTGCGGGCGTCGTTACCGCCGGGCTGCAGCACCAGCACGCGGGTTGATCCATCGACCGCGCTGTCGAAGCGGGACAGCATCCCGGCTGTGGTATCACCGTTGATGCCGGCGTTGGCGACGCTGACCCGAACGCCCTTGCCGTGGAGCATGGCCTCGAGCTGGGCCGGAAAATCCTCGCCGCGATTGACGCCCTTGCCATAGGTGTTGCTGGCGCCCAGCGCGACCACCTCGGCGGCGTCTGCCGCTCCGATCGCCGCGAACGCCAAGCCACACACAGCTAACAGTGCCACCATCTGGCGCCGGACAAGGCGGCCCAAAGATCCCGCTGGCATTTTCTTTTCCCCCCCGCTTGGTGTGAGAGGAAGCGTAGCTCACCAGTCGTCTGGTGAAAAGCGCGCGGCGCTACGGGTCTCATCACGCAGCATGCGCCAAGTCGACTGTGGAAGAGTCCTGTTTCTCTCTACGCGTCATTCCGGGGCGCCCGCAGGGCGAGCCCGGAATCCATTGAGCGACAGAACAAGAGGCAAAATGGATTCCGGGCTCATCGCTTCGCGATGCCCCGGAATGACCGGAGAGCAGCAGCGTCAGGCCTTCTTCTTCACGTCCTTGACGTTGGAGAACACGATGCCTTCGGCGCGTTCCTTGGTGTAGCCGAGATAGAACTCGTTCTTGGCCAGGAACACCGGATCGCCGTCGACGTCGTCGGCGACGCCGGAATTGTTGGCGGCGATGAACGCCTCGAGCTTCTTCTTGTCGTCGCACGAGATCCAGCGCGCCAGCGAGAACTCGGAGATCTCGAATTCGACCGGCAGCGAGTACTCGGCATCGAGCCGCACCTTGAGCACGTCGAGCTGCAGCGGTCCCACCACGCCGACCAGCGCCGGCGCACCGTCACGCGGGCGGAACACCTGCACGACGCCCTCCTCCGACATCTGCTGCAAGGCTTCCTTCAGCTTCTTGGCCTTCATCGCATCGGTGAGGCGGACGCGGCGGACGATTTCCGGGGCAAAGCTCGGCACGCCGACGAAGGTGAGATCCTCGCCCTCGGTCAGGGTGTCGCCGATGCGCAAGCTGCCATGGTTGGGAATGCCGACGACGTCGCCGGCGAAAGCTTCGTCCGCCACCGAGCGGTCCTGGGCGAAGAAGAATTGCGGGCTCGACAGCGGCATGGTCTTGCCGGTGCGTACCAGCTTCGCCTTCATGCCGCGGTTGAGCTTGCCCGAGCACAGCCGCGCGAACGCGATGCGGTCGCGGTGGTTGGGGTCCATATTCGCCTGGATCTTGAACACGAAGGCGCTCATGCGCGGCTCGGCGGCGTCGACCTTGCGCAGGTTCGACTCCTGCGCGCGCGGCGACGGCGCGTAGCGGCCGAGGCCTTCGAGCAGATCGCCGACGCCGAAATTGCGCAGCGCGCTGCCGAAATAGACCGGCGTCAGGTGGCCCTCGCGGAATGCCTCCAGGTCGAACGGCTTGCAGGCTTCCTTGACCAGCTCCAGCTCGTCGGTGATCTGACTCATGTCGAGATTGGCGTTGATCTTGCCGAGCTCGGCGATGTCGATTTGCTGCGCCGCGCCGGTCTTGGCGCCGCCGCCTTCGAGCAGACGCACGCCGCCGTCGCGGATGTCATAGGTGCCGATGAAGTCGCGGCCGCGCCCCACGGGCCAGGTCATCGGCGTGGTGTCGAGCGCCAGCGTCTTCTCGATCTCGTCCAGCAGATCGAAGGTGTCGCGGCTCTCGCGGTCCATCTTGTTGATGAAGGTGATGATCGGGATGTCGCGGAGGCGGCAGACCTCGAACAGCTTGCGCGTGCGCGCCTCAATGCCCTTGGCGGCGTCGATCACCATGACGGCCGAGTCGACCGCGGTCAGCGTGCGATAGGTGTCTTCGGAAAAGTCCTCGTGGCCCGGCGTGTCCAGCAGGTTGAACACCAGCCCTTCGAACTCGAAGGTCATCACCGA
Source organism: Bradyrhizobium sp. HKCCYLRH3097 (assembly GCF_051167875.1). Classification (NCBI taxonomy): domain Bacteria; kingdom Pseudomonadati; phylum Pseudomonadota; class Alphaproteobacteria; order Hyphomicrobiales; family Nitrobacteraceae; genus Bradyrhizobium; species Bradyrhizobium sp. HKCCYLRH3097. The sequence goes on from NZ_JBNPTX010000002.1 coordinate 636,303, forward strand.
GGTGACGACCGAGATGCCGCGCTCGCGCTCGATCTTCATCCAGTCCGAGCGGGTGTTGCGGCGCTCGCCCTTGGCCTTGACCTGACCGGCGAGGTTGATGGCGCCGCCGAACAGCAGCAGCTTCTCGGTCAGCGTCGTCTTGCCGGCGTCCGGGTGCGAGATGATGGCGAAGGTGCGCCGGCGCGCGACCTCATCGGAGAGCGCGGAGCGGGACGGCTGTTCGGTCGTCAAACTTGTATCGGACATGAGGCGGCGGACGTCGTTTCGGGGCCAGAGAGCGGGCGATTTGATGGGAAAGGCGCGGGATCACGGCCGCCGCGCGCCCTCCATATAGGCGTTTTGCACCGCAACTCCAACCGGCGAGTTGCCCCTCGCCCGCCCCGGATCAGTGCCGGAGCACCGACACCAGCCAGAACGTCAGCGCCGAGACGATGGCCGAGGCCGGAATCGTGAAGATCCAGGCGTAGACGATCGATCCGGCCACGTTCCAGCGCACCGCGGAGGCGCGGCGGGCGGCGCCGACGCCGACGATCGCGCCGGTGATGGTGTGGGTGGTCGACACCGGCACGCCGAGGAACGTCGCCAGGAACAGCGTGATGGCGCCGCCGGTCTCGGCGCAGAAGCCCTGCATCGGGTTGAGCTTGGTGATGCGCAGGCCCATGGTGCGGACGATGCGCCAGCCGCCCATCAGGGTGCCAAGCGCCATCGCGGCCTGGCACGACAGCACGACCCAGAACGGCACCGTGAACTGCTCGCCGAGACGGCCCTGCGAGTACAACAGCACGGCGATGATGCCCATCGTCTTCTGCGCGTCGTTGCCGCCATGGCCGAGCGAATAGAGCGAGGCCGAGGCGAATTGCAGGATGCGGAAGGCGCGGTCGACCGCGAACGGCGTCGAGCGTACCGAGGCCCAGGACACGATCGCGACCAGGATCATCGCCAGCACCAGCCCGACCAGCGGCGACAGCACGATCGCGAGCACGGTCTTGGACAGGCCGCTCCACACGGTGGCCGAGATGCCGGCCTTGGCGACCCCTGCCCCGACCAGCCCGCCGATCAGCGCATGCGAGCTCGACGACGGAATGCCGGCGGCCCAGGTGACCAGGTTCCAGACGATGGCGCCGACCAGGGCAGCGAAGATCACCTGCGCGTCGACGATGGCGGGATCGATGATGCCGGTGCCGATGGTCTGGGCGACGTGGAGGCCGAACACGCCAAACGCCACGAAATTGAAGAATGCGGCCCAGAACACCGCATATTGCGGCCGCAGCACGCGGGTCGAAACGATGGTCGCGATCGAGTTGGCGGCGTCGTGCAGGCCGTTGAGGAAATCGAAGGCGAGTGCGACGGCGATGAGGCCGACCAGGATCGGAAGGCCGAGTTGAGCGTCCACGGCGCGGCCCTACCCTAGACCTGTTCGATCATGATCGAATTGATCTCGTTGGCGACGTCGTCGAAGCGGTCGGCGACCTTCTCCAGATGGTCATAGATCTCGGCGCCGACGATGAAATCCATCGTGTTGGCGTTGCGGTGCTTGAGGAACAGCTCCTTCAGCCCGATGTCGTGGAGATCGTCGACCCGTCCCTCGAGCTTGGTCATCTCCTCGGTGATCGCGGTGATCATCGGCACGTTCTGACCGATCGCCTGCAACAGCGGCAACGCCTTTCCGATCAGGTTGGCGCAGTCGACCAGCAAGGTGCCCATCTCGCGCATGGTCGGCTCGAACTCCTTGACCTCGAACAGCACCACGGCCTTGGCGGTCTGCTGCATCTGGTCGATGGCGTCGTCCATCGAGGTGATCAGGTTCTTGATGTCGCCGCGGTCGAATGGGGTGATGAAAGTGCGGCGGACAGCGGTCAGCACTTCGCGGGTGATGTTGTCGGCCTCGTTCTCGAGCTGGCTGACGCGCTGGCAATGCCTGAGGATGTCGTCGCCGCCCTGCAGCATGTCCTGCAGCGCATGGGCGCCTTGAATCACCACCTTGTTGTGGCGGGCGAACAAATCGAAAAACCGCTCCTCCCGCGGGAGGACGGCGCGAAACCAGTGCAGCATGGGACGAGATCCATCCATTCCGAAACGGGCCAGGGCCGGCCCGTCACAGAACTGTCATACTCCGGATCGCGCACCAGCAGAAGCGGTGGCCGGATCATCCACCGCTTTCTGCCCTTTCGACGATCTCTTTTCAGATCAATGACTTAGAGGGATCGCTTGAACAGATGGGCGATTTCCCCGACGACGCCGCGGCGGAAGGTGAGCACGCAGGCGACGAAGATCACGCCCTGGATCACCGTCACCCACTGGCCGAAGCCGGACAGATATTGCTGCATGCCGACGATCACGAACGCGCCGACGACGGGGCCGAACACGGTGCCGAGCCCACCGACCAGGGTCATGAGCACGATCTGGCCGGACATCCCGACCTCGACGTCGGTCAGCGAGGCATTCTGGGCGACGAACACCTTCAGCGCACCGGCGAGGCCCGCCAGCGTCCCCGACAGGATGAAGGCGAGCAGCTTGTAATGGTCGGTCTTGTAGCCCAGCGAGATCGCGCGCTGCTCGTTCTCACGGATCGATTTCAGCACCTCGCCGAACGGCGAGTTGATGGTGCGGAAGATCAGCAGGAAGCCGGCGAGGAAGCCGACCAGCACGACGTAATAGAGCACCGTCGGCTTGGACAGGTCGAGGATGCCGAACATCCGGCCCTGCGGAATGCCCTGGATGCCGTCCTCGCCATGGGTGAACGGCGCCTGCAGATAGATGAAGTACAGGAGCTGCGACAGCGCCAGGGTGATCATCGCGAAATAGATGCCCTGGCGTCGGATCGAGATGTAGCCGGTGATCACCGACAGGACGAACGATCCGGCGACGCCCGTCAGGATGCCGAGCTCGGGCGGCAGCCCCCACACCTTCAGCGCGTGGGCACTGCAATAGCCGGCCGTTCCCAGGAACATCGCATGGCCGAACGACAGCAGGCCGCCATAGCCGATCAGGAGGTTGAAGGCGCAGGCCAGCAGCGCGAAGCACAGCGCCTGCATGACGAAGAACGGGTAGAGCCCGGTCCACGGCACGATCGCCAGCAGCGCTGTCATGATGACGAACACGATCATCTCATCGCGCATCGCGCGCGGGGTGATCGGCAGGGTTGCGTCGGTGATGGATGTCATGTCAGGCCGCCCGTCCGGTCAGACCCGTCGGCTTCACCAGCAGCACCAGGACCATCAGAACGAAGACCACGGTGTTGGAAGCCTCGGGATAGAAATATTTGGTCAGTCCCTCGATCACGCCGAGCAGGAAGCCGGTGATGATCGAGCCCATGATCGAACCCATGCCGCCGATCACGACCACCGCGAACACCACGATGATGATGTGCTCGCCCATCAGCGGCCGCACCTGGTTGATCGGCGCCGACAACACGCCGGCCAGCGCCGCGAGCCCGACGCCGAGGCCGTAGGTCAGCGTGATCATGCGCGGCACGTTGATGCCGAACGCCCGCACCAAGGTCGGATTCTCGGTGGCGGCGCGCAGGTAGGCGCCGAGCCGGGTCCGCTCGATCAGGAACCAGGTCGCCAGACAGACGACCAGGGAGAATATGACGACCCAGCCGCGATAGACCGGCAGATACATGAAGCCGAGGTTCATGCCGCCGCGGAGCTGATCCGGGATCGCATAAGGCAGGCCGGACGAGCCGAAGAAGTTCTGGAACACGCCCTGGATGATCAGCGCCAATCCGAACGTCAGCAGCAGTCCGTAGAGATGGTCGAGCCCGGCAATCCATTGCAGCATGGTGCGCTCGAGGACCATGCCGAAGATGCCGACGATGATCGGCGCCAGGAGCAGCGCCCACCAATAATTGATGCCGCCGAGGTTCAGCAGGAAATAGGCGCAGAACGCGCCCATCATGTAGAGCGCGCCATGGGCGAAATTGATGATGTTGAGCATGCCGAAGATGACGGCAAGCCCGAGACTGAGCAGCGCGTAGAACGAGCCGTTGATCAGTCCGACCAGGAGCTGTGCGTAGAGGGCCTGCATCGTCTTGTTTCTGTTTTCTCTCGGCGTTTCCCAGAAGATGGCGGCCCCGGCGACGTTCAGCCGCCGGAGCCACAGCGGTTCATTTCTTCAACAAGGCGCACGCGCTCTTGTCGAGCGGCGTGAAGGCCTGGTCGCCCGGTACCGAGCCGACCAGCTTGTAGAGATCCCACGGGCCCTTGGACTCCGAGGGCTTCTTGACCTCGAACAGATAGGCGGTGTGGATGGTGCGGCCGTTCGGCTGGATCTCGCCCTTGCCGAACAGCGCATCGTCGGTCGGGATCGACTTCATCTTGTCGACGATCTTGACGCCGTCATGCGGGTTCTCGCCGAGCGCCTCCAGCGCCTTGAAGTAATGCATCAAGCCGGCATAGACGCCCGCCTGCACCATGGTCGGCGGCGCGCCGTTCTTCATGCGCTTGGCGAAGCGCTCGGAGAAGACGCGGGTCTGGTCGTTCATGTCCCAGTAGAAGGTCTCGGTGAAGTTGAGGCCCTGCGCGATGTCGAGCCCGATCGACTTGACGTCGGTCAGGAACAACAGCAGCGCGGCAAGCTTCTGGCCGCCCTTATTGATGCCGAACTCAGCCGCCTGCTTGATCGTATTGGTGGTATCGCCGCCGGCATTGGCGAGGCCGATGACCTTGGCGTTCGACGACTGCGCCTGCAGCAGGAAGGAGGAGAAGTCGGAGGTGTTGAGCGGATGCTTGACGCCGCCGATCACCTTGCCGCCATTGGCGGTCACGACCGCCGTGGTGTCGCGCTCCAGCGCGGCGCCGAAGGCGTAGTCTGCCGTCAGGAAGAACCAGGTCGAGCCGCCCGCCTTGACCAGCGCCTGGCCGGTGGTGTGCGCGAGCATGTAGGTGTCGTAGGTCCAGTGCACCGTGTTGGGCGAGCACTGCGCGTTGGTGAGATCCGAGGTCGCAGCGCCCGAATTGATGTAGACGCCGTTCTTTTCCTTGACGACGTTGTTCACCGCCAGCGCCACGCCCGAGTTCGGCACGTCGACGATGACGTCGACCTTGTCGACGTCGAACCACTGGCGCGCGATCGAGGTGCCAATATCCGGCTTGTTCTGGTGATCGCCGGAGATGACGTCGATCTTCCAGCCCTTCGCGGTGAGGCCGGAATCCTCGATCGCCATCTGCGCTGCGAGTGTCGAGCCGGGACCGCCGAGATCGGCATAAAGACCCGACTGATCGGACAGCGCGCCGATCTTGACGGTCTTGTCGCCGGCCGAAGCGACGCTGCCAGCGGCGAGAGTGAGTGCCGTTCCCAGCAGCAGCGACGCGATGAATTTGCTCTTCATTTCCAACTTCCAGAACTTTCCAAGAAAACTGCCAAGAGAACTGCCAAGAGATTCTACCAAGAAAACCGCGAGAAAACCGCGGAAGGAACTGCCAGGTCAGCGCCGCTGGCGCTGGTCAGACGCCGAGATAAGTATGCAGCTTGTCCATGTTGGCCGACAGATCGGCATTGGCGAAGCCGTCGATGACCTTGCCGTGCTCGACGACGTAGTAGCGATCAGCGACCGTCGAGGCGAAACGGAAGTTCTGCTCGACGAGGAGAATCGTGAAGCCTTCCTTCTTCAGCCGCGCGATGGTGTGGCCGATCTGCTGGATGATGACGGGCGCGAGACCCTCGGTCGGCTCGTCCAGCATCAGGAAGCTGGCACCGGTGCGCAGGATGCGCGCGATCGCCAGCATCTGCTGCTCGCCGCCGGAAAGCTTGGTGCCCTGGCTCTTCAGCCGCTCCTTCAGATTCGGAAACAGCTCGAAGATCTGGTCGAGCGTCAGGCCGCCCGGCCGCACAACCGGCGGCAGCAGCAGGTTCTCGCGGACATCGAGGCTCGCGAAGATGCCGCGCTCCTCCGGGCACAGCGCGATGCCGAGCCGCGCGATCTTGTCGGAGGTCATGCGGATCAGCTGCTGGCCGTTGAACTGAACCGAGCCGGTGCGCTTGCCGATGATCCCCATGATCGATTTCAGGGTCGTGGTCTTGCCGGCGCCGTTGCGCCCGAGCAGGGTGACGACCTCGCCGGCATTCACGTTGAAGTTCATGCCGTGGAGAATGTGGGACTCGCCGTACCAGCTCTCGAGGTTGTTGACGTCGAGAATGGTGCTGGTCGCAGCCGCCTGCCCTGGCTTCGTGGCCGTCATCACCTCAGGCATGTCCGGCTCCCAGATAGGCTTCCTTGACGCGCTCATCCTTGGAGAGCTCAGAATACGGCCCTTCCGTCAGCACCTGCCCGCGCGTCAGCACGGTGATGGTGTCGGAGAGGTTGGCGACGACGCTGAGATTATGCTCGACCATCAGGATCGTGTATTTGGCGGAGATGCGCTGGATCAGCGCGGCGATCTTGTCGATGTCCTCGTGGCCCATGCCGGCCATCGGCTCGTCCAGCAGCATCATCTCCGGATCGAGCGCCAGCGTGGTCGCGATCTCCAGCGCGCGCTTGCGCCCATAGGGCATTTCGACTGCCGGAATATTGGCGAACTCGCTGAGGCCGACGTCGTCGAGCAGCTCGAGCGCCCGGCTGTTGAAGCGGTTCAGAACGCTCTTGGAGCGCCAGAAGTCGAACGACGAGCCATGCTGCCGCTGCAGGGCGACGCGGACGTTCTCCAGCGCCGTCATATGCGGAAACACCGCCGAGATCTGGAACGAGCGGACCAGGCCGAGCCGTGCCACGTCGGCCGGCGCCGTCGCCGTAATATCCTGACCCTTATAGAGAATCTTGCCGGCCGACGGCGTCAGGAACTTCGTCAGCAGGTTGAAGCACGTGGTCTTGCCGGCCCCGTTCGGGCCGATCAGCGCGTGAATGGTGCCCCGGCGGATCTTGAGCGAAACATCGCGAACGGCAAAAAATCCCGCGAATTCCTTCGTCAATCCGTGGGTCTCGAGAATGAACTCGTCAGCCAAAGATTCCCCCCAAGCCGGCGCCGTCAGCGCCTGGCCCTCGCTTCTTCCTGTACGGCGGCTCTGCCGGACGGCTGGACGATTCCTCGTCGCCACCCGCGACCGCTTCGCGCCGGAATATGCCGTCAATCGAGGGAGTTAGGCAAGGCGGAAAGCTGGGCAACGACGTCGCAAGGCGGCCGGCGGACCTTGCGTTGAAATCGGCCGGTATTTCCCGCTGACATAGAAAATCATACCACCGGCATTTTCCTGCACGCGCGCGGCGATCGCGGCTCCAACTACGTCGCAGCCTTCACGTCCTTTGCGTAGAGATCCGGCTTGAAACCCACCACGCGGCGGCCGCCGAGATCGAGCACCGGGCGTTTGATCATCGAAGGCTGCGCCAGCATGAGCGCGATCGCCTTGCTCTCGGTGAGTCCGTTCTTGTCGGCGTCGGGCAACTTCTTGAAGGTCGTCCCGGCGCGATTGAGCAGCACCTCCCAGCCGAGCTCGTCGCTCCATGCCTTGAGTTTAGCCTTGTCGATTCCGGCGGTCTTGTAGTCGTGGAATTCGTAAGCGACGCCGTGATCGTCGAGCCAGGCGCGCGCCTTCTTCATCGTGTCGCAGTTCTTGATTCCGTAGATCGTGATGCTCATGCCACGCGTCCTCAAACAATCGTGTCCGACCGCGGCGGATGTCCCGCGTTGCGACAATCGACCGTGCATTTTGCAGCGGGATTCACCCGCTTTTGATGCAGCGACGCCGCGCGTTCCCCGGTCGGAATTCACTCCGACCTTTGCCACGAAACTGTCGGCTGAGCATTACATTTTCTTCGCATCCCCGGCGTATCTGGCCCACGAACAGGAGACCGCGAATGGGCAAGATCATGGTCCGTTGTCCGCAGACCGGCCGCAGCATCGAGACAGGGATGGAAATGGACGCCGCGCGCTTTCAGCGCATGCCCGTGTTCTTCTCGCGCGCATACTGCCCGCACTGCCGCATCTACCATGAATGGTTCGCCGCCCATGCCTGGGTCGAGGAGACGCGCGAGTGCATCGCGCTGGCGTGACCGCACAAAATAACGGATGCCACGCGCAACGCATCTCCACACGCCGTCAGGACAGCAGCGCGGCGATATCCTCCTCCGTCAGCGCCTTGCCGACATTGCCCTCGCGATCGAACAGTGAATCGGCCAGCGCCTGCTTGCGCAGCTTGAGTTCACCGATCTTCTCCTCGATCGTCCCGGCCGTCACCAGGCGATAGACGAAGACCTTCTTGTCCTGGCCGATGCGATGCGCGCGGTCGATCGCCTGCGCCTCGACGGCGGGATTCCACCAGGGATCGTAGATGATGACGGTATCGGCCGCCGTCAGGTTCAGGCCGACTCCGCCGGCCTTCAGGCTGATCAGGAACACCGGGCTGTCCCCCCTCTGAAACGCCTCGATCGCCCGCTTGCGATCGCGGGTGTCGCCCGTGAGCAGCTCGTAGTCGATATCAGCTGTCTCGAAACGCTCCTCGATCAGGGAGAGCATCGAGGTGAACTGCGAGAAGATGATGATCTTGCGCCCCTCGCTGAGCAGTTCCTCGACCATCTCCATCAGCCGGTCCAACTTGGCCGAGGGGCGCTCGACCTTGTCGTCGAGCTTCACCAGCCGCGGATCGCAGCAGACCTGGCGCAGCCGCAGCAACGCCTCGAGCACGATGATGTGGCTGCGGGCAAGGCCGCGCTCATCCAGCGCCTTGCGCACCTTCTTCGCCATCGCCGCGCGGATCGAATCATAGAGGTCGCGCTGCTTGCCGTCGATCGCGATGGTCTCCACGATGTCGACCTTGGCCGGCAGCTCGGACGCGACCTCCTCCTTGGTCCGCCGCAGCAGGAACGGCTTGACGCGGCGGGTCAGCGCCGCCGCTCGCATCGTATTGCCTTCCTTCTCGATGGGCGTGCGCCAGTTGCGCGTGAACGCAGTCTTGTCGCCGAGATAGCCCGGGTTGACGAAGCTCATGATCGACCAGAGTTCGCCGAGATGGTTCTCCATCGGCGTGCCGGTCAGGCAGAAGCGGTGGCTGGCCTTGATCGCATTGAGCCAGCGCGTCGTCGCGGCATTGGGATTCTTGATGGTCTGCGCCTCATCGAGAATGGCCATGTGCCAGTCCCGTCCCAGGATGAGCTCATGGTCGCGCGCGATCAGCGGATAGGTGGTGAGCACGACGTCGTGCTCCGAAATCTGCGCGATCAGCTCCTTGCGAGCGGCGCCATGGAACACCAGCACCTTCAGATCGGGAACGAATTTGGCGGCCTCGTTGCACCAGTTGGTCATCAGGCTGGTCGGCGCCACGATCAGCACCGGCGCCGTCAGCGCGCCGCGCGCCTTTTCCAGCGCCAGCAGTGCCAGCACCTGTACGGTCTTGCCAAGGCCCATGTCGTCCGCCAGCACGCCGCCGAGGTTGGCCTGCCGCAGAAGATCGAGCCAGGCGACGCCCTGCCGCTGGTAGGGGCGCAACGTGGCGGTGAAGCCGGCCGGCAGCTTCAATTCATCCGGCCGATGCTGCCGCACCAGATCCGCGAGCCGGCGTAGATCATCGGGCCCCTTGAATGCGCCCGGATCGTGCGCCAGTAGCGGCACGAGTTGCGCACGAGACAGCTTGAGCCTGCCCGACGCATCCAAGCCGCCGCCGCTCAGCCGCATCGTCTGCAGCGCCAGCAGAACCGGCAGGAAGCGGCCGGCCGCGAGCGCCAGGTGTCGGCCGTCGGGCAGCGGCACATACATGTGCTTCTCGGTGGAGTCGGCGTCGGCCAGCGCGTCAACGATCCCGGGCTGCGCGAGCAGCCGCGCCAGCAGCTCGGCGAGATCATGCGGCTTGCCGTCGATGTCGATCTTGAAGCCGAACTCGAACCAGTCGATCCCGCTCCCTTCGATCTCCATGTCGATGAGGCCGGAGGACTCGGCCATCCGGAACGGGAAGGCATCATCGATCCGTATCTCGAATCCCTCCGCCCGCAATGCCTCGAGCTCGAGATGCATGAACTGCAGCCAGCGACCTTCGTCGGCGAAGGTCAGATCGTCACCGTGGCCACCGAAGCTGTAGGTCTGGACTTTCTTGAGCGGAACGAGGCCGAGATCGCTCAGCCGCTTGGACGTCTTTCGCTCGTCCGCCTTGGCCCGCGTGACGAGGTGCACCCGTCCGTCGTGGAACACCTCCATCCCGTTGTCGCTGCTCTTGGTCTCGATTTCGATCGGACCGTAACGAAAGGCCAGGCGGATCACGCCGAGTGGAAGCCCGCTGGTGTGGACGCCGCGGAAGCCATAGCCGGGATAAGGTCCGCGTCGCAGGCGCAGAACAGGCACCGGCTTGGCCTCGATCTTGACGACCTCGCTCGGCGGCGACGGCAGCAGGGCGCGATCGAGCGCGGGCAGCCGCTGGCTGAGATGCCGGGACACTTCGCCGATCAGCGCCTTCGGCAACGTCGGCGCGCTCAGCAGGTGATGCGCGGTTCGCGGATCTATACCGGGATCGGCCTCGCCGACGACGCCGCTGTTCTCGTCGGCATAGATGGGCGGCTCGGCATGCAGGGCCGTCAGACCATCGACCACGAGCCTTGCGCCGATGCCTCGCAGGCCGACCGGCTGCCATTCGATGCGGCCGCCGCGGATGTCGCCCCAGCGCAGCAGCGGCCCGGTATGATCGCGCCAATACGCCCGGCCGGTCTCGACGATGCGCTTCAGCAGCGCGGCAGAGCCGATCCGGAACGCCCATTGTCCGTCGAGATAGACTTGATGTCCAAGCCACGCCGCGATCGCGATGTCGATGTCGCGATAGAACGCCGGCGCATGCGCGGCACTTGTCCGCAGTTGATCGACCTTCGCGAACGCGGAGGCAAAGCTATCGTCCTTGCCCAGCCGGACCGACCACAGACGGACGACCAGAAAAGGTGCACCTCCCGGCTCGGAATGGGGCTGCACGCCATAGATCAACCTCTGCCTCACCGCGGGAGGATAGCTATCGCCACGGCTGACCGCGCCGATCTTATTGAGCCACGCGCTGATCTCTGGCGGCAGCACCACCGTGCCCGCCTGCCCTGCTGTCTTTCCCGCCGCCCTTGGCGGAGTCCCCTGATCCAGGTCGTTCTCCGACGGCTCGATGGCTTCGAGCAGAACCGCCGCAACGTGCTTGCAATTGTGCTGCATCGGGCACGTGCATGTGCCGGATACGTCCAAGCGCCCGTGCTGGTCCCGCTCCAGCCTGATCTCGACCTCATAGGGCCAGGATTGCGATCCCTGCACCGAGGCCGCCAGCTCCCGGCCGTCATCGCTGATGTCGAGATCGAGAACCGCTCCGCGAAGCTGAATATGCTCGGCCTTCTGAAAGGCGGCGTGGCTGAAGAAGGACCGGATGGCCTGGGGTCTTTTGAAAGGAAGCGGCATGCATTGTAATCCGGCGAACGCGATCGCGCGTTCGACAGACCCATTTACCACGATCCGGGCGGCAGCATCGCGCCGCACCCTCTTCCATGGGGATAATATCTCCGGCTTGGTGGTTCACCCGTCCATCGGATCGCTCTTCAGCGGCTTGTCGGAATCCCCCGGCATCAGGCAGGGATAGAGCTCGCTGAACGTGAATTCCGCCCCGCCGTCGGCGCGATCGAAACGCAGCACCACATCGAAGCGTTTGCCGGACCAGTGGGTCGGTAACTGGTCTTCATTGCTCACCGGCAGCCGTGGCAGGATGTCGGAGATGATCGCCTTGTGCTCCCACGCCACCAGCGCGGTGCCGGACAGCGATAGCAGGGCTTCGACCAGCGCCGCCTCCTGCCCCTTCGCAAAGGACGTGTTCGGCTTGTCGAGGCCGACGCGCGCAGCCAAATCGAGCACCGTCTCATAGGGCCGGCGGCTCGGGTCGGAGCCGTTCTCGGTGCTGTCGGGATCGGCGGCATAGACCGCCTGCGGTGTCGGATAATCCGTGCCGCCCAGTCCGCTGCCGAACAGCGCCGTCCAGGCCCCTGCCCGCTCCCAGCCGAAGATCACCAGCGACTTCGAGTCCGGCTTGCCCTCGTGGGTCAGGCCCGGGCCTGTCGCGTCGCCATCGGGCTTCTCGGCATGGCGGATGATCAGCAGCGTCAGCGCGTTCATCGGCAAACCTCTCAGGTGGCATCATACATCCATCACACGCAATTGCTACTTGAGATTGCAATCGCGAGAACGCATCATGGCGTTTTTCCAACCAGGATTCATTTCAGATGAGCATGGGATTGCGACAGACCCGCCGGACATTCCTGGCGAAGGCCGCGATGGCGGCAGCCTCCACCGTCATCTCGCCGAGGCCGAGCCGCGCCGCCGCGAAATATCGCCGCCACAACGTCACCAGCGCGGAAGGCCAGAAGATGCTGGCGAGCTACGCGAAAGGCGTCGCCGCCATGCTCCAGCTCCCCGCAAACCATCCGCAGAACTGGTTCCGCAACGCGTTCATCCACCTGATGGACTGCCCGCACGGCAATTGGTGGTTCTATGTCTGGCATCGCGGCTATCTCGGCTATTTCGAGCAATCGATCCGCGCCCTCAGTGGCGACGACAATTTCGCGCTGCCCTATTGGGACTGGACCGAGCTGCCGGAGATTCCCGCCGGCATGTTCGACGCCGTACTGACACCGACCGACCGGGCGTATCAGCCGTTCACCGGGAATCTCGCGGTCTTCACCTCGTTCATCAAGCCGGCGCTGACGGATTACTGGAACAGCCTGTCGAAGGATCAGCGCGGCCAGCTCGAGATCCGCGGCTACAAGTCGATCGACGATCTCTGGAACGACGTCACCGGCTTCTCGCCGTCCGCCAATGCCGGCATCTCCGGCAATGAGGCCTTCGCCACCACCTGCGCCTCACGCTATCTGTCACGCGACAATCCGAAGCTCGACGCCAAGACCACCTACGACGTCTCGCCCTTCGTGATCATGGCGGGCCTGCTGCCGACCGACTTCTACAACCCCGACAACTATCTGAGCTTCACCAGCTCGAAGACCGCCTCGCACAACACCCAGCCGAATGGCGCGACCAAGTTCTCGACCCTGGAAGGCCTGCCGCACAACAAGGTCCACAACTACATCGGCGGCGTCGGCCCGCTCGATCCCGGCCCCTACGGCAACATGACCAACTTCCTGTCGCCGGTCGATCCGATCTTCTTCCTGCACCATTCGAACATGGACCGGCTCTGGGATGTCTGGACGCGCAAGCAGCAGCGGCTCAAGCTGCCCTATCTGCCGCAGGGCGTCGACCTGAAGACGTTCTCTGACGAGCCGTTCCTGTTCTATGCCGACGGCAAGGGCGGCTATGTCGGCCCCAGCAAGGCCGGCGACTACATCTCGACCGACCGCTTCGACTACGACTATGCGCCAGGCTTCGGCGAGGACATCGTCAATCCGCCCGCGGTCGCCGCGGCGCCGCAGGCCAAGCCGCAGCAGGGCTCGGTCAAGGCCAATGTGGGCACGGTGAGGATCCCTGGCGATGCGCTCGAAGCGCATCTGGCGGCAGCGCGGCCGCAGCCGCTGATGGCGCAGATCACGCTGCCTCGCCCGAGCGGCTATTCGACCGTGCGCGAATTCGACGTCCTGGTCAACGCGCCCGCCAACGTCAGCAAGGTCACGGCTGACAGCCCCTATTATGCAGGCACCATCGCCTTTTTCGGATCGATGATGCCGGGCATGGCCATGACCACGGATGCGAGTTTCGCGGTGCCGCTGCCGACGAGGCAGGAGGCCTTCTCCGCCCTGCGGGCCGCGCCCAACCAACCGCTGAGCATCCGCGTCGTGCCCTCGGGCGGCGTCGGCACCGCGCCGACGCTGAAAGCGCTCTCGGTCGGACCGCTGCGCCGATGAACGGCAGGCGCGCCGCGCTGCGGAGCTGCGCCGTGCTGCTCTGTGCCGTGCTGCGGCCGGCCTCGTCCTTGGCCGCGGAGCCGTTCAGAGCCGTCGATCTGGTCGTGCCGCGGCCATTGGATGCGAGCAAGGCTCCCGTCGTCGAGATCAGCCTGGGCGCACTGGGGCGAGGCCAGGAGGTGACGGTGACGACGGCGTCCGGGATGCCGCTCGGGACCATCTCGCCATTCGGCCTTCGCACTGGTGCGGAGGCCGGCACCTACGCGCTTCCGGTGCCGAAGGAGGCGATCAAGAGTGGACGGCTGTCGATCCGTCTCAGCATCAGCCAACCCGGCGGCAGCCGCGCGCCGACGCCGCAGGAGGTTCGCGGCATCACGCTCAGGCTTGCTCCGCGGCCATGATCCGTCGTCTGCGCCGCAAGCGCGCCGGACTCAGACCGTCCCGCTCCGTGCACGTTCTGCGCGCTGCTCGAACGGGCTCGCCATGCTGGGCTGTCCGATCCAGACGCGGTTGAGCAGCCGCGTGAACGGCGGACACGTCGTCCCCTCGATACGCGCCATCGCCTCCTGATAGGGGCCGACGGTACGCAATCTCTCCGGCAGCATCGCATAGGCGCGCGGCAGAAACCGCCTGGCGCGCGCCGCGCTGCGGCGTTCGCGCTCGCCATAGGGCAGCGCGAACGCAAGCCGCAGCCGCTCCGGCAGCATCTCGGCCGTCAACGCCGTGAACCAGCGCGGCGGTCCGATAAGGGTCGCCTCGCCGGAGAAGATACGCTGCGCGATCTCGCGCGCCGCCGGGCCGACCGTGAGCGTCTCCGACGCCATCATCTCGGCCGTATAGGCCTTGAACGACGCCCAGTCCGGCGGCATGGCCTCGTGTGGAATTCCGAACAGGCCCGCGAACCGCGTCGCCTCGCGCCAATATTGCTCGCGCTCGGCATCGTCGAGCGGGCGGCACAGCAGGCCGTAGGACATCATCGCAGTCTCGACCAGGGTGGCATGGACCCAGCGCAGCGCGTCGACGTCATTGGCGCGATAGCGCGAGCCGGCCGTAAACGGTCCGACCGTCTCCGGCATCACGCCGTCGACCGCGGCGTGCCGCCGATACAGCCGCCGCGCCACCGCGACCGCCTGCGCGCGCGTGCCGAACACCATGGTGTAGACGATGCTGAAGGTGCGGTGGAAACGGCCGAGCGGGTCGGCAAACACCTTGGACTGCTCGGCAATGCCCGCCGCCACCCAGGGATGGGCGAGCTGCAAAAGCAGCGCGCGGCCAGCGCCGAGAAACAGCGCGGCCTCGCGATGCACGCGCCACATCACGCTGTCGGACGGCAGCACGGCATCGCCCGGCGTGGCCGGCGCGGACAGCACCTCGGCCAAGCACCGTTCGAAATCGGCATCGCTGACGATCACGGCCGCTGCGGGATCTCCAGCCCGCGCTGTACCGCCGGCCGCGCCAGCCCGCGTTCGAGCCAGGCCGGCACGTGCTTCAGCTCATCAAAGGCGACGATGTCGCGCGCGCCGTAGAACCCGATCAGGTTGCGCACCCAGCCAAGCGTCGCGATATCGGCAATCGTGTAGTCGGCGTCCATGATCCACTGCCGGCCATCGAGCCGCGCCTCGAGCACGCCGAGCAGCCGCCTGCTCTCCGCGACATAGCGCTGCAACGGCCGCTTGTCCTCGTACTCGCGGCCGGCGAATTTGTGGAAGAAGCCGAGCTGCCCGAACATGGGACCGATGCCGCCCATCTGGAAATGCACCCACTGGATCGTCTGCCAGCGCCGCGCCGGATCGTTCGGCAGGAATTTTCCGGTCTTCTCGGCAAGGTACTGCAGGATCGCGCCGGATTCGAACAGGCCGAGCGGCTGGCCGCCGGGACCGTCGGGATCGATGATCGCGGGAATCTTGCCGTTCGGATTGAGCGAGAGGAATTCAGGGGTCTTCTGGTCGTCCTTGCCGAAATCGATCGTGTGCGGCTCGTAGGCCAGGCCGGTCTCCTCCAGCATGATCGAGACCTTCACGCCGTTCGGGGTCGGCAGTGAATAGAGCTGGATGCGGTCGGGATGCTGCGCCGGCCAGCGCGTGGTGATCGGAAAGCTGGAGAGATCGGACATCGTGGCTCTTGCTCGCTTTGTCGCTGAGGCCTCAATCTAAGCCCGTGAGCCGCCGCTGCAAGGTTCGATGCGGAACCGCATGCGGCCGACGGTCTTATGTTGCTGCATCGTGCAGAAAGCCAGCATGCCGAGCCCGACCTACCAGTTGATCATGCAGGCGATGATCACGCGCCAGCCGGTGCTGTGCCTGTATGGCGGCTTCGCCCGCGCGATCTGCCCGATCATCCTCGGCCACACCGCCGGCCGCGAGCGCGTGCTCGCGTTCCAGTTCGCGGGCGGCGCGAGCAGCGGCCTGCCGCCGGGCGGCCAATGGAAGTGCTTCGATGTCGCTGACATCAGCGAGGTCGAGCTGCGCCAGGGGCGCTGGCATTCCGGGGGCAGCCATCGCCAGCCGCAACACTGCGTCGCCGACGTCGAGCTCGACGTCAATCCGGACAGCCCCTACGACCCGAAACGATCGATTACGCCGCAGCGCGGTGAGATTCGGCGGAAGCGCTGACGCTACTGCGGCTCGCGCAGGCGCACGCGCAGCAGCGCCGGCAGTTTCGAGGTGGCATCGTGCTGCGCGAGCTTCGCCGCGACCCGGCGCATCAGCGACGACGCGCCCTGCTTGGCAAACAGCTTCATGCCGCGATAGCTGAAATCCACCACCACCTCGTGATGGCGCATGCCCTTGCCGCCCTTGACCAGGCCAAGGTCGCGCACCAGGCAATAATGCCCGTCGCTCATACGTGCCAATCGGGTGTTCTCGAACATGCAGCGAAGCAATGCACCGAGTCGCAAATCCGTCAAGATTGACAGGAACGACTCATGAACCGAGCACGTCTGCGACCGGCCGCCGCGGCGCGAACGGCAGCGTAGGACCATAGCCGAAACGCAACATGAGATCCGGCCGCCGTGTCGTTCCGATCACGCGCGCCAGTTCGGGACGCAGCGCAGCCACCTCTACCGGCTGGTTGATGAAGGCAAGCTTGAGGCCTAGGCGCGTCGCTTCGAGCGCAAAGC
This sequence comes from Bradyrhizobium sp. HKCCYLRH3097, assembly GCF_051167875.1. NCBI lineage: Bacteria > Pseudomonadati > Pseudomonadota > Alphaproteobacteria > Hyphomicrobiales > Nitrobacteraceae > Bradyrhizobium > Bradyrhizobium sp. HKCCYLRH3097. The sequence continues at coordinate 653,204 of NZ_JBNPTX010000002.1, forward strand.
GCTGGCACGCCTGCCCGACCCTGATCCAGTGCGAGGGATCGGCGTTCTCGGCTGCGAACACGGCAAGACCGGCAGATGAGCCGATCTGGCGCGCATATTTGTCGTTCTCTGCCGCCGCATCGAAGAGGTGGTCGAACGCGATGCCGCCGAGCGCGGTCGGCAACGACGGATTGCCGCTCGCGGGTGCAAACAGGCCGTCACCCGTTGCCATCGCGCTGCGCGGATTGAAGCGCAGCCAGGACTTCAGCTCGCGCATGAACGCGACGTCGCGCATCTGGGCGTCGTTGCCGGCGACGACGAGGTCGCGGATGGCCGCAATCACAGTACGATCCGTAATGAGTATGAGATCGACGCCTCGCGTGGCTGCTGCCACCTGCAACGCCGCAAGATCGCCTGACGGCACGGCGCGTCCGTCGTAGTCGGCACGTGTCGACTGTCTGCGGACGATCGCAGGCAATAGCGGATCGTCATGCGGCTCGGCGTTCATAAAGCTGTAGCGCACCGTCTGCCCGTCGATGGCAACCTCGCCTCTTCGGCCGCTTGCAGCCGCCGCGATCGCGAGATTGGCGGCCGCGCAGCCCAGGCTGACGAACAGATGATGGTCGTCCGGATCGACCACCGGCGTGCGGCGTGACGGATCGGGCATGATCTCGATCGCATCCTGCGTCACGCGAAAGCGCCATGGCTGCGTGTTGTGACTGTTGGCTGCGAGTGTCGCGTAACGGATGACATCGGTGATCTCGGGCGACAGCGGTGCGCGCAACCGGGCGCTATAGTCGTCATACGCGCGCATCGTGCCGGTCGCGGCGCGCCAGGTGCCGGCGCCGAGCGCGGCCACCGCAAGCGCGCTGCCGCCTCCTATCAGGACCTGCCGTCGGTTCATGACTCTGCGCCCGCAATTCTCGCCGCGACCTCGATATCCTCACGATAAGCATGTTCCGCATCGGCGCGTTGTTGCAGATCAAGGCCGCGGCAGCCGGCAAGAACATCGACTCCATGCTGTTGACAGCACCAACAAAGCGGCGTATGTCCCGCGGCCTCGCGAGCGACTGCGCCCGCGACAAACATGAGCGAGACGATGTCCTTCGGCTACGAACACTTCATCCGCACGTCCAACGGCGTCATGCCGGTGGATGGCGCACGCCATGCTCGGGGGAGCGATCTTGCTTGAGGCAAGATCAACAGTCCGCATCACACGGACCCTCCCGAGCCAGCCGCTCCGGAGGGTTTTTTGTTGCCCTCAGGCGAACCGGCTGCACGGCGAAACCAACGGAAGTCCCGGCCTTGGGCCGGAACGGGAGACCCGGATCCCGGGGCTCGCGCAGGTGATGCGCGCGGCCCGAGCGCGCGGGGCCTGTCGGAGGGAACGAGGCGGCAACGCCGGACACCGATGACAGAGCGAGCTTCAAGGAGCTCGCAACATGCGGCGCCGAAGAGCGCCGCAGACAAGCTATTTGAATTCCCGGCCGCTTGCGGCCGGGAGCTGCTGGTGGTGAAGGTGTCGGCTGCTTCGTGCCATTGGTGATGCGGGTTCGAATCCCGCCTATGGCGTCACGTACCGTGGAGGCGGCCATGCGAGGGCCGTCGAGTCGCGGGTTGCGGTTGTTCTTCTTTCGGATGACCTGCGTTGGCGTCATTGATCGCCGAGACCGCCTGTTCCCCAGCATGCCATCAACGCCACTCGGTGACCGCCGGGCGGCCAAGGCGGTGGTGAAGATGTCTGTTACTTCGTTGAAACCGAGCGCCCCATTGGGGCAGCGACAGCATCGCTTATTCCCCGCCGAACGTATCCACGAGCCGTGGTGAAGACGACTGTTACTTCGCCTTGCACGCCAGAGGTCGCGGGTTCGACTCCCGCCCGGTGTCCTGCCGGTAGCTCAGAGGTCAGAGCGCTGTCCGGTCTCTCAGCGACCGGGTCTCAGTCGTCGCCTGTTCCCGGCTCGTGATCCATCTCAACCGCTGACCCTCATCGAACAGGCGGTCACGTCGTTACGGCGCAGCTACCTGCTGCGCCGCCTTCTTCCACGCGCCGTGGTGAAGAGTGCTGATACTTCGATTGCGGATCGAGAGGTCGTGGGTTCGACTCCCATCCGGCGTTCCATGCGCCGGTAGCTCAGCGGCAGAGCGCTATCCGCTCCATGCCAGTGGAGCGGAACTCAGCATTCGCCCGTTCCCGGCGCGTGGTCCCCTGCCGCGCATGGTCTCCGAGACGAGATCATGCGTGACGGCCGGTGCTCCGGCCATTCCATCCATCATCAACCCAGAGAGGAGGCCATCATGGTCAGGCTCAACAAGTTCCTGCGCGCCTTCACCCATGAGGGTGCGCCGTCCCGGCAGCTCGCGCCCGAGCAGGCGCTGCAGCGCACGCTGATGAGCTGCCTGCTGTGGGAGGACCAGTTCTACGAGGACGGGATCGCGATCGCCGAGCGCATCAAGGCGCTGGTGCCGCTGGTCGAGCCGCGCGAGGTGGCTCAGCTCGCGGTCCGTGCACGCGAGGAGATGAAGCTGCGGCATGCGCCGCTGCTCGTCGCCCGCGAGATGGCGCGGCTGCCCACGCACCGTGCGCTGGTCGCCGAGACGCTGTCGCGCATCATCCAGCGGCCGGACGAGATGACCGAGCTGCTGGCGATCTACTGGGCGGATTCGCTGGGTCCGCAGCAGCAGCGCAAGCGGCAGCCGGTCTCGGCGCAGGTCAAGAAGGGGCTGGCGAAGGCGTTAACCAAGTTCGACGCCTATCAGCTCGCGAAGTATGACCGCGAGGGACCGGTGCGGCTTCGCGACGTGCTGTTCCTGGTGCACGCCCGGCCCAGGGACGCCGCGCAGGAGGCGGTGTGGAAGCAGCTCGCCGATGGCGGGCTGCCGTCACCCGACACCTGGGAGGTCGCGCTCTCGGCCGGTGCGGACAAGCGCGCGAGCTTCGAGCGGCTGCTCTCGGAGAAGCGGCTCGGAGCGCTGGCGTTGCTGCGCAACCTGCGCCTGATGCAACAGGCCGGGGTGTCGCGGTCGATTATCGCGGCCGCGATCGAGACGATGCGGACGGACAGGATCCTGCCGTATCAGTTCATCACGGCGGCCCGGCACGCGCCGGACTTCGAGCCCGAGCTCGAGGCCGCGATGCTCCGGTCGATCAAGGGCTACGCGCGGCTTCCGGGCCGCACGCGGCTGCTGATCGACGTCTCCGGCTCGATGTTCGCATCGCTGTCGGCGAAGTCGGAGATGACGCGCGCGGACGCGGCGTGCGGGCTGGCGATCCTGGCCCGCGAGGTCTGCGACGAGGTGGAGATCTTCACGTTCAGCGACAAGGTCGTGAAGGTGCCGCCGCGGCGTGGCTTTGCGCTGCGCGACGCGATCCTCGGATCGCAGCCGCATTCCGGGACCTATCTCGGGCGTGCGGTGGGCGAGGTCGACCGCAAGGGAGACCGCCTGATCGTCTTCACCGACGAGCAGAGCCACGATGCGGTGCCGGCGCCCAAGGCGCGCTGGACCATGGTCAACGTGGCGTCGTACCAGCACGGGGTCGGCTACGGACCCTGGACGCGGGTCGACGGCTTCTCCGAGGCCGTGATCGCCTGGATCGCGGCGCATGAGGAGACTCTGCGCGGCGCGACCCTGCACTGACGACAACGGACCCGGACGCGTCACGGACGCGCCCGGGTCTTCCGTTAACCAGGCACATTCGGCGCCGACTTGCGCTGCTTGCTTCAAGGCGTCTGCTTCAGCAGCGGCGCCACGGTTTCGATCTCGTCGGTCATGACGCCGCCGGTAAAGTTCTTGGGCAACCTGGCGATGTCGTCCGGTGTGTCCAGCCCGGCTGAGAACGCCTCACCACTATAGGAGCCGACGACGAAGACGCTGCTTTCGGCGCGCGTCATGCGCGCGAGGAATCGGTCCGGCCAGCCCCACAGCCACGGCGCGACATTGATCGGGACCAGCACCATCATGTTGTGGCACGCGGACGGCACCAGGCCGGTCCAGCCATAGCCGAGATAACGGACCAGGCAGCTCTTCAGCATGCCGCGCGACATGACCTTGAGATCCGGCAGAGACGCCCTGAGCGTCGCGATCGGCGCGTCGCCGCCATAGACCGTCAGTCGCGCCCGTCGCGCGCCAGGCAAGCGCGCCAGAGCATCCGCCAGCAGTCGGCCTTCCGCCGGATCATTGCTCTTGACGTTGATCAGGAAAGCCTTGTCCGGAAAGGCTGCGAGCACCTCGTCCAGCGACGGCATCAGGCCGACGCCCTTGCCGCGGAATGGAAAGGTGCGGCCGCCATCGGCGGTGTAGCCATAACCGATATCGAGCTGCCGCAACGCCGTCATCGCATGCTCGCGCGTGACGCCCTTGCCATCGGTGCGACAGTCGAGCGTCCAGTCATGGAACACCGCGAACTGGCCATCGGTGGTTGGGTGCACGTCGAATTCCACGATATCGGCGCCGGCCAGAAAGCTGGCGTGCATCGAGGCGATGGTGTTCTCGAGATACTCATGCGTCGGCGGCAGCATCCGCGCCGCGGTGCAGGTTTCGCTCGTCAGGCCGGTGCGATCGAACTGCTGCGACACACCTCGATGAGCCAGGAGATGCAGCCGCCCAGCCTCCTTTGTCACCTGCAGATTGGCGTTGTTGAAAAACATGAAGCCGGCGCAGATCAGCACCAGCAGCCCGCCGATTTTCAGGACTCTGCTCATGCGATGTCAATTTCATGATGATTCGAGCCGAATTGCGTCCCTGCCCTCGTTCCCCGAAAGAGTTGTCCTGCGGAGATGGCGCACCTTTTGTCCAGCGCTCCCAGAGCCGATGCGAAAGCGAATGCGAGAAGGGCCACCGCCAAACTTTGGCTTCGAAGCACTGGATCGTTGTTTCTTCATCCGGTATCTGACCTCATGTTTCTGTCCATCGCCACCACCCACCAGCCCGCCACCGATCTCGGCTACCTGCTCAACAAGCATCCGGAGCGGCTGCACGAGCTCGAGCTCACCTTTGGCAAGGCGCTGATCTTCTATCCCGAGGCCAGCGAGAGCCGCTGCGAGGCGGCGCTGGTGCTCGACGTCGACCCGATCGGCCTCGTCCGCGGCAAAGGCCAGAGCGACGGGCTGCTCGACCAATATGTCAACGACAGGCCCTATGCCGCGTCGTCGTTCCTGTCGGTCGCGCTGAACAAGGCGTTCCGGACCGCGATGAACGGCGTCAGCAGCGCGCGCCAGGAGCTCGCCGACAGCGCCATTGCACTCGAAGCGGTTGTGACACCCCTGCCCCTGCGCGGCGGCGAAGCCGTGCTGCGGCATTTGTTCGAGCCGCTCGGCTGGCAGGTCGATCTCACCACGATCCCGGGACCGCAAGGCGATCCGTCGAGCCGCTACGTCCGGCTCACCTTGCGCGGCACCGCGCGGCTCAGCGCGCTCCTCAATCATCTCTACGTGCTGATCCCCGTCATGGACGACGCCAAGCACTATTGGGTCGGCGACGAGGAGATCGACAAGCTGCTCAAGCGCGGCGAAGGCTGGCTCGACGCCCACCCCGCCAAGGAGCTGATCGTGCGCCGCTATCTGCGCCATCGCGGCGTGCTCGCGCGCGCGGCGCTGGCCCGGCTCGCGCCGGAGACGCAGGACGAGGCCATCGAGCCCGAGGCGCGCAGCGAGTCAGAAGAGACACTGGAGGCGCCGACCCGCCTCAACGACCTGCGCATGGCCGCCGTGGTCGAGGCGTTGCGGGCGAGCGGCGCCAAAATTGTCGCCGACCTCGGGTGCGGCGAAGGCAGGCTGCTGCAGCTCCTGGTCCGCGAGCGCTGGGTCGACAGGCTGATCGGGCTCGATCCCGCCGTCCGCGAACTGGAGCGCGCGGCCAAGCGGCTGAAGCTGGGCGCGCCCGGCGCGCCGCCCGAGGGTCGCGTCATGCTGTTGCACGGTTCGCTCACCTATCGCGATGCGCGCTGGGCCGAGGCCGATGCGGCGGCACTGGTCGAGGTGATCGAGCACCTCGATCCCGACCGACTGCCGATGCTCGAGCGCGTGGTGTTCGGCGCAGCGCGGCCGCGCGCGGTGATCGTTACCACGCCGAACGCCGAATACAACGCACTGTTTCCGAGCCTGCCCGCCGGGCAGTTCCGCCACCGCGACCATCGCTTCGAATGGTCGCGCGCCGAGTTTGCCGACTGGGCGCAGCGGATCTGCGCAACCTTCAACTATCAGGCCGCCTTCTCCGGCATCGGCCATCACGACGAGAGCCATGGCGCGCCGACGCAAATGGCCGTCTTCACCCGCTGAGCAATTCCATGAACATCGACATCCCCGATTTCGCGCTGATCGTGCTGATCGGCTCGACCGGCTCCGGCAAGTCGACCTTTGCTGCGAAGCATTTCCTGCCGACCGAGGTGATCTCCTCGGATCATTGCCGCGCGCTCGTCGCCGACGACGAGACCGACCAGGGCGTCTCCGCCGACGCGTTCGACATCGTCCGCGAGATCGCCGGCAAGCGGCTGAAGCACCGCCGGCTCGCGGTGATCGACGCCACCAATGTGCGCCCCGCCGACCGCAAGGGCTGGGTCGAGCTGGCGCGAAAATGGCATGCGCTGCCGGTCGCGATCGTGTTCGATCCCGGCATCGACGTCTGCATCGACAGAAACAAGTCGCGGCCTGAGCGCAGCTTCGGCGGCCCGGTCGTGCAGCGCATGGTCTCGGAGGTCCGCCGTGGCTTCGGTGGCCTGCAGCGCGAAGGCTTTCGTCAGGTGTGGAAGCTCGACAGCGTCGCGCGCATCGAGGCCGCCACCATCGCGCGGCAGCCGCTGTGGACCGACAAGCGGCACGACACCGGGCCGTTCGACATCATCGGTGACGTCCATGGCTGCGCTGATGAGTTGCAGGCGCTGCTGGCGAAGCTCGGCTATCAGGTCAGATGGCGCGATGACGACGGCCGGCGCGCCGTCAGCGTCACGCCGCCCGCAGGCCGCAAGCTCGTGTTCGTCGGCGATCTCGTCGACCGCGGCCCGCAATCGCCGGACGTGCTGCGCATCGTCATGGGCATGGTCTCGGCAGGCACTGCCTATGCCGTGCAGGGCAACCATGACCGCAAGTTCGGACGCTGGCTCGCCGGTCGCAAGGTCACGATCGCGCACGGCCTGCAGGCCACGATCGACCAGCTCACCGGCGCGGATCGAAGCTTCCGGGACAGCCTGCCCGGCTTCCTCGACGGCCTGCGCAGCCATGTCTGGCTCGATGGCGGCCGGCTCGCGGTGGCGCATGCCGGGCTGAAGGAGGAGATGATCGGCCGCGGCTCCGGCGCGGTGCGCGAGTTCGCGCTGTATGGCGAAACCACCGGCGAGATCGACGAGTTCGGCCTTCCCGTGCGCGCCGACTGGGCCGCGAACTATCGCGGACCGACCACCGTGGTCTACGGTCACACGCCCGTGCTCAATGCCGAATGGGTCAACAACACGCTGTGCATCGACACCGGTTGCGTGTTCGGCGGCCGGCTGACGGCGCTGCGCTGGCCGGAGCGTGAGCTCGTCGAGGTCGAGGCTGAGCGCGTCTGGTGCGAGCCGGTGCGTCCGCTCGCGCCTCGCGCCGGCAGCGCCTCCGCGCAGGCCGAGGCGGATCAGCTGCTCGATATCGATGACGTGAGCGGCCGCCGATGGATCGACACCAGGCTGCGCGGCCGCATGGTCGTGGCTGAGGAGAACGCGGCCGCTGCGCTGGAGGTGATGAGCCGTTTCGCGCTCGCGCCGCAATGGCTGGTCTATCTGCCACCGACCATGTCGCCATCGGAGACCAGCGCGCGCGACGGCTGGCTGGAGCGCCCCGAGGAAGCGTTCGCGCATTTCCGCGCCCGCGGCGTCGAGCAGGTGGTGTGCGAGGAGAAGCACATGGGCTCGCGCGCCGTCATCGCGCTGTGCAGGAGCGCCGATATCGCCGGGGCCCGCTTCGGCGTCGCGGGCGGCGAGAGCGGCGCGATCTGGACCCGCACCGGCCGCGCGTTCTTCGACGATCCCGCAATGAGCGAGGCGCTGCTGGCACGGCTGCGCGATGCTGTCGACAGCGCCGGCCTCTGGCAGGAGCTGCAATCCGGCTGGCTGCTGCTCGACGCCGAGATCATGCCGTGGTCGGCGAAGGCTGGCAGCCTGATCGAGAGTCAGTACGCGCCGGTCGCGGCGTCATCGGTTGCAGGGCTCGAAGCGGCGGCAGACGCGTTGGCGCGCGCCGCCGCGCGCGGTCTTGATGTCGCGGCACTCGGCGATCACCTCCGCGATCGGGTGACGCGGGCGCGGCGATATGGCGAGGCATGGGCACCCTATGTCTGGCCGGTCCGCGGCATCGACGATCTCAAGGTCGCGCCGTTTCACCTGCTCGCCAGCGAGGGCCAGGTCTGGTTCGATCAGGACCATGTCTGGCACATGACGCTCGCCGATCGGCTGGCCGCCGCGTCAGCATCCGTGGTCACCCGCACGCAGTGGCGCACCGTGGCTCTGGCTGACGAAACGGCCATCGCCAACGCCATCGCATGGTGGGAGCAACTCACGGCCGGCGGCGGCGAAGGCATGGTGGTGAAGCCCAAGAACTTCGTCGCGCGCGGACCGAAGGGTCTGATCCAGCCGGCGCTGAAAGTGCGCGGCCCAGAATATTTGCGCATCATCTACGGCCCGGAATATGATGCGCCGGAGCACATCGCCCGGCTGCGCCAGCGCAAGCTCGACGGCAAGCGCAACCTCGCTTTGCGCGAGTTCGCGCTCGGCCATGAGGCGCTGACCCGCTTCGTCGCCCGCGAGCCGCTGCGCCGCGTGCACGAATGCGTGTTCGCGGTGCTGGCGCTGGAGAGCGAGCCGATCGATCCGCGGCTGTGAGCCGCTCAAGAACCAACAAGGCCGATCTTCTGCGATGTACAAGCCGATCTTGCGTGATTGGATATGGGCCGACGGACGCGGACCAGAGCTGCGACGAGGGCACTTTTTTGGCCATGGATTGAACTTGATCGCCCTCGATTATCTGAACCCGGACTGGGCTGCCGAAGACGATATGCGACACTTGATTCTTCACAAGGCTCAAGTGCACCAAGTCACGCCAGAGGAAGTCCATGACTATTCCCGCGAAATAGTCAGTTGGGGGCCCGCGATCGATCAAGCCGCCGTGGTGGACCTGGGAAAGTCGGACTGGCTGCTGAGCTTCGCCCAGCGGCATCTGGCCCGCTGCCGACATTTTCGCATCATGTTCTATGACGAATATGTCGACGTCATCTGCGAGAGTATCACAGCCGCCCATGGTGCCTACGCTCCGGGTTGCGGCACCCAGTGACGGGCGCTCTCAAGCCAAAACGTGACTTTGAGCAACCGAGTTGCGGAAGGAAGCCATGGGGTCGTTCATCACCAACCTGCACATTCGTGACGTCGCACCTCACGCGGTCATCGAGGCGCTCAAGTCTCTCCGCGTCGTTCCGGCCTATGTGCGTGGCTCGCCCGCCGATGCCTGGACCAGCATTTTCCCCCAAGCCGCGTTTCAAGATGAAGCGGGCCTGCGCGATGACCTCACCCTGGTCCGCACTGTCCATGCCAGACAGCTTCGAGTTCCCCATCCAGCGACGCACCAGACCAGCCCCACGCGGCCATGGACTCCCCCTTCGGCTTGATCCTGCGCAACGAACGGACGCACGACACACGCCACCGTGCCTACACCGCTCCCCAAGGAGGCTTGAATGAGGACGTCCGTGCAACTCGCCATCGTCATCGCCGCCACCGTGGCCATGCCCGCTTTCGCTCAGGGAACCGGGCCGGTGGCAACGCAATGCGCCGCTGACATCCAGAGCTTCTGCACCGGCAAGCAGCACGGCGCAGGCCAGGTTCGCGCCTGCCTCGAGAGCAACCGCGAGAAAGTCTCGGCGGATTGCCGCCAGGCCCTCGACACCACGGGACCCGGCCGAGGCAAAGGCCCAAGACGCTGAACATGCGCATCGGCTGGCCTGGCCCCGTTCCGGGTGCAAGCCAGCCGGCAACTTTCACAGCGATCGGGCCAGGCCCGGGCAAGATTGTCTGCGCCGAGACGATGCGATCTTCGGCGCCAAACGCAGAAGGTCGGCACCCGCCTGATCCCATGGTGACAATGAATCAGTCCGCGGCCGTGGCCGCGACCTCAGGGCAGCGCACCGCCGGCGGGAAAAGGCGCGCGGCGAAACACTCGTTTCAACAGCCCCTGCAATGCGATCGCGGTTCGCACGCCTGGTCCACGAAAATTTCGCTTTTGTTTTTCCGAATTCTGTGAAATACTCCGCCCGTCCCGCCTCGCCATGAGGGGCGCTTCGCGATCGTCACGAACGTGGAGGCGGGATGCGATGGGCGCAGCTCTGCCGCAGCATGGCCTTGCCGTGCGGACGAACGGCAGGATGCGCCGGCGAAATCGTGTGGTCCTGGCCTCCCGATGCTGAGGTCAAGCCGGCTGAGATGATGATCGGCCGGCGACGGGGGCAACAAAGCCCGGTCCCCGAGGAGAGCACGTATAAGCCGGAAAACCGTTGCGCAGGGAAGGCCGGGATCGTCCGGCTGAGCCTGTGGTTCCTGCCCCGTGCACTTCTTCACGCACGGGGGCCGCGGGTATCAGCGGATACCCGGCCTTCCCTGCGCCCTCTGTTCAAAGAGGGACACCGTACGATCATCACCCGGGCGCGCAACGCGCCGCGGGATCGCGATGACATGCTGTTTGACATTCATATCAGAACGCCACGCGCATGACCCCTGCACGTGAGCGTCACTTGCCGTCGTCGAGATGGACCAGCACCGCCGCGTTGGCGATGATGATGGCGTCGCTGCCGGCCTCGGCCGCAATCTCCAGCCCGCCTTTGACCGCGGTCACGGTCACCGTGCCATAGGGCAGCTCCTTGGCCACTGCAGCGGTGTCGACAGCCTCCGGGTTCGGCACGCCGATGGTGACGTCCACGAACATGTCCTGCGGCGTCTTGCCGACCATGCGGAAGAAGCCGAGGCTGGAATGGCGGATCGCGTCCGACACCGCGCGCTTGGCCGCCTTGGTGGCGTCGCGGCCGTGGACGTCGACGCCCATGCCCATCTCGGTGATACAGCGGACGCGCGCCATGTCGTGTTTCCCTCGGTTGCTTGCCTCGTACGCCATGCGACCTTAGCCAACGGCGCGGCCGACGCAAGCCGGGTGGACATCAAGCGCCCCCGCCACAGAAAATGGTCATCTGATGCCGACATATATCGTGCAAGATGATGCGCTGGACGAACCTGAGAACAAGGTCTTCGAATGATGTTCCTCCCCGTCTTTCCCGTGATGGCGATCCATCGGCCGGATCCGGCTGGCATGGCTGACCACGAGGAACATTGAAGGAGAACGCCAATGGGTTTTTCACACACGCTGGGCGGCGCGCGCTACCGGTTCGACGACCTCAGAACCTTGCTTGCGAAGGCAACGCCGTTGCGCTCGGGCGACGTGCTGGCGGGCCTCGCCGCGGAGGATGTCGCCGAACGCGTGGCGGCACGGATGGCGCTCGCCGAGCTGCCGCTGCGCCATTTCCTCAACGAGGCCGTCATCCCCTACGAGACCGACGAGGTCACGCGGCTGATCGTCGACCAGCATGACGGCAAGGCGTTCGCTCCCGTCGCAAGCCTCACGGTCGGCGACTTCCGCGAATGGCTGCTGTCGGATGCGGCCGACGCAGATGCACTCAGCGGCGTATCGCCAGGGCTGACGCCGGAGATGGTTGCTGCGGTCTGCAAGATCATGCGGCTGCAGGACCTGGTGACGGTCGCGGCGAAATGCGAGGTCGTGACGCGCTTCCGCTGCACCATCGGCCTGCCGGGCCGGATGTCGACACGGCTGCAGCCCAACCATCCGCTCGACGATCCCAAGGGCGTCGCGGCCTCGATCCTCGACGGGCTGATGTACGGCGTCGGCGACGCGACGATCGGCATCAACCCGGCGAGCGACGACGTCGAGACGATGGTGCGGCTGCTCGACTTGATCGAGACCTTGCGGCTTGCCTCGCATGCACCGATCCAGTCCTGCGTGCTGGCCCATGTTACGACCGCGCTGAAGGCGATCGAGCGCCGCGCGCCGGTCGATCTCGTGTTCCAGTCGCTGGCCGGCAGCGAGGAGGCCAATCGCGGCTTCGGCATCACGCTGTCGCTGCTCGACGAGGCGCTCGCCGCGGCCGAAGGCCTGCAGCGCTGCCCCGTCGGGGGCAACGTGATGTATTTCGAGACCGGACAGGGCAGCGAGCTCTCCTCCGGCGGCCATTGCGGGGTCGACCAGCAGACCTTGGAGGCACGCTGCTACGCGGTCGCGCGGCGCTATCGGCCGCTGCTCGTGAACACCGTGGTCGGATTCATCGGTCCGGAATATCTCTACGACGGAAAGCAGATCATACGCGCGGGCCTGGAGGATCATTTCTGCGGCAAGCTGCTGGGGCTGCCGATGGGCTGCGACGTCTGCTACACCAACCACGCAGAAGCCGACCAGGACGACATGGATGCGCTGCTGACCCTGCTTGGCGTCGCCGGCTGCACCTACATCATGGGTGTGCCGGGCGCTGACGACATCATGCTGAACTATCAAAGCACCTCGTTCCATGACGCGCTCTATGTGCGCAAGGTGCTCGGCAAGCGCGCGGCGCCGGAGTTCGAGACCTGGCTCGCGGCCACCGGCCTCAGCGATGCCGGAGGCGAGCTGCGCTTCGAGCCGGCGCGGCTGATGCCGGCGCTGCCGCTGCTGGAGGCCAAGTGATGGGCGGCTCCGACAAGAGCGACTCGCCGGCAACGTCGTCATCGGACGATTGGCGCTGGCTGTCACGCTATACCGAAGCGCGGATCGCGTTGGGACGCTGCGGTCCTGGCCTGCCGACATCGGCACATCTCGCCTTCCAGGCTGCCCACGCCGAAGCGCGCGATGCCGTGCTGAAGCCGTTCGACGCCGAGCGCTTTGCCGCCGAGGCGACCGCGCATGGCTGGCCGGCCCTTGCCGTGCACAGCCGCGCTGCCGATCGCGCGACCTATTTGCAGCGCCCCGACGCAGGCCGCCTGCTCTCGCCCGCGTCGGAAGCGGTGCTGTCGGAGCCACGCGCGCCGGCCGACATCGTGCTGGTGGTCGCCGATGGCCTGAGCAGCCGCGCGGTGCAGGTCAACGCCCTGCCCGTGCTCGATGCGCTGATGCCGCGCCTGGCTGCAACCGGCCGACGGCTGTCGCCGGTGATCGTTGCTTCGCAGGGCCGCGTCGCGCTCGCCGATCATGTTGGCGAGCTGTTCGGCGCGTCGGCCTCGATCATCCTGATCGGCGAGCGCCCGGGCCTGAGCGCGGCCGATTCCCTTGGCCTCTATCTCACCTGGATGCCGCGCCGGGGCCGCGTCGATGCCGAACGCAACTGCATCTCCAACGTCCGCCAGGGCGGCCTCGCACCGGCGGATGCGGCGAGCCAGGCGGCCGAACTGATCCAGCGCATGTTCCTCCACCAGGCCGCCGGCGTCAGCCTCGCCCGGCTGCCGCAGCTGCCGGCGCCGGATGGAGATGGCGCGTCATGATGCCGGCGCAGTCCGAAACATCACACCGCGCAATAGCGGTCCTGGATATCCTTGTCGGCCAGCAGCGCCGCGGCGCTGCTCTCATGCACGACCTCGCCCTGGTCGATGATGACGGCGCGATCGGCGAGCCGCAGCGCCCATTCGACGTTCTGCTCGACCAACAGCAGCGTCTTGCCCTGGTCGCGCAATCGCCGGAACAGCACGCCCATCTCTTCGACGAGCACCGGCATGATGCCTTCGGACGGCTCGTCGAGCAGAACCATGCGCGGCCGCGCGATCAAGGCCCGCGCGATCGCCAGCATCTGCTGCTCGCCACCCGACAGCGTGACGCCCTCCTGATCCAGCCGCTCGTTCAATCGTGGAAAGGTCTCCGCAACCTCGGCGAACGCCGCGCGCTCCTCGATATCGGCGCTGGCGGCGACCAGCCCAAGCCGCAGGTTCTCGCGCACCGACAGGCCCGGCACGATGCGGCGCTCCTCCGGAACATAAGCGAGCCCGAGATGAAAGCGCTTGTGGGCCGCAAGCGGCAGCAGATCATGGCCGGCAAAGCGCACGCGCCCCGCGGCCCGGGGCATCAGCCCCATGACGGTGCGCAACGTCGTGGTCTTGCCGGCGCCGTTGCGGCCGACGAGCGCGACCACCTCGCCCTCGCTCACGCGCAGCGAGATGCCGTGCAGGACGTGGCTGGCGCCATACCAGGCCTGGAGGCCGTCGAGCTCGAGCAACGCGGTCTCAGCCATAGCCTTCACTCTGTCCCAGATAGACCCGGCGCACGTCGGGGTTGGATCGGATGTCCTCAGGACGACCGTCGGCGAGCAGCCGGCCGTGATGCAGCACCAGCACCCGCTGGCTCAGGCCGAGCACCATCTTCATCTTGTGCTCGACCAGCAGCACCGTGCGCTTCTCCGCCAGCCGCTCCAGCAGCGCCACCATCTCCTTGGTCTCTTCCGGCCCCATGCCCGCGGTCGGCTCATCGAGCAGCAGGAGCTCCGGTTCGGAGACCAGCGCAATGGCGATCTCCAGCGCGCGCTGCTGGCCGTGGGCGAGATACTTCGCGAGCTCGCCACACCTGCCGATCAGGCCGACCGCCATCAGGGCCGCATCGGCGCGTTCGCGGAGTTCGGCAAGATCGGCGCGCTTGCGCCAGATGTCGTAGCTTACCCGCATGGCCTGGGCGGCGACCCGGACATTCTCGTGCACCGACAAATCGGGAAAGATGTTGGTGATCTGGTACGAGCGCGAGATGCCCTGATGCACGAAGCGATGCTGTGGCAGGCCGTTCAGCTCGCGGCCCTTGAACCGCAGGGTGCCGCTGCTCGGCGACAGCGTGCCGGAGAGAATGTTGAAGAAGGTGCTCTTGCCTGCCCCGTTCGGGCCGATGATCGAGGTCAGCTCACCGGCCGCGAACGCGACTGAGATGCCTTCGAGCGCGACGAAGCCGCCGAAGCGACGGCCGATCCCATCCGCGCGCAATAACTCGGTGCTCATCGGCGTTGCCTCGCGATCGGCAGCACATCGAGGAACGTGCCCCAGATGCCCTTGGGCAGGAACAGCACGAACACGACGAAGATGGCGCCGACCACGATCTGCCAGTGCGGCGTCCACAATGACACGACGTCCTCTAGGATCAGGAAGACCGCGGCCCCGACGAACGGCCCGAAGAAGCTGCGTGCGCCACCGAGCAGCACCATCATCACGATCATGCCGGAGGTCTGATAGTGCAGGATGTCGAGCGGAACGATGGACAAATGCAGGGCCGACATGCAGCCGCCGACGGCGGAGATGGCGCCCGACAGCATGAGCACGATCAGCTTGCAGCGCTCGACGTCGTAGCCGCAGGCCCGCGCGCGCTGCTCGTTCTCGCGGATCGCCTCGATGACCGCGCCGAATGGCGAGTTGAGGATGCGCGACTGCACCCAGATCGCGATCGCCGCGAGCACCATCAGCACGTAATATTTGTTCACCGGATCGAGGAAGTTGATCTGCGCGCCGAACAGACCGATGTGGTCGACCGTGAAGCCGCGCAGCCCGTTCTCGCCGCCGGTGAAGGAGGAGGCCTGCAGCGCCACGTAGTAGACGAGTTGCGCCAGCGCGAGCGTGACCATGGAGAAATAGATGCCGCGGGTGCGCGTCGAGATCGTTCCGATGAATGCGGCGAGCGCCATGCTCGCCGCGATCGCCAGCGGCACCGCGGCAAACCACGGCAGGCCCCAGCGGCCGATGGCGATGCCGGTCAGATACGCGCCGGTGCCGAAGAAGGCGGCGTGGCCGAACGACAGCAGCCCGGTGTAGCCGAACAGCAGATTGTAGCCCATCACCACGACGCCGTAGATCAGGACGTTCACGGCGAGCGCCTTCGACGGCAGCAGCCAGGGCAGCAGCGCCAGCGCGACCAGCGAGACCAGCACGCGGTGGTCCGCGAGAAGCGCGAAGAGGCGCTGCGCCTGAGGAAGCGGCGGTGCTTCGCCGGTCGAATGCACCGTCATCACGCTCTCCCCTTGAGGCCGAACAGACCCTGTGGCCGGATCAGCAGGACCGCGGCCATGAGCGCGAACATCACGATCGTCGCCATCTCGGGCGCAAACAGCGCGACCATGCTGATGCAGATGCCGACCATCAGCCCCGCGACCACGGCGCCGACGATCGAGCCGAGGCCGCCGATCACGGTGACGACGAAGGCCTCCGCCAGCACCAGCGTTCCCATCTCGGGATTGACGCTGCGCATGGGTCCCGCCAGCACCCCGCCGAGCGCGGCAAGGCCGACGCCCAGGCCGAAGATCGCGAGCCACGCCTTGCCGATGTCGACCCCGAGCACCCGCATGATCAGGGGATCACGGGCGCCGGCCCGCACGATCAGGCCGACCCGGGTCTTCTCCAGCATCAGCCAGAGCACCAGCAGCACGACGGCGACCAGCGCGATCACGAACAGACGATATTTGGGGAAGAAGCCGACGCCGAGATCGACGACGCCGATCAATTGGGACGGTGTCGGAAACGGAATACCGTCGCTGCCGAACACGATGCGCACCCCCTCGACCAGGATGTAGCTGAGACCGAAGGTGAGCAGCAATGGATCATCGATCGACCGGCCATACAGGCGCCGGACCAGGACGAGTTCGATCAGCATGCCGAACGCGCCGACCAGAATTGGGGCGAGCAGCAAGCCCCACCAGAAGCTGCCGGTCAGCGATGCCAGATACAGACCGGCATAGGCCCCGATCATGAACAGCGCCCCATGGGCGAAATTGACCACGCCGAGCATGCCGAACACGATGGTCAGGCCGAGCGCAGTGATGACCAGCACCGCCCCAAGGGCGATGCCGGAAAACAGCTGCATGATGATCAGCGAGAGGTCCATGCGATCAGGATCAGGTGGCGTGGCCGAGTTCGCCGCAGCTGCGCAGCATCTCGTCCGCCCCGGGATCGCTGGCCACGATCGCGAACAGGTCGTTCTCGCTCGCCATCGCCGACTTCTTCTTGGATTCCAGCACAAGCACCGACTGCACCGACTGGTGGTCGCATTTGCGGTAATGCTGCGGGCCCTTGGTCAGATCGTATTGCAGCCCCTCCAGCACCGCGATGACCTTGTCGGTGTCGGTGCCACCGGCGGCCTGCATCGCCTGCAGCAGCGAGCCGACGCCGGAGTAGCCATAGGCGCCGTAGTCGGTCGGGATCGCGCCGCCATTGGCGGCCCGGAACGCCTTGTTGAACTCGGCCGCGGTCTTGTTCTGTGTCTCAAGACCCCAATAATAGTTGGCGCCGCCGACGACGCCCTCGAACACGTCGGGCCCGACGGCGAGGCGCTGATTGTGTAGGATCACCGGCACCACGATCTTCATCTGCTGCTTGATGCCGAAATCCACCGCCTGCTTGATCGCGTTGGCCTGGTCGCGGCCGAAATTGCTGATGCACAGCACGTCCGGCCGCAGCGACATCAGCCGCGGCATGAAGGTCGAATAGTCGGCCGCACCGAACGGATGCAGGATCTCGCCGACGCTCTCGGCACCGATCGCCGTCTGCGCCCGCTTGAAGCCGCGCAGCATCTCATGGCCATAGGCATAGTCGGCCACGAGGTGGGCGACCTTCATGCCCTTCTTGATGGTCTGCCGCGCCACGGCGGCCGTGGTCATGTGCGGGTTCAGCGCCTCGTGGAAGGTATATTTGCTGAAATCCTTGGCCTCGTTGATGGTGTCGGACTGGCTGATCGACACGTAGATCACGCCGCGGGCGCGCGTCACCTCGTTGACGGCAAGCTGGACGGCGCTGGAGAGCGCGCCGACGATAGCATGCACCTTGTCCTTCTCGATCAGCTCGAGCGTCCGTGTCGCCGCCTCGCCGGCGTTGAGCTTGTCGTCGCGCACAAGCAGCTCGACCTTGCGGCCGGCGACGCCGCCCTTGTCGTTGACCAGCTTGACGGCGAGTTCGGCGCACTTGACCTGGTCACGCGCCTCGGCGGCGAACGGACCGGTCAGCGGCGTCGGAAAGCCGATCCGGATGGTGTCATCAGCGGCGCGTCCCAGGCGCGGCATCGCGAGCGCGGCGACACCTGCCGACATCCCCATCAGCGCCGTACGGCGGGATATTCCTGTGCGTCGCAGCCTTGTCTCGTAGTTTGGCATGATCTCCTCCCTCATTCGTTTTTCTTAGAACCGGTTGAGCGCCTTGAGCACGCGCGCAGGCGTGACGGGAATGGTGTTGATGGAAGCGCCGAAGGGCATCAGCGCATCATTGACCGCATTCAGCACACAGGCCGACGCGGCCGCGGTGCCAGCCTCACCGCAGCCCTTTGCGCCGAGAATGGTGTCCGCCGTCGGCGTCTCGACGTGATCGATGGTAATGTCTGGCATCTCCATCGCCATCGGCACCAGATAGTCGGCCATCGACCCGTTGAGCAACTGGCCGGTCTCACCGTAACGGCACTCCTCGAACAGCGCAGCGCCAAGACCCTGCACGACACCGCCGCGCAACTGCTCGTCGACCAGCATCGGGTTGATGATCCGGCCGCAATCCTCGACGACATAGTGCTTCAGCAGCTTGATGAAGCCGGTCTCGACATCGACTTCGAGGTAGCAGCCCTGGATGCCGTTGGTGAAGGCAAAGGGGTAGCCCTGGGGCGCGAAATGATGGCTGACAGTCAGCTGCGCCTGAGTGCCCGGTGGCAAGGTGTCGGACCGGAAATAGGCGATGCGCGCGATCTCGGCGACTGGGATACGCGGCTGCCCCGTCGCGACAGAGGTGATCTGGCCGTCGACGACGTCGAGCGCGGCGGGCTGCTCCTGCAGCACCAGCGCGGCAATCTCCAGAATGTTCGCCTTGAGCTTCCGCGCGGCCTGCAGTGCCGTTTCGCCACCGATGCCCGCACCGCGGCAGGCCCAGGTCGCACCACCATGTGGCGTGACCTCGGTATCGCCGGTGATGATCTTGACGTGCTCCTGGGCGAGGCCGAGCTGGTCGGCGACGATCTGGCCGATGATCGCCTCGGTGCCCTGTCCCTGCTCCGTCACGGAGATCGCGCAGCGCACCTCGCCCGACGGCGTCAGGCTGACGGTCGCGCCATCCTGCGAGGAAATGCGCGCGCCGCCGACGCCGTAGAACGCAGGGCTCGGATTGGTGATCTCGACGAAGGTCGCAATGCCGATGCCGCGATAGATGCCGCGCCGACGCAGCTCGGCCTGCTCGGCGCGGAGCGCGTCATAGTCCATGATCCCGCGCAGCCGCCGCAGGCAGACTTCGTGCGACAGCGCCTCGAACCTGTAGCCGGTCGGCGATGCCGTCGGATAGGCGCTGTCGACAATCACGTTCCTGGCGCGCATCGCGAATGGATCGAGCCCGACGCGGGCAGCAGCGAGATCCACCATGCGCTCGGTGACCGCGCAGGCGATGGGATGTCCAACCGCGCGATACTGGCTGGTCTGCACCTTGTTCTGGAACACGACCTCGAGCGCGGCGCGGTAGGATTTGAAATCATACGGCGCACCGATCAGGCGGATGACCTGATTGCCTTCGACGACGCTGGTGCGCGGATAGGTCGAGAACGCGCCGATCGCCGTGGCATCGTGGACGTCCATGGCAAGGATCTTGCCGTCGGCGTCGACGGCCATGCGCGCGCGGACGTGGTGATCGCGGGCATGAATATCCGACACGAAGGACTCGATGCGATCGGCGACGTATTTGACCGGGCGCCCGAGCAGGATCGACAGCCCGACAACCGCCATGTCCTCGTGGTAGACATGCAGCTTCATGCCGAACGACCCGCCGATATCGGGCGCGATCACGCGCACGCTGGCTTCCGGGATGCCGTAGTGGCGAGCGTACAGATCCTGGAACTGGTAGGGCGTCTGCGTGGCGTGGTGCACCGTCAGCGCGCCGCTCTCGGAATCATAGTCCGCGACGATGGCCCGCGGCTCGAGCGTGACCGGGGTATGACGGCCGAAGCTGAATTCTTCCTCGATCACATGCGCGGCCGACGCGAAGGCCTCATCGACGCGGCCGCTGTCGAGCTGCGTGCGGAAACAGATGTTGGACGCCGCAACCGGATTGACCAGCGGCATCCCCGGCCGACGCGCGGCGTCGAGATCGACCACCGCCGGCAGCTCCTCGTAGTCGACCGAGATCAGCTCCAGCGCATCCTCCGCGATCGCCCTGCTCTCGGCGACCACGGCAATCACGGCCTGCCCAGCCCAGACGACGCGATCCAATGGCAACGGCAGCTGCGGCTCGGACATCATGCCCTTGAAATGATCGAGCGTCCCGGTCCACGGTGTGCAGATCTTCGCCAGATCGGCGCCGGTCGCAACCAGATGCACGCCCGCAAGCGCCCGCGCCGCATCGACCTCGATGCCGGTGATCCGTGCATGAGCATACGGGGTGCGCAGGAAGGCGGCATACAGCATGCGCGGCAGGCGAATGTCGGTCACATAGCGCCCGCGTCCGGCGAGCAGCCGCTTCGCATTCGGTCGCGGCACGGAGCGGCCGATATAGGAATTCGGGCGGTCCAGCGACGTCAGCGGCGGGCTCATGGCGACGAGCCCTCCGCGCCCTGCGATGCCGTTGCTGCCCGTGCCGCGGCGACCGCGGCGATGGCGTCGACGATCGCTTCATATCCGGTGCAGCGGCAGAAATTGCCCGAGAGCGCGTCGCGAATGGTCTCGCGACTCGGCCGTGCCACGTGGGTCAGCAGCTCATGAGCGGTGATCAGCATGCCCGGCGTGCAGAACCCGCATTGCAGCGCATTGCGCCGATGAAACTCGGCTTGCAGGTCGGCGATCACGCCGCTCTCCGAGAGCCCCTCGATCGTATCGATCCGCGCGCCATCGGCCTGCACGGCGAACATCAGGCAGCCATGCACGGCAGCGCCGTCGAGCTGAACCAGGCAGGCGCCGCAGGCCCCCATCTCGCAACCGGCATGCGTGCCGGTCAGCTCGAGCTGCTGGCGAAGACAATCCACCAGCGTGTCGCGAGGCGCGACGTCACACGCCACCTTGCGGCCGTTGACGATGAGGCGAATGCGGACCTGCTCCTCGGTCTCGATGTCGACCGGCGGGCTCATGCGGCTTCTCCGATCCGTCCCAGCAGCCGGCCGAGCAGAACGCGCGCCAGATGCAGACGCATCGCCGCCGGAACATCGTCGCTGTCAGCGGGCGCGAGATCGGCGTCGAGCGCAGCCTGCGCCGCCGCAATCCGTGCAGCATCGATCCGGTTGCCGGTGAGCGCTGTCTCCGCATGCCTCGCACGGGTCGGGACGTCGCCGACCGAAAAGAATGAAATGCCTATGCGCTCGATCAGATCGCCCTGGCAGGTCGCGAGCAGGCCGCAACCGACCAGTGCATAGTCGCCGCGCCGGCGGGCCAGCTCATCGAACGCAATGCGCTGGCCGGCTTGGAAGAGAGGAACATGAACCGCGACGAGGATCTCGCCGGGCGCGATCGCCGTCTCGAAAAGATCGATGAAGAAGTCATCGGCTTTGACGCGGCGCCGGCCGGACGCGCCGGCAATCTCAATCTCGGCGTCGAGCGCCAGCACCATCGCCGGAAACTCGGAGGCTGGGTCGGCCAGCGCGACACTGCCGCCAAAGGTCCCGCGATTGCGGATGGCAGGATGCGCAACGAACGGCGCTGCGGCGCGCAACAGCGGCGCAAACTCAGCGATCAGCGGATCGGTCAGCATCTCGCAGTGCCGGGTCAAGGCGCCGATCCGCAACCATTCGCCGTCCCGCGTGATGCCGCGCAGCTCTGCAATGTGGTTGATATCGATCAGAATTCGCGGGGCCTGAAGACGCAACGCCAGCGCCGGAACCAGGCTCTGACCACCAGCAATGAAGCGCACATCGTCGCCCGCGCCCGCATGAGCTTCGAGCGCCTCGCCGATCGTGTGTGCACGAAAATAGCTGAAAGCCCTCGCTTTCATCCGTTTCCTCACCGCCAGGGCTCGCCAGCCCGGATTCCCAAATTTGTGACCATCTGGTCTCAAAAGAGTTGCACGCAGCGGCACCGCGGTCAACCAGAAACGAACGATTGGTCACAAATCAGCTTTCGGCTATCAAGCAGGCTGTCGCCGCAATCGATAGAGACCATGGCTAGGACCCCGAAGACAGCGAGCGCTGAGACAACAGGCCGAGTTGATGGACGCCCGCGCAGGTCCGAGAACCGTCCTCAGGCGAGGCGCCGCAACATGCGCGCCGCCGACCGCGAGCGCGTGATCGTGGATGAAGCGATCCGCTTTTTCGCCGAGCGCGGCTTCGAAGGCCAGACGCGAGAGCTCGCCAAGCGCATGGGCATCGCGCATTCGGTGATCTACCGGCACTTCCCCAGCAAGGAAGCCCTGATCGAGCGCGTCTATCAGGAGGTCTATCTCAGCCGCTGGTCGCAGGACTGGGGCCCGCTGGTCCGCGATCGCAGCCTTCCACTCAAGGCGCGACTGACCGGCTTCTATCTCGACTACGTGGCACGCGTGTTCGAATACAACTGGGTGCGGATCTTCGTGTTCTCCGGCATGAAGTCGTTCGGCATCACCGGCCGCTATCTCGACCTCGTCCGGCACGAGATCATCGAGCCTGCCGCGATCGAGCTGCGGCATGAACTGCAGCTGCCAGACGCCGCCACCTGCCCTCTCGGCAGCCGCGAGACGGAGATGTTCTGGGGACTGCACGGACGCATCTTCTATCTCGCGATCCGAAAGTTCATCTACGAGACACCGGTTCCATCAGATCTCGAGCAGACCGTGCGTGATGCGATCGACCTCTTCATGGACGGCGCCAAGCTGGCGCTCCCTCGGCTCCTGCGCGACGATCAGGCCGGACCAGCACGATGATCCGGCCCGTCGTCGATGACCGTCACGCCGTCCGGCCGCGCCCGCCCTTGATCTTCGCGGCGACGAGATAGGACAGCGGCATCGCGACGACGAATCCGACCAGCGCCGCCAACGGCAGGTCCTTCATCGGACTCGCAACCAGCCCCTGCACCGTCAACAATGCCGTCACCGCGCTGCCTGCAAGCACGGTGCCCAGCATGACCCAGATGAGAATTGCGACCTTGAACATCTGTCTTTCTCCGTCAGTAGGAAAGCTTCCGATCCCTTGACGCGAGAATGCTCTGCCTGCGGCTTCGAGCCGGCATTGATTTGGAACAACCGGACTCGGCAATCGAGGGAGGAGCGACCGGTCCTCCCTCGATCAATCCCGATGAGCCGACAGAATGTCGCCGACGCCTTACAGTCGGCGATCGAACGACGCTGCTCTATCGTGTCCCCGGAACGAAGTGATCGCGCTTGCTGACCGACGTCCCGGTCGCCGGATCCGTGATCTTGATCTCGATGTCGACCGGCGCGGAAGGCAGGTCGGCCCCCTTGGCCTCGATCGACATGCGGATCTCGCGGGTCTGATCCTGGCCGACGTCGATCACCATACGACCGTCCTGCTCGCGCGTTTCGCCGGCCACCGTCACCTTGGCGTTCGGAAGCCCCACGACGTCCAGCACGAAGTCGCGCGGCCCGCGCTTGTTGAGCAGACGAACCGTGTAGTCGTTGCGGACGCCGCCATCCGACAACTGCACGAACAGCGGGTTACGTTCATGCAGCACGTTGATGCCCATCGTGCCGCGCGTCACCAGCGAGTACAGCATGATCCCGCCGACGATCGCGATGAAGGTCGCATAGATGATCGTGCGCGGTCGGATGATCCGGTAGATCTCGGGCTTGCCTTCCTTGCGGCGCTGGACGTTGATGTCGGTGTCGTAACCGATGAGGCCCGTCGGACGGCCGATCTGGGTCATCACGCTGTCGCAGGCATCGATGCACAGGCTGCACTGGATGCAGCCGAGCTGGATGCCGTGGCGGATGTCGACGCCGGTCGGGCAGACGTTGACGCATTGATGGCAGTCGATGCAATCCCCGGCGGGTGCGCCCTGCAGCCGTGCAGCTTCCGCCTTCTTGACCGACATGCGCGGCTCGCCGCGGTCGCCCTTGTAGGTGACGTTGAGCGCCCACTCGTCGGTCAGCGCCGCCTGGATGCGCGGCCACGGGCACATGTAGATGCAGACCTGCTCGCGAGCGTGGCCGGCGAACACATAAGTCGTCGCCGTCAGGATGCCGATCCAGAGATAGGCGGTGAACGGCGCCTGGAAGGTGGCGAGGTCCTTCACCAGGGTCGGCGCATCGTCGAAATACAGCACCCAGGCGCCACCGGTCCACCAGCCGATCATGATCCAGAGGAAATGCTTCAGCGCGGCCTGGCGGATGTGGGTGAAGGTCCAGCCGCGCTTGTCGCTGAGCATGCGCTCACGGCGGTCGCCCTCGGCCCAGCGCTCGACGGCGTAGAACAGGTCGGTCCACACCGTCTGCGGACAGAGATAGCCGCACCACAGCCGGCCGGCGACCGCGTTCATCAGGAACAGGGCGACCGCCGCGATGATGAGCAGGCCGGTGAAGTAGTAGACCTCCTGCGGCCACAGCTCGATGAAGAAGAAGTAGAACCGGCGATGCGGGAAATCGACCAGCACCGCCTGGTTCGGCATGCCGGGTCCGCGATCCCAGCGGACGAAGGGCAGCAGGTAGTAGATGCCGAGCGTGATGCACAGGATCGTCCACTTGATGCGCCGGAAGCGGCCGTGCACGGCCGCCGGATAGACCTTGTCGCGCGCCTTGTAGAGCGGCCCGACGATATAGGTTTCGTCCGAGTCAGCCATGATATCCCCGCTTCATCTTGCCGTCCTTCCGACCGATTCAGGAGAACGCGTTGCCGCTTTTGAGCCCCAGCTTCTTGAAGACGATCGCCGCCGGGCAGAAGCCCGTGAACGAGGCCTGGATCATGTTCACGCCCGCAAAGGCCGCCAGCAAGAACCAGTAGGGACTGACGTACCAGCCCAGCGTCAGGCTGAGCAGGACGACGACGCCCGCGAAGGTGAGAACTGCTTTGTCGACGTTCATGACATACTCCTTCATGGTTGCATTTGAGCGTAATCAAGCAAGTGCCGGCCCGGCCGTACGGCTACTGCCGCAGGCCGGACAGTGTCCAGGCGACGATTCGTTGCGAGTCCATCGCACCCGAGATTCGCGCCAGCTCCCGCCCCTGCTGCAGCAGCAGCATGGTCGGAATTCCGGAGATGCCGAGCCGCGCCGACACCTCCGGCGCCTCGTCCGAGTTCAGCTTCAGAAGCTGCACACGCGGCTCCAGCTCTTGCGCAGCGCGCGCGAACATCGGCGCCATCGCGCGGCACGGGCCGCACCATGGCGCCCAGACGTCGACGAGCAGCGGCAGACTGCTATGCGCGACATGGCGTTCGAACGCGGCCTGGTCGACCTCGATCGGATGGCCGCTGAACAGCGGCGTATGACACTTGCCGCATTTCCCCTGCGTCGGCGCCCGGTCCGCGGGCAGACGGTTGATCTGCCCGCAATGGCCGCACACGATCTGCAAACCGTTGCTCATGTGCCGGTCCTGACTTCCTTGATCTTGGCGATGTTGAGCCGGTCGAGCAGGAACTTTTCGTAGAACGGCTCGGGCGTCCCGCGCCTCATCTTGCGCAGGAAGTACTTCTCGAAGGCGACCTTGGCATAGTGCACCCACTCTCCCTTCGACGACCAGTTGACGTTGCGCGGCGGGATCTGCGGCTGGGCCAGGAAGGCGACGCCGGAATCGCCGAAATCGGCAAGACAGATCGCGTTCCAGGTCGGCTCGGCCTTTGGCTCCTGGCCGCGCAGCAGCGCCCCGATGTTCAAGGCCGTCGCCGTCACCATCGATTCGATCATGAAGCCGGTCTTGGGCACGCCGACCGGCACCGGCGTCGGCCCGATCGGCGGAATCGCAACGCAGACGCCGATGGCAAACACGTTGGGGAAGGTCGGATTACGCTGATGCTTGTCCACGACGACGAAGCCGCGGGGATTGGTGAGCTTGTCGATGCCGCGGACGGCTCCCACGCCGCGAAAGGCGGGCAGCATCATCGAATAGGCAAACGGTAGCTCGTGCGTCTTGCGGACGGTGCCGTCGTCGGCGACCTCCTCCACGAACATGCGGCCATCCTCGACCTTGGTGACGCGCGCGCTGGTGATCCACTTGATGTGCTTTTCGCGCATCTCGCTTTCCAGCAGACCCTTGGTGTCGCCGACGCCGTCGAGGCCGAGATGGCCGATGTAGGGCTCGGAGGTCACGAAGGTCATCGGCACCTGATCGCGCATCTTGCGCCGGCGCAGCTCGGTTTCCAGGATGAACAGGAATTCGTAAGCGGGGCCGAAGCATGAGGCGCCCTGTACCGCACCGACGATCACGGGCCCGGGTTTCTCGGCGAGCCTGTCAAAGGCCGCCTTGGCATGAGCGGCGTGGTCGACGTGGCACACGGATTGCGTATGCCCATCGGGTCCAAGCCCCGGGATTTCGTCGAAGGCGAGTTCGGGACCGGTGGCGACGACGAGATAATCGTATGCCACCATGCCGCCGTCCGTCAGCTCGACCTGGTTCTCGGCCGGATGCACGCGCTTGGCGCCCTGCGTCAGCAGCCGGATGCCCTTGCGCTGCATGACGTCGACCAGATCGATCTCGATCTCGTCGCGCTTGCGCCAGCCCACGGCCACCCAGGGGTTGGATGGCACGAAATGATAGGAGGAGCCCTGCGAGACGACGGTCACGCGATCCTCCTTCCTCAGTTGCGGCAACATTTCATAAGCCATCAGCGAGCCGCTCAGCCCCGCCCCGATCACCACGATTTCCGCCATTGGGATCCTCCATCCGCACTTGATTCATTCTTGCTTCATGTCACCGCGGCGCCGCCGCCGGCCTTGACTATATATTCGAATATCTGTATATACGCAACTATGAAAATTAACGCTGACATCATGGAAGCGGCGGCGGACCAGGCCAGCGACCTGCTGAAGGCGCTGTCGAACCGCCATCGCCTCCTGATCATCTGCCAGCTGGTCGACGACGAGCGGTCGGTCGGAGAACTCGCCGAGTTTCTCGGCCTGCGCGATTCGACCGTGTCGCAGCACCTGGCGCTCCTGCGCAAGGACGGCCTGGTCACCGCCAGGCGCGAGGGGCAGACGATCTACTATTCGATCACAAGCGATCCGGCCCGCGAGGTCCTCAAGACGCTCTATCAGGTGTACTGCGGGCCGAGACCGTCACCGAGACTATGAGGATGCCGGACCGGCATCTTGACCGATATCAAACGGGAACTCCCATCCAGGTGAGATGTCTGCAGCCGGCTGCGGACGGCTCGCCCGAACCTCACAAATCGAATCAAACCAGACAGGAATAGGCTGATGCGCAGATTATCGGTCCTGAGCTTGATCGCCGCGATGGCGTGGCAGGCAGCACCGGCCCTTGCGGAGACGCTGACGGTGGCGCCGCGGCAGGTCGCCGACGAGAAGGCGGTGTTCGCGACGGTGGAGAGCATCAGCGTGGTCCCTGCCCGCGGCCGCATCGGCGGCACCATCGTGCAGCTTTCGGTGCGCGAAGGCGACCCAGTCAGGCGCGGCCAGCCCATCGCCTTGATCGGCGACGACAAACTGGCCCTGCAGATCAAATCGCTCGACGCCCAGATCGAAGCGCTGCAGGCGCAAGCGAACCAGGCGCAGATCGACTTCACCCGCACCGAGGGCCTCGTCGAGCGCGGCACCCTGCCCCGCATCAAGCTCGACGAGACGCGCACGGCGCTGAACGTCGCCGAGAACGGGCTGCGGGCTAAGACCGCCGAGCGTGCCGTGGTCAACCAGCAGATGACTGAGGGCCAGGTGCTGGCTCCCGATGACGGCCGCGTGTTGAAGAAGTTGGTTGCCGTCGGATCTGTGGTTCTGCCCGGAGATCCCGTGGTCACGGTGGCGCAGCAGAACTTCAAGCTGCGACTGCGCGTGCCCGAGCGCCACGCTCTCTTTCTCAAGGCCGGCGACAAGGTCCGGGTCGACGGTGCCGAGTTCGGCGACAGCGCCGACAAATGGGGGGTGATCGACCTGGTCTATCCGCAGATCGAGGAAGGCCGTGTCGTGGCCGACGCGATCGTCTCCGGTCTCGGCCAGTATTTCGTCGGCGACCGGCTCCGGGTCTGGATCTCCGGCGGCCAACGCGATGCCTACGTGATCCCGCAGCGCTACGTCACAACGCGGTTCGGCATCGATTATGTCCAGTTGCAGCAAGGGACGCAGAAGGTGAGCGTTCCGGTGCAGCGCGGCCGCGCTCTGCCGAGCGCCGATCTCCCCGATGGACTTGAAATCCTGTCCGGCCTGCGCGCCGGCGACCAGTTGGTGCAGCCGTGAAACTCGGACTCTCAGGCAAGCTTACCCAGGCGACCATCGCCTCGCCGCTGACGCCGCTGTTTCTGCTCGCGGCGCTCGTGGTCGGCCTCATCGCCGTCGTCGTGATCCCGCGCGAGGAAGAGCCGCAGATCAGCGTGCCGATGGTCGACATCCGCGTCAACGCCGACGGCCTGCGTGCGCCTGACGGCGTCGAGCTCGTGACCAAGCCGCTGGAGACCATCGTCAAGGCGATCGATGGCGTCGAACACGTCTACAGCCAGACCGAGGACGACCGTGTCATGGTCACCGCGCGGTTCCTGGTGGGGACCAAGTTCGAGGACGCGATCCTGCGCGTCCACGAGAAGCTACGCGCCAACCTCGACCGCATCCCCGTCGGCATTCCCGAGCCGCTGATCGTCGGCCGCGGCATCAACGACGTCGCCGTCACCGTGCTGACGCTGTCGCCGAGGCCGGAGGCCGCCGGGCGCTGGTCGGACAAGGACCTCTACGAGCTCGCCGACAAGCTGCGTGCGGAGCTGACCAAGGTCGACAATATCGGCCTGACCTATATCTCCGGCGGCGGCGCCCAGCAGATCCGGGTCGAGCCCGATCCGGAAAAGCTGTCGCTGTTCGGCGTGACTCTGCAGCAGCTCGTCGCCAAGGTGAAGGACGCGAACCGCTCTTTCCTGGCCGGAGACGTTCGCGACGGCGGTATCGTGCGCAACGTCGCCGCGGGCCAGACGCTCACGGGCATCCCGGACATCGGCCTGCTGCTGATCTCGACGCGCGACGGCCGTCCCGTCTATGTGCGCGACGTCGCCACCGTCGTCATCGGCCCCAACCTCGCAGAGCATCGCGTCTGGGATGACGCCCGCACCGACAAGGGCGACTGGCACCGGGTGCCGGCGGTGAGCCTCGCGCTCGCCAAGCGCGCCGGCGCCAATGCCGTGGTGGTGTCTCACGACATCGCGCAGCGCCTCGAAGGGCTGAAGGCCAGTCTCATTCCGAGCGACGTCGCAGTCACGGTGACGCGCGACTACGGCGAGACCGCCAACGAGAAGGCCAACGAGCTGCTGTTCCATCTCGGCCTCGCCACGATCTCGATCGTCGTGCTGATTGCGGTCGCCATTGGCTGGCGCGAAGCCCTCGTCACCTTCGTGGTGATTCCGACCACGATCCTGCTGACGATGTTCGCCGCCAATCTGATGGGCTACACGATCAACCGGGTCAGCCTGTTTGCCCTGATCTTCTCGATCGGCATCCTGGTCGACGACGCCATCGTCGTGGTCGAGAATATCGCGCGCCATTGGGGCATGCATGACGGCCGGCCGCGCCTGCAGGCCACCATCGAGGCGGTCGCCGAAGTCGGCAACCCCACCGTTGTCGCGACCTTGACCGTGGTCGCCGCCCTGCTGCCGATGCTGTTCGTGTCGGGACTGATGGGCCCCTACATGGCGCCGATCCCGGCCAACGCCTCGGCGGCGATGCTGTTCTCGTTTTTCGTCGCCATGGTGGTGGCGCCGTGGCTGATGCTGCGGCTCGCGCCGAGGTCCACCAGCGCCTCGGCGGACTCTCATGACGCGCATGGCGAAGGCCGTCTCGGACGCATCTACCGCAGCGTCGCGCGCCCGATCGTCGCCAGCAAGCGCTCCGCCTGGATCTTCCTGCTCGGCGTCGGCATCGCCACCTTGCTGTCGATGACGCTGTTCGCCACCAAGTCCGTCACCGTCAAGCTGCTGCCGTTCGACAACAAGTCGGAGATCGCGGTGATGGTCGATCTGCCCGAAGGCGCGAGCCTGGAGGATACCGAGCGCACGCTGTTCGCGGCCGCCGACATTGCGCATGGGCTGCCGGAGATCACGACCGTGCAGAGCTATGCCGGCACGGCGGCCCCGTTCAACTTCAACGGTCTCGTGAGGCACTACTATCTGCGGGAGCGGCCCGAGCTCGGCGAGCTCCAGGTCAATCTCGCCGCGCGCGGCGACCGCAAGCGCGCGAGCCACGACATCGCGCTCGAACTGCGCCAGCGGCTGAAGAGCATCCCTGTGCCGGCCGGCACCAGCATCAAGGTGGTCGAAGTGCCGCCCGGGCCTCCGGTGCTCGCCACCCTGCTGGCGGAGATCTACGGTCCGGACGCGGCGACCCGGCGCGCCGTCACCACCGAACTCAAGAAGGTCTTCGCCGACGTTCCCTTCATCGTCGACATCGACGATTCCATCGGTCAGCGCCGGCCGCGGCTGCGACTGTCGATCGACCAGGACAGTCTCGAATTCTTCGGTGTCGAGCAGCGCGACGTCTACGACACGATCCAGACGCTGTTCGGCGGCGTCTCGGTCGGCTACTCGCATCGCGGCGAAGACCGCAATCCGATCGAGATCGCCGTGCGTCTGCCGAAGCACGACAAGAGCTGGAGCCAGGCCCTGGCATCGACGCCGGTGCCCGCCAACACGGTGCCCGGCAGCAAGACCGTCGTCGAACTCGGCCAGGTCGTGAAGGCCACCATGGAAGAGGGGTCGCCGATGATCTTCCGCCGCGACGGCCGCTTTGCCGACATGGTGATGGCAGAACTCGCCGGCCGCTTCGAGGCTCCGCTCTACGGCATGCTCGCGGTCGCCGACCGGATCGACGCCCATGACTGGGGCAAGCTGCCGAAGCCGGTGATCGGCTTCCACGGCCAGCCCAAGGACGAGTCCCGTCCGACGCTGCTGTGGGATGGCGAATGGGAGATCACCTACGTGACCTTCCGCGACATGGGCGCCGCATTCGGCGCGGCCATCCTCGGCATCTACGTTCTGGTCGTGGCGCAGTTCAAGAGCTTCCGGCTGCCGCTGGTGATCCTGACGCCGATCCCGCTGACCCTGATAGGCATCCTGCTCGGCCACTGGTTGCTGGGCGCGCCGTTCACGGCGACGTCGATGATCGGCTTCATTGCGCTGGCCGGCATCATCGTCCGCAACTCAATCCTGCTGGTCGATTTCATCCGGCACAGCGGCGGCGAGGGCAAGACCCTGCGCGACGTCGTGTTGGAGGCCGGCGCCGTGCGCTTCAAGCCGATCCTGCTGACGGCGCTCGCGGCGATGATCGGTGCTGCGACGATCCTGCTCGACCCGATCTTCCAGGGGCTGGCGATCTCGCTGCTGTTCGGTCTGGCCTCCTCCACCCTGCTCACCGTACTCGTGATCCCCGCGATCTACATCGCACTGCGCGAGCCCGGCAAACCCACCACGAAGATGTCGTAGGAGCTATCATGACCAAACTGTACAGCGAGATCTGCAAGGACATCTCGGGTAACCTGAAGACGCTGCGCAAGGACATTCCGGACGTCATGCAGGGCTTCTCTGCACTGGCGAGGGCCGCCGCCGCTGATGGCGCGCTCGACAAGAAGACCAAGGAGCTGATCGCGCTGGCGATCGGGGTTGCCGTTCGGTGCGACGGCTGCATCGGCTTTCACGCGGAGGCGCTCGTCCGTCTCGGTGCAAGCCGGCAGGAGGTCGAGGAGACGCTCGGCATGGCGATCTACATGGGCGGCGGACCGTCGTTGATGTATGCCGCCGATGCGATTGCGGCGTTCGAGCAATTCCAGCAACAGGCAGCCGCCGCCTGAGCGCGGGTTCAACCGCAGATATCGAGAATGGCCAGCATGTAGATGCGGATCATGTCGAGATAGTCGGGAATGTCGACGCGCTCGTCCGGCATCGTGTTGTAGCGGCCGCCCGGCCCGCAGACGATGCCCTCCATGCCACCATACGTATAGAGATGGCCGGCATCGGTGCCATAGAAGCAGCTCGGCGCCACCGGGCCTGTCGGCTGGGAGGCGCCGCGCACGACGCGATAGGCATTGTTGACGACACGGACGATCGGGCTGTCCGGCGCGACCTCGAACGGCGGCATGGTCGGCACGCCGGCGCGGTCCTCCGACATCAGATGGGCCTTCAGGCCGGGAAAACGCCCCTCCAGCGCATCGAGCTCGCGCCGCATGTCCGCGAGCGCGCCCTGCTCGGTCTGCCCAGGAGCGTAACGGCCGGAGCCCTTGATGCGGACGAAATCCGCGACCTGCGGCGTCCGCCATTCGTGCAACTCACGACCGAGCGCGCCGTGCACGACGCCGACATGGACGCGATTGATGGCCTCATGTGCCGGCGAACGCGCGCCGGAGAACCGCATCGCATTGAGGCGCGGAATGAGATCGCAGGCGGCGGTGATGGCGTCCACCGCCTCCTCGCGCTTCGACAGATGCCGCGTGTTGCCGACGAGCTCGATGATGAACATGAATGCCGCGGCATGCATCGTCATCGCCTTGAGGTCGGTCGGCTCGGAATTGATGAAATAGTCCGCGCGCAGCCCCTGCTCCAGCAACGAATAGGTGCCGACCCCGCCTTGCAGCTCGCCGACCACATAGGTCAGGACGACATCACCCCTCAGCCTGACGCCGGCCTCGATCAGCGTCTTGACCGCGCAGAAATAAGCGGCGTCGCCGGCCTTCATGTTTGACACGCCGATTCCGTAGACGAAGTCGTCGTCCACCTTCCCCGCCCAGGGATCGAGGGTCCAGCCCTCGGTCACCGGATTTGTATCGACATGGCCGTTGAAGAGCAGGCTCTTGCCGCCGCCGGTGCCGTGCCAGCGGCCGACCGCGTTGACACGGCCCTCGGCCCCGAACGGGGCGACGGCGGCATCCAGGCCGATCGCGCTCATCTGTTCAGCCATGAAGGTCGCGAGCTGCTTCTCGCCCTCGGTCTTCGAATAGCTCTTGTGCTGAACCATGCGCGACAGCAGCGCGAGCGAACCTGGAATGTCGATGCGGGCGAGCAGGTCGTTGCGATCCATGGGGGCAATCCTTGCGGTCAGCCAACGGGCGCTGGCGAGGCCGCCATCAGCTCGCGGGTGTAAGGGTGAACGTCGTCTGCGCCGAAGGCATCGACGGCACGGCTGTCGACCAGCCGGCCGTGGCGCATCACGACGATGCGGTGCGCGATCTGCCTGATCAGGTTGAGATCGTGGGTGATGAAGAGATAGGCCGCACCCGTCTCGGCGCGCAAAGCCAGCAGCAGCTCGATGATCTGGGCCTGGACGGAGACGTCGAGCGGCGCCGTGATCTCGTCGCAGATCACCAGGCGCGGCCGCGCCGCAAAAGCACGCGCGATCGCGACGCGCTGCTTCTCGCCACCCGAGAGCTGGTGCGGCCAGCGCATGGCATACGACGCCGGCAGCCGGACCTGTTCGAGCATGCGCGGCACGGCGGCGACGTCGCCGCCATAGAGCTTCAAGGGGCGCGACAGGATCTCACCGATCCGATGGCGCGGATTGAGCGAGGAATCCGGGTGCTGGAACACGATTTGGACATCGCGCCGATAGGCACGGTTCATATCACCGGCCCTGCGCAACGTTCGGCCGTCGAAGCTGATCGTGCCGTCGAAGCGGGCAAGCCCGGTGAGGGCGCGAGCGACGGATGACTTCCCCGAGCCGGATTCACCGACGAGGCCGACGATTTCGCCGGCACGGACGCGGACATCGACGGCCCCGGTCGCCGGTGGCGGAGCCGCACGGAACAGCCCGCCCCTGCCGTAATGGACTTCGATGCCGCGTGCGTCCAGCACCAGGGCCGCGCCCGGCTGATCGTTCACGAGCCGCCGCTCCGGACGCGGCACGGCGGCGATGAGAGCCTTGGTGTAGGCGTGCTGCGGCGTCCTGAAGATATCAGACGCGGGCGCCTGCTCGACGATGCGGCCGTGCCGGATCACCGCGACACGATCGGCGACCCGGGTCATCATCGCGAGATCGTGCGAGATGTAGAGCGCAGCGACGCCCGTCTCCGCACGCAACCGCGCAAACAGCTCGATGATGCGGGCGCCGGTGATGACGTCGAGCGCCGTCGTAGGCTCATCGAACAGGATGACATCGGGCCGGCACCCGAAGGCCGTCGCGATGACTACCCGCTGCTTCTCGCCGCCGGAGATCTCGTGCGGATAGCGCCGCAGCACCGCCACGGGGTCGCGCAGCTCGACATGGCCGAGCAATTCGATCGCGAGGTTCCTGGCGGCCCGCGCATTCAGATCGCGATGACGCATCAGCGCCTCGGTGATCTGGCGGCCGATGGTCAATGTCGGATTGAGCGCGGTCGACGGATCCTGGAACACCATGCCGATGCGGCGGCCACGGACCGCGGTCAGTCGCTTCGGGCTGAGGGACCGCAGGTCGAGGTCGCCCAGACGCAGGGAGCCCGAGACCTCGCGGGCATTGGCCGGCAGATGCCGCATCAACGCCCAAGCCAGCGAGCTCTTACCGGAGCCGGATTCGCCGACGAGGCCGAGCACCTCGCCGGGCGCGATCTCGAGCGACACGTCACGCAGCACCTCCACAGCGCCCGCCGGGGTGACGTAGTCCAGCCCGTAACCAGTGATGGCGAGCGCCGGCTTCATCGATCGTCCCGCGGATTCAGCGCGTCGCGCAGGGCATCGCCGACGAGATTGAAGGCGATCGCCGACAGCGCGATCGCGGCCGAGGGCGCGATCAGGATCCATGGCGCCCGGTGCATGTATTGGCGCGCATCGGCCACCATCAGGCCCCATTCCGATGCCGGCGGCTGTGCACCCAGGCCGAGGAAGCTGAGCGTCGCGAACAGCATCACCGCAAATGACACCCGGATGGTGGCCTCGATGATGATCGGGCCCATCACGTTCGGAAGCATCTCGCGGAAAATGATCTGCGATGCCGCTTCGCCGCGCGCGATAGCGGCCTTGACGTAGTCCTGACTGCGCACAGCAAGCGCCACGGAGCGCGTGACCCGTGCCATGCCCGGCGCAAACGCAAAGGCAATCGCGATCACCGCGTTGACAGCCCCATTTCCGAGCGTGCTGACCAGCAGCAGCGCCATGAGGAGGCCGGGAATGGCCATCACAGCATCGTTGGTGCGCATGATGAATTCGTCGGCCTTGCCGCCGAGATAGGCCGATGCGACGCCGATCACGGCGCCCATCGCGCTGCCGGCGAGCGTCGCCGCGAGCGCCATCGGAACGGTGGCGCGCGCGCCGGACAGCAGCCGGCTCAGCACGTCGCGGCCGAACTGATCGGCGCCCAGCCAGTTCTGCCATCCCGGCGGGCGGAAACGGCCGAGAAAATCCATCTTCTCCGCCCCATAGGGCGCGAGCCACGGGCCGAGGATGCAGACGATGGCGAGGGCAACGAGCAGCATCACGCTGATCGCCCCCTGCGGCTTGCGGATCATCCTGCCGAGCAGCTCAGTCATAGCCGATCCGCCTGTCGAGGAGCGCGTAGACGACATCCGCCAGCGTGTTGGTGATCGCATAGGTGACCGCCATGATCATCGCGCCGGCCTGGATCGACGGCAGATCGCGGGTGGTGATGGCGATCATCAATGCCCGGCCGATGCCGGGAATGGCGAAAATCTCCTCGATGACGATGATGCCGCCCAGGAGATAGCCGACGTCGAGCGCGACGATGGTGATGACCGGCAGCAGCGCGTTGCGCATCACGTGCCGTACCAGCACCGTCCGCTCGGGCAGGCCTTTCAGCCGCGCCGCGCGGACGTAGTCGGACTGCAGCACGTCCAGCGTCTCCGAACGCATCATGCGCATCACATGCGCGACGAGAATGACCGAGACGGTCAGGACCGGAAGGATCAGATGGCGCAGCGCCGGCCCGGCATCCTCCAGCGGCGACACGTAGCCGGTCGCCGGCAGCCATGGCAGAATGTCGGTCAACAGCAGCGCGAGCACGGTTGCGGTGACGAACTCCGGCAGGGAGACTCCGAGATAGGCGACCACGCTGGTGGCCGTATCCGCCGGCCGCCCCTTGCGGAGCGCCGCGAAGATTCCGAGCGGGACCGCGATCAGGAGGGTGACGACGAGTGCGCCCGCTGCCAGCAGCAGCGAGCGCGACAGCGCCGTCAGCATCTCCGGCGCGACCGGCAGGCCGGTGCGCATGGAGACACCGAAATTGCCGATGGCCGCGTGCGCGACCCAATGCGAGAATTGCAGCCAGACCGGGTCGTCGAGCCCGAGCCGGCTGCGAATTGCGGCCAGCGCCTCCGGCGAAGCGTTCTCGCCAAGCAGCGTCTGCGCGGCATCAGCCGGCAGCGCCTGTGTGATGGCAAACACCAGCACACTGACGACGACGACCGTATAGACCATCAGGAGCAGCCGCCGCAGCAGCCAGGCGAATGACACCGCTCGGATCCCGTCTCAGCTGCGCTTGGGCGCGCCTGCGCCGAGCGAGACGAGATCGAGCCGGAACACCGATCCGCGCGGATGCAGCTGGTATCCTTCCACATAGGCGCGCTGCGCCGCCAGGATGTCGAAGAAGACCGGAATGACCGACGGCACCTCCTCGCTCATCATCGTCTGGGCCCGCGCATAGAGCGCGGCGCGATTGGCATCGTCGGTCTCGCTACGCGCCGCATTGACGATCTCGTCGAAGCGCGCATTGTTCCAGCGTGTCTCGTTCCAGGCGGCATCCGAGGTGTAGAGCAGCTTGAAGACCGCGTCGGCGGTCGATTGCATGTTGTAGAAGCCGACGTAGAAATTGCCCTTCTTCCAGACCTGGTCGAGATAGGTCGCATGCGGCATCGTCTGAACGTTGATGCGGAAGCCGGCAGGTGCCGCCATCTCGCGGATCGCAACGCCGAGCTGCGTGCGCGTGTCCGGTTTGTCGGATGCCACCATCGTCAGATCGATGCCGGAGGGATAGCCGGCATCGGCGAGCAATTGCCTGGCTTTCGCGATGTCGGGCTTCTTCAGCTTGCTGTCCTGATAGAACCGGTAGGCGGGGCTCAGCGGCGTGTCGTTGCCGGGCGTGCCGTAGCCGCCGGCCACGAAGCCGGCCATGGCCTCGCGATCGATGGTCAGCGCCAGCGCCTGGCGCACGCGAACGTCGTTGAACGGCTTCTGATCGCAGCCCATGTTGACGTTCAGAAACTGCCCCGAGGGGACCCGCACCGCCTTGACGCCGCTGGCCTTGCCGAGCCGCTCATATTCGCCGGGCGTGGTCGACAACATGAGATCGATGTCGCCCGAAATCAGAGCCGATGCTTCGGCGGTGCGGTCGGGATAGACGAGAATCTCGACGCGATCGAGCAAAGGCCGCGCCGGATCGTAATACGCCGGGTTGCGCTCGACGACGATCTTGCGGTCCGGCTCATAGGACACGAGCTTGAACGGCCCTGAACCATTCGCCTTTGTGGCGAGGCTGGCGAGATCGGCAGCAACGACTTTCGCAGGCACGATGCGCGCATTGTTGTAGGCGAGCGCGACCGGAAAATCGGCAAAGGCAACCGACAACGTGAACCGCACGGTCGACGCATCGACGGCAGCGACATCCTTGATCGGGCCGACATTGGTGCGCGCCGGTGATGCGGTCTTCGGATCGAGGATCGCCTTGAAGGTCGCGACGACATCCTCCGCCGTCAGCGGCGAGCCGTCGTGGAAACTGAGATTGGGCCGCAGCCTGAACGTCCACTCGGTGAGCCCCGCGCCGGCCTGCCACGACAAGGCGAGGTCCGGCTCGACCGACATGTCCGGCTTCAACCGGGTCAAGTTGGAATAGAGCAGCTCGGTGATGAGGTATTCCGGATTGACACGCGCGAGCAGCGGATGAATGACCGCCGCGCCCTGGTCGACCGAGATCCGCAACACGCCGCCGTGCTTCGGCACCTCGGCAGAGAGAGAGACTTGCGGCAGAGCACCAAGCACGAGCGCGGAGCCGGCAAGGAAATGACGACGGGTCACGGACGGCATCAGGCGAAGTCCTTTTCAGGCGTGATGGCTTCGGGACAGAGTTCGGGACGGAACTCGGCTGCAAGATAGGCGAGCACCGATTTCGCCAATGCGACGATGTCGGCGAGCGTCGTGGATTCGCCCGGCGCATGAATGCGGCTATCGGGCCTGCCGAGGCCCGTGAGCAGCACCTCCTGCACGCCCGTGGCCTGCTGCACCCAGCCAAAATCGGAGCAGCCGGCCGCCCCCCAGCGAGCGAAGTCCTCCGCGGCATAGCCGAAACCGGCCGACAGCGCCTGCTGCCAGCGCGGCCAATGCGGCCCGCCGGGATCGGATGTCGGCATCAGATGGCCGGTGAGGATGATCTCGACGTCGACGGCGCCGGCCGCCTGCCGGACGGCCGTTTCGATCTCGCGGCGTGCAGCGGCGAAGTCCTCCTCGGGCGCGTATCGGCGGCACAGGAGAATCTCGACCAGCGAGGGGATCTGTCCGCCGCATTGGCCGCCATGAATGGCTGAGATGTCGAGGCTCGCGGCGAGCGGTCCAGCCGCCTGCGGCGGTGGCGGCAACGCCGACGTCCGCTGCGCGATGACCGGCTCGAGGGCCGCGAGCGCATTGAGGATCGGCAGCGCCGCCTCGATCGCGTTGGCGCCGGCGCGGCGCTGCTCGCCGGCATGCGCTGCCTTGCCGTGAACCCGCACCGTGAGCGTGAACAGGCCGAAGCAGCCGGCCCAGATCCGCGGCATGGCGCTGCCGTTGAAATTCAGAATATGCCCTTCGAGACGGCCCTGCTCGGCAAGGTAACGCACGCCGGGATAGAGCCCTGCCTCCTCGTCCGTGCACAGCAGCAACATCGGATCATAGGCCAGCGGCAATCCGGTCTGCTCCGCGCCGCGGAGTGCGAGCAGCGCGGCCGCAATCGATCCCTTCATGTCGGCCGCGCCGAGTCCGATCAGACGGTCACCGTCGCGGCTCAGTTGCAGCGGATCGGCGGCCCAGCCGGGCGCCGCCGGTACCGTGTCCACATGGAAATAGAGCCCGAGCACCGGTCTGCCGGAGCGGCGCCGTGCGATCAGATTCGTCCGCGATCCGCGCGCGCCCGGTGCGCGCCATAGGTCCTCCGGAACGATCACGCGCTCGCTATCCAGTGCCAGCGGGGCAGCGAGCTGCTCCATCACGTCGGCAAATGCATCGTAGCCGCCCCCCGGAGGAAAGCTGGTGTCGACCGCCACCATCTTCCGCAGGTCCTCGACCGCCGTCTCGGCCATGGCGTCGATCGCGGCAAAAGCGCTGGCCAGGCTGCGCGCGCCCCGGTCCGCTGGAATGCCCTCAGAAATCATTTGCCGCCAGCTCTATCCTATATTCTATATAGAAATAGAATTCACGACGCGGCGTTTGTCAATTCCATGAAAAAGGCAGCTGTGGCCAGCAAAGCGGCAGACGGGGTGGGGGCGGGTCCAGGCGCGCTGCCGGTGCCGCTCTACGAGCATGTCAAGCGCCAGATCGCCGAGGCGATCCTGATCGGCGACATGCCGCCCGGCACAGTGCTGCCCGGCGAGGTCGCGCTCGCCAATCAATATGGCGTCGCCGTCGGCACCATCCGCCGCGCGCTGGCCGACCTCACCGCGGGCGGCATGCTGATGCGCCGGCGCAAGACCGGCACGGTGGTGACGGGCCGCGCGTCGCAGCATGGGCTCAGCTTCTTCTTCCGGTACTTCCG
The DNA here is from genome assembly GCF_051167875.1 of Bradyrhizobium sp. HKCCYLRH3097. Classification (NCBI taxonomy): domain Bacteria; kingdom Pseudomonadati; phylum Pseudomonadota; class Alphaproteobacteria; order Hyphomicrobiales; family Nitrobacteraceae; genus Bradyrhizobium; species Bradyrhizobium sp. HKCCYLRH3097. Next base: position 692,880 of record NZ_JBNPTX010000002.1, read on the forward strand.
CCTGCTCGGCGCGGACGGCAGCCTGCTGCACTCGGAGGCCGAGGTGCTGTCGGTGACGACACGCGCCGCCGAGCCAGACGAAGCGGCGCTGTTCGCGATGGCCGAGGGCGAGCCGCTGCTGCATCTTCATCGCATCCGCCGCGTCGCTGGCGCGCCGGTGCTGCATTCGCGGATCTCAATGGTCGCGAGCCGCGTGGCGGGATTTCCGGCCGAGCCGAAGAAAGTCCCTGCCCTGATCTACCGGCATCTGCTCGAGGCCTATGGCATCCGGATCGCCGCGGTGCGCGAGAAGGTGACGGCCGAGGTCGCCACCAAGGAGGACCGCAAGCTGCTCGGCCTGCCCTCTCCGAGCGCCGTGCTCGTGATCGACGAGGAAGCCTACGACCAGACCGGCGCGCTGGCGATCCTCAGCCAGCACCGCGCCACGACGGCGCAACACTACTACTCGAACGAGATCCGCTGAGCACGCATCGCTTCAGCAGCCCCAGCGCAGCGCCGCGGTGTGCACCGGCGCGTCCCACAGGCCCAGCGAGGCATCATCGAGCGCGGTCACGGTGAGCGAGCAGCCGGCCATGTCGAGCGAGGTGACGTAGGAGCCGACCAGCCCGCGCGCGATGGCGAGCCCGCGCCCTTCCAGGATGCGCCGCGCCGCATTGGCCATCACGTACAACTCCATCGCTGGCGTGGCCCCGAAGCCGTTGACCAGCAGCAGGCACGGAGTCCCGGGCTTCGCTGCAAGATCGGCCAGGATCGCGCCCATCATCTCCTCGGCGATGGCGTCCGCGGACGCCAGCTTGACCCGGCGCCTGCCGGGCTCGCCATGGATGCCGACCCCCATCTCCATCTCGTCCTCGCCGAGCGTGAAGGTCGGCTTGCCCGCGGCCGGCACCGTGCATGAGGTCAGCGCCACGCCCATCGAGCGGGTGCGCCTGTTGACGTCGTCACCAAGCGCCTTCAGCGCGTCGAGATCGCGGCCCTGCTCGGCCGCAGCACCCAGCATCTTCTCCACGATCAGCGTGCCGGCAACGCCGCGGCGGCCGGTCGAATAGGTCGAGGTCTCGACCGCGACGTCGTCGTCGGTAATGACGGTCGCGACCTTGCCCTCCATCATCTCCGCGGCCATCGCGAAATTCATCACGTCGCCTTCGTAGTTCTTGACGATGAACAGCGCGCCCGCGCCGGTGTCCACGGCCTGCGCGGCCGCGAGCATCTGGTCAGGCGTCGGCGAGGTGAAAACCTGGCCCGGACAGGCGGCATCGAGCATGCCCGGCCCGACGAAGCCGGCGTGGAGCGGCTCATGGCCGGAGCCGCCGCCGGAGATCAGCGCGACCTTGCCCGGTTTGAGGCTCTTGCGGCGAACGAACTTGTTGTCCTCGCCCAGCGTGACGATGTCGCCATGCACGGCGGCAAAACCCTGCAGGCTCTCGGTCAACACGTCGGAAACGGCGTTGATCAGCTTCTTCATGGCTTCCCTCCCGGTTCGGCGTCGTCGTTGTTTTCGTTGGCTGAGATCAGCGCGGTGATGCCGCGTGCGACGCCGGTGATGATGCGGTCGGCATGGGCGTTGAGCGCGGGGTCGCCGAAGTCCGGCAGCTCGACCACGAGGCGCCGCATCGGCCGCTGCGCCTCGACCTCGTCCAGCCGGCCCGGATGGGCGGCGCGGTAGGCGGTCAGAAAAGCCTGCTGCTCATGCGGCGAGAAGTGACAGATGTGGAAGATGGTCTCGAGATGCTGCAGCGGGATCGGCGTCGCATAGGCCGGATTGACGATCTGCGAGATGAAGCTGCGATTCTTGCCGATCGCCTCCGCCAGCCGCTGCCGTGTACCGGAGGGACGGCTGTCGATGACCGCGCGCAGGATCGCCTTGTATTCGGCGAGCGGACTCGCGGCCCCCGATGCATCCTGGTCACTCATGCGCCCTCTTCCGCGGTCTTTTCCGTGCCCTTGGCGAGGTCAAGCTCGCGGATCGCCGCCTTCACCAGCGGCAGCAGGCCCGGCGCGACCGACAGCGCGCGCACACCGAGCTCAAGCAGCGCCGGCATGGCTCTGACATCACCGGCGGCGTCGCCGCAGATCGAGATGTCCACGCCCCGCGCGCGACCGGCGCGCACCACATGGGCAATCATCGCCAACACCCCGGGATGCAGCACGTCGGCATAGTCGGCGACCTCGGCGCCGTCACGCGAAGCAGCGGTCGCGTATTGGGTCAGATCATTGGTGCCGATCGAGAAGAAGTCCGCAGCGAAGTCATGCGCTGCCAACGCAGCAGCCGGCACCTCGACCATCATCCCGAAGGCCGGCGCGGCGAACGCGACGTTGCCGGCGGCCAATTCGGCGAGCACGGCGCGGAGATGGCGACGCGCGACGTCCAGCTCCGCTGCATTGGTCACCATCGGCAGCATCACCTTGAGCGGTCCGAGCGCAGCGGCGCGCGCCAGCGCGCGCAGTTGAACACGGAAGATCTCGGGATGACGCAACGACAGACGGAGGCCACGCAGGCCAAGAAACGGGTTGCTCTCACCATCGATCGTGTAGCCCGGAATCGGCTTGTCGCCGCCCGCGTCGAGCGTGCGGATCGTGACCGGCCGGCCTTCGGCCCAGCGCACAAGCTCGGCATAGGCGTGATATTGCGCCTCCTCGTCGTGAAGCAGGTTGCCGGTGAGAAACTCGGTGCGTGCCAGACCGATGCCGTCGCAGGCTGCGGCCGGAAGCAGCGTCATGTCGGCAGGGCCGGAGATGTTGACGAGCACCGAGACGCGGGTGCCGTCGCGCGTCAGTGCCGGTTCGTGCTGGCGCGCGATCGCGTCCGCCTTGCGGCGCGACGCGGTCGCATCCTCCGCCCGGGCGGCGGCGATACGCTGCGCACTGGGATCGGCAATGACGACACCGCGACCGCCATCGACCAGCAAATCCCCTGTCAGCTTGTCCCAATCGTGACCGAGCCCGACCACCATCGGCACGCCGCGGCCGCGCGCCAGCATCGCGACGTGACTGGTCGGGCTGCCCTCGCCGAGCGCAATGCCGCCGCCGCTGGTCCAGTCGATGGCGAGAAAAGCCGATGGCGCCAGATCATGCGCGACGACGATCGCCCCTTTCTGCACTTCGCCGTTCTGCGGCAGGCCAAACAGGTGCCGCAGCACGCGGTCCCGGATGTCGCCGAGGTCGCTGGCGCGAGCACGAAAATACTCGTCCTCAGCGGACTCGTATCCCGCGATCTCCTCCGCCATCGTCGCGCGCCAGGCCGCATCCGCAGCGACGCCGCCCTCGATCTGGACGTAAGCCGCTTCTGTCAGCGCGTCGTCTTCGAGCAGCGCGAGCTGAAAGCCGATCAGCTCGGCCGCGTCTCCCTCGAGCCTGCCGATCAGTTCGGCCACGGCCTCGCGTGCATGTGCGACCGCTGTGGCGAGCGCTTCATGCTCCTCCGCGATCGCCCCTTTGCTCCGGCTGGCGCCCTCCAGCGCATGCAGGATCGCGGCGGGCCCGATGGCCATCCCGTCCGACGCCGCCCGCCCGAAGATACGCCGCTCCATCGTCACTCCTCGTCGAACTTGCGGTTCACCAGATCGACCAGCGCGGCGATGGCGGCCTCGGCATCGGTTCCATTGGCGCGCAGGAACAGCGTCTCGCCCTTGGCGGCCTTGACGCGCATGATCTTCACCGGGCTCTTGGCGTCGGTCCAGGGCCCGTCGGCCGCGATCGCGACTTCGATGCTCGACGCAAAGCGCTTGGCGAGCTGGGTCAGCTTGACCGAGGGCCGCGCATGCAGCCCGACCTCGTTGGTCAGCAGCGCGTGCGCCTTCGCTTCCTGCATGCCGATCTCTCCACCGTCAGCCATTGTCGTTCCCGCTCATCCGCCCATCAGCTCTTCGGCGGTCGCGCGCACCGCATCGAGCGGCGAGCCGCCGGAAGCTTCCGTCGCCGCCATCACGGCGCCCTCGACCAGCGGCGCGTTGCAGATCACGATGCGCTCGCGCCGCTCCTCCGGCATCATCTCCACCGCCATCTCGCTGTTGGTCTCGGCGCCGCCGAGATCGACCAGGATCGCAACGCCCGACTCCGACCATGCCTTGTCGATCGCGCCCATGATGGCGCCGACATCGGTGCCGAGCCCGCCATCGGCATTGCCGCCGACCGCCGCGAGCGGCACGCTGTCGCCGACCATCTGCCGGACCATGTCGGCCGCGCCTTCCGCCACCTTGGCGGAATGCGACACGATGACGATGCCGACATTCTTCTGCTCACTCATGCCCAGGCCTCATTGAATACGCCGCAGATCGCCTGCACCAGCAGGCTGGACGAGCGCGCGCCGGGATCCATGTGCCCGATCGAGCGCTCGCCGAGAAACGAAGCACGGCCGCGGATCGCCAGCATCGGCACCGTCGCGTCGGCGGCCTCGGCGGCGATCGCGGGCAGCCGGGAATCGAGATCGTCGCCACCGGCCGCAAGAGCTGCCTGCACCGGGATCAAGACGTCGAGCATGGTCTTCTGCCCTGCTTCCGACTTGCCACGCGCTTTGACGTCTGCGATGGCGCGACCGAGCGCCGCCGCCGCTTCGGCGGCAGATGGCTCTGATGGCAGCGCCTTGCCAAGTCCCATCGCCAGCGTGCCATAGAGCGGACCGGACGCACCGCCGACCTTCATCACCAGCGCCATGCCGACCGCCTTCAGCGCCTCGGGAAGAGGCTTGGCGGAGATATTGTCCACATCGGCGAGCACGGCCTCGAAGCCGCGCTTCATGTTGAGGCCGTGATCGCCGTCGCCGATCGCCGAGTCGAGCGCGGTCAGCTCCTCCGCATGGGCGATGATGGCATCGGCCATCGCCACGATCAGCTTGCGCTTGAACGCCTGGTCCATTGTCTATCTCACCCGCTGGCCCGCCCGGTCGAACAGCAGCGGCCGGGTGAACTCGATAGCGACGGAGTCGCCGACTTTCAATTCCGTATCCGGCTCCACCAGGCTGACGATGGTCTGGTCCTGCAGCGTGATATGCAGATGATTCTGATCGCCGAGATGCTCGATCCATTTCACCCGTGCGTCTGCACGGCTCTCGGCGCGCCGGACCGTCATGTGCTCGGTGCGCGCGCCGATCGTCGCGACGTCGCCCGGCACCGGGAGATCCGGAAACAGCCCGCGCGGCAGCAGATTGATGCCGGGACTGCCGAGCCGGGTCGCCACATAGGTATTGGCCGGATCCTCATAGACCTCCCGCGGGCTGCCGACCTGCACCAGCCGGCCCTGCTCGATCACGCCGATGCGGTTGGCGAGCGTCATCGCCTCGATCTGGTCGTGGGTGACGTAAAGCATGGTGGCGCCGAGATCCTGCTGGATACGCTTGAGCTCGATGCGCAGCTCGGAACGCAGCTTGGCGTCGAGCGAGGACAGCGGCTCGTCGAGCAACGCGATCGCAGGTCTGCGCACCAGCGCGCGGCCGATCGCCACACGCTGCATCTGGCCGCCGGAGAGCTGAGTAGCGCGGTTGCCGAGCTTGTCCTCGATCCGCAGCATCGCCGCGACGTCACCGACGATGCGCCTGATCTCAGCCTCCGCAATCTTGCGCATAGGCGAGCGCAGTGGAAAAGCCAGATTGTCGTACACCGACAGATGCGGATAGAGAGAATATTGCTGGAACACGAACGTGACGTCACGCGCGGCCGGCGTCGCCTTCGTCTGGTCGACACCGCCGATGGTGACGCTGCCGCGATCCGGCATCTCGAGGCCGGCCACGAGCCGCAATGTCGTGGTCTTGCCGGCACCGGTCGGCCCGAGCAGCACGACGAGCTCGCCGTCGCGGATGGTCAGCGACAGATCCCGTACCGCCGGCTTGGAACCGAACGACTTGCTGACGGCGTTGAGCCGCGTCTCAGCCATGATGGCGCCCTCCTCTCACCGGCTGCTCATACAGCGCGGTGCGGACCGCGCGGCCCGTGGCGGCGTCGAACAGCGACAGCCGGTCGGCGCGGAAGCTGAGCCCGACCGGCTCCGCACGCTGCACCCGGACCGCCGCGGGCGCGCGCGCCTTGACGATGCCATGAGACGTCGTGACGGTGATGATCTGGGTGGTGCCGAGATATTCGGTGCCGAACACCTCGCCGCGCAGCCCGCCTTCGGCGCTGAGCGCCACCTGCTCCGGCCGCACGCCGAGGATCAGCTCATCGCTCTCGGCATCCTCGCGCAGCTCGGGCACGCCGATCTCGGCGCCGTCGATCCGCACGCAGTTCGCGCCGGCGCCAAGCCTGCCCGCGAAGCGGATGAAGTTCATCGCCGGCGAGCCGATGAAGTCTGCGACGAACATGGTGGCGGGACGGTCGTAGATCTCCTGGGGCGTTCCGAGCTGCTCCACGACGCCGCGATTCATCACCGCGATCGTGTCGGCCATCGACATCGCCTCGAGCTGGTCGTGAGTCACGAACACGGTGGTGGCCTTGAGCCGGTCGTGCAGGGCGCGCAGCTCGCCGCACATGATGTGACGGAACTCCGCATCGAGCGCGCCGAGCGGCTCATCCATCAAGAACGCTTTCGGCTCCCGGACGATGGCGCGGCCGAGCGCGACGCGCTGGCGATCGCCGCTCGACAACCCGCTCACCGGACGGTCGATCAGATGGTCGATGCGCAGGATGCGCGCGGCTTCCTCGACCCGCCGCCGGATCTCCCCCTTGGGCACCCCCATCGAGACCAGGGGAAAAGCGATGTTCCGGCGCACGTTCATGTGCGGGTAGAGTGCGAACAGCTGGAACACCATGGCGATGTCGCGCTCGCACGCGCGGCGGAAGGTGACGTCCTCGCCGCCGAGCCTGATCGTCCCCGAGGTCGGCAGCTCCAGGCCCGCAATCATGCGCAGCGTCGTGGTCTTGCCGCAGCCAGACGGACCGAGCAGGCAGAAGAACTCGCCGTCGGCGATCGTGAAGCTTGTGCCGCGCACGGCGGCAAGGCCGCCGAACTCCTTGAACAGATTCTCGATCCGGATCTCGGCCATGGCGTCAGTCCGGAAACTTCGAGACGATGGTGAACATCACGACGCCGGCGAGCGTGGTGATGAAGGAATAGGTGTAGAGCACCAGTGCGAACGGCTGCAGCAGCATCAGCACGCCAGCCGCAATGAGGATCGTCGCCAGCGTCTCCATCGGGCCGCGCCGCAGCGCCCGGGGCCAGCGCGAGTGCGCCGCATTGGCCGGCTGATCTTGTGCCATCTCGCTCATTTGCGCACCGCTCCGAAGGTGATGCCGCGCAACAGATGTTTTCTCAGCAGCACCGTGAACACGACGATCGGGATCAGGAACAGCGTGGTGCCCGCCGCGACCGCCGGCCAGTCCTGGCCGCCCTCGCCGATGATGATCGGGATGAAGGGCGGCGCGGTCTGCGCCGTGCCCGAGGTCAGAAGCACCGCGAAGGCATATTCGTTCCAGGCGAAGATCAGGCAGAAGATCGCGGTGGCGACGATGCCGGTGGTGGCCTGCGGCAACACGACCTTGAAGAAGGCTTGCAGGCGGGTGTAGCCGTCGACCATCGCCGCCTCCTCGTATTCGCGCGGGATCTCGTCCATGAATCCCTTGAGCAGCCAGACCGCGAGCGAGATGTTGACGGACGTATAGAGCAGGATCATGCCGAGCCGCGTGTCGGACAGGCCGAGCTCGCGATACATCAGATAGATCGGGATCGCGACCGCGATCGGCGGCATCATCCGGGTCGACAGGATGAAGAACAGCAGATCATCCTTCAACGGCACCTTGAAGCGCGAGAAGGCGTAGGCCGCCAGCGTGCCGAGCACGACCGACAGCGCCGTCGAGCCGAACGCGATCACCAGCGAATTCACGTAGCGTGGGATGTAGTTCGATGGACCCGCGACCACCATGTTGCGGCCGCGCGAGATGCGGTCGCACAGACTGGCAGCCGGCGGCAGCTTGGCCATGTACTCCGGCGCCTGCCGGGTCCGGGTCGTGAACAGGTTGCAATAGCCCTCCAGGCTCGGCTCGGCGACGAGCTTCGGCGGATAGGCGATCGCGTCCGACGGCGACTTGAAGCCGGTCATGAAGATCCACAGCAGCGGTACCAGAGTGATCAGCGCATAGGCGATCACCACGGTTGCCGCGATCCGCTTGGTCAGTGGCGACGGATCGACGACGGAATGGGCGGTTGCGAGACCGGTCATCGGCTTTTCACCCGGTTGAGCGCCTTGACGTAGATGTTGGCGAGGCCGAACACGGTGACGAACAGGATGATGGCGAAGGCCGAGGAATAGCCGGTCCGCCACTTCTCGAAGGCTTCGCGCTTCAGGGTGATCGAGGCGACCTCGGTCGTCGAGCCTGGACCGCCGCCGGTCAGGAGGTTGACCATGTCGAACATCTTGAAGTTTTCGATGCCGCGGAACAGCACCGCCAGCATGATGAACGGCAGCGCCATCGGCAAAGTGATCGACCAGAACTGCCGCCACGGCGAGGCGCGATCGACCTCGGCCGCCTCATAGATGTAGTCGGGAATCGAGCGGAGACCTGCAAGGCAGATCAGCATCACGTAAGGCGTCCACATCCAGGTGTCGACGATGACGATCGCCCAGGGCGCGAGCGGCACTTGCGCCAGCATCTGGAAAGACGATGCGGGCGCGCCCGTCACGGCGGAGATGACGTAGTTGAAGAGCCCGATCTGCGGCTGGTAGAGGAACGTCCAGAAGTTGCCGACCACAGCCGGCGACAGCATCATCGGCAGCAGGATCAAGGTGGTCCACAGGCCGTGGCCGCGGAACTTCTTGTCGATCAGCCACGCTAGCGTAAAGCCCAGCAGGGTCTGGATCAGGATGGTCCAGAACACGAAGCGCGCGGTCACCGTCATCGCCGCCCAGACGTCCGGATCGGTCAGGATCGACTGGTAGTTGGCGAGTCCGATATCGAGCACGGTGGCGTTCGGACGGTTCGCGCGATAATTGGTGAAGGACAGCCGGATGGTCCAGATCAACGGGAAAATGTTGATCGCGAGCAGCAGCAGCATGGTCGGCATGATGAATAGCCAGGCGATGGCGCGCTCGGACAGGCCGCGCACGCGCCCCGCCACGGCGGGCGGCGTCACCAGGGCGGCGCGGTCGACGAGGCTGCTCAGTCCGGTTTGGTCGGTCATGCGAGGGGCTGCTTCACTGGCGGCTTCGGGCTGGCGGTGAGACTGGCTGGTCCGCCCGGCAAGCCGAAGCTCGCCGGAGGGATCGTCGTGGCGGATCTCGCTTGCGCGAGAGGTGCCGCCTCCATCACAGCTTGCCGTCCTCCTTGAACACCTTGGTCCAGTCGGCGATCAGCCCGTCGAGCGCGCCTTTCGCCGTACCCTGGTCGGCGACGACATAGTCGTGGACGCGCTTCTGCATCGCGAGCAGAAGCTGGGCGTAGGACGGCTCGGCCCAGAAGTCGACCACCTGGTCCATCGCCACCAGGAAGTCGGCGGCGAACGGCGCGGTGTTCTTGAAGTTGGGATCGTTGAGCACGCCCTTGTGGCAGCTGTAGCCGCCGAGCGCCCACCACTTCTTCTGGGTGTCGAGCGCGGCGAACCACTTGATATATTCGAGCGCTTCGGCGCGGTTAGGCGAATATGCCACCACCGAGATGCCCTGCCCGCCGAGCTGCGAGCCCTTCTCCTTCTGCGCGGGGTTGACGAAGAAGCCGATCTTGTCGCCGCCGACATTGGGATCCTTGTAAAGGCCCGGGAAGAAGGCGAACCAGTTCATCTGCAGCGCGACCTGGCCGGACTTGAAGGCATCGAGTCCTTCCTGCATGTAGCCGTTGGAATAGCCGGGCGGCGTGCAGCATTTGTACAGCGCCTTGTAGAACTCGAGGCCCTTCACCGCATCGTCCGAGTTGACGAAGCCCTGCATGTCATACGGCTTCTTCGGGTTCTGATACTTGAAGCCGAACGGATAGAGCGCGTTGGTGACGCCCATGGTGATGCCTTCCGAGCCACGCTCGGTGAAGATGGCCGCGCCATAAACGGTCTTGCCGTCGATCACCCGCTTCTGGAAGAACTCGGCAATGTCCTTCAGCTCTTCCTGCGTCTTCGGCACCTCGAGCTCGCGGCCGAATTTCTTCTTGAATTCCTCGCGAATCTCCGGCCGCGCGAACCAGTCCTTGCGATAGGTCCAGCCGTTGGCGTCGCCCATCGCCGGAAGCGCCCAGTAGTTCGGCGAGCCCTTCGGCCATTCGGCGTAGCCGGCGACGGTGGCCGGCATGAAATCGGAGATCTTGATGCCTTCCTTGTCGAAGAACTCGTTGAGCTTGACGTATTGGCCATTCTCGGCCGCGCCGCCGATCCATTGCGAATCGCCGATCATCAGGTCGCACAGCTTGCCCTTGGAATTGAGCTCGTTGAGCATGCGGTCGGCGAAGTTCGGCCACGGCACGAACTCGAACTTCATGTTGACGCCGGTCTTGGCGGTGAAGTCCTTGGACAGCTCGACCAGCGCATTGGCCGGATCCCAGGCGGCCCAGCACAAGGTAATCGTCTTTCCTTCGGCGCGTGCCGGCGCGGACGCGCCGAGCACGGTCGCGGCGGCGACCGTCGCCGCCAGTGCAAATGTCTGCAGCAACTTCATCTGGCACTCCCTCCCTGTTGGCGCCGTCCCCGCTTCGCGTGGGTGACGGCGATGCATGGCCCGCGGCGAGCGGCGCCGTCACAACGACAGCGCGAGCCGCAAGCGTTTCCCCTGGCCCTCGGATCATCCGTCCGAGTTAAGTATTTTGTTTAGTAGATTGCGAACGACTAAACATGTCAAGCGCGTTTTCGCGACGTTTGCAGCGCATCATGTTTAGCGACTGCGGTAAGCTGCTCGTCGTCCGGAGGTTTGCCGGGATGGCGATGGCGTGGCTCTCCGGCGCCGCCGCCAGGACGCAGGCGCGGCCCAACTCCAGGCTGCATCCGCGTGATCAGCCCTTCGCCAACGTCACGCCGCAACTGACCCGGCCGTCAGCGATGAAGAAGCGTCCGGCAAGGCGAGCAACGGCGGCCGGCCAATCCTCTCTCATGACACGCACCTCGAACGTGCCCGCCGCCCATGCGATCGCGAGCTCGACATCCTGGAAATCCAGGAAGCCGCGCGTGAGCGGATACTGGCATTTGTAGTAGGCTTCCTTGGCGCTGAAGATCACGATCGGCAGCATCGGCTGCAACGCGTCGGGCTGGCCGCGAAGCCATTGCCGTTCGGCCGGCGTGAGCACAAGATCGCGCATCGACGGATCGAGCTCGCGCAGGTCCTCGACATCCAGTCCAAGGGACGGGACATCCCTGCTTCGGGCCACGGCCACGGCGCAATGATCGGCACAATGGGAGATGCTTCCCGCATAGCCCGACGGCCACACCGGCGCGCGATCCGGCGTCGGGACGAGCGCGACCGGCGAAGCTCCCAGCGACGCCAGCGCCCTGCGCGCCAGGATCCGGGCGGTCGCGAACTCGGCGCGCCGCTTGGCGACCGCGGCCTGGATATGCGCGCGCTCTTCGGGAAACAGCTCATCCTCCGCCAGCGAGAGGCTGGACGCCGCCACCACGACCGGACCGTCAAACAGATTTGCAAGCACTCACATCACCAACTCTGCACGCGCGTCTCTTTGCGGACCGGCCTCGACCAGCCGCCACCGTATACGAAACGGCGACGTCGAAGCGAATTCCAACGATTCAACATGTCTCGCGATCTCGCGGCGCCACGCCCCCGAGCTTTGCATGGCGAGCGCACGCTGCCGCTCGGCGAGCTGCACCACCGACCACTGCGGATCGGCATCGACCAGCACTTGCGCCCGGCGAGGTGCCAATGCACCCGGCTCCCCCCGGGAGCCCCATGGTTGGATCAGGATCAGAACATACTGCGATGCAAGTCGATTCTGCCAAAACTCGCCGGCTTGTCCAACGCGCCCCGGCCGCTGTCCCCCGGTCCATGCTTTTCGGCCCCGCTGACATGCGCGTCGGCGGCCAGCTTTTGCTTGACGGCAGCGGGCTGCAACGGGACTTATCCAGTCCCTCTGTCTGCCGAAGAAGTGCGTTCCCATGGCCGCCGATCCGCTCTCGATCCTCAAGACCGTGTTCGGTTACGACAGTTTCCGCGGCCGGCAGCGCGACATCGTCGAGCACGTGATCGCCGGCCACAATGCCTTCGTGCTGATGCCGACCGGCGGCGGCAAGTCGCTGTGCTACCAGATCCCGGCGCTGGCGCGTCCCGGCCTCGGGCTGATCATCTCGCCGCTGATCGCGCTGATGGAGGACCAGGTCACCGCGCTCCGGCAGGCCGGCGTGAAGGCCGCGGCGCTGAACTCGCGGCTCTGGGGCGCCGAGAAGGACCTGCTGTGGCAGGACATCGAACGCGGCGAGCTCGATCTCCTCTACATGGCACCCGAGACGCTGCTCAAGGCGGAGAACCTCGAGCGGCTCAAGACCGCACGGTTGTCGCTGATCGCGATCGACGAGGCGCATTGCGTCTCGCAATGGGGCCATGATTTCCGTCCCGAATACCGCGCCCTCGACTGCCTCGCCGGGCTGTTCCCGACCATCCCGCGCATCGCACTCACCGCCACGGCCGATGCGCCGACGCGGGCCGAGATCGTCGAGCATCTTTCGATCGGCGACGGCAACAGCTTCATCGCCGGCTTCGACCGGCCGAACATCCGCTATGGCGCAGCGGAGAAAACCAGCACGATGCAGCAGATGCTGGCCTTCCTGAAATCGCGCGAGGGCGAGAGCGGCATCGTCTATTGCCTGTCCAAACGCAAGACCGAGGAAGTCGCCGCCTCGCTCAGCGATCATGGCTTCCCGGCGCTGCCCTATCATGCCGGCATGGAGATGAAGGCGCGCGAGAAGAACCAGCGCCGCTTCCAGCTCGAGCAGGGCCTGATCATGGTCGCCACGATCGCCTTCGGCATGGGCATCGACAAGCCCGACGTGCGGTTCGTTGTTCATGCCGATCTGCCCTCCAGCATCGAGGCCTACTACCAGGAGACCGGCCGCGCCGGGCGCGACGGCCTGCCCTCCGAGACTCTGATGCTGTACGGGGCGGAGGACATCGCGCTGCGCCGCCGCTTCATCGATGAGTCCGACGCGCCCGATGCGCGCAAGCGCACCGAGCGCCGCAAGCTCGATGCGCTGCTCGGCTTCGCCGAGACCTGCCAGTGCCGCCGCCAGGTGCTGCTGCGCTATTTCGGCGACGATTGCGCGCCGTGCGGCAATTGCGACATCTGTCTTGACCCGCCGGAGACCTTCGACGGCACCATCGCCGCGCAGAAGCTGCTGTCCTGCATCCACCGCACCGGCGAGCGCTTCGGCCAGGCCCACGTCATCGCGGTGTTGCTCGGCGAGACCGACGAGCGCATCGAACGGCTCGGCCACGACAAGCTCTCGACCTTCGGCATCGGCAAGGAGCACGACCGCAACGCCTGGCGCTCGATCGTCCGCCAGCTCGTCGCGCATGGTCTGATCAGCGTCGACGTCGCCGGCCATGGCGGCCTGTCGATCTCGCCCGAGGGTCGCCAGTTCCTGCGCGACAAGCCGCAGCTCAGCCTGCGCGTGCTGAAGAAGTCGCGGCGCGACCGCAAATCCCGGGAGCGGCAGACCACGGCGGCATTTCCCGACCTCGACCGCGACCTGTTCGAGAAGCTGCGCGTACGCCGGATGGAGCTCGCCAAGGCGCAGAACGTCCCGCCCTATGTCATCTTCCACGACAAGACGCTGGCCGAAATGGCGGCCCGCCATCCGCGCTCCGTCGCGGAGCTTGCGAGCATCCCCGGTGCCGGCACGGTCAAGCTCGCGCGCTACGGCGAGGCCTTCGTGGCGGTGATCAATGCGCATGATGCGGGCGCCTGAGCCGGCCATCGTCCAGCAGCACCGCGGCTCCTTCGCTCGACGATCAGACGGCACACATGGCTCACACATGGCCTCGCGATCCCGCCGCTGATGACGCCCGGGTTATGCAACTGAAGTCCCCTTCTCCTCGAAGAAGAGGCGCAGGGAAGACCGGGTATCAGCTGATACCCGCGGTCCGCGTGCAGCAAAAAGCACGCGGCAGAACCACAGGTTCAGCCCAATATCCGGCCTTCCCTGCGCGACGGTTTGACGACTTATAGGCGCTCTCCCCGGGGATCGGCTGTCTTGCCCCCGTCGCCGGCGGATCATCATCACCGCCGGCTTGGCATCAGCACCGCGATGCCAGGACCACACCACTTCGCCGTCGCATCGCTCCGTTCGTCGGCGCGGGCTTTGACACCCGGCTGCGGAGCAACGCGCCCGTCGC